>JACQZW010000050.1 GCA_016213675.1 Acidobacteriota bacterium | reverse complement strand
GTCGAAACGGACGGCCAGGGGCAGGTCGCGGGACAGCGTGAGGAGCGGGTCGCCGACGTCGAAGGTGGCGCGGGACGGCTCCTTGGACGCGTCCTCCATGCGGAAGCCGCGGGCGGCGAACTCCTCGCCGTACGGCTTGAGGCGCGGGAAGGGGGCGTGGCAGGTGGAGCAGGAGAGCTGGTACTTGCGGGCGAACGCCGGGATCGCACCGGCGTCGCGCGCCGACAGCACGGCGAGCAGGGCGATGGCAACGATGACGACGGTGACGAGCAAACGGTTCTGGTTCATTCGATCCCCCCTCACGGAAGCACGGTGAACGTGGTCTGGTGCGTGTTGATCTCGACGGGCGCCCACTCCTCGGCGGGGACCGCGAGGTACTCGCCGACCGACGACACGAGCCGGGAGTAGTAGATCTTCGCCGTCACCGTCACGTCTCCCGCCGGCAGGGCGTCCGGGAGCTTCCAGGTGAGCGTCTCGGACACCGCCGACAGCGGCGCCAGGCGGTAGTCGGTGGCGAACGCGGCGGTGTTCCACTGGGCGATGGTCATGCGTCCCTGCGGATCCAGGTAGGGCAGGCGGAAGATGCGGTCGCCGGGGGCCATCGCCGCGTAGGTCCCGTCGCGCTTGAGGCCGGGGAAGTTCGCGAATCCCTTGATGTCGCCGATGTCCTGGTACGCCATCGCGGTCGCGGAGGCGACGGTGAAGTCCTCGTCCTTGAAGCCCTTGCGGTCGACCGGCAGGTGGTAGGTGGCACCCTTGGCGTCGGTGGCCTCGACGTGCATCCACAGCACCCGCTCCTCCGCCGACCCCGACGGGATCTTGTGGCCGGCCTTGGCGTTGACCACGACGGCGGTGAGCTTCATGGTGTCGCCCGGCTCCGCCTCGCGGGTCTCCGGGTGGATGCGGACCTCGGCGACGCCGGCGAGCTTGCCGGGGTCGTGGGCGCCGTGGAAGAGGTGCTGGCGCATGTCGGGGAGGTCGGACCCCATGCGCGCCGAGCGCCCGGGGGCCGGCGGCATGTGGCACTGCTGGCAGACGATCCCGCCCTTGCCGTGCGGCCCCTCCTTCCACTCCAGGTGCGTCGACTTGACGAACAGACCCCAGGGGTCCTTCTCGTTGTGGCAGGTCCCGCAGAACTCGGCGGAGCGCAGGAAGGGGTTCTCGCGCGTCTCGTGGTGCGGGCTGACGACGCCCGGGCGCGGACCCTGCTTGACCTTGCCGGGCGACGAGATCCAGTTGAAGTTGTACGGCAGGTCGCCCGAGAAGCCGGTGATGCTGTGGCAGAGGTCGCAGGACACCGACTCGTTGGCCCGGCTGCCTTCGGCCGGCTTCTTCGGCGGGACGTCACCGGCCAGGAAGGCGAGCGGCGCGTGACAGCCGTTGCAGCCGGCCTTCACGCCGGCCACCTTGGGTTCCTTGCCGGCGTGCGGCACGGCGAGCTCGAAGTACTCGATCTCGTCCCAGTGGTGGGTATAGGCCTGTGACATCATCGCCTGCTCGTGTTGGCGGGCAATGTCGGTGTGGCAGGTGGCGCATGCCGCCGGCCGCTCGAACTTGTCGTAGGGGATTGTCCCCAGGGCGTCGTCGCTGACCTTGGGGGTGGTCTGGGCCGCGACGAGCGCGGTGAACGACAGCGCCACGGACGTGACGAGGAGCCGCCTGGACATTCCTGCCTCCCGTGTGCAGAACATCACATTTAAGTACATTCCTACCGGACGCCGGCCAAGTCAAGGGAGTGTCACGGGTGAACCCGGACGGCCCGGCGTCCGTATGACTCGTGACTGCGGTGGAGGCGGCAACATGACACGGAAGAAGAAGTGGGTGATCGGCGGAGTCGTCGGGGTCCTGGTGGGGGCGGCGGTAGGAGCTTGGGCGTCGCGCTCGCGCGGACCGGCGGAGGAGAAGCTCGACACGCCGATTGCCAAGGTGGCGTTCGCGGACGTCCAGGTCGAGGTGACCGAGATCGGCACCGTCGAGCCCGAGGTGAAGGTCGACGTGAAGTCGGCGCTGTCGGGCAAGGTCGTCGACCTGCCGATGCGCGAGGGCGACACCGTGACCAAGGGCCAGCTCCTCGCCGCCATCGAGCCCGACGTCAACCAGGCGCAGACGCTGTCGGCGGTGCGCCGCAACGTCAATGCGCAGGCGATCGACTTCGGCGACGCCGAGAAGGACTACCACGCCAAGCTCGAGCTGTACAAGAGCGGGCTGGTGTCGCAGGAGATCCTGCGCGTCGCCGAGACCCGTTTCAAAGGCGCGCAGGAGTCGCTCGACGCGGCCCGCGAGAAGGCCGGCATCGTCGAGTCCTCGGGCGTGCCGCTGTCGACCAACCCGCAGCAGGTGCTCCACATCGTCTCGCCGATGTCCGGGGTCGTCATCAAGCGCGCCGTCGAGTACGGCGAAGCGGTCACCGGCGCCGGGTCGTTCAACGCCGGCACGGTCATCGCCACGGTCGCCGACCTGTCGAAGATGATCGTCAAGGCGGGCGTCGCGGAGGTCGACATCGGCAAGGTGCGCCTCGACTCGCCGGTCACCATCACCCTCGACGCCTATCCGAAGGTGCGCTTCTCCGGCAAGGTGTCGCGCATCTCGCCGGCCGCCCGGCTGCAGGACCAGGTCAAGGTGTTCGACGTCGAGGTGACGCTCGACACCCAGGGCAAGGAGCTGCGCACCGGCATGACCGCCAACGTCTCGATCAAGGGCGAGCGGGCTGAGCACGTCCTGGCCGTCCCGGTCGAGTCGGTGTTCCGGCGCGACGACGGCGAGGTGGTCTACGTCAAGAAGCCGGCACCGGTCAAGAACGGCAAGGCGAAGGAGCCGGAGAAGGCTGCGGCTGCAGACACCGGCAAGAAGGCCGACGAGGCCAAGAAGGCCGAGCCCAAGGCCACCCCCGACCCGCGCGAGGCCTGGAAGCAGCGTTTCGAGGAGCGCAAGGTCGAGACGATGCTCGCCTCACTCTCTCACATGCAGATCCTGAACGGGCTCGCCGAGGGCGAGGAGGTCGCACTCGAGGATCCGACCCGGCCGAAGAAGAAGGAGAACGGGCGGTGAGCACGCCGCTCATCGAGCTCGCCGACCTGTGGAAGACGTACGACACGGGTGAGGTCGCGGTGGACGCGCTGCGCGGCATCGACCTCGTGGTCGAGCGCGGCGACTACCTGGCGATCATGGGGCCGTCGGGCTCGGGCAAGTCGACGCTGATGCACATCATCGGCTGCCTCGACTCGCCGACCAAGGGCAGCTACAAGCTCGACGGCACCGAGGTCTCGACGTACTCCTCCGGCAAGCTGGCTGAGCTGCGCAACCGGTTCATCGGCTTCGTCTTCCAGAGCTTCAACCTGCTGCCCCGGGCGAGCCTGCTGCGCAACGTCGAGCTGCCGCTGCTGTACGGCGGTGTGGCGTCGGTGGAGCGCAACCGGCGGGCGATGCAGATGCTCGACCAAGTGTCGCTGGCGGACCGCGCGAAGCACCGGCCGAGCCAACTCTCCGGCGGCCAGCGCCAGCGGGCGGCGATCGCCCGGGCGCTCGTCACCGAGCCGGCGCTGCTCCTCGCCGACGAGCCGACTGGCAACCTCGACCAGTCCACCGGCAACGAGGTGATGGACATCTTCGACGCGCTGAACGGCATCGGTCAGACCGTCATCCTGGTCACCCACGACCCCAACGTCGCCGCCCACGCCAGGCGCGTCGTGCGGATCGTCGACGGCAAGGTCGCGACCGACCAGGCGCGGGCGGCGTGAGGGCGGCATGAACCTCCTCGAGGTCGTCTCCGACGGGTTCGCCGACGTCCGTGCCCATGCCGGCCGCACCGCCCTGCAAACCCTCGGCGTGGTGCTCGGCGTGGCCTCGGTGGTCGGCACCATGGGCCTGATGGCCGGCGAGCGCGCCCAGAGCATGAAGTACTGGTCGGAGACCGGCGGCGTGCTCAAGATGATCGTCTACCCGCAGCCGGCCACGGTGGTGCGCGGCACCGCGCGGCAGCAGGCGAGCCGGGGCTTGACCGTCGACGACGTCGAGGCGATCCGCGCCCGCATCGCGGGGTTCGAGCTGGTCGAGCCGTCGGTGCGGCGCCGCGAGCTGGTGCAGACGCCCCGCCTCGCCAAGACCTACACCGTCTCCGGGGTCGCGCCGGGCTACGCCGAGCTCCACGAGCTGCAGGTCGGCCGCGGGCGCTTCATCACCGACGAGGACGTCACCACCTCGGCCTCGGTGTGTGTGCTCGGCGACGACCGGGCGCGGGAGTTCTTCGGCACCGAGGACCCGATCGGCAAGACGATCCGCCTGGGCGACAACTCGTTCCGGGTCGCCGGCTTGCTGCGCTACCGGGAGTTCTACTGGAGCAAGGCCGACACCTACAACGCCCTCGGCTGGATGAACGAAGTCATCATGGTTCCGATCACCGCCATGCAAGCGCGGGAGGTCGGGGCGGGCTCGCGCCGCGTCGACGAGATCGGCTTCCGCCTCGCCAGCGTCGAGGCCCACCAGGAGGCGGCGCCGGCGCTCAAGCGGCTCCTGCTCGCCCGCCACGGCGTCGAGGACTACCGGATCTTCGACCGCAAGGACCGCATGGAGCAGATGGAGCAGCAGGGCAAGGTCTACGACTTCACCTTCCTCGCCTGCGGCCTCATCTCGCTGATCGTCGGCGGCATCGTGGTGGCCAACATCCTGATGGCGAGCTTCACCGAGCGGATGCGCGAGGTCGGCGTGCGCAAGGCACTCGGCGCCAAGGGGTGGCACATCGGGGTGCAGTTCCTCGTCGAGAGCGCGATCGTGACCGGCCTCGGCGGGGCGATCGGCCTCGTGCTCGGTGTCGGGTTCGTCCACGCCATTGCGTACCTCCTCGACCAGATGGCGGTGCTGACCCCGACCATGATCGTCGCCGCCATGCTGTCGGCGGGCACCGTCGGCCTGGTGTTCGGCTTCTTCCCGGCGATCAAAGCGGCGCGTCTCGACCCCGTCGTGGCGCTGAGGTACGAGTGATGCGCGCGCTGGCCTCCTTCGCGTTCACCGAGGCGGTCCGGACCACGTTCGCCGAGGTGTGGTCGCACAAGCTGCGCTCGTCGCTCACCCTGATCGGCGTCATCCTCGGCACCCTCGCCGTCGTCGTCATGGTGACCATGATCGAGGGAATCAAGGTCATGGTGTGGGAGGGGATCCGCGGCATGGGGTTCGACGGCGTGATGTTCGTCTCGGGCCAGCTCCCGGAGGACCTCACCGAGCGGAAGAAGCAGTCGATGTCCAGGGGGTTGACGGCGCGCGACCTTTCGGTCGTGCGGGGCGGCGCGACCTCGCTCGAGGCGGTCGCCGCGGTGCGCCTGTCCGAGCAGGTCGTCTCGGCGCAGGGCGTGAGCCGTCGCGCGCGAGTCTACGGCGTGAGCCCGTCGTACGCCGATGTCCACGACCGCGAGGTGACCGCCGGCCGCTGGTTCGACGACGGCGACGAGGTCGAGGCCCGCAAGGTGGCGGTGCTCGGGATCGACCTCGCCGAGACGCTGTTCGGGACCGAGAGCCCGCTCGGCAAGCAGGTCCGGATCGGCGACGCCTCGTTCCGGATCATCGGCGTCGAGGCGCGCATCGGCAACCGGATGGCCAACTCGGGCTGGACCCGCCGCGAGATGGAAGGGGTGCTCGTACCGCTCACGGCGTTCCGGGCGTACGTCCAGGGCGGCGAGCGGATCGCGATCCTGTCGGTGAAGACTGCCGACAAGGACAACCTCGAGCTGGTCAAGGCCGAGCTCGTCCGCCTGGTCCGGCGCGCCCACCACGGGATCGGCGACTTCGAGGTCGAGAACATCGCCGACGAGATGCTGCGGGCCGAGAAAGAGGTCGCCGAGATGCTGCGCAACTGGACGATCGTGCTCGCCTCGATCGCCGGCATCTCGCTCCTCGTCGGCGGGGTGGGGATCTACTCGGTGCTGAAGATCTCGCTCGCCGAGCGGCTCTACGAGATCGGGCTGCGCAAGTCGATCGGCGCGACCGACCGGGCGATCCTCATGCAGTTCCTCGTCGAATCGACCACCCTGTCTGCGATCGGCGCCGGCATCGGCTGCCTGGCCGCCTGGGGCTTGACGCGGGCGGTGTCGGGCCAGTTCGAGGCCGGGTTGCCGCTCTCGCCCCTCGGCCTCGTGCTCGGCATCGGCTTCGCCGTGGCGGTCGGCCTGTTCGCCGGCGTGTTCCCGGCGTTGTCGGCGTCGCGGCTGACGCCGGTCGAGGCGCTGAGGGGCTAGGAGTCCCGGGTCCCGAGTCTCGGGTCCCGAGTCTCCATCCTCGTCGGGGTTTCGCCGAACGCGGTCCGATCGTGGGGGCATGCCCGTGCCCGGAGCTGCGGAACGGGGCACAATGGCGCGGTGACCGCACGGCTCCGACTCGCGCTGCCACCTTCGCTCGGGGGCGACGGGCTCGCCCGCGAGGTCGAGCCCGAGTCGGTGATCTGGCAGCGAGGCGGCGACATCGTGGTCGAGCGCGACGGGCACAGCGAGCGTGCGGCCGACATGCTCGCCGGTCTCGACGCTGCGCTCGACGACGCCGGTCCCCGCGCTCGGGCGGTCGGGTTCCTCGGCTACGAGTTCGCCGCGGTGCTCGACCCGCTCCTGCGTGTCCCGGCGGGTGAGCGGGCGCTGCCCGACGCCTGGTGGGCGGTGCTGCCGGCCCGCCTCGGCGGGCGGGTCGCCTCGCCCGAGCGGCCGTTCCGCGCGGTCGACGAGCCGAGCGTCAGCCTCACCGACGAGGCGTTCCGGGCGGGCGTCGAGGCCATCCGGGCGAGCATCGGGGCGGGGGACGTCTACCAGGTCAACCTGACGCGGCGCTGGCGGACGCCGTGCGCTGGCGACCCGCTCGCGTTGTTCGAGCGGCTGCGCCGTCCGCATCCACCGGCCTTCGCGACCTACCTCGAGGACCGCGCGCAGGGGTGGGCCGTGCTCTGCCTGTCGCCGGAGCTGCTCGTGCGGCGCCGCGGTGGGCGGCTCGAGACCCGGCCGATCAAGGGCACGCGGCCGCGTGGCGCGACCGCGGGCGACGATGCGCGGGCAGCGGCCGAGCTCGCCGCCAGCCGCAAGGACGCGGCCGAGCTGGCGATGATCGTCGACCTCGAACGTAACGACCTCAACCGGGTCTGCCGGCCCGGCTCGGTGCGGGTCCGCTCGGCCGGCCGGCCGCTCGCCACCGCCGACGTCGTGCACCGGGAGGCGGTCGTGGTCGGGGAGCTCGAGCCCGGGCTCTCCTGGGAGGCGATCCTCCGCGCCCTGGTCCCCGGCGGCAGCGTCACCGGGGCGCCGAAGCTCGCGGCGTGCGCCGCCATCGCCGCGCTCGAGCCGGTCCCGCGCTCGGTCTACTGCGGCGCGCTCGGCGTCATCCGGGCCGGCGGCGACGGCACGCTCGCCCTGCCGATCCGCACCGGCACGGTCGTTGCCGGCGAGCTGCGCTTCCACGCCGGCTGTGGCATCGTCCACGACTCCGAGGCCGGCGCCGAGGAGCGGGAGAGCCGCGCCAAGGTGGCGAGCTGGTTCGCGGCACTGGAGGAGTGAATGCCGAGCCCACGCTGGGTGCTGTCGGGAAGACGCGTCGTCGGAGCCGGGCAGGCGGTCGTGCCAGTGTGGTCGGAGGCCGTCCGCTGGGGCGAGGGGGTGTTCGAGACCGTCGGCGCGGACCGCGGCGGCCCGCTCCTGTGGCCGGAGCACGCCGAGCGGCTCGCGGCGTCGGCGGGCGCCCTGGGGTGGCCGCCGGTGCGCCTGCCGGACGAGGCGGCGCTGGGCCGGCTGCTCGCCCGCGAGAAGCTCACGGGCCCCGCCGCGGTCCGCGTCGTCGCGCTCCGCGTGGGGGACAGAATTCGCGTCCTGGCGTGGGCCGAGGCGTACCGGCCGCCGCGCCGGGCGAGGCGCGACGGCATCGCCCTGCTGCCGGTGACCCTCGCCGCCGGGCCGCACGCCGGCGTCAAGACGACGAGCCACCTGCTCTACCGCCGGGCGCTCGCCGAGGCGCGGCATGCGGGCGCCGACGCCGCGCTGCTCCTCGACGTCGACGGAGTGGTGCGCGAGGGCGACCACGCGAACGTGTTCGTCGGCCGCGGCGGCCGGGTCGCGACGCCGCCGGCGCCGGCCCGGTGCCTCCCGGGGGTGGTGCGGTCGTGGTGCCTCGGCGCCCTGGCCGGGCGCGGCGTCGTCGCGGAGGAGTGCGAGCTCGGCCTCGAGGAGGTCATGACGGCGGACGAGGTGTGGATGACGTCATCGCTGGCCGGGGTCGTCCCGGTGCGGGCGATCGGCGGCCGTCCGCTGCCCGGTCGCGGGGAGCTGGTCAGGCTGCTCGAGCGATGCGGCGTGCCGGCTCCGGGCTAGCGAAGCAAAGGCCAGGGCTCGTCGTCGTCGGGCTCGGCGAGGGTCGGCAGGCCGCGACCGATCCCGTCGAGGCTGCCGAAGGGCTCGGCGTCCGCCGGCTCGGCGGCGTCCGCGGCGTCCGCGGCACCGTTCGCCGCCGACCCGCTCTTGCTCCGGCGGCGGCGTCCGCCGCGCCGGCGGCGACGGCGCTTCGCGGCCGCTCCACCCGAGTCGGCCGCGCCCTCGGTCGTCTCCGCTGCGCCCTCGGCTTCGTCCTCCGACTCGGGCTCGGGGGCGACGTCTGCACCGGGCTGCTCGCCGACCTCTTCGGCCGGCTCGGCGGCGCCCTCACCCGCACCGCCTGACGCGGCGCCCGCCTTCTTGCGGCGGCGCCCGCCACGGCGGCGGCGCCGGCGTCCCTCCTTGCCCTCTTCGGCCGGGGTCTCGGCGGCGGCCTCGGCGGCGGCCTCGCCGGCATCCTCGGCAGGCTCCTCGTCGATCGGTACCTCGACGGCCTTGTCGCCTCGGCCCTTCCTGCGGCGGCGCGCAGGCTTCTCCTCGCGGTCGGGTGCGACCGTCAGCTCGGACACCCCGACGACGGCGGGCGCGCTGGCGGCCTTCCGCTTCGCCTCGCCGGCGGGGCGGTCGAGCCAGGAGAGCTGCTCCTGCGAGCGGTGCAGGCTGGTGGAGGCGATGATCTCGATCCTGAGGTCGAACTCGCGCTCGAGGGCGGCGAGCTCCTGACGGTAGCCGTTCTGCAGGGCGTCGGCGAGCTCGGGGTGGAGCGCGACCCGCGCGCCGCCGATGTTGCCGGCCGCGGCGCGCTCCTCGATGCGGCGCAGGAGCGAGAGGCTGACCGTCTCGGGGCTCGGGATCGCGCCGCTGCCGCCGCAGGTCGGGCAGGGGCGATGGGTGCGCGAGGCGAGCGGGGTGCCGAGCCGCTGGCGGTTGATCTCGAGGAGGCCGTTGTGGCTGATGCGCCCGACGTCGACCCGGGCCTTGTCGACCTTGAGCGTCTCGCGCAGCGCCTTCTCGACCTCCTTCTCGTTCTTGCTCGCCCGCATGTCGATGAAGTCGACGACGATGAGCCCGCCGATGTCGCGCAGGCGGAGCTGGCGGGCGACCTCGCGGGCGGCCTCGAGGTTGACCTTGAGGTAGGTGTCCTCGTGGTGGCTGGACCGGGTCGCCCGGCCGGAGTTCACGTCGATGGCGGTGAGCGCCTCGGTGCGGTCGATGACGATGCTCCCGCCGGACGGCAGCGTGACGGTGCGCGAGTAGATGCTCTCGATCTGCGTCTCGAGGCCGAAGCGGGAGAACAGCGGGACACGCTCGCGGTAACGGACGAGGCGCGTTTTGGCCCGCGGCATGAACGCCTGCATGGCCGCCTGTGCCTTGTCGAAGGCGGCGTCGTCGTCGACCAGCACCTCGTCGATCGAGGCGTCGAGGGCGTCACGCACCGCCTGGACGATGAGGTCCTGGTCGGAGTAGAGGAGCTTCGCCCCCTTGCCCTTCGCGGCCTCGGCGAGGATCTTCCGCCACACCCGCAGCAGCGCGGACAGGTCGCGGTTGAGGGTCGTCTTGGTCTGCCCGAGGGCGGCGGTCCGGAGGATGAACCCGCAGCCGGGCGGGACGTCGAGCTTGCCCGCGAGCTCCTTCAGCTTGGCGCGCGTCTCCTCGTCCTCGACCTTGCGCGAGATGCCGCGGACGTCGTCGTACGGCATGAGCACGAGGTAGCGCCCGGCCAGGGAGATGTTGGTGGTCACGGCGGCGCCCTTGCCGCCGGCGGCGTCCTTCGTTACCTGGACGACCAGCGAGCGGCCGCGCTCGAGGAGCTGGTCGATGCGCGGGCGCTTGCCCTCGGCGGGTTGCCGGTGACGCGCCTCCTTGACGACATCGTCACTGGAGAGGAAGCCGTCCTTGGTGGCCCCGAAGTCGATGAAGGCGGCGTCGAGGGAGGGCTGCACGCTGGCGACGAGGCCGCGGTAGATGTTGTGGCGGGACAGGCCGGCCTCGGCCACCGCGACCTGGTAGGCGTCGAGCACCCCTCCCGCGACGATGGCGAGCCGCAGCTCCTGCGGGCGTTGGGCGTTGATGAGCATCTTGCGGACCATTGATCACTCCAGTCGGAGCGCGCCGCGCTCCAGGCCGCCACGATACCTCACGTCGCGGCAACTGAACAGCTTACGATTCTGCGTGTGATCGCGGAGGGCGGCCGGGGCCGGCCCACAGGCCGCCGCGCGGCCCGGATCAGGCGCCGGGCACGGTCGCGAGGGTGCCGGCCGCCAGGCGCCGGAGGACGTCGGCGAGCGAGCCCCGGCCCGCGAGCGGGATGGAAAGGGTGGTCGGGGGAGCCTCCGCGTCGCTGACCCAGAAGCCCGGGATCCCGCACGTCGCGGCCGTCACCATGTCCCACTGCCAGTCGTCGCCGACCATCAGGCAGTCCGGCGCGGGAGTCCCGATGCGGGCGAGGATCTCGTGGTAGTACGCGGGGTCGCTCTTCGTCGCGTGCATCTCCTCGTAGCAGGTGACCAGCGCATAGGCGAACGAGTCGACGCCGACCCCGGCCCAGGCCAGGCGCTCCTCGATCGCCGCGCGGGGGAAGACCGGGTTGGTGGCGATGACGACGTCGAGGCCCTGCGCGAAGGCGGCTCCGACCAGCAGCCTGGCCTCGGGACGCGCCCGGGTGAACACCTGCAGCGACGGGAAGGCCTCGGCGTAGAAGCGCCGGAACTCCGGTTCCAGCTCCGCGCGGTCGACACCGAGCGCGGGGTAGAAATGTGCCGCGAACGTCTCCTCGTTGGTCGGACCGCTGCCGTCGCCGAGCTCCATGGCCCGGGTCGCGCGCAGCAGCTCGCGGATCAGGGCGTCGGGCGGCACCCGATCGGCGACCCAGCGGGTGAGTGCCTGGAAGTACGCCGGGATGAAGCGGTCCATCGGGTTGTCGAGGAGGGTGCCGTCGAGATCGAGCAGGAGCGCGCGCAGCATGGAAACGCATTGTCGCACGCTAAGATGTCGTCATGGTCGCCGACCCGGCGGCCCGGGAGCCTGCATGATCCGCAAGATCGACCTCGCCGCCAACCCTCCCCACGAGCGCTTCGCCGAGGCGACCCCGGTCGGCCTGCTCTGCCTCGCCATCGGCTGCGCCGCCCTCGTGCCCATCGCGTTCGGCGCCTCGCTGACGCCGGCCGGGCTCAAGACGGCCGCGATGTACTGCCTCCTGTTCGGCGCCGGCGGGCAGGCGGTGGCGGGGCTGCTCAACTTTGCCAACCGCAACCTCTACGGCGGCACCCTATTTACCGCGTTCGCCTTCAACTGGGTGCTCAACTGGTGGGTGCTCGACTCGCTGGCCCGGGGGTTCGTGCCCGACGCCGGCATCGTCCTCGCCGCTGAAGTGTGCTTCCTGATCATCTTCGTGGTGTTCACCTACGGGTTCGGCTTCTACTCGGGGCTGCTCTTTCTCTTCCTGCTCGACATCGACCTGCTCTACGTCGGCCGCATCGCCAAGGCGCTGACCGGCTCGCGCCTGTTCGACGTGCCGATGGCGCTGCTCACCATCGGCCTCGGGGCGATCTCGCTGTGGCTGGCGTTCGCCATGCTGATCAACCCGACGGCCGGCCGGGCCTTGTTCCGCCTGCCCGGCCCGCTGTTCCGCGCGACCCCGCGGCCCGCCTTCGACGCCGGCCCGCGCCGGGCGGTGGTCGAGACGCTCTACGCCAACTGGCGCGAGCACGCCTTCGAGCCGCTCGCCCTCGCCGGGCTGGAGTCCGCGACCGCGGGGCGGCTCGGCGGGCGTCCGCTCCTGCCCGACCTCGTCTACCTCGAGGAGCTCGGCGCGTTGCGGCTCGGGCGCGGCGGGAACGGGGCCGTCACCGACGCGCGCCTGACCGCCGAGGGGATCGACTTCTTCGAGCAGGTGGTGCTGGGCAAGCAGCAGTCGGTGTGACGCGACAAGGGAGGTCCGAATGCTCCTGTCGATCCTGATCCTGTCCGCCGGTCCGCTCCTGGCGCAGGTCGACCAGATGGCGGTGCCGTCGCCCGAGCTCGACCGCGCGAAGGCGGCGGCCAAGGCCCTCAGCACCGAGCTGATGGGCCGCCTGATGAAGGAGATGAAGGAGGGCGGCCCGCGGCAGGCCGTGCGGGTGTGCGCCGAGGTCGCCCCGGAGATCGCCCGCGCCCACTCCAAGGACGGCGTCACAGTGCGGCGGGTGAGCGCGAAGTGGCGCAACCCGGCCGACGAGCCCGACGCCTTCGAGGTCGCCGCGCTGGCCCGGCTGGAGGCGGCGCACCGCGAGGGCCGCACCTCGGACGAGGTGTCGGCCTGGGTGGAGAAGGACGGCCGCCGGATGCTGCGCTTCGTCCGCCCGATCTCGGTCGGCGCGATGTGCCTGTCGTGCCACGGCGACCCCGCCGCCATCGACCCGGAAGTGAAGCGGCTCCTGGCCGAGACGTACCCTTCTGACAAGGCGGTCGGCTACCGCGTGGGCGACTTCCGCGGTGCGGTCTCGGTGATCGTGAGCGTGCCGTAGAGGACAGGGGACAGGGGGCGCACCCTGGGCCGGCGCCGGGCGACCTCCGGACGCCGGGTCGTTCTGGCCGCTGCTACCATCGGCGCATGAGCAAGAAGGTCGCGGTGTTGGGCGTCCCGATGGACCTCGGGCAGGGCCGGCGCGGCGTCGACATGGGGCCGTCGGCGCTCCGCTGCACGGCGTTCGAGCAGGCGTTCGCGGAGTTCGGCGTCGAGGTCCAGGACCTCGGCAACGTGCCGGTGCCGGTGGCGGAGAGCCTCCACGGCGGCGACCTTGCGGCCGCCGGCGGCATGGTCTTCCTCGAGGCCATTCGCAGCGCCTGCGCCGAGACGATCGCGACGTTGCAGCGGCTGCCCGCCGACGTCTTCCCGATCGTCCTCGGCGGCGACCACTCGGTCGCCATGGGCTCGGTTCCCGGGGTGTCGCGCGGGGAGCGGATCGGCGTGATCTGGATCGACGCCCACACCGACTTCAACTCGCCGGAGAGCTCGCCGTCCGGCAACATCCACGGCATGCCGCTGGCCGCGCTGTGCGGCCGCGGCGACCCGCGGCTCGTCGACCTCGGCTGGCCCGGCGCCAAGGTCCGCCCCGAGGACGTCGTGATCATCGGCGTGCGCAGCGTGGACGCCGGCGAGCGCGAGCAGCTCCGCCGGCTCGGCGTGACCGTCCACACGATGAAGGAAGTCGACCGGCTCGGCATCCCGCGCCTCGCGGAGGACGCAGTGGCCCGGCTCAAGCGCCTCTCGCGGGTCCACGTGTCGCTCGACGCCGACGTCCTCGACCCCGAGATCGCCCCCGGCGTCGGCACCCCGGTGCAGGGCGGCCTGACCTACCGCGAGGCGCACCTGCTCATGGAGCTGCTCGCCGACGCCGGCATCGTCACCTCGCTCGACCTCGTCGAGGTCAACCCGATCCTCGACCGGGAGAACCGCACCGCGGCGATGATGGTCGAGCTCGCCGCCAGCCTGCTCGGCAAGTCGATCCTCTGAGCGATTACGGCAGCAGGACCGACGAGCCCACGGTGCGGCGGGCCTCGAGGTCGCGATGCGCGCGGGCCGCCTCGGCGAGCGGGTAGGTCTGGCGTACCTCGACCCGGAGGGCGCCGGATCCCGCCACCTCGAAGAGCTCCGCGGCGGCGGTGAGCAGGTCGGCGCGGGCCGCGGTGTAGGTCATCAGCGTCGGGCGGGTGAGGAACAGCGAGCCCTTGGCCGACAGGACGAGCGGCGAGATCGGCGGCACCGGGCCCGAGGCGTTGCCGTACGACACCATGAGCCCGAGCGGCGCGAGGCAGTCGAGCGAGCCGTCCCAGGTGTCGCGCCCGACCGAGTCGTAGACCACCGGGACGCCGCGCCCGCCGGTGAGGTCCCGGACGGCGACGACGAAGTCCTCGCGGGACGTGACGATCGGGTGGTCGCAGCCGGCGGACCTGGCGTGGGCCGCCTTCTCGTCACTCGACACGGTGCCGATCACGGTGGCGCCGAGGTGCTTCGCCCACTGGCAGAGGAGCAGCCCGACGCCGCCGGCCGCCGCGTGCACCAGCACCGTGTCGCCCGGCTTCACCCGGTAGGTCCGGCGGACCAGGAAGTGCGCCGTCAACCCCTTGAGCATCATGCCGGCGGCCTGGACGTCGTCGATGGTGTCGGGCAGCGGGACGAGGCGATGGGCCGGGATCACCCGCTCGCGCGCGTAGGCGCCGACCGGACCGCCGGCGTACGCGACCCGGTCGCCGACCGCCACCTCGGTGACGCCCGGGCCGACCGCCTCGACCACCCCGGCGCCCTCCATGCCGAGCACCGCCGGCAGCGGGATCGGGTAGAGCCCGGAGCGATGGTAGGTGTCGATGAAGTTGAGGCCGATGGCGGCGTGGCGGACCCGCGCCTCGCCGGAAGCGGGCGGTCCGACCGCGACCTCCTCCCAGCGCAGGACCTCGGGGCCGCCGGTGGCGTGAATTCGGATCGCATGGCTCATGGAGTCGCTCCGTGTGCGCTCACGATGCCCCGGCCGCCCGGCGGCGTCAAGGCGGTGACGGGGGCGTCATGTGATCGGAGCGCACGAGGACTCGCTAGATGAAACCGATCTCATCTGGGATCGAGGTGAATGACGTTCGACGATTGCACGATCTAGCGACGATTCTTCGAGAGTTGCTCGGTTGCTTGACATGGTCATCGGCCGTCGGTAGCGTGCGGCAACTTTCAGCCCCGTCCACGACGGGAGGAGGACAGAAGATGAGGAAGACCACCGTGGCGTTGTTGGTGTTGGCCCTGGCGTTCGCGGTCACCGCGTACGCCGAGCGGCCGTCAGCCGAGACCCCGCACCCGCTGCCCGACGTCGAGGCGCCGTTCGTCGTCGACGGGCACTCCTACGAGAGCCAGGCGGCGTTCGTCGAGAGCGGCCGCCGCTGCGGCAGCCGGCACATCGACGAGATGGAGGCGGAGTTCATCGAGGAGGAGTGGCAGCGGTTCCGCGCCTTGTACCCGTTCCAGGCCATTGAGCTGGGCGCCCCGCGCACGATCGAGGTGTGGTTCCACGTGATCCACAGCGGCAACACCGGCAAGCTCTCGCAGACCGCCCTCAACCAGCAGCTCAACGTCCTCAACCAGTCGTACGGGGACTGGGGCTACACCTTCGTCCAGGCAGGGGTCGACTACACCGACAACGCGACGTGGTTTGCCATGGGCTACGGCACCACCGCCGAGAAGAACGCCAAGACCACGCTGACCAAGGACTCCTCGCGCTACCTCAACTTCTACACCGCCAACCCGGGCGGCGGCCTGCTCGGCTGGGCGACGTTCCCCTGGGACCGCGCCGCCAAGCCGACGATGGACGGCGTGGTCATCCTCTACTCGTCGGTCCCCGGCGGCGCGGCCGTCCCCTACGACGAGGGCGACACCGCGACCCACGAGATCGGCCACTGGCTCGGGCTCTACCACACGTTCCAGGGCGGATGCACGAAGAACAACGACTACGTGACCGACACCGCGGCCGAGCGCTCTGCGGCCTACGGCTGCCCGACCGGCCGCAACTCCTGCACCGGTACCAAGTGGCCCGGCGTCGATCCGATCCACAACTTCATGGACTACACCGACGACAACTGCATGTACGAGTTCACCGCCGGCCAGTCCACCCGCATGGACTCGATGACCCGGCAGTACCGTCCGGGCCTGTAGCCTTCGACATCTCGGGCATCCACCGGGGGAGGCGCTGCGGCGCCTCCCCCGCGTTTTGCGGCACGCGCGGCCGACCGCGGCGCCGCCGGCAGCCGGACGGGGCGACCGCCGTCACCCGCGCGCGGCGCGCCTCGTGCTAGCCTGAATCCATGCGGGTCTACCTGTCGCGCTGGGTGTGCCTCGACGTCGAGTCGAACCTGCGCCGGGTCGCCGAGGAGAGCGAGCAGGCGGTGGCGGCCGGGGCGCGCCTGGTCGTCTTCCCCGAGGCGTTCCTCCACGGCTACAGCCGCACCGTCGAGGCCGAACGGGTGAGGCAGACGTTCTCGGCGATCTCCGCCGTCCACCCCAACATCACGTACGTCTTCGGCACGTTCACGGAGGAGCGGCGCAACCGCGCGACCGTCTGGCGCGCCGGCGACGAGGTCGCGCGCTACGACAAGGTCCACCTCTTCGCCGCCAACGACGAGGCGCGCCTGTGGGACGAGGGCGACCGCTACGCCGCGGTCCGGGTCGACTCCTTCACCTGGGGGCTGGTCACCTGCAACGACCTGCGCTTCCCGGAGCAGAGCCGCGCGCTGCGCCGCGATGCCGGCTGCGACGGCCTCCTGGTCGTCGCCTGGTGGCCTTGGCGCCGCGACCACGTCTGGCGGACGCTGCTGCGGGCGCGGGCGATCGAGAACGGCGTGTGGGTGCTGGGCTGCTGCGTGGCCGCCTCGGAGTTCCCGGCCGAGCGCTTCGCCGGCGCCGGCAACCACGTCTTCGACCCCCACGGCGAGCAAGTCCGCACGCGCGACGACCGGCTTTACGACCTCGACCCCGCGCGCGCCGGCGGCCTCGTCGTCGACCCGGTCGCCTCGATCCGCGACATCCGCGACGTCAAGCTCTTCACCACGCCGTGACCTGGCGCGGCGCGGTCGTCAGCGGCTCGCCCACAGGAGCAGGCGGCGGTAGGTCAGCAGGTACGGGCGCGCCTCGCCGAGGCGGCGGAGCAGGCGGGCGCGGTAGCGGACGACGAACGCCTCGAAAAGCTCCGGCGTGAGGCGTTCCCGGTACGGCGTGAGGATCGACCCGCGCGCCCACTCGACGGCCTCCTCGGGCCCGGCGAGGGGGTGCAGGTACACCTCCTGCCGCACCCGCTGCTGGGCGAAGGAGAGCCGGTGCAGCAGCTCGGCGTAGGCCTCTCCCTCGAGGACCGGTGAGCGGCGCACGAAGCTGCCCAGCATGGCGGCGAACGTCGGCTCGGTGGCCAGCTCGGCCGCCACCACGTGGGTGGGATGGGCGTGGTTGGCGGGGACCTGGACGGCGAGCTGCCCGCCGGGCGCGAGGAGGCTGGCGAGCCGGGCGAAGAGCGCGCCGTGGTCGGCCACCCAGTGCAGCGCCGCGTTGGAGAACACGAGGTCCCAGCCGGGCTCCGCGAAGCCGGCGATGTCGGCGCGGACGAACTGCAGCCCGGGCAACCGGTTGGCCCCGGCGCGCGCGAGCATGGCGGGCGAGCCGTCGACGCCGAGCGTCGCCTTGGCATGCAGGCGGCGGTGGAGCTCCCGGGTCAGCTCGCCGGTGCCGCAACCGAGGTCGACGACGCGCATCTCCTTCTGGCGGCGGACCATGGCGAGGAGGTCGAAGAACGGCCGCGACCGCTCGTTGCGGAACCGCTCGTACACCCCCGGATCCCACGCATCGGCAGGCACCCGCCAAGTGTAGCCTGGACCTCTGTCTTCGGGTGGGTGGTGGCCGCACCCCGGACCCCGGGTCCCTGCTCTTAGACCAGCGACTGGTCCTCGTCGTGGGCGAGGGAGCCGCGCGGGGCGCGCAGGTAGGCGAACGGGGTCTCGGCGAGGAAGTTCGACACCCGCGAGGTGTAGATGTCGGCGGAACGCTCGACCTGCCTGGCGAGGTGGCTCTTGTCGTTTCCCGCGCGCATGAGCAGGCCCCAGCGCGGGTTGAGCATGTCGCCGGCGTGGCGGGCGACGGGGGCGATCCGCTCGTCGAGGGCGATGAGCCGGGCGCGCAGCGCGGCGATGCGCTCGCGCAGCGCCTCGGCAGGCGCCGCGGCGCGCGGGCCGTAGCCGCCGAGACGGCGCTGCAGCGCCAGGCGGGCCTGCGAGAGGTCGAACTCGAGCTGGACCTTCTCGCGCATCAGCGCCGACAGCTCGGCCTGCTGCGGCTTGAACGTTCCCACCGCGGCGACCTCGTCCTCGAGCTCGCGGAGGATGAGTGCGGTGCGCCAGCGCAGCGCGGCCTTGGTCACGGTGACGTCGGTGTAGATGTGGTCGCCGACGTAGAGGATCTCCTCGCCGGAGACGCCGAGCCACTCCTCGACCTGGTGCGCGTCGCCGCCGGCGTACATGCCGCTCTTCCTGATGCCGCCGGGGCAGGCGCGGAGCAGCCCGTCCTCGGTGGCCACCTCGAACAGCGGCATGCGGCGCGAGAAGAAGTCGGGCTTGCGGGCGTCGACGATGACGAGGTCGAAGAGGTCGCGCCAGCGCGCCCCTTTGGGCATCGCCGGGTCGAGGGCGAACGTCAGCATCCGGTCGGTGTAGCCCCAGTCCGAGTTGGTGATCAGCATGAGCTTCTTGCCCGCCTCGCGCTGGTCGGTGAGGGCGAGGACGAGCTCGTCGTCGCGCTCCACGTAGCGCTCCGGATCGGCGGTGATCTCGGCCTTGAGCGCGCCCTCGAAGTGTGCCTCGTCGGCCGAGCGGCGGACCCGGTCGTAGAGGTCGGCATAGCCCATCGTCCCTGGCAGCACGCCGGCGTCGAGGCGGTCGACGAGCTGCAGGTAGGCGCACCCCTCGGAGAGCGAGAAGAGCGTGTTCAGAAAGACGTATCGCCGCTCGCCGAGGTCGACGAGGGTGCGGCCGTAGGCGCGGCGGAGCTGCTCGAAGTCGAGCGGGCGGGTGCCATGCGAGGCCCGGATCACGTAGCCGAAGCGGTTGGCCTTGAGGACGTTGCCCAGCTCCGCGTCGATGATCAGGCCGCGCGTCAGGAGGTCGGGATCGAATGCGAGGTCGTGGACGGGCCATCCCTGGGCACCCAGCTTGGCGCACATGTACTCGAAGGCGCGGCGCTCCCACGGCTCGACCCGGTAGTGGACCAGCGTGTAGTCCATGTCGTAGCCGATGGCGCGGATGGCGCGCAGGTTCAGCGTGCGGTTGCAGAAGATCCGCCGCGGCCGCGGCGGGTACACGGTGGGCTCGCTCGTCCCTGTCATCTTCGGCCTCGCCGGCGCAGGGTAGCGCACCCGCGACCGGGGTAGGATGCCGGCGTGGCGGCCGAGCCCGAGAGGCAAATCACCGTGGACGGCGTGGCGCTCACGCTCGTTGTCGAGCGCAAGCGGGTGAAGAACGTCAACGCGCGGCTGGCCGGGGAGACGCTGCGGGTGAGCGCGCCCCTGGCGATGGCGGCGGCGCGGCTCGATGAGACCATCGTCGAGCTGGCCCGCCGGCTGCTCCGCCGGGCCCACGCCCGCCGGGTCAACGGCGAGCACGACGCCGTGGCGCTCGCCCGGCGCGTCGCGCGGCGCTTCCCGGCCCCGCCCCGCGTCGAGCGCGTCGAGTTCTCGGCCGCCGGCGAGTCGCGCTGGGGCTCGTACAGCGCGACGACCCGCACCGTCCGCCTGCACGCCGCGTTGCGCCACATGCCGCCCTGGGTGCTCGAGGCGGTGGTCGCCCACGAGCTCGCCCACACCGCGCACCTCGACCACTCGCCGGCGTTCTGGGCGCTGGCCCGCACCGCCTGCCCCGACACCGACCGGTCGCGCGCGTTCCTGGCCGGCGTGAGCTGGCTCGCCCACGCGTGGCCGACGTTGCCGCCCCTCGAGCGGGCGCTGCTCGCGCGGGGCGCCGCGCCGGACGGCGAAGATCCGCTCCCAGGTTGAGCAGGAGCTAGGGTCGCTGGAGGACGAGGACGCGCTCGGTGCCGGCGACGTCGCGCATCCGCTCGACCTCGGCGAGGCCGGCGGCGGCGACCTCGGCGGCGAGGGCGTGGGTGTGCCCGGCGCCGACCTCGAGGAGGGCGTAGGCGCCCGGGCGGAGCAGGCGCGGCAGGTCCTTGAGGAAGGCGCGGATCAGCGTGGCGCCGTCGGGGCCGCCGACGAGCGCGATGCGCGGCTCGTGGTCGCGGACCTCGGGGGCGAGCGACGCCACCACCTCGTCCGGGACGTAGGGCAGGTTCGCCGCGACGAGGTCGTAGCCGCCGCGCAGGTGGTGCGCGAGGTCGCCCTGGACGACCGTCACGGCGGCCGCGTGGCGGGCGACGTTGTAGCGGGCCACGACGAGCGCCTCGAGGGAGATCTCGGAGGCCGCGACGCGTGCGCCCGGCAGCTCGAGCGCCAGGGTGACCGCGAGGCAGCCGGAGCCGGTGCCGACGTCGGCGACGAGCGGGCGGGCCGGGAGGTCGAGAGCGAGGGCGAGCTGGACGACGAGCTCGGTCTCGGGGCGGGGGATCAGCACCGCTGGCGAGACGTGGAACTCGCGGCCCCAGAACGGGCAGGTGCCGACGACGTAGTGCATCGGCTCGCCGGCCGCCCGGCGCGCCGCCCACGACCGGGCGCGGCCCTCGACATCGGGCGCGACGTCGTGCTCGGGGTTGGCGATGAGCCACACCCCGGCGCGGCCGAGCGCCTGGGCGAGCAGCCAGCGCGCCTCGGCACGGGGGTCGGGCAACCCCTCCCGGGCGGGCATCGCCCCGGCCAGCTCGACGAGCAGCTCGGCGACGGTCATGCCCCGGCCCTCCCGGCCGCGCGGGACAGCCAGGTCCGCGCCGCGACGGTCCCGGCGACCACTCCGGCGGCGACGCCCCAGCCGCGGTCCAGCGACAGCAGTGGCGCCGCGACCCCGCACGCAACGGTGATGCCGGCGGCAAGCCAGGCGGCCGGCGTGAGCGCCGCGATCGGGACTGCGCCGCGGCGGGCCTGGAGGGCCATCGTCACGGCCCAGACCAGGGCGCCCCACCAGCCGATCCCCGCCGCCGGCGCGACCGCCGCGAGCCACGGGGCGAGGCGCGGCGAGGTCGGGAACCCGGGCGAGTCCGGGGGCAGCGCGAGCACGGCGAGCACGAGCCCGGCGAGCGCGCCGATCAGCGCGGCGGCGAGGGCGAAGCGGACCTCGTCGAGCAGTCGGGGACGGGCGGTGAGCCGGTCCAGGAGGCTCATGAGGCGGCCGCGAGCTCGCGCTCGAGCCGCTCGGCCTGGAACTGCGCGATGAGGGGTTCGAGGAGGTGGTCCAGCTCGCCGTCGAGGATCACCTGCAGGCGGTGCACGGTAAGGCCGGCGCGGTGGTCGGTCACCCTCGACTGGGGGAAGTTGTAGGTCCGGATCTTCTCCGAGCGGTCGCCGCTGCCGACCATCGAGCGGCGCTCGGCGGCCTGCGCCGCCTCCTGCTCGGCCTGGGCGATCTCGTACAGCCGAGCCTTCAAGATGCGCATCGCCTTGAGGCGGTTCTGCTGCTGGCTGCGCTCGTCCTGGCACTGCACGACGATGCCGGTCGGCAGGTGGGTGATACGGACCGCCGAGTACGTCGTGTTGACCGACTGGCCGCCCGGGCCCGACGAGCAGAAGCGGTCGATGCGCAGGTCCTTCTCCTGGACCTCGATCTCGACCTCCTCGGCCTCGGGGAGGACGGCCACGGTGACCGCCGAGGTGTGGATGCGGCCCGAGGCCTCGGTGACCGGGACGCGCTGCACCCGGTGCACGCCGGACTCGAACTTCAGTCGGGAGTACGCGCCGTCGCCCTCGATGATCGCCACCGCCTCGCGGATGCCGCCCATGCCGGCCTCGGAGAGGTCGGAGATCGACACCTTCCAGCGGCGCATTTCGGCGTACCGCGTGTACATCCGGAGCATCTCGGCGGCGAACAGCGCCGCCTCCTCGCCGCCGGTGCCGGCGCGGATCTCGAGGATCACGTTGCGGCGGTCGTTGGGGTCGGCAGGCAGGAGGAGCAGCTTGAGGTCGTGCTCCCGGGAGGCGAGGCGCGTCTCCAGGTCGGCGAGCTCCTCCTCGGCCATCGCGCGCAGCTCGGCGTCCTTCTCGGAATCGAGGAGCTCGCGGATGCCGTCACGCTCGGCGAGCAGCCGGCGGTAGTCCTCGTAGGCCTTGACCACCGGCTCGATCTCCGCCAGCTTGCGGCTGATCTCGAGCAACCGCTTGCGGTCGGCCAGTACCTCCGGGCGCGACTGCTCGTCGCGCAGCGCGTCGAACCGGCGGGAGACCTCCTCGAGGCGGTGGAGCATCGGGTCCACGGGACAAGCCTACCTTTCACAGCTCTTTCCGACAACCTGCAGGGCGCGAAAAAGCAGCGGCCGGGGAGGGAGCTCCCCGGCCGGTCGGTGATCGGGAACCGTGGCTAGGCCTTCTCGGCCTTCTCGGCCTTCGCGACCTTCTCGACCTTGGCGTAGCGCCGGTTGAAGCGCTCCACACGCCCTGCCGAGTCCATCAGCCTCTGCTTGCCGGTGTACATCGGGTGGCACGACGAGCAGATCTCGAGGCGGATGTCCTTCTTCGTCGAGTGCGTCTTCCACGTGGCGCCGCAGGCGCAATGGACCTCGACCTCGTGATACGCGGGGTGAATCGACGGCTTCATGGCAACCTCCAGACACCCCCGTAGGGGCCGGGCAGTCTACAACACAAGGGGCTGCAAAGACAAGCGCGCCGGGCGCCGGCGCGTGCCCGAGCCGAGGCCTTGACGCGGGCTGAACCCGCGGAGAAGATGAGGCCGCGACGGCGATCCAAGCACGACTGGACAGGTACCGCACAGTGAGGGTCTCATGAACCAGGTGGGCTGTGGCCGCAGGGAGGGGCGACGGTGACCGCGCCGGACGATCCGGTGGATCGGCGGGCCGCGCACGAGACGGGCGGCGGGGACGCCGGCCCGCGCCTCGCGATGGAGCGGCTCGACGGGATCCTCGAGACGCTCGACGCGATCCTGTGGTCGGCGGACCCCACGACCTTCGAGCTGCACCACCTGAGCCCCGCGGTCGAGCGGGTGTTCGGCCGTCCGGCCGAGGCATTCGCCGCCGACCCCGGCCTGTGGCTGCGGATCGTCCACCCCGAAGACGCCGGTCGCATGCAGGCCGAGTTCGCCCTGCTGCCCGAGCGCGGCGCGCTGGAGATCGAATACCGCATCGTCCGCCCCGACGGCAAGGAGCGGTGGATCCACGACCGCGCCCGGGTGGTGCGCGACGCCGACGGCACGCCGGTGCGGATCGACGGGATCGCCGAGGACGTCACCGCCCGCCGCCGCGCCGAGGATGCGCTGGCCGCCAGCGAGAACCGCCTCCGGTTGTCGGAGGAGAAGTTCCGCGCCCTGCTCGAGCACGCCGCCGAGGCCATCGTCATCGTCGACGAGACGGGCACGATCGTCCTGGTCAACGCCCGCTGCGAGACGCTGTTCGGGTGGTCCCGGGACGAGCTGCTCGGCCGGCCCCTCGAGGTCCTCATCCCCGAGTCGGTGCGGGACCGCCACCGCGAGCTCCAGGCAGGGTACGTCCGCGCCCCGCACACGCGGCCGATCACGTCCGAGCTGAAGCTGGCCGGCCGCCACCGCGACGGCACCGAGATCCCTGTCGAGATCGCCCTGTCGTACGCCCGCACCGAGCAGGGGCTGTGGGTGATGAGCCACATCGTCGACATCCGCGCCCGCCTCGAGGTCGAGCGGATGAAGAACGAGTTCCTCGCCGTGGTCAGCCACGAGCTGCGTACCCCGCTGACCTCGATCCGCGGGTCACTCGGGCTGCTCGCCGGCGGCGTCGCCGGCTCGCTCGGCGAGAAGGCCGCCTCGCTGGTGCAGATCGCCCTGGCCAACAGCGAGCGCCTGATCCGCCTGATCAACGACATCCTCGACATCGAGAAGATCGAGGCCGGCAAGCTGGCGTTCCACTTCGCCCCGGTGGACCTCGGGCGGCTGGTCGTCGAGTCCATCGAGGCGAACCACGGCTACGGCGAGCAGCTCGGCGTCACCTTCGCGCTCGCCGGGCCGCCGCCGGTCGCACCGGTCAACGGCGATGCCGACCGCCTCCTGCAGGTGCTCGCCAACCTCCTGTCCAACGCCGCCAAGTACTCGCCGCGCGGCGGCGAGGTGACGCTGGCGGTCACCGTCGGCGAGGAGACGGTGCGGGTCGCGGTGCGCGACCGCGGGCCCGGGATCCCGGAGGGTTTCCGCCGCCACCTGTTCGAGCGGTTCGCCCAGGCCGACGGCTCGGACTCCCGGCAGAAGGGCGGGACCGGCCTGGGCCTGGCGATCTCCAGGGCGATCATCGAGAAGCACGGCGGGCACATCGGCTTCGAGACGGCGGTCGGGGACGGCACGACGTTCTACTTCGAGCTGCCGGCGCTGCCCGGGGCGGCCGACGCGCTGCCGGTCGCCGACCGCGATCGCCCCCGGCTGCTGGTGTGCGAGGACGACCCGGAGGTGGCCGACGTGCTGCGGATCATGGTCGAGCAGGCGGGGTTCGCCGCCGAGGTGGTCGGCACCGCGGCCGACGCCCGGCGGGCGCTGGCCGCCCACCGCTTCGCCGGCCTCACCCTCGACCTCACCCTCCCCGACGAGGACGGGTTCCTGCTGCTGCGCGAGCTGCACGAGGCCGCTGTCGGCGAAGCGCCGCCGGTGATCGTGGTCTCCGGCCGCGCCGAGGAGGCCCGGCGCGACGGCGTCGCGCTCGGCTTCGGCGTCCTCGACTGGGTGGGCAAGCCGATCGACTCCGGCCGGCTGCGGGCCGCCCTGGCCGGCCTTGCGACGGCGCCGGCGGACGGGGCGCGGCGGCGCATCCTCCACGTCGAGGACGACCCGGACGTCGTCGAGGTCGTCGCCGCGGTGCTCGAGGGCGTGGGCGACGTCGTGCGCGTCGCGAGCCTGGCCGAGGCGCGCACGGCCCTCGAGCGCGAGGCGTTCGACCTCGTGCTCCTCGACCTCGACCTCCCCGACGGGTGGGGGACCGACCTCATCCCGTGGATCGCGCGGCCGGGGGGAAGGCCGACGCCGGTGCTGGTGTTCTCGGCGCACGACGCCGGGGAGGACACCTCGGCGCACGTCGCGGCGGCGCTGGTCAAGTCACGCACCTCCAACGAGGACCTCCTGGGCGCCATCCGCTGGGTCATCGCCGAGGACGCGCGGCGCCGCGGCGCCGGGGCGAGGGGGTGACGGTGAAGCTGGAGAGGATCCTGCTGGTCGACGACGAGGCCGACATCCGGACGGTCACCGCGATGGCGCTCGAGAGCCTCGGCGGCTTCGCCGTCGAGACCTGCGCCTCGGGGCCCGAGGCGGTGGCCCGGGCGTCCTCGTCGGCGGCGCAGCTCGTCCTCCTCGACGTGATGATGCCCGGGATGGACGGCCCGGCGACGCTGGCGGCGATGAAGGAGCGCTGCGGCGAGACCGTCCCGCCGGTCGCGTTCATGACCGCCAAGGTCGAGCCGGAGGAGGTCGCCAGGTTCGAGGCGCTGGGTGCCATCGGGGTGATCGCCAAGCCGTTCGATCCGATGACGCTCGCGGAGGCCGTGCAGGCCGTGTGGCGCGCCCACCATGGCGTCTGAGACCGCCCGCGAGGCGTTCCGCCGGCAGCTCGCCGCGATGGGCGCGGAGTTCGTCCGCCAGCTCGGCGACCGCCTGCGCGAGCTGGAGGAGTTGCTCCACCGCCTCGAGCGCGAGGCGTGGGCCGACGACGCACTGCACACCTTCCACCGGCGGGTCCACAGCCTGACCGGCGCGGCGGCCACCTTCGGCATCGCCGAGGTGAGCGAGGCGGCCAGGGGCCTCGAGGGGATCCTTCGCGAGGCGGTCGAGGGCACCCGGAAGCGCGGCGCCGGGACGCTCGCCGAGCTCGCCTCGCACCTGCGCCGGGTGGGCGAGGCGGCGGCCGGGGTGAGGGTCGAACCGGCCCGGGCGCCTGAGCCTGAACGGGCGGCGGCCGAGGCCGATCTGGTCCTCCTGCTCGATGGCGACGCCGAGACGACGAAGGAGCTGACCGCGCAGCTCGCCTACTTCTCCTACCGCGTGGAGCGGGTCGCCGGCGTCGACGAGATCGTCGCGGCGGCGCGCCGGGAGCGGGTCGTGGCGGTGCTGGCCGACCTCGACGCGGTCGTCGACGGCGACGCCCCGCGGCCGGGCTGGCCCGACGCGCTGCACGGCGTGCCGCTGGTTTGCCTGGCGTCGCACGGCGACATGACGGCGCGGCTCGCCGCCGCCCGCGCCGGCGCCGCGGGGTTCCTGACGCGTCCGGTCGACCTCGTCTCGCTGGTCAGCCGGCTCGACGCCATCGTCCACCGCGCCGACGGCGAGGCGTTCCGGGTCCTCGTGGTCGAGGACGACGCCTCACTCGCCGCTCACTACGCCGGCGTGCTGGCGAGCGCCGGGATCGTCGTGCAGGTCGCGCCCGACCCGCTCGCGGTCCTGCCGGCGCTCGCCGACTTCCGCCCGGAGCTGATTCTCATGGACCTCTACATGCCGACCTGCTCGGGGCTCGAGTTGGCCGCGGTCATCCGCCAGCTCGACGACTACCTCGCGGTGCCCATCGTCTACCTCTCCGTCGAGCAGGACATCCGCCGCCAGATGGCGGCGATTCAGCGCGGCGGCGACGACTTCCTCACCAAGCCCATCGACCCGGCCCACCTGGTCGAGGCGGTGAGCGCGCGGCTCCGCCGTTTTCGGAGGCTGCGCGCGATGATGTCCCGGGACAGCCTGACCGGCCTGTACAGCCACACCCACATCAAGGAGAGCCTGCGCGCCGAGGTGCTCCGCGCGCGGCGTCACGGCCTGCCGGTCGCCTTCGCGATGATCGACCTCGACCGCTTCAAGAAGGTCAACGACGCCCACGGACACCTCGCCGGCGACGAGGTGCTGCGCTCGGTGGCCCGGCTGCTCCGCCAGCGCCTGCGCAAGACCGACCTGATCGGCCGCTACGGCGGCGAGGAGTTCGCGATCGTCCTCCCGGAGGCCGACGCCGCGGCCGCGACGCGGGTGCTCGACGGCATCCGCGAGGCGTTCGCCGGCCTCGTCCACCGCTTCGGCGGGGCGCCGGTCGCCCTCACGTTGTCGGCCGGTGTCGCGACCTACCCGCAGTTCGCCGACGACGTCGCCCTCGTCGCGGCCGCCGACCGGGCGCTCTACGAGGCCAAGCGGGCGGGGCGCGACCGGGTCGTGGCGGCCCGGCCGCCGGCCGCCGACACCACGGTGCTGGTGGTCGACGGCGAGCCGGGCGTCACCCGCCTGCTCGAGTCGATCCTGGCGCCGACCGGGGTGCGCGTTCTGGTCGCCCACAACGGCCTCGCCGCCCTCGAGTTGGTAGTCCGCGAGCGGCCGGCGTACGTCATCTCCGACGTCGTGCTGCCCGGCCTCGACGGCTTCGAGCTGTGCCGGCGGATCAAGGGCGACGCCGCCCTCGCGGGCATCCCGGTGGCCCTGATGACGGTGGCCAAGTCCGGCGAGAAGCTCCGCGAGGGGGCGTCGGCGTTCGGCGCGGACGTCTTCCTCGACAAGCCGCTCGCCGAGGACGCGGTCCTCGCGGCGGCCTCCCGCCTCGCCGCCCTCGCCGCCCGGCCCCACCAGCCCGACTGACCCGCCCGCTGCCCTCCGCACCATGACCGCCGCAGCGCGGCTGGCCCGGGTGGAGGTGGGAGGTGGGCGGCTCTGTCCCCTGTTCCCTGTCCCCGTTCCAGTCTTGCTGGCGCAGCCCTGGAGCGCTACCCTCGCTACCGGGAGAGGGGATGACGACGCCCGTTCGCGTGCTGCTGGTCGACGACGAGCACACCTACATCGACGCGCTGGCCAAGGTGCTGGGCCGGCGCGGCATGACGGTGCGCACCGCCTACGACGGCCACGCTGCCGTCGAGGCAGCCCACGCCGAGACGTTCGACGTCATCGTCCTCGACCTCAAGATGCCGCGCATGGACGGGGTCGCGACGCTCGAGGCGATCCGCAGCCGCGACGCCCACACCCCGGTGCTGCTGCTCTCGGCCCACGCCGAACTCGACTCCGCGCGGGAGGCGATGTGCCGAGGCGCCACCGACTACCTGCTCAAGCCGTGCCCGGTCGACGACCTCGTCACCGCCATCGAGGATGCCCACGAGCGCGCCGGCTACGCGAACGACCTCGCCCGCCGCACCCGGGTCGAGTAGCCCCCGCCGCCGCCCACCGTCCCGCGCCGAGCACGGCCCGGTCAAGCCGTCCCATGCTCCCCAGAGCACCGACCAACCCGTCATTCCGAGCGAGCGCAGCTCGCCAAGCAATTTCGGCGTGTTTGGAGGGCGATGGCAGCGTCGCGCCGGGTGGTGAGCCGGCGCACATCGTGGCCCCGAGCCACGCTTGACACGGCTTGCTCTGGGGCGTAAGTCTGTGGGTACACGACCGCGAGACGAAAGGAGGAACGAAATCGAGACGGGTGCATGAAGCTCATGTCGGGTGCTGATTTCATCGTGTAGCGAGGTGTGGAGCGGGTTTGCAGCAACGGCCGGCGAGCCACCAATGGGCGAGCCTGGACCGGAACACCCAATAAGGAGCTCGACAATGCGACACCAGCGTCCCAGTGAGAAGCAGTCACTCCATCCATCCATCCATCCATCTCCTCCTTCTCCTAGCGCTGCTCATTGCCGCCTCTGCCGCCATGGCGCTTGAGCGCCAGCCGGCAGCCACCGGCGCGGAGCTCGTCAAGTACAGCGGCGCCCAGCACAACGTCACCTTCACCACCTCCCTGGTCGGCCAGGGCATCGCGTCGGTCGGCTCCGTGCCGATGCAGGTGCACGACGGCGAGATGGTCTGGAAGCTGATCCGCCAGGAGACCGACGACCTCGGCATGACACACTCGTTCTACCGCCAGGTCCTCGTCCCGTCGGCGGCGCTCGCCGCCGGTCTCGAGCCCGCGTACTTGCGTGACGGCCTCGAGCTGGCCGGCAGCGAAGTCGGGATCCACCTGCGTACCGACGGCTCGCTGCGCGCCGTCTTCGGGACGCAGTACCGCGACGCCGTCGTCCCCGTGCTGCCGACGATCACGACCGCGGCGCAGGCATTCGCCGTCGGCCTGCCGGCCCTTGCGACCCGGGACGGGCTCATCGTCCGCGACTATCCCGCCTGGGCGGCGCGCATGACCGCGTCGGGCCGCGCCTCGCTGCTCCTCGCGAGCGCCGGCGACGGCCGGACGTTCCGCCCCACCTGGCAGCTCGAGGTGTCGGACGACGACGGCATCCCGTACGTCGCCGCGCTGGATGCCGTGACGGGGGAGGTCGTCTCCGTGGTGCGGGCGGTGCTCGATGGGACCTGCAACCCCTCGACTACGATCCAGGCCTCGGCGACGGGCGAGCCGCAGAACCAGGCTATTCCCAACCGCTCGATCAAGGCCACGCTCGCCAACGACCGGTTGCCCACCTTCACCCACGAGGCAAGCTGGCCCGGCGACGGGGTGACCTACCCTGACATCCAAGTGTTCTTCTCGATCAAGGAAAACGACCCTGGATTCTCGACGTACATGTGCCCCTCCAAGTGGCACGGCATCCTGCCGGTGAAGACTGTCTCGGGGACCGTGACCTACGACAACTGGACCGAGGAGGCGTTTCTCCCGGGCCGGGCTGCCGCGGACGCGATCAAGTTCACCCGCGACACGATGTACGTCTTGAAGTCGAAGCTCGGTCGGTTCAGTTGGGACGGATCGGGCGGTGAGGCGAAGGTCGTGCTGAACAGTTGGGTCTGTGGTGGCCCCGACTTCCCATGCTTTATGGTTCCTGAGACCGCGTGGAACCCTCCGAACAGCGTCAACCTCGGGCCGAATGGCAGCCGGCCCTACCTGTATTCGTCGTGCCTCGACATGGTCGCGCACGAATGGGGGCACGGAGTCATTTTCACGACGGCCAAGTTCGATCGAAACGACCCTGTGGGCGCTCAGCTCCACGAGGGTTTTGCCGACTTCATCGGCTACGCCACCGAGTGGCATCGCCAACCCGCCGGGAGCGGTTCCGAGCAGGCCGAGTGGCGGATGGGTGAGGACAACGGAGCCGCAGCGCGATGGGTCGACAGCGACGACGGCGACGGGGGATTGAGCTTCCATGCGGACGACCCCGCGTCGGCGAACCAGGAGCCCCATGGCAGTGGGAACCGGATCGGTGTGGCATTCAGGCTGTTGGATGTCGGGGGACGAAACGACGTCTGTAATCGCCCGCCGCAAAACAGTTTCTCTGGGTGTTCGACGACGGTGGGCGCACTGGGACTGACTAAGTCGAGCAGGATTCTCTTCCGTACGCTGACCCAGTACGCGTACTCAACTGCAGGATGGAACGACCTGGTCGAGCTCGGGTTGATGGCCGCGTTCGACCTCTATTCCGCCTGCGGGAAGTGCGGTGAGGCACTTACCGAACAGCAGTCGACGTACGATGCCTTCAAGGCCATCGGTCACACCCCGCATCCGTTCGTGCCCGAAGGGTGCCCCTCATGTCCGTGAAGCACTACAGTCCGGGTGCGGACCGGCGACCGCACGGCCGGCCTTCTCTGCTCCTACTGTGTGCACTCGGTTTCGTGGCAGTCATGCTGCTTGCTGCTGACACGGTTGGCGAGCAGCCGTCTTGGTCGGCCCTGCGACAGCCCCTCTACACGATCTTCCGGCACATTGACGGCCCATCGACTGAACCACTGGCATCGCACGCCGGCCTCTGGCGGTTCACCTCGACAAGCCACTCGTACGAACGCTTCGCCTCGTTCTACTACCATGCCTTCGGGATGATCATCCCAAGCGCCTCCGGAGAAGGCGCCTACCTTACGAATCTCGAGGATCGCCTCCTGTTCGAGTCGTGGCCGGCGTACATCGAGTTCGACCCGGCGACGGGGCGCGTCCTTCGCCGGTACGCGCCGCTCGCCGACCCGCAGGACCGTGGGTGGGGCGTTCAGGGTCCCGCGGTGCTGGCCGCGGACGCGTCCGCGACCGGGCTTCCCGAAGGCGTCCACGGCTTCGCACTCTGCTACTACAACTACGGCGAGGTGCGACCGGACTGCGGCGAGCCGCTGTTCCCGGGCTACCCCGGACCGTATCCCTGGTCCGACCCCGCCATGTTCCGGCGCCGGCTGGGCCTCGGCCCCGGCGTGCCGGAGCTCGTCGCCGACCTCACCGGCACACCGGAAGAGACCCTCCCGAAGATGGGACTCCTCACCTTCGACAGTGCCAGCAAGGGGTTCTGGTTCGCGACCCAGAAGTCCGGGCTCGTCGGCTCCAACGGCACGCTGTTCCTGCCAATCGTCGACGGCCACATCGACGTCGCAGGCGCGACTCGACGCCCCTTCCCAACCTCGACGATGGCGGACAACCAGTACCCGGTGGCGTTCTTTCTTGATCCCGGCACGGACCACTTCTTTCTTGTGCGTTACCAGCAGAGCGGGGCCCGAGGTTTCACGTTCCTTGAGCTGGACCAAGACCTCGGGATCGTCGCCGAGCATGGACGCTACGCAACCAACGGGCCCTACGACCCCATGCCTTGGACGCTCGCGCGTCTACCCGAGACCCTCCCTTCGACCTACGAGCAGACGCTGCCGATCGTCGTGCACACGCCGGGGAACAACCAGACCTACTGGACCTCGGACGTGTGGCTTTACAACCCGTCGTCGTCGGCCACGACGGTCAGCATCCGCCGCGTGACCGCACCGACCGCACCGCCGCGGACGCTGGATCTCGCACCGCACGCCTCGGTGCGCATCTCGGACGCCCTCACCTGGGCCGGCGGCGGCCCGACCGGCGACGGCGCGAAGCACGACGCCCTCGTCCTCAACTCCCCGTACCGCTGGGGCGAGCAGCTCCAGGTCGCGTCTCGCGTGTTTACACCCTCCTCGGACCCCGCCGAGCGCGACGCCGGCGGGACCATGGGCCAGGGCGTGGTCGCCGTCCCGGGGCGCCTCGGCTACTCCAACCACCTCGAGGCCATCACGCTCTCTGGCCTCGAGACGTACGTCGGCCGGCCCGCCCAGCTCATCCTCGACCCCCGCACGCCGGGGCGCTACCGACACAACCTCGGCATCGTCAACGACCACGACGAGCCCCTGCAGCTCACGCTCTCGTGGGGATACTCGGAATACCAGCTCGACACCACCTGGCCACACCCGGGGGATCAGCAGACCGTCACGGTGCAGCCGCACAAGGTCGTCGTCGTCAACGTCGAGGGCCTGTTTCCCCAGGCGAATCGCGAGTCAGGGCCAGCACAGATCGCCGTCACCGCGGACCGACCGGCCGTGCTCTTCTTCTCCCAGGTCGACAACCTGACCGGCGACGGCACCTTCGTCCCCTTCGCCCACATGTTCCTCCAGGGCGGGCGCGAGGCGCGGTCGGCGATCCCCGCCGTGGCGCACCTTCCGGGTGAGCACGGCAGCGCCTGGACGACCGACCTCTACGCGCAGCTCTACGACATCTTCAGCGAGAACCCCGAATACGTGGGAGTGCCGATGGACGAGGCGCTCGCCTATTTCCATCCCGCGTGGTCCTCGAGTTGCGGCGGGGCGACGGCGGGTGGCGGCGAGGTCTCCGGCTACCTCCTCGGCGTCCCGCCGCTTCCCGCCGGTGCGCCGGCACGGGCCTGGTGGTGGCGATCGATCTACCCCGACGTCACCCAGCTCCTCGGTCCGTGCCAGGGCGACCTCAACGTCCGAGGCGCCCTCGAGCTGCGCACCGGCTCGTGGATGACCGGCTACGCCCGCACCTACACGACGCGGGCCGATGGCGGCACCTACGGCGACGTCCTGCCGATCTACCCGGAGCACGGCTGGCCGGTGCAGCACTTCGCCGGCATCGAGCTGTCCGCGCTGTTCCGAGCCAACCTCGGCCTGTACAACGGCGACGCGGCGCACTCGATCACGCACCGGCTCACGCTGTACGACGCGACCGGGCAGCAGGTCGCTCAGCGCGAGCTGGTCCTGCATCCCTGGGAGAACGTCCTCGACCGGCTCGAGCGCCTGCTCGGCCTGCAGGTCGGCGACGTGCCGGACGGGACCTACGGCCTCACGGTGCTCCCGCTCGACGACGCCGCCGAGGGCGTCCAGGGACGGAGCTGGGCGTTCGTCTCGCTCATCGACAACGTGACGAACGACCCCGCGAACTGGTGGTAGGCGACTGATCCTCGCAGCCCCGGGGCGATCGCCTCGCCCCGGGGCTCGGTTCGCCTACAGGCTGTCGGGTGGCGGGTCGCCGGTGCCGAGGACCGAGAAGTCGTCGCGCAGGAAGGCGTCCTTGAACCGCTCGACGGACTCGTCCGAGACCATCGCGACGTCCATCTGGCGGAAGAACTGCATGAGGCGGCCGAGCATCTCGAGGCGGGCGACGATGTCCTCCTCGCGGGCCTTGCCCATCCGCGCCCGCACCATGTCGCCGGTCAGCTCGACGAAGAAGCCGTGCTCGCGGAGGATCCCGGCGATCGCCCGCACCCGGCGGTGCCGGCGGGTCTTGTCGGCGGCGCCGCCCTTGAAGCGGAAGCCGATGTAGTTGCGGTTGGGGTTCGGCCCGCAGTACGAGTCCACGACGGCGAAGTGGTAGCCGACGCGGGCGGTGAAGTTGAGGTAGGCGTCGGAGACGATCGCGTAGCTGGGGTCGCGGAACGTCTGGTCGGTCTCCGGGCTGGTCAGAGCGTGCCGCATCATCACCGAGAGGAAGCCGCCGACGTCGATCGGCTTGGGGCCGAAGCGCGGCAGCCGCCGGTCGAGGGTGCCGCGGAGGAACGCCGCCAGCGGCGTCGAGGTGACGTGGCCCGGCTTGAGGCGCGCGCCGTGCGCCGGCGCCCGGACGCCGCCGCCGAGGTCGACGACGTAGAGGTCGATGGGGAGGAAGACGTCGAGCTTGTGGGCGGCGGCGCGGGCGTCGCCGAGGTCCTCGCCGAGCCGGAACATCTCCTCGTACGACTTCTCGTGGACGAAGCGGGCGACGTCATGGAGCGTGCGGCACGCCTCGGGCGCGAAGTCGCGGGCCCGCGGGTCGGTGAGGTTGAGCGGCGCGAGGAGGTCGACGACGCGCCCGAGCAGCGCGTGGGCGTGGGTGCCGCGCAGCGGGTGGTCATCGCCCTCCGCGCTCGCGCGCGGCGGCCGGGCGGGCTCGAGCCCGGGCACCTGACCGAGGTAGACGAGGCCGGCGCCGGCGTCGACCGTGACCTCGGCGCCGGCCGGGACGTCGCGGGTCGCGGTGCGGGTGTCGACGAGGGTAGGGACGCCGAACTCGCGGGCGAGGGAGGCCATGTGGCCGGTGACGCTGCCGGCGTCGGTGACGATCGCCCCGGCCCGGGCCATGAGCCGGACGAAGCGGGGCGAGGAGCGCCGCGCGACCAGCACGCCGCCGTCGGGAAACGACTCGATGTCGTCGTCCTCGTCGAGGCGCACCGCGACGCCGCGGCCGACCCCCGGGCAGGCCGCCTCGCCGCCGGCGAGCAGGACGGTGGCGCCGGCGGCCGGGGCGTGGCGGGCCGCGGCGATGCCGGGCAGCCGCAGCGGCCGGCACTGGAGGAGCGCGAGCTGCCCGTCGCGGCCCCTTGCCCACTCGATGTCCTGGGCGCCGCCGAAGTGGGCCTCGAGCACCTGCGCCCAGCGGGCCAGGCGCGCCGCGTCGGCGTCGTCGAGGCAGACCGGAGCCGCGGCCGCCTCGTCCACCGCCTCCTCGCGGACGCCGCCGGCGGCGTCGCAGTCGGCGCGGTGCGTCTGCCGCGCGCGCACCCGGTCGACGCGCGGCGTCTCGCTGCCGCGCTCGACGAGGACGGTCTCCGCGGCCGAGCCGCCGTCCGCCAGGGTGACCCCGAGGCCGCGCACCGCCTCGATCCGCACCCGGCCGTCGGCGGGGGCGCCGGGATCGACCGAGTACGCGATGCCGCCGCACCCGCCGTCGACCATCTCGACGAACCCGACGGCCATCGCAGCCGCGCCGGGCTCGATGCCGTGCAGCCGGCGGTAGGCGGCCGCCTCGCGCGAGTGGAGGCTGGCCACGACCTCGCGATACGCGGCGAGGAGGCCGGCGCGATCGACGTTGAGGACGGTGAGGAACTGGCCGGCGAACGAGCGGCGGCCGTCCTCGCCGAGCGCCGACGAGCGCACGGCGAGACGGGGCACGTGGCCGAGACGGGCGGCCAGACGGTCGAAGGCGGCGAGAATCGCCTCGCCGACCTCGGGCGGGAGCGCCCCGGTGCGGAGCAACTCGGCCAGCGCGTCGTCGGCCGCGCCCGGCTCGCCGCCGTCGAGGCGGGTCGACGCCTCGCGTAGGAGGAGCTGGTACGCCTCGGTCGTGGCCACGAAGCCGTCCGGGGTGGCGAGGCCGACGGCGTTGCGGAGCTCGCCGAGGTTGGCCATCTTGCCGCCGGCCAGGTCGCCGTCGGTGGCCGTCACCTCGCCGAGGTCGAGGACGAGGCGCTCGCCCGCCGCCGTCTGGCCGGCGGCCGCCGCGGACACCTCGGCGCCGATGCGCTCGATCGCGCCGCGCAGGTCGCCGTGCCGGCCGGCGGAGATCACCTCGAGGCTGGCCACCATGCGGTGGACGTCGGCCAGGGCCCGCACCGCCCGGCGGGTGACGAACGAGGCGTCGAAGAAGGTGGGCGCGTGCAGCGCCTGCTCGAGCTCGCTCACGGTCTTGAGGAAGCTGTCGTTGGCCGCGATGAGGGTGCGGAACTCGGTGTGGTAGAGGCGGAAGCGGGCGACGTGGTCCGCCGCGGGCGGTGGGGCCGGGTGGCGGAGCCCGATCACCTCGAGGAACAGCGCGACGTGGCGCCACGCGTGCTGCGCCATGGTGCCGAGGGGCGACGCGGCGCGGCTGTCGGTGGGGTCCGCCATGGCCTGAGGTCCTCGCCCCCTAGTGTGAGCCCTCCGGAGGCTCGGCGTCACGCCTGCCCGCACCGGGACCCTGGCCCCGCGACTCGCGGCTCCGGGCGGAGGCGGCGGCCGCCTCGACCCGCGCCACCAGGTCGTCGATGGGGTGCGGCTTGAGCAGGTAGGCGAACGCCCCGGCCGCCAGCCCGTCGGCCTCGTCGTCGAGCGACAGGTGGCCGGTCATCAGGATCACCTCGGTGCCCGGCGCGTGCCGCTTGATCTCGGCGAGCAGCTCGAGGCCGCTGGTGCCGGGCATCTTGACGTCGAGGATGGCGACGTCGACGCTGCCGCGTCGCACCCGGTCGAGCACCCCGTCGCCGCGGTTGTAGACCTCGACGTCGATGCCCCGCCGGCGCAGCACCTTGGCGAGGATCGCCGTGAACGCGACCTCGTCGTCGACGAGCAGGACCGCGAAGCCGGTCACGGGGTCCCTCCCTGGGGCTGTGCGCCGGCCGGCATGGGCGGCAGCGTCACGGTGAACGTCGTGCCCTCGCCGACCGTGCTCGACACCCCGATCGCGCCGCCCAACTCCTGGATCAGGCCGTGGCAGATCGCCAGACCCAGGCCGGTGCCCTGGCCGACCGGCTTGGTGGTGAAGAACGGCAGGAAGATGCTCGACAGGTTCTCTGGCGGGATGCCGGCGCCGTTGTCGATGACGTCGACGCGGATCGTCCCGTCCTCGAGCCGGGAGCGGATCTCGACGCGGCCGTCGGGCTTGCCCGCCACCGCGTCGACGGCGTTGTTGACCAGGTTGACGAACACCTGCTGCAGGTGGGTGGTCGAGGCGAGCATCGCCGGCAGCGGCGCGAGCTCGGTGACGAGCTCGACGCCCTCGACGCGGGCCCGCGCCCGCAGGATGGTCGCGAGCTCGCGGAGCACGTCGTTGAGCTGGACCTCGGCCGGCCTCGTCTCGACCCGCCGGGCGAACTTGAGGAGCCCCTGGGTGATCGCCTTGCAGCGCTCGACCTGCTCGCCGATCTTGCCCGCCGAGTCGAGGATCTCGGCGCGGTCGTCCTCGGCGATCGGCGCGGTCCCGGCGAGGTCGCGGATCCAGGTCTGCAGGGTGTCGATGGTCGCCAGCGGGTTGTTGATCTCGTGCGCGAGGCCCGCCGACATCTCGCCGACCGCCGCGGTCTTGCCGGTGGCGACCAGGCGCGCCGTGAGCGCCTCCTTCTCGCGGTCCGCCCGCTTGATGCGGCGGACCTGCGAGCGCGCCACCACCACGGCGAGGATCCCGGCGCCGACGACCCCGGCCGCCGACATCAGGATCCCGACCACGATCGCCCGCCGCAGCGGGGTGTAGGCGTCCGACACCTCCTGGCGCGAGATCAGCAGCCAGCGGGGCGCGGCGAGCCAGGTGGTGGTGTAGAAGTAGCCCTTCCCGCCGACCTCGAGGCGGCGCACCCGGATGCCGTCGTGCGGCTCGAGGTCCGGGTAGCCCGAGGGCTCCAGGAGGTTGCCGGCGAAGTGGGTCCTGGTCTGGTACAGCCCCTGCCGGTTGACGATGAACGTCTCGCCGGTCCGTCCCAGCCGCGCCGCGTCGACCAGCTTGGAGAAGTAGTCGGTGTTGACCGTCGCGCGCAGGATCCAGAAGCCGTCGCCCTCCTGCCGCTTGACCGCGATGACGAAGTGGGGCACGCCGCGGAAGCCCATGAACACGTCGGAGACATACACGCCCTTCTCGACGACCTGGGCGAACCACTCGGTCGAGCGGTAGTTGCGGCCGGCGAGGTTGTAGGGGCCGACGTACTTCAGGTGCTCGCCGTCGCTGCCGATGATGCCGACGTCGGTGTACACCGAGGCCTGGCGCTGGATCACCTCGAAGACGCGCTCGAGGTCGCCCCCCTCGAGCTCGGCGAGGGTGTACTGGTGCGCCAGGGTGGCGACCTCCGCGGTGATGCTCGCGAGGAACGCCTCGATCGACTCCCTGTGGTAGCGCAGCAGCGAGCGGTGGCCGTCGATGACGACGGAGCGGTTGAGCGAGAGGAAGAGGACGAAGTTGGCGCTCGCGATGACGAGCAGCGGCAGGACCGAGACGGCGAGGATGCGCACCACCAGGGTGCGGAACATCGTGCGGTAGCCGTTTGCGCCTCCGGCGCTCATCGGTCGCCCTTCGTGCGCCCGCCCCCCGGCGTCCGCCCGGACGCGATCGCGGCGAGGATCACCTCGAGGAGCCGGTCGGGCGGCACCGGCTTGAGGAGGAAGTCGAAGGCGAGGTCGTCGAGCGCGGTGAGGCCGGCGTCCACCGTGCCGTGGCCGGTGAGGATGATGACCGGGACGCCCGGGGCGATCTCGCGCAGCCGGTGCATGGTCGCGAGGCCGTTGAGCCCGGGCATCTTGAGGTCGAGCACGACCACGTCGGCGGGCTCGGCCTCGATCGCGTCGAACGCCCCGGCGCCGGAGCCGGCGGTCCGCACCTCGAGGCCGCGGGCCCGCAGCACCTTGGCCAGGGTCTCGCGGAACAGCGCCTCGTCGTCGACGAGCAGGACGCGGGGCGGGGTCGGTCCGGGGTCCACGCGACGGTGGCGTTCGCTCAACGTTCCCTCCTCAGCCTCCGGCGGTCGCGGCGCGCAGCCGGGCGAGCAGCGCGCGGCCGCTCTTGCGGCCCATCGCGTGGACGCGGAAGACGTCGTCCGCGCCGCGGTCCGGCCCCTGGATCTCGACCCAGCGGGTCGGCAGCAGCAGGCCGTGGAGCATGCCCGCGATGCCGAGCCCGGCCAGCAACGTGCCGGTGATGAGCAGCCAGGGCTTGAAGACCAGGGCGAGCGCGGTGATCACCGCGCCCGCCGCCACCTCGCCAATCCGCACCCGGCGCCGCGTCCCGAGGGCGGTGATGGTCGCGATCGGCACCTCGTCGATGACGGTGCCGTCGCGGTCGTCCCCGGTGGGCGGCCGGCCCGGGATGATCCGGCAGCGTAGGCGAAGGAGGCGCCGACCGGTGAGGAACAGGCTGATCGCCTCCTGCTCCGGCTCGGCGAGCACCGACGACGCGAGGCGGAGGTGGCCGAGCACCGCGTGGTGCTCGGCCACGATCCGCTCGCCGTCGCCGAGCCGTTCCGACACCAGCGCGCGGACCAGCGCGACACCGCCCTCGGCGAGTTGGCGGTCGAAGTCGCGCCGGCCGATGTCGCCACGGGCCTGCTTCTCGACGAGGCGACGCAGCTCCGCGCGCAGGGCGGTCGGGTCAGTCATCGTACGGGTATTGCCCGGGCGAGACGCGTGGGGCGTGGAGCGCCGGGATCAGGCTGATGACGATCGCCAGGACGAGGACGAAGGCGACCACGAAGGCGAACCACGGGTCCCACTCGTGCAGCGTCGAGTCGTAGAGAAGCCAGAGGAGGAAGCCGTAGAGCACGGTGTTGGCCACGATCTGCCAGGGCTTGGACATGGCCCCTCCCTACATCCGGCCCTTGAGCCAGATCTCGTAGATCCCCGCGGCGGTGCCGAGGGAGATGACCAGGAGCAGGACCCAGTAGCCGAACATCGAGTCGATGAACCAACGCAACTTTTTCGGCATTATCGACCTCCTTACACGACGAGCGAGGGGACCCACGGCGGCACGGTCTTGCCCTTCCGGTGGCGGATCGCGAACAGCACCAACGAGATGATGAACAGGCAGAGGAAGATCATCTCGCCGAGGGTGAGCATGACCGCCAGCAGCGAGAGGATCTCGACGGACTGGCCGGTGAGGACGTAGGCGAGGCGCAGCACGGCGCCGCAGGTGGCGAGGATCAGCGAGTACGACAGGATGTAGCGGATCGCCGGGCCGCGCACGTACGACGTGGCGATCGACCCGAACTGCGCTCCGAACATGGCCCCGAGGATCATGAACAGCACCGCCATCATGTCGACGTGGCCCTCCATCGAGTGACGCAGCGCCCCGTAGCCGCCGGAGAAGACGATCTCGACGAGGTCGGTGCCGACCGCGATGTGGGTCGAGGCGCCGACCAGGTAGACGAGCGCCGGGACCCGGATGAACCCGCCGCCGACGCCGAGGAAGCCGGCGAGGAAGCCGGTGATGACGCCGACCCCGACGATCACCCACATCGACACCACGACCCGGGCGGTCCGGCAGCGGACGATGGGGAAGAACGGGATCCTCTGGAAGTACGAGGGGAGGTTCGAGGTCTGGATCTCCCGCATGATCTTCTGGCCGTCGCGGGTCATCTGCTCGGCCTTGCGGTGGGCGCGCCGGGTCTCGATCTGGGTGTAGAGGAAGAGACTGAACATGACCACCACGGAGGTGAGCAGCAGGACCACGCCCGAGATCCCGAGCTTCTTGAAGTAGACGAGCAGGCGGACGCCCAGCTCGACGCCGAGCATGGTCCCGGCGACCATCGACAGGGCCATCGTCCAGTCGATGTTGCCGAGTTGTCGGTGCCTGATGGTCGAGACCAGGCCCTTGCCGGCGATGTGGGTCATGTCGATGCCCGAGGCCATGTAGCCGGGGAACCCGAAGACGATGAGCGCCGGCGTCACCATGTACCCGCCGCCGACGCCGATGAAGCCGCCGACGGTGCCCACGGTGAAGCCGACGAAGACGAGCAGGAAGATGGGTGCGACGACGCCTGCAACGACGAAATCGAACATGCCGGCCTCCCTAATGCCCTTCGAAGTGGCGGATCTTCTCGAGCTTGATGCCCAGGAGGTCGGTGAACCCCTCCGCCATGAAGCCCAGGGCCAGGCCGATCCCGAGCGTCATCGCGACGTTCCACGCCGCGCCCCAGGGATAGGTCTTGATCCCCTTGTGCTTGAACGTGTCCTTGAACTTGAAGCCCTTGGACTCGGAGATCTTCCACGGCACCTTGACGACGATGGTGTCGCCGGCGAGCGTGGCGCGGACGCCCTTGTCCAGGATGTCCTTGCCGATGATGCCGTTCGCGTTGGCGGGCAGCCGGTCACCCTGCTTGACCGGCACCGCCTGCCTGCCCTCGATCCGCTCGAAGTTGCCGACCGCGAGAGTCGCCGGGGCGGCCGCGGTGGCGTCCAGGAAGGTGTCCGCGTTGACCGCGTACCCCTCGATGGCGGCGGTGTGGTAGTACCACGCCGCCAGTCGGCCGCTGACGTGCGCACGCGCCATCGTGAAGACCAGCGAGGCGGCGACGGCGGTCCAGAAGAGGAACTTGACCACCGCCCGCCCCCGTGTTCCGTGTTCCATCGCATCCTCCTTTCGCACACTCCCGACCGGGGCTCGTACCGCCCCGGGCTAGATCCTGAAGATGAAGCGCATGCCGAGCATGTGCTCGCTCTCGACGATGCGGTTTTTCTCGGTCAGGTCGGCCAGCTCCGAGCTGCCCCCGGAAACGATGCCGTTCTTCCCGCCGGTGTACTCCGGCGCCCAGATGTAGGTCCAGTCGAAGAGGATCCGGAAGTTGTAGTTCATCGTCCAGTTCAGCCCGAGGCTGACCTCGCGGACCTCCGGGGCGCCCTCGAGGATCGCGGCGTTCACGGAGCCGCCCTCGCCAACCAGGACCGGCGGCGCCGCCGGGAAGTCCGCGGCGGTGAACCCGTTCACCCGCACCGTGTCGAACAGTTGGGGGTCGGTCGAGGTCGACGAGTAGCGGGCGAGGAGCTCCCAGGCGCCCCGGTTGCCGTTGCCGGGCCAGTACGGCCTGGCCGGGCTCGGCTGCGTCCATCCCCAGGTGTCGACGAGCTTGCTCTCGCCGGTCAGGAAGTAGCTGAGCCAGACGGAGGTGTTGCGGATCTTGCCATCGCGCGCCAGCACCGGGTCGTGCTTGAGCCGCTTCGAGCCGACCCAGAAGTCGTGGTAGACGGCAATCCCCTCGTACTCGGTCTCGGCCCACTCGACGCTCGCCGAGAAGGGGCCGAGGATGTAGTTCGCCTCGGCGCCGAGGCGGGTCCGCGAGTCGATCTCGCCGGCGATCTGGTCGGTGTTGCGCACGTTCGAGCCGAGGACCTGCTCGGTGCGCCAGCGCCACAGGAGCGACTCGTAGTTCGCCGCCATCAGGCCGCGCGTCTCGAACCGGCGGGTCGGCGCCGAGGTGAGGGCGTAGGTCCCCTGGCCGACCAGGTAGAGCCCCTTGAGCCCCCGGGACTGGGAGTTGCGGAACGGCTGGAGGAAGAGGCGGGCGGCGGCGTCCTTGTGGTCGTCGATGTCTCCCTTGGTGCCCTCGACGTCGACGCCGTTCCCGTTGAAGACCCCCAGGCTGTAGGTCGTCGTGCCCTTCGCGACGGTACCCCAGACGAGCAGACCGCGGTCGAAGAACGGGTAGACCGGGGTGTCGCTGCCGCGCTCGATGAAGTCGACCCGGTTGTCGAGGGTGAGCCACTGGGTGGAGAACGGCACCTTCATCTGGCCGATCCGCAGCTTGAACGTCTCCCGGCGGCCGATGTCCATGTAGGCGTTGCGGATGTACGGGTTGTCCTCGAGCGCCGCCTGGATCCGCACCGCGATGTAGTCGTACAGCTTGGCGTTGAAGTCGATGCGGGCCCGGCGGATGTCGAACGAGCTGGGCGCGACCGAGTCGCCGCCGTACCCGCGTGCGTCGAGCTGGACCGAGGCCTGGAGCTTCAGCTCGCTCTTCTTGTCCGGGGTCCGCAGGGTGAAGCCGTCCTTGAAGACGCCGTCGAGCGCGGTGCTCGCCGCGGCCGGTTTCTTCTCGGCCTTGCCGGTTTCACCGGTCGGGGCCGCCGGAGCCGCCTCAGCCGGTGTCGGGGTCGGTGTCGGCGCTCCCTGGCCCAGCGCCGCGGTGGACCCTGCGCAGAGTGCGGCGACGACCAGCCCGCCGATGGGGATGAATGCTCTCAACGCTCCCTCCCTTCCTCTCCTGGTTCGCTGCTGCTCCCGACCTTGCCGCCACCAGCCGTGCGGGCGGCGGTTTCCCCCCACCGCGCCTCTCCGTCGAGCTCCCGGATACGCTGCTCGGCGCGCCGCTTGCGTTCGCCGGCGCGGGTGATCTCGTGCACGATGACGTCGCTGGAGACCGGGTACTCGAGGACCGCGAAGACGCCGGCCCGCAGCGCCTGCACGACGTCCTCGACGGCGGGGTCGGAGGAGATCGCCACCACCTCGACGAGCGGCGCGGCGTCGCGGAGCGACTCGAGCAGGTCGCGCTGCGCCTCGTCGAGGCCGTAGGTCTCGACCAGGAGCACGTCGGTTCGGGCGAGGTCGGGCAGCCGGCCGCCGGCGGAAGCCGTCCAGACGGTGACCGCCATGTGCTTGGCCGCGAGGCACGTGCACAGGTGGTCGGCGAAGATGCGATCGCCGGAGGCGACGAGGACCCGGATCGGTTGGGCCACGTCTGGCGATGCGGAGCCGAGCCTGACGGCGGTCATCGTAGGTCGCGGAAGAGCAAACCCGGTGCCACGGGGAGACGGCGCCCGGCGCGGCCCGTGCCCGGTGCAGTCGGGACGATTTGTCCCACCGCGCCGGACCGCCGGCTCGGGTGCAGCCCCAAGCCGCGAACGTGCAGCGAGATAGACCGGGAGGTCGGGCTGAGACAGAGGTGCGCAGGCTAGGCGGGCGGCTCGCCGGCTGCCGCGCCCCACGCCCTGAGCTTGCGGTACAGCGTCCGCCGGTTGATCCCGAGGATGCGCGCGACGCGCGACTGGTTGCCGTCGCACTCGCCGAGCAGGCGGAGGATGTAGGCCTTCTCCAGCTCCTCCAGCGAGCGTGCTCCGGCCGCGCCGTCGCGCCGGGAGGCGACGACGTCGTCGGGGAGGTCGCGGGGCTGGATCAGCCCGGCCTTGCGGAGGATCACCGCGCGCTCGCAGACGTTCTCGAGCTGACGGACGTTCCCGGGCCAGTCGTGGTCGAGCAGGAGGTCGAGCGCGTCGGCGCGGATGCCCTCGACCTGGTAGGCGTTGGCAGCGTTGAAGGTGCGGATGAAGTGGTAGACGAGCGGCGGCACGTCCTCGCGCCGCTCCTTGAGGTCGGGGACGTGGAGCGGGATCACCGACAGCCGGTAGAAGAGGTCCTCGCGGAAGGCGCCCCGCCTGACCTCCTCGCGGATGTCGCGGTTGCTCGCCGACACGACCCGGACGTCGACGGCGCGCTCCACGGTGTCGCCGACCCGGCGGTAGCGCCGCTCCTGGAGGAAGCGGAGCAGCTTGGCCTGGACGGCCGGGGAGAGGTTGCCCACCTCGTCGAGGAACAGCGTGCCGCCGTCGGCCTCCGCGATGATGCCGCGACGCTCCCCGACCGCGCCGGTGAAGGCGCCGCGGGCGTGGCCGAACAGCTCGCTCTCGAGCAGCGTCTCCGGGATGGCGCTGCAGTCCACGGCGACGAACGGCCGGTCCCGGCGCCGGCTCATGCGGTGGATGGCCCGCGCCAGCAGCTCCTTGCCGGTCCCGGAGCTGCCCTGGACGAGGACCGTCGCGGTGCTCGCCGCCACCTCGCGGGCGAGCAGGAGCAGCTCGCGCATCGCCCGGGAGCGGAACACGACGGGGAAGAACGGGTCGCTCTCGAACTCGTTGAGGTTCGACTCGCGGAGCTGGCGGATCTGGGTCGCCGCCGAGGAGACGATCCCGAGCAGGTCGTCGAGGTCGAACGGCTTGGCCAGGTAGTGGAACGCCCCCTCGCGCATCGCCTCGACGGCCGACGAGATGCTGCCGAACGCCGTCATCAGGATCACCGGCTGGTGCAGCTTGCGGGTCATGGCCCGCCGCAGCACCGCGACGCCGTCGGCCCCGGGCATGCGCACGTCGGTGAGGACGATGTCGAACTCGCCGTCGTCCAGGCGTGCCAGCGCCTCCTGCCCGTCGCTGGCGGTGATCACGGCATAGCCCTCGTCGGCGAGGACGCGGCGGATGAGGTCCAGCATCTCGCCGTCGTCCTCGGCGACCAGCACCCGGACCGGGTCGCCCGTCACCGCCCGTTCTTCCCGTCCGTCACCCATCGACCCTCCCTGCCGGACGCTCGGGCCCCGCCGGCGCGGGGTGCAACCGGATCGTGAAGACGCTGCCCCGGCCGACCGCGCTCGCCACCTCGACGCGGCCGCCGTGCTGGCGGACGATACGCTCGACGATTGCCAGTCCCAGGCCGGTGCCCTCGCCCTGGGCCTTGGTCGTGAAGAACGGCTGGAACACCCGCGCCACGTTCTCCGGCGCGATGCCGCAGCCGGTGTCGGCGACCCGCAGGCACACCCAGTGCGCCCCGTCGCCGACACGCTCCTCGTCGGGCATCCCGACGCCCACGACGATCGACAACGTCCCGCCGCCGGGCATCGCCTGCCGGGCGTTGACGATCAGGTTGACCAGGGCGTGCTCGAGGAGGCGGGGGTCGCCGAGCACCGGCGGCGTCGCCGGGTCGATGTCGGTCCGGACCTCGACCTTGCGCGTCATCCCGGGGACCATCTCGACGACCTGGCGGACCACGGCGCCGAGGTCGACGGCGACCAGGCGCGCCTCGGTGGGGCGGGAGAAGTCGAGGAGACGGCGGATCATCGCGGTGATCCGTTCGGCCTGCTTGACGATGAGCTGCAGGGTGGCGGCCGCGGGGTGGTCCGGCCCGGCCTTCTTCAGCAGGTACTGGGCGTTCCCCGAGATGACGTTGAGCGGCGTGCCGATCTCGTGGGCGAGGCCCGAGGCGAGCTGCCCGAGGAGCAGCGCCTTCTCGGCCTGGACGAGCTCCCGCTCGGTCGCCGCGAAGCGGGCCGAGAGGTCGTCGAAGGCGCCGACCAGCTCGTCGTACTCGGCGATGTCGCGCGCCGAGCCGGGTACCCCGAGCGGACCGCGGCCGGGCCGGTCGCCGGCGCGCAGGGCGTCGCGGATGTCAAGCAGCGGCCTGGCCAGCCGGCGACTGGTCCACAGTAGGATCGCGAGCGCCGCCAGCAGGGCGAAGGCGATCGACAGGGCGAGCGCGCGGTAGCGATGGCGCAGGGCCACGAGGCGGGTGTCGATGTCCGCCGAGACCACGACGCCCCAACCGGACTCGGCTGCCGGCTGGACGAACCCGAGGCGCTCCTTGCCGGAGACGACGCTCCGGAAGCGGATCTCGCCGCTGCCTCCCGAGGTGAAGAGCCGGATCGGCGGGTTGTGCCGCACGTCGTCGCCCCGCGAGGTCACGACCGGGTCGGAGTAGAAGAGCAGGCGGCCGGCCGCGTCGACGGCGTAGACGTGGCGGTCGAGGGCGGCCGACGCCGAGATCAGCAGCCGGCGCAGCGCCTCGGGATCGAGGACCGCGACCAGCCAGCGGTCGGGGGCGAGGCGGAGCGGGAGCACGCTGGTCGGCGGGAAGCCGTCGATCCAGCGCTCGACCCGCGAGAAGTCGAGGATGGAGCCACCGATGGACGGCTCGAGGATCGCCGCGTAGCCGCTTTCGCGGCCGACCCGGTCGGGAGACACTCCGGAAGCGGTGATCCGGCCATCGCCTGCAATCAGCTCCCACCGCACGCCAGGCAGCCCGGGCGGGAGCGGGTCGGTCGGCCACTTCACATGGCCCCCGAATGCGATCATGGCCCGGTCCCTGACCTGCCTGACCAGGCCGTCCAGCGAGCCGGCCGCGAGCTCGGCGATCTGCCGGTTGGTCTCCTGGATTTCGGCCTCGATGCGGGCCGCCTCGTCGCCGTAGTCGTGCCAGGTCAGCCAGGCGATCGGGAGGAAGGGGACGAGGGCGACGAGGATGAGCGACTGGCCGAGGATCCCGGTGATCGACGTGCGGGCCTGCCGTGCCTGCCCTTCGCGTCCGGAGGGTTCCACCCTGCGCCCTTCCCGTGCGGCCCGCGCCGTGCCCGGCTGCGCCGCCCCGCTCGGAGTCTAGCAGGAGTCGTTCCGGCCGAACCGACGGTGCAGGCGCCGGATCAGCTCTGGCGGCGGGTGGGGACGACGACGGCCAGGAACAACGTCACGGCGACCGCTTCCGGAGTGCGGCCGCATGGCTGGCAGACGTGGCCGGGCTCAACCCGCCGCCAGCCGGTCGGCGCGCAGCGCCAGGGCGGTCCAGGTCGCGGCCGCCAAGTCCACGACGCCGAAGACGACGAAGACCGGCCGGACGAAGCCGAGGACGACGAAGGCGGCGAAGAAGACCATGACAGAGGCGCGGACGAAGACCGTCCAGCGGAAGAACTCGGTGAGCTCGTGGCGGCCCGCCAGGAGGTAATAGACGGCGAGGCAGAGTACCAGCACGCCGACGACGCGGATCCACACCTCCGACGTCGTCGGGAGCCCGTTGAGGGTCAGCAGCAGGTTCGGCGCGGCCACCAGGACGACCCCGAGCACCGCCATGTAGAACCCGAAGACGTAGACACTGCGCGCCGCGCGGCTCATGGTTTCCTCCTTCGTTTCGGAACACCGAGTTGGCGCGGTCGAGTGTAGCCGAGCCGAACGCCGGCGTCGTCGACGTCGGCGCGGGCGACCCGGGACAGCCCGCGTGGTCGTCACGCCGCCGGCCACGCGAACGCCGCCATCGCCAGCACCCGGTAGGCGAACGAGCGGTGGAGGACCGTGGCGCGGGTGCTCGCCCCCGCCGCGCCGAGGGCGACGAAGAGCGGCATGAAGTGCTCGGTCGTGGGATGGATGCGGGCCGCGTCGGGAGCCCGCTCGCGCCAGCCGACGAGCTCGTCCACCGAACCGGAGGTGACGGCGGCGACCAGCCACCGCTCGAAGTCGCGGACGTGCACGCTCGGCGACGGATCGTCGCCCCACTCGACCTCGCCGAGGTTGTGGGTCGCGCCGCCGCTGCCGAGGACGAGCACCCCCTCGTCACGCAGCGGCTGCAGCGCACGGCCGACGGCGAGGTGGTGGGCGGCGTCGCGGTGCGGCTGGACCGAGAGCTGGACGACGGGGACGCCGGCGTCGGGGTAGACCAGCGAGAGGGGCACCCACGCCCCGTGGTCGAGACCGCGCGTGGCGTCGAGCGACGCCTCGATGCTGGCGCCGGCGAGGAGGCCCGCGGCCCGGGCGGCCAGCGTCCCGTCGCCGGGCGCCGGGTAGCGCAGGGCGTACAGCTCGGCGGGGAAGCCGGAGAAGTCGTGGATCGTCGCGGGTCGATCGTTCGCGGTGAGCGCCGGCTGATCCGTCTCCCAGTGGGCGGAGACGCACAGCACCGCCCGTGGCCGACCGAGCGTCGTGCCGAGGCCGGCGAGGAAGTCGTGCGCCGGTTCGGGCTCGACGGCCAGGGTCGGCGCCCCGTGCGAGACGAACACGGACGAGAATGTCGTCGTCATGGCGAGCTCCCCGGGCGCCGGCCGGCCGGCGTCACCGCGCCTCCGCCTCGCGACGGCACGCCGTCGCCGCCGGCTCGGGGAGGTAGCGGAGGTGCGCCGTGAGGGTGAAGCCGAACAGCACGTCGTCCTCGACGGTGCCCGCGCCGATGTTGTGGACCACGAGAGGGACCCCGCCCACGGTGCGCCGGTCCGAGACGATGCCGATATGCGGGAGCCCCGAGGGCAGGCGCCAGGCGACGAGGTCCCCCGCCTCCCAGGCGGCCGGGTCGCGGCTGACGGGCAGCGACTGCCCGTGACGCGCGAAGAAGGTCACGAGGTTCAGCACCCGGCGGTGGTCGATGTTGGGGTCCGGCCCGCTCAGCCCCCAGCGCTTCGGGTACGCGTCCCACGCCCGCCCCATGTCCTCGTGGACGAGGACCTGGAGGTCGAGCCCGAGGCGGCGGTAGGCGCGCACCAGGACGTCGGTGCACACGCCCCGCGCGATCGGCAGGTCGCCGCCCGGGTAGGCGAGTCGGAGGTAGCGGCCGTCGTAGATCGTCGTCACGCCGACCTGTTCGCGGGCGGCCGCGGCCAGGCACGCGCCGTCACCGCCGTACGTCGAACCGGCCACCGCGATCGCGGCGATCAACCCCGAGACCGCGCGGACCACGGAGAGCGGCGGCATCGTCACTCGCGGGTCGGACTGGACCCGGCCGACCGGGGGGCCATCCCCCGCAGGCGCGCCTCGACCTCGTCGACGACGTAGTCGGGCGTCGAGGCGCCGGCGGTGAGGCCGACGCACCCGACGCCGACGAGCCAGGCCGGGTCGATGTCGTCGGCCCCCTGGATGAGGTGCGACGGCTTGATCCGGGCGCAGATCTCGAACAGGTGGCGGGTGTTCGCGGAGTGCCGGCCGCCGATGACGAGCACGAGCCCGACGGACGGATCGGCCGCGAGCTCCCGGGCGGCGTCCTGGTTCTCCTTGGTCGCGTAGCAGATGGTGTCGGCGCGGCGGGTGTTCGGGTTGGCCGCCTCGATCTGCCTGACGACGTCCTCGTACTCCTCGGCGTTGAGCGTCGTCTGGTAGAGGATGCGGATCTCCGGGAACGCCGACCAGTCGACGGCGCGGGCCTGCTCGATCGTGTGGACGATGTGGTAGCTCGCCGGGTCGAGGTCGTGGGTGTAGCCGACGACCTCGCGGTGGCGAGGGTCGCCGATGAAAACCAGGTGGGCGCCCTGGCCGAACGCGCGGCCGGCTTCCTTGTGGATGTCGTAGACGAACTTGCAGGTCGTGTCGAGGACCTCGAGGCCCTGCCCGCGGGCCCGCGCGTGGAACGACGGCGGCACGCCGTGGGCGGAGAACACCACGACCGGCTCCGAGACCTCCGCGATGGCGTCGACGGTGCGCACGCCGAGCTGCTCCATCTCCTGGACCACCCGCTCGTTGTGGACGACCTGCCCGAGAATGGCGCCCCGGCCGCCGGCCTTCGCGAAGCGCTTGACCTTGATGTCGGCGACCCGCACCCCGGAGCAGAAGCCGTACTTGGCGGCGCGCTTGATCCTCACGGCCGTGTCAACCCCGCGGTGCCGTGAAGCCTTCCGGGCCGAGCGATCCGAGGCGGACGCGGTATGCCCCGAGCGCCGCGTGGAGGTCGGCCACCGTGTCGCCGCCGAACTTCTCCAGCAACGCCTGGGCGAGGACGAAGGCGACGGCGGCCTCGACGATGACCCCGCAGGCCGGCACCGCGGTCACGTCGGAACGCTCGTAGGCGGCCCGGGCGGCCGCGCCCGTCGCGAGGTCCACCGAGGGAAGCGGCTCGCGCAGGGTGGCGATCGGCTTCATGAAGGCGCGCACGACGAGCTCTTCGCCGTTGGAGATGCCGGCCTCGACGCCCCCGGCGTGGTTGGAGGACCGGCGCAGGCCGCCGCGGCCGGGCACGATCGGGTCGTGCGCCTGGGAGCCGGGCCTGGCCGCGGCCTCGAGTCCGGCGCCGATGGCGACGGCCTTGACCGCCTGGACCGCCATGACCGCCTGGGCCAGCCGCCCGTCGAGGCGCTCCTCCCAGCGGGCGTAGGAGCCGAGGCCGGGAGGCACGCCCCGCGCGACGACGCCGACCACGCCGCCGAGCGTCTCGCCGGCGTGCCTGGCGGCGTCGACGGCCGCGACGAGCTCGGCCTCGCGATCGGGTGCGACGGTGCGCAGCGGTGCGGCGTCGTCGGCCCGCTCGAGATCGGCCCACGACGGCGGGCCGGCGAGGAGCTCGACGCCCCCGAGGGCGACGACGCCGGAGCGGATCTCGACGCCGCACGAGGCGAGGAGCTGACGGCACACCGCGCCGGCGGCCACCCGGGCGGCGGTCTCCCGGGCCGAGGCGCGCTCGAGCACGTTGCGCAGGTCGGCGGCGTGGTCGTACTTCCACGCCCCGGCGAGGTCGGCGTGACCCGGCCGCGGCGCGGTCAGCCGGCGCCGGGCCGCCTTGACGGCGTCGACCGCCCACGGGTCCATCACGGCCGACCAGTTCTCCCAGTCGCGGTTGGCGATCGCGAGGAGGAGCGGCGAGCCCAGGGTGAGGGAGTCGCGCAGTCCGGCGCGCACCTCGACGCGGTCGCGCTCGATCTTCTGCCGGCCGCCGCGGCCGTGGCCGTGCTGGCGGCGGGACAGCTCGCGGTCGATGCCCTCGCGGTCCAGGCGCAGGCCGGCGGGGATCCCCGACAGCACCGCGACCAGCTCGCGTCCGTGCGACTCCCCGGCGGTGATCAGCTCGAGCGGCATGGACGCATCATCGCACGACGGCGCCGCGAGCTCACGGCGGCCCGACCCAAGCCCCAAGCCCCAAGCCCCAAGCCTACTTGGGGCCGCCGCCGCCGGCCTCGAGCGTCACCTTGAGCTCGACCGTCTCCTTGCCGCGCCTGACGGTGACGACGACCTCCTCGCCGGGCTTGTGGTCGCCCAGCGCGTACATGTAGTCGTAGATGTTCCGGGTGTCCCGCGCCCCGAAGCGGACGATGACGTCGCCGGACTTGATCCCGGCCTTGTCGGCCGGTGAGCCGCCGCGCACCCCGGAGAGCATCACTCCCTGGCCCTCCCAGCCGTACTCGGGGATCACGCCGGTGCGGACCTTGAAGCCGCGCCGCTCGCCGGCACCCTCGTCGGCGACCTTCTGGAACGTCGGCCGCTCGGGCAGGTCGGCGATCGTCCGCGCCGCGTCGGCGGCGAACTGCACCACCGCGGCCATGGCGGGGAAGGCGATCTTCCCGGTGTCGTCGGAGGGCCTGTGGTAGTCCTCGTGGGCGCCGGTGAAGAAGAACAGCACCGGCACGTCGGCGGCGTAGAAGGAGGAGTGGTCGGAGGCGCCGAATCCTCCCTTGTTGGTCGCGATCTTGAGGTGGCGGTTCGCGTTGAGCTTCTCGACCAGCTCGGGCCACTCCTTCGCGGTGCCGAAGCCGCCCAGGGTGAGGCCCGGGCCCTTCTTCGGCCGCCCGATCATGTCGAGGTTGAGCATGCCGACGAGCCACTCCTTGGGGACCGGCAGGTGCTGGACCAAGTGGGAGGAACCGAGCAGACCCCGCTCCTCGCCGGAGAACGCCGCGAAGAGCACGGCGCGGGCCGGAGGCCTCTCCGCGAGCTGGCGGGCGATCTCGAGCAGCCCGGCCGTGCCGGAGGCGTTGTCGTCGGCGCCGTTGTGGATCGCCCTGACGTCGGGGGCGAGCGAGTTCCGGCCCGGTCCGCCCCACCCGAGGTGGTCGTAGTGTGCCCCGACGACCACGACCTCGTGGCCGACCGCCGGGTCGCTGCCGGGCAGCAGCGCGAGGACGTTGGCCGCGGTCGCCCGTTCCTGGACGACGTCAGCGGTGAGCGTGGCCTCGACGCCGAGGGGGCGGGAGGCCGGCTCCTTGCGCTCGTCGATCCTGGCCTGCAGCTCTGCCAAAGTGAACCCCTGGCCGGCGAAGAGCGACTCTGCCAGCCCGGTGGAGATTCCGATGACCGGCAGGCCGGAGTCGGCGAACGACGCGTCGAACGAGATCTTGACCGGGGCCGTCTCCTTGGCGCCGACCGGACCGGTGGCGACGAGCAGCGCGGCGGCGCCGGCGTCGCGCGCCTCCGCGGCCTTGCGGCGCAGCGCCATGTAGGGCTGGAACTTGGAGTCCGGGCTGTCGCCGTCGGGCGAGAAGCGCAGCACCAGGACGACCTTGCCCTTGACGTCGAGCCCGGCGTAGTCGTCGTACGCCAGGTCCTTGGCGCGGACGCCGTAGCCGGCGAACACGACCTCGCCGCTCGCCGAGCCCGACGACGAGAAGGCGAGCGGCTGGAAGTCGTCGTCCGGCCGCGCCGACCTGGCCCCGCCGGGCAGGGCGAAGGACAGGGCACAGCCCGGTCCGGGACGGACGCCGGCGATGAAGGAGAACGACTGGAGGTAGGTCCCGCCGTCCCCCGCCGCCTCGAGGCCGAGCGCACGGAACCGGGCGGCGATGAACTCGGCGGCGAGCCTCCCGCCGAGAGAGCCCGAGTCGCGCCCCTCGAGGGAGTCTGCGGCCAGGTAGGCCACGTCGTACCGTAGGCGCTCGAGGTCGGCGCGCGGCGGCCGGGCCGCTTCGGCGGTGACGAACGGCGACACGGCGGCGAGCACGGCGATCGCGATGTGACGAAGACGCTGAGCTGTCTCGAACATGGTCATCTGTTCTCCCGGTCGGGGACGGGTGGACACTGGGGACCAGCCGTCCGGCTGTGCTTGGCAACGATCTGACGCCTTCCTGGCTTCCACGACGGCCGGCGATGCTAGCACAGGGCGTGACGGGTGATGGACTTGCGAGGTGCCCGACCGGGGCGTATGCTGAACAGCGATGCGGGTCCTGCTGTCCGCGCTCGTGCTCTCGCTCGTCGCCTCGGCGGCGATCGGCGAGGAGCTCTTCGTCCCGGGCGTGGCGCAGCGGCAGGGGCAGGACGGCGCCTGGTGGAACACCGAGGTGTGGATCAGCAACCCGTCGGCCTCGACCGGCAGCTACGCGGTGACGTTCCTCCCGGCCGGCCAGCCGAACCTCGACGGCATGCGCGAGGATGCCGAGCCGCTGGACCTCGCCCCGGGCGTGACGGTCTTCCGCAACGATCTCGTGCCGCAGGGGGGCGTCGGGACGCTCCGCATCGTCACGACGCCGGGCGTGGTCGTGCTGGCCAGGGTGTTCAACTCGGCGGGGCGCGGCTCGTTCGGCGGCGCGGTGCCCGCGCTCGCCCGCAGCGCCGCGATCCGGCCCGGCGAGGTGGCCCAGCTCATCGGCCTCCGCCGCACCCCGCAGTACCGCACCAACGTGGCCCTGTTCAACCCGACCCCCGACCACGGTGTGGTCCGGCTCCGCCTGATCGGCCAGAACGGGGAGGTCGTGGGCGAGGAGGCGTACCGCCTGGCGGCCGGCGGCTACGTCCAGCTCGACGACGTGCTGCACGGCTTCTCGGTGTCGCGGGGCGAGCACCTGCGCGCCGAGGTGAGCGGCACGGTGAGCTTCTTCGCGCAGGCCTCGGTCATCGACTCGCGGTCGGGCTCGCCGACCCTGGTCAGCCCGCAGCGCTAGCCCGTCTCTCCCGCGACTGGTCTAAGCTGACGGGGTGACACCCGCGGAAACCCCGCCCCGACGCCTCACACGCGTCGCCCTCGGCGTCGCGGCAGCCTACGTCGCGGTCGGGGGTGCGTGGATCTACCTCTCCGATCGGCTGGTGGCCGGCGCGGCCGAGCGCGGGCTGGACATCCAGACCCTGAAGGGCTGGGGGTTCGTGCTGGTCACCGGCGCAGCCGCCTTCCTGCTGGTGTGGCGGTCGGGGGTCTCCTCGTGGCGCTCGGCGCAGGCGGACCTCGCGCGGGCCGCCGGCGAGGCGACCCGCGAGGCGGTGTTCGAGCACAGTCCCGACGCCGGGTTCGTCCTCGAGGAGGGGGCGTTCGTCGCCGCCAACCGTGCGGCCGGCCGGCTCTTGGGGTGTGCGCCGCACCGCCTGGTCGGAGCCCACCCCTGGGATGTCTCGCCGGAGAACCAGGACGGCGGTGTCCCGTCCCCGGTGGCCGCCTGGGAGAAGCTCGCCGCGGCACGGGCCGGCGAGGTGTTCCGCTTCCCCTGGCGGCACCGGCGATTCGATGGGGTCGAGTTCGACGCCGAGGTCTCGCTGACCGTGCTGCCCGGCCCGCGCCGGCAGGTCCTCGCCTGGGTGCGCGACGTCACCGAGCGCGTGCAGGCCGGCAGGGCGCTGGCGGCCAGCGAGGAGCGCTATCGGACTCTGGCCGAGGCCGCCCAGGACAACATCTTCATCGTCGATCGCGACTTCCGGCTGGCGTACGTCAACGAGTTCGGCGCCAGCCAGCTCGGACGACCCGTCGGCGACCTCATCGGACGCCGTGTCGAGGAGCTCTTTCCCGCCGAGACGGCGGCGCGCCAGCGCGGCAGCCTGGGACGCGTGCTCGAGACCGGGGAACCCCTGAGCATCGAGGCACCCAACCTGCTCGGCGGCCGCGAGGTGTGGCTCGACACTTGGCTGGTCCCGCTGCGCGAGAGCGGGGGCGAGGTGACGGCCGTGCTCGGCATGGCGCGCGACGTCACGCGCCGCCATCGCAGCGAGACGGTGCGGGCCGCCCTCTACCGGCTCTCCGAGGCGACCAACTCGGCGGCCTCGCTGGGCGAGCTGTTCCCGGCGATCCACGCGATCGTCGGCGGACTGATGCCGGCGAGGAACCTGTACATCGCGCTCCACGAGCCGGCGACCGGCGAGATCACGTTCCCCTACTTCGCCGACGAATTCGACCCGCCGCCGCCGCCGCGCAAGGCGGGCCGCGGCCTGACCGAGTACGTGCTGCGGTCCGGCGAGCCGTTCCTCGCCGACGAGGCGGAGGTCGAGAGGCTCGTCCGGGCCGGCGAGATCGAGGACATCGGCGCGAAGTCCGTGGACTGGCTCGGAGTGCCCCTGCGGGCGCTGGACCGCACGATCGGCGTGCTCGCGGTGCAGAGCTACAGCGGCGAGGTGCGCTACGGCGAGGAGGAGAAGAACCTCCTGATCTTCGTGTCGGCCCAGGTGGCCAGCGCGATCGAGCGGACCCGGGCCGAGGAGGCGATGCGGGCCAGCGAGCAGCGCCTGCGCGAGATCGTCGAGCACTCGACCAACATGTTCTTCGTCCACACGCCGGACCATGTGCTGCGCTACGTCAGCCCGCAGTCGCGGCAGTTTCTCGACTGCGAGCCCGAGGAGGCGCTGGTCCGGTGGACGGAGCTGACGACCGACAACCCGATCAACGAGGTGGGGGTGAAGGCCACGCAGCGCGCCATCGACAGCGGCGAGGTCCAGCCGGTCTACGAGCTCGAGCTCGTCGGCGCCAGGGGTCGGGTGATCTGGGTCGAGGTCAACGAGGCGCCGGTCGTCCGCGACGGCCGGACCGTGGCGATCGTCGGTGCCCTCACCGACATCACCGAGCGCAAGCGAGCCGAGGCGGCGCTGCGCGAGTCCGAGGAGCGCTTCCGCGGGATTTTCGAGAACGCCGTGGTCGGCGTCTACCGCACCTCGCCCGACGGTTGGGTGCTGATGGCCAACCCGGCGCTCGTCCGCATGCTCGCCTACGACAGCTTCGACGAGCTGGCCGCGGTGAACGTCGCCGAGGCGGGCTACGGCCCGGACTCCCCGCGGTCGACCTTCATCGACCGGGTCGAGCGCGAGGGGATCGTCGTCGGGCTCGAGGCGATGTGGAGGCGGCGCGACGGCAGCCACCTGTGGGTGCGGGAGACGGCCAGGGCCGTGCGCGACCAGGAAGGTCGGACGCTCTACTACGAGGGCACCGTCGAGGACATCACCGCCAGGAAGGAGACCGAGGTCGCGCTCGCCGAGAGCGAGCAGCGCTACCGGGCGCTCGTCGAGCTGTCCCCCGACGCGATCGCGGTCCACTCCGAGGGCCGCATCGTCTTCGCCAACCAGCGCGGCGCGGACATGCTCGGCTACGACTCCGCGGACGACCTGGTCGGCAAGGCGATGTTGGAGCTGGTCCACCCGGACTACCGGGCGCTCGTCGCCCGCCGCGCCCGCCTCGCCCAGGAGGAAGGCCGGGGCCAGCCGGCGGTCGAGGAGAAGCTTCTGCGCCGGGACGGCTCCGCCATCGACGTCGAGATCTCGTCGATCCCGTTCACCTACCGCGGCCGGGCGGCGGTCCTCGTCGTCGTCCACGACATCCGCGAGCGGCTGCGCGTCGAGGAGCACCTCCGCCAGACCCAGAAGCTCGAGGCGATCGGCCAGCTCGCCGGCGGCGTCGCCCACGACTTCAACAACCTCCTGCAGGCGCTGCTCTCGACGGTCCAGGTCCTGCGCGCGGGCTCGCCGCCGCCCGCCCGCCTCGCCGCCATCGTCGGCGAGCTGGAGGCGCACGTCCGCCGCGGGGCCTCGCTCACCCGCCAGCTCCTCCTGTTCTCGCGCCGGGAAGTCACGAAGCCGGAGAAGCTGGACCTCAACGCGGTCGTGCGCGACACCCACGAGCTGCTCCTGCGCCTGGTGCGCGAGGACATCCGGATTCGCGTCGAGGCGAGCGCCGAGGCGTTGCCGGTCAACGCCGATCAGGGGCAGCTCGAGCAGGTCCTCGTGAACCTCGTCGTCAACGCCGTCGACGCCATGCCCGGGGGCGGCGAGCTCGTCGTCCGCACCGGTCGCGAGGGCGGCGAGTGGGCCTGGTTCGAGGTGCAGGACTCCGGGGTCGGGATGGACGAGTCGCTGCGCGAACGCATCTTCGAGCCGTTCTTCACGACCAAGCCGGCGGGCAAGGGCACGGGGCTCGGCCTGTCGGTCGTCCACGGCATCGTGACCCAGCACGGGGGGCGGATCGAGGTCGCGAGCGAGGTCGGACGCGGCAGCACGTTTCGGGTGCGACTGCGCTACCACGGCTCCGGCGACTTCCCGCGGTTGCCCGCCGCGCCCCAGCCGGCTCCGCTGCGCGCCGGCCGCGGCGAGCGGATCCTGCTCGTCGAGGACGAGAAGGGTGCGCGAGACGGACTCCACGAGATGCTCACCATGCTCGGCTATCGGGTCCAGGCGGTCGACACCGGCGAGGCAGCCGAGGCGATGCCGGCGGGCGAGCCGTTCGACGTGCTGCTCACCGACCTCATGCTGCCCGGTGTCCACGGCGCCGAGCTGGCACGCAGGCTGGCGACGCGCTGGCCCGGGCTCAGGGTCGTGGTGATGTCCGGCTACACCCCCGACGAGGCGGTCCGACGCGGCGTGAGCGAGGGGAGCGTGCGGTTCCTGCAGAAGCCTTTCGACATGGATACCGTGGCGCGGGAGCTGCGCGCGGTCCTCGACGGTCAGGACGGGTGAGCAGGTGCGAGTCCGGGCGGGACGCCGGGCCTAGAATGGTCCCGTGACACGCCAGAGCCGACGAGAAGTGCCCGCGTCACCGCGCGGCGAGCGTGCCGCCGCGCCGGCGAGGCGAGTGTCCTCCGGGGGGACAGCCCGGCGGGGCGCGGGGAAGGGAATCCCGGAGCTCGTCGACCGGGCGGCGTTCGGCTTCTTCCAGACCACGCCGGAAGGCCGCTACCTGGCGGTCAACCCGGCGCTGGCGCGGATGTACGGCTACGAGTCACCGGAGGAGCTGCTCGCCTCGATCACCGACATTCCCGGGCAGCTCTACGTCGACGGGCAGCGGCGCCTCGACCTGGTCCGGTCGCTCGATGCGGATGGCGCGGTCGCCCGGTTCGAGGCCGAGGTGCGGCGCAAGGACGGGAGCACGTTGTGGACGTCGCTGACGGCACGGGCCGTCCGTGGTGAGGATGGACGCGTGCAGTGGTACGAGGGCACCGTCGAGGACATCACGGAGCTCAAGCAGACTCAGGACCGACTCCGCGACAAGGCGGCCGAGCTCGAGGCAGTGTTCGCGGCGCTGCCGGACCTCTACTTCTGCACCGACGTCGAAGGGAGGATCTGCGACTACCGGACGAGCCAGCCGGACGCCTTGCTGGTGCCCCCGGCGGTCTTCCTGGGCCACCGGGTCGACGAAGTGCTGCCGGCCGCGGTGGCGGCCGTGCTGACTCGGGCCATCGGCAAGGTCAGGACGACGGGTGACCGGGCGCGGGCCGAGTACGTGCTCGCCATCCCCGACCTCGGGCTGCGCACCTTCGAGGCGCGGCTCTCGCCCCTGGGGGACGACCGTGTCGTCGCCGTGATCCGCGACCTCACCGACCTCAAGAGTGCCGAGGCCCGCGTCGCCTTCCAGTCCTCGCTCCTCGACGAGGTGCAGAACGCCGTGATCGCTACCGACCCGGCGGGGAGCGTGACGTTCTGGAACAACCACGCCGAGAAGCTGTTCGGCTGGACGGGCGGCGAGGCCATCGGCAGGGACGTGTTCTCGTTGAACCTACGCGGGCTTCCGCACGAGCTGGTGGGCGAGCTGCTCAGGGAGCAGCACGCGCAGGGCGGATGGCGTCGCGAGCTGCTCCTTCGCCGCAAGGACGGCTCCACCTTCTTCGCCTTCGTGATCAACAAGGTGCGCTTCGGCGAGTCCGGGGAGATCTCCGGTCACGTCGCCGTCGTCGTCGACATCAGCGAACTCAAGCGTGCCGAGCAGGAGCTCCGCGACGCCTACGGCGGGCTCGAGGCCCGGGTCGAGCAACGCACGGCCGAGCTCGCTCGGGTGGTCCGCACCCTCGAGGCTGAGATCGCCGAACGCCGCCGCATCGAGGCCGCGCTGCGCGACAGCGAGGAGCGCCTTCGCGCGCTGTCCGAGAACTCGCTCGACGTGATCATGCGCTTCGACCGCGCAGGCCGGCACCTGTACGTCAACACCATCGTCGAGTCGCAGACGGGCATCCTGGCCGCCGAGTTCATCGGCAAGACGCACCGGGAGCTGGGCTTCCCCGAGCCGTTGTGCGAGGTGTGGGACCGGGCGATCCAGCACGTTTTCGCCTCCGGCCAGGAGCACCGGGTGGAGTTCGAGCTGCCTTCGGGGGTTTGGATCGACTGGCTGCTCGTGCCCGAGCTGGCCGTCGACGGCTCGGTGCGCCACGTGCTGACCACGGCCCGCGACATCACCGACCGCAAGCGCGCCGAGCAGATGCTCCTCGAGGCCCACGACGAGCTCGAACGGCGGGTGGTCGAGCGGACCGCCGAGCTGCGCGCCGAGGTCGCCGAGCGGAGGCGCGCCGAGGAGGCGCTGCGCGAGAGCGAGGAGACCGCCCTCGCGCTGCTCAACGCCCCCAACGACGTGGCGCTCCTCCTCGACGCCCAGGGCCGCATCCTGGCCGCCAACACGCATGCCTGTCACCGGCTCGGGATCGACCTGGACCTGGCGTTCGGCCGTAGGTTCGTCGACCTGGTGGAGCCGGAGGTCGCCAGTCGCCGGCACGCCATGGTGGAGGAGGTCATCCGCACGGGCAGACCCGTCAGGTTCGAGGACGATCGCGGCGGCGTGCGCTTCGACAACTCCTACTACCCGGTCTTTGACTCCCAGGGCAAGGTCGCCCGGGTCGCCGTCATCGCCCGCGACGTGACCGAGCCGCGGAAGGTCGAGGAGGAGCGGGCGCGGCTGGCCAAGGCCGTCGAGAGCGCCGCCGAATCCATCGTGATCACCGACACGGACTGGCGTATCCAGTACGTCAACCCGGCGTTCGAGCGCTCGTCGGGATATTCCGCCGCCGAGGTGATCGGCAGGCGGCCGCGCCTGCTCGACTCCGGTCAGCAGCCCGAGGGCTTCTTCCTCGACGCCGAGGCATCGCTGGCGCGCGGCGAGGTGTGGACGGGCCAGTTCATCAATTGCCGCAAGGACGGCGCGGTCTACCAGGAGGAGGCCACCATCTCGCCGATCCGGGATGTGGCGGGGCGGATCGTCAACTACGTCGAGGTGAAGCGCGACGTCACCCGGGAGGTCGCCCTGTCGGCGCAGCTCCGCGAGTCGCAGAAGATGCGTGCCATCGGCCAGCTCGCCGGCGGCGTCGCCCACGACTTCAACAACCTCCTGCAGGCCCTCCTCGGCACCGTCGAGGTGCTGCGCGCCCGGAGCGACGACCCGCGGGCGCTGGGCAACGCCATCGGCGAGATCGAGGCCGACGTGAAGCGGGGCGCGGCGCTGACCCGCCAACTGCTGCTCTTCGCGCGGCGCGAGGTGGTCAAGCCCGAGCGGCTCGACCTCAACGACGTCGTCCGCGAGACCCACGCGCTGTTCCGCCGTCTCGTCCGGGAGAACATCCGCTTCGACCTGCGCCTGGGCTCCGGACCGCTCCATGTCGACGCCGACCGCGGCCAGCTCCAGCAGGTGATGTCGAACCTGGTGCTCAACTCCACGGACGCCATGCCGAACGGCGGCGAGCTCGTGGTCAGCACCGGTGAGATCGAGGAGCGCGAGGTCTGGCTCGAGGTTCGCGACACCGGCTGCGGCATCCCCGACGACATTCGCCCGCACATCTTCGAGCCGTTCTTCACGACCAAGGGGGAGGACCGGGGGATCGGCCTGGGCCTCGCGGTGGTCCACGGCATCGTCGCCGCGCACCGCGGCCGCATCGACGTGGAGGCCAACCCCGGCGGCGGGACGGTGTTCAGGGTGGTCCTCCCGTACCGCGGCTCCGGCGTCTTCGTCCCGCCGCAACCGATGTCCGACCGGATGACGCCGACCACCGGCCGGCACGAGCAGGTGCTCGTCGTCGAGGACGAGACCGGCGCCCGCGAGGGGCTGCGGGAGATGCTGACCATGCTGGAGTACCGGGTCGTCGCGATGAGCAGCGGCGAGGCGGCGCTCTCGCTCCCGCTCGACTCGCCGTTCGACGTCCTGCTCACCGACCTCGTGCTGCCGGGGATCCACGGCAACGAGCTCGCCGAGCGGCTCCGGGAGCGCTGGCCCGCGCTGCGGGTGATCGTGATGTCGGGCTATGCCCCCGACGTCGCGGTCCGCCAGGGCGTCCTCACCGGGTCCGTCCGCTTCCTCGAGAAGCCCTTCGACATGGAGACCCTGGCGCGGGAGGTCCGCGCCGCATTGCGGGACTCGTAGCATCGACACATGACGCGTGGGGACTCAGGAATCGACGGTCGAGCGTCGAGGGTCGAGCGTCGAAAGCGACAGGCCACGGGACCGCGGTCGGGACACCAGGCGTCGTCCTCGGCCCTTGGCGCTCAGCCTTTCTTGAAGAGGTAGGCGCAGTCGACGAGGCGGGCGGGCTCGCCGGCGCGGCAGACGGCGAACCGGCTGCCCGAGAAGAGCGCGGCGCCTCCGACTTCGCCCGCCCGGTTGGCGGCATAGAGGTTGAGGTTGTTCGCCGGCCTCCCCGTGGCGTCCTTCAGCCAGGCGACCCGGGTATTGGCGACCACCCGCTCGAGGGTCGCGAGGCAGGCGGCCTCGGGCGACTTCCCCTGGCGCATGAGCTCGACGACGGTGTGGGCGCCGCACGAGATGATCGCGCTTTCGCCGTGGCCGGTCCCGCCGGCCGTGCCGACCTCGCCGTCGCAGTAGAGCCCGCAGCCGACGAGCGGCGAGTCGCCGACCCGGCCGGGGAGCTTGAAGAACAGCCCGGAGGTCGTCGTGCAGCAGCCGACCGCGCCGTCGGGGCCGACGGCCGACAGGTGGATCGTGCCGGTCGGGCGGAACATGGAGTCGCCGTACTTGGTGATGAACCACTTGAGGTCGGGGTCGTCGACCTCCGAGGCGGCGGGCAGCCAGTCGTCCTTCGGGGCGGCGTTCTCCTTCCAGTACAGCCAGATCTTGCGCGCGCGCTCGGTGAGGAGGTTCTCCTCTGGGAAGCCGTGGGCGCGGGCGAACTTCAGCGCGCCCTCGCCGACGAGCAGGATGCGGGTGGTCCGGCGCATCACCTCGAGGGCGACGCGGGCCGGGTGCTTGATGCGCTCGAGCGCGGCGACCGCGCCGGCGCGCATCGTCGTGCCGTCCATCACCGCCGCGTCGAGCTGGACCACGCCCTCCTCGTTGGGCAGCCCCCCGTAACCGACCGTGAGGTCCTCGGGGTCGGCCTCGACGATCGCCACCCCGGCCACGGCAGCGTCCACCGGGGCCGCGCCGCCGGTCATCTGGTCGACGGCGAGCTTGACGGCGGCGAGGCCGTTGGCGGAGGCGACGGCGACCGGACGGACCGGCGCGGGCGTCGGGCCGGGGCCCGCCCCGGCCGGGCGGACGGCCGCCGCGGCGGCCGCCGCGGAGGTCGCAGCGAGGAACTGTCGGCGGGTCAGCGAGGTGTCGGACATGGCGCGTCTCCCTGGCGATCCAATTCAGATTACCTCGGACTCGTCCCGGCCCTTCGCGTCGGAACGCCTGCGGGAGGGGCGGCGGAGCACCGGCCGGGGCGGTGCTAGAGTACGCGTATGCTCCGTCTGCTCCCGCTGCTTCTGCTCGCTACTGCAGTCACTTCCGCCGTTGCAGCGCCGCGCTGCGAGCGCCTCCTGGTCGGGGGTACCGTCCACCTGTCCGCCGGCCCGCAGCGGCTCGAGATCGCCGTCGCCGAGGGCCGGATCGTCGCCCTCGTGCCCCCGGGCGAGGCGCAGGCGTGGCGCGCCGCTGCCGCCGAGGTCGTCGAGCTCGCCGGGGCGCACGTCTACCCCGGGCTCACCGAGGGGCCCGGCCACGTCGTCGGCTACGGCGCCGCGCTGGAGCAGGTCGACCTCGTGGGGACGGCGAGCTACGCCGAGGTCGTCACCCGGGCGAGGGCGGTCGCGGACACGCTCCCGGCCGGCACCTGGGTCCTCGGCCGCGGTTGGGACCAGAACGACTGGCCGGACAAGGCGCTGCCGACGCAGGCCGCGCTGTCGGCGGCGGTGCCAAATCGTCCCGTCCTGCTGCGCCGGGTCGACGGGCACGCGGTGCTGCTCAACGCCCGGGCGCTGGCGGAGGCCGGGATCACGGTCGAGAGTACGGATCCGGCCGGCGGCCGCATCCTGCGTGACGCGGGCGGGGCGCCGACCGGCGTCCTGGTCGACGCGGCGGCCGACCTGGTCGAGCGGGTCCTGCCCAGGCCGACGGCGGCCGACATCGAGCGCCGCGTGCTCCTCGCCGGTCGCACCCTGGCGTCGTTCGGGCTCACCTCGATCCACGACGCCGGAACGACACGCGCGGAGCTCGCGGTCTTGCGCGGGCTGGAGCGTGACGGCCGGCTGCCGGTCCGGGTCTACGCGATCCTCGACGGCGGCGACGACGAGCTCCTCGCCGCGGAGTTCGGCAACGGTCCCTGGCTGTCGCGCGGCGGGATGCTCGCGGTGCGGGCGGTCAAGCTCTATGCCGACGGCGCGTTGGGGTCGCGCGGCGCCGCGCTGTCGGCGCCCTACAGCGACGAACCGGGGAGCCGCGGCCTCGAGGTGACCATTTCGGCCCGTCTCGCCGACGTGATCCGGCGGGCCGCGAAGGCCGGGTTCCAGCCGTGCGTCCACGCCATCGGCGATGCCGCCGTCACCCGGACGCTGGACATCTACGAGCAGGTCCTCGGGGTCGGCTCGACGCTGCGCCCGCGGATCGAGCACGCGCAGATCGTGCGTCCGGAGGACGTCCCGCGCTTCGCGAAGCTCGGGGTCATCGCCGCGGTCCAACCGACGCACTGCACCTCGGACATGCCGTGGGCGCCGCGCCGGCTCGGTGCGGAACGGACGCCCTGGGCCTACCGCTGGCGGTCGCTGCTGGCGGCCGGCGCGCGCCTCGAGCTCGGGTCCGACGTGCCGGTAGAGAGCCCCGATCCCGGCCTCGGCATGTGGGCCGCGGTGACGCGCCGCCCTCCGGAGGGGACAGCGGAGCCGGGGTGGAACCTGCCCGAGGCGCTGACACGGACCGAGGCGATCGCCGGGTTTTCGGCCTGGCCCGCGTACGCCGCGTTCGAGGAAGGCTGGCGCGGGGCCATCGCCCCGGCCCTCGCCGCCGACCTCACCGTCCTCGACCGCAGCCTCGAGGAGAGCGACCCGGCAACGATCTTGCAAGCCCGAGTGCTGCGCACGATCGTCGCCGGGCGCGACGCGTTCGTGGCGGGGGGCACATCGTGAGGAGGACACTCGTGCTCATGCTGCTGGCACTGGCCGGAGGGTCATGGTGCTGCGGCGGCAGCGGCGCGGCGGGCGAGGAGGCCTCGTGGGCGAGGCAGCGTGAGGACATGGTCCGCACGCAGATCGCCGCCCGCGGGGTCCGCGACGAGAGGGTCCTCGCCGCGATGCGTACCGTGCCCCGTCATCTGTACGTCCCGGAGGCGCAGCGCGCCGAGTCGTACGCCGACCACCCGCTGCCGATCGGCGAGGGGCAGACGATCTCGCAGCCGTACATCGTCGGCCTGATGACCGAGCTGCTCGGCGTGTCGCCGGGCGACCGCGTCCTCGAGGTCGGGACCGGCTCCGGGTACCAGGCGGCGGTGCTCGCCGCCATCGGGTGCGAGGTGTACTCGGTGGAGATCCGCTCCGCCCTCGCTCAGGCCGCGCGGGCTCGGCTCGCCGAGCTCGGGGTCAAGGGCGTCGACGTGCGCGCCGGCGACGGCTACGGCGGGTGGCCGGAGAAGGCGCCGTTCCGGGCGATCATCGTGACCGCGGCGCCGGAGCGCATCCCCCAGCCGCTCCTCGACCAGCTCGCGGTCGGCGGCAACCTGGTCATCCCGGTGGGGGCCTACTACCAGCAGCTCAAGGTGATCACCCGCGAGCCGTCCGGGTACTCCGAGCGGGACGTCATCCCGGTGCGCTTCGTTCCGATGACCGGCGAGGTGGAAAAGCACTGACCGCCCGCCCGCCCGCCCAGGCTTGCACACCCAACCGACCACCCAGGGTTGCACACCCACCCGGCCGCCCAGGGTTGCCCGCCCGACCACCCGCCCAGGGTTGAGGAATTGCGAAGTTGGGGATTCGCCCTGATCCTGCTCGAATCCTTCAACCCTTCAACCCTTCAACCCTTGTTTGGTGGTCCGGAGGGTAAGGGCGGCGGGGTGGATGGGTGGGCAGGCCTGCCGTCCGGTTCGACGCGGCCCTCGACGTCGATGGTCGAGCCCCACTCCCGCTCCCAGGCGACGTACGCCTCGATGTCCTGGCGGACCTTGTGGATGATCCAGGCGAGCACGCCGATGTCGTCGACGAAGCCGAGGAGCGGCAGCGCGTCGGGGACGAGGTCGAGGGGGTTGACGAAGTAGACGAGGCCGGCGAGCGCCGCCAGGAGCGTTCGCCGCGGGACCCGCCGGTAGCGGCCCGTGACGAACGCCTTGAGCATGCGTAGGAGCGCGAGGAGGTCGGTCTTGAGGCCGGCGAAGCGCCGCCCCCGCTTCTGGAGCAGGAGGCCGGCGGCGCCGATCAGGCGCTCGATGGCCGGGTTGCGCCCGAGCATCCGGGCGGCGGCCCGGGTCGCGCGCGGGAAGGCGCCGGCGCCTGCCTTTGTCGTCATGGACTCACGATAACACCGGCTGCCGCGCAGGCTCGGACCCTCTGCTAGCATCGGGCCGTGGACCCCCAGGGCTTACCGCACCGCCCGGCTGGCGGCGGCGATCGTGACACGCGTCGCCGCCCGGCCTGGACGGTGTCGCTGCCGGTGGTGCTCCTCGCGGCGACGGCGACGGTCTTCGCCGCAGTGGCCGTCGCCGTGCTGCCGGTGCCGCGCGAGGTGCCGCTGTCGTGCCTCGCCGCCCTCGTCGTCGTGTTCGCGGCGTGGGGAGCCGGCGGCACGGTGGTGCGCCGCTGGCCGGCGCTCGATCGCGAGCTGGCCGGCTGGGAGTGGCACGCCGCCGCGACGTTGCTGGGCCTCGGCCTGCTCGCGGGCGCGGTCTTCGCCCTCGGCGTGGTCGGACTGATCTCGCGCGGTGCCGCCGCGGCAACGCTGGCCGTCGGCTTCGTCCTGGCGGTGCGACTCGCGATCGCCCGGCGTCGCGCCGCGCCCCGGCCCAATGGAGGAGGCGCCGCGTTCGCGAGCGCGGCGGCGTGCGGGATCGCCCCGGTGCTGGCGGTCTCGTTCCTCGCCTGCCTGCCGCCGCCGACCTGGTTCGACTCCCTCGAGTACCACCTGGCGATCCCGGCGACCTATGTCCTCGAAGGCCGGCTCGTCGAGATGCCCGACAACTTCTTCAGCCACCTGCCGCACGCCGGCGAGCTGGTCGACACGCTGCTGCTGGCGCTCGTTCGCGAGGCGCGGCCGGCGCCGTTGCACTGGATCGTCGGCGTGCTCGCGGCGGTGCTCGTTGCCCGCCTCGCCCGCCGCCACCTCCACCCGGCGGCGGGACCGCTGGCGGCGGCGATCTTCCTGACCTACCGCGAGGCGAGCCTGTCGCTCTACGCCGAGGGTGTCGACCTCTACCTCACCGCGGCCGCCGTCCTCGCGGTGGACCTCGTCCTCGCCGCGCGGCGGGGGGCGGCCGTGCTCCCCGCGGCCGGGCTGTTCGCCGGCCTTGCCTGCGCCTTCAAGGCGCACGGCGTCGCGGTGGTGGCGGCCCTGGCGCTCGCCGCGGTAGTGCTCGGCGCCCGGTCGTGGCCGGGCGCCCGTCCCCGGCGATGGCTGGCCGCCGCGGCCCTCCTGGCGGTCCCGCTCCTCCCGTGGGCCGCGGTCAACCTGGTCCGCCACGCGAACCCGGTCTATCCGTTCCTCGGCGCGCTGTTCGGCGGGCCGTCCGGCGACGCCGCCTGGCTCGCGTGGATCTCCGAGTACACCCGCAGCATGGCGATCGACGGGGGCGACCCGCGGCGGTTTCCCGCCGCGTTCGCCGGGCTGATCTTCTCGCCGTCGGCATGGAACCCGCTGCCGCTCGCCGCGCTCGCGCTGCCGTGGCTGCCGGGTCGGCGCCCGGGCCGGCGGGCGGCGTTCCTCGTCGCCGCGCTGCTCGCCGTCGGCTGGGTCGCGATCGGCGCGGTGCCGCGCTACGGGCTGCCGCTGGTGGCGGTGCTGTCGGCCCTCGGGGCGGCCTCGGTGTGCGCGCTCGTGGGACGGCTGCGCCGGCGTGGGACGCGACGCGTGCTGGCGGGAGCCGTGGGGCTCGCCCTCGCGGCCTCGGCGACGGGAGCGGCCATCGACCTGGTGCGCGCCCGCGACTTCGTGCCGTACCTCGTGGGCTCCGAGGGCGCCGAGGAGTACCAGCTCCGGCTGGGCTCGGTCTCGCCGGCGGCGGTCTTCCGCACCGCCAACTCCGTGCTGCCCGCCGACGCCCGGGTGCTGAGCCTCGACGAGCCGCGGATGTTCGGCCTCTGGCGCCGCTTCACCGCGGCGACCATCTTCGACCGTCGGACGCTGCGCCGCGTCCTCGCGGGTGACGCCACGGACACCCCGGAGGCAGTGGCCGCGCGCCTGCGCGACGCCTCCTACACCCACCTGTTGGTCAACCGACTGTACTTCGCCGACCAGGCGGCGACGGTCGGCTGCCCCTTCGACTACGATCCGCCGACGTTGCGCCTTATCGACGAACTGCTCGCCTCGCACGCCACCCTCGTCGCCGGGGCGGAAGGCGCCGCTCTTTACGAGCTGAAGCAGTCAGCACCCTGACCCGGGTGGGCGGGGCCCTGTCCCCTGTTTTCACACGATGCGGATGTGGAGGAGCTCGCAGAGGATCTCGAACGACTCCCGCCACTCGGCCTCGGCTGCCAGCCCGCGCCGCTCGGCGTAGGCCGTCTCGCGGAGGGTGTAGACCGCGTTCTGCACCCGCCAGAGGTTGACGTCGAACGGCGGCACCGCCGCCACGCCGGTGGCGCCGGCGAGGCGCCGCAGCAGCTCGAGGTCGGCCGGCCTCTCGCCCAGCTCGGCCGCGAGCCGCTCGAGGTGCCGCTGCATGGCGTACGTCAGCCCGGCGGCGTCGAGGGTGACCTTGTACTCGGTCGCCTGGTTGAGGAGCGAGCGGGTGCGCTCGAGGTCGATGCGCTCGCCCTCGAGCTCGTCCCTGAGACGGCGGTTGAGGACCTGCTCGGCGGCGCCGCGGAAGGCCCGCGGCAACGGCGCGCCGAGGCTGGCGAGGAAGTGCATGAGCGGGGCGTGGTGGTCGAAGAGCCGGCCGACCTCGGCCTCCGCCTCGCGGAGGGTGGTCTCGAGGATGATGTCGAGGATGCGGCGTTGCTCGTCGCGGAACAGCGAGCGCAGCGAGTAGGTCGGACCCACGAAGTGGCGGTCGACGAGGCGGATCACCTCGGGCACGTCGGCCCGGGAGAAGGCGGCGCCGAGGTCGCGGACCATGACGCGGTACGCCGCCTCGTCGTACGGTCGGACGCCGCACGACAGGTTGTGGTCGCCGAAGTGGACGACCGCACACGCGACGTCGGCGTGATCGCCGGTGATCGTCGAGGTGATCGTCAGCCGCTCGGTCGCGAGGCGCAGCCGACCCGCCTCCTGGACGCGCCGGTCGCGACGCTCGACCTCGTAACAGTAGACGCGTGCGCGGTCGCCGTACGCGTCGAACAGCGAGCTGACGGCGACGTGGGCGGCGACCTGCTCGAGGCCGACCATCGATGGCCGGACGGTGCGCTCGAACACCGCCCGCGCGTTTCCGTACTCCGCCCGGTTCGACGGCGCCTGCTCGAGCAGCGCGAGGAAACGCGACTCCACGCCGTCGCCGAAGAGCTGCTGGGCGAGCTGCACGGCGCGGCCGGCGTACTGCAGGACCTGTACGGTCTCGATGCCCGAGACCTCGTCGAAGAACCACCCGCAGCTCGTGTACATGAGCATGAGGTGGCGCTGCATCTCGAGGAGCTTGAGGGCGCGGACCCGCTCGTCCGCGGACAGCGGGTGGTGGGCGTGGCGCCGCAGGAAGGTGTCGACGGCGGCGGCCGAGCGGTCGAGGACGACCGAGACGTAGTCGTCGCGGGCGGCCGCGGGGTCGAGGAAGAGACCTCGGCCCTCGGCGACGGCGCGCTCCGCGAGGGTGTCGCGCAGCCAGTCGAAGGCAGCGCGCAGCGGCCCCCGCCACGCCTGCCGCCAGGACGGGTGGCCGCCGGAGTTGCAGCCGCAGTCGGAGCGCCACCGCTCGATGCCGTGGGCGCAGCTCCACGAGGTGCCGGGCAGGATCTCCACCTCGTGGGTCGGGGGGTGGAGCGCGAGGAACTCGCCGTAGTTCGTCAGGCGGGCGATGCCCTGCCGCTCGACGTGGTCGAGGGCGAACGCCAGCGCCATGTCCCCGAACCGGTGATGGTGCCCGTAGGTCTCGCCGTCGGTGGCGATGTGGGCGAGCTGCGCGCGGCCGCGCCGGTCGTCGAACGTCCCGGCGATGCGCCGGACGAGGTCCTCGCCGCGGTCGAGCAGCCGCTCGAAGGCCACCGCCCGGGACACCGGCCCGTCGTAGAAGAACAGGACGATCGACCGGCCCGAGGGCAGCCGCGCGAGGTAGGCCTGGGTGGGGTCGACGCGGCCGCCGGAGACGTCGGTCCACTCCCGGCCGCCGACCCGGCGGACCCTGGCCGCCTGGTGGGGTGCGAGCACGGTGAAGGCGACCCGCTCGGTGGCCAGCACCTCGAGCGTCTCGACGTCGACCGCGGTCTCGGGCAGCCACATGCCCTCGGCCCGCCGGCGGAAGCGGTGCTCGAAGTCGCGCATCCCCCAGCGCACCTGGGTCACCTTGTCGGCGCGGCTGGCCAGCGGCAGGATCACGTGGTTGTAGGCCTGCGCCATTGCCGAGCCGTGGCCGGAGAAGCGCCGGGCGCTCTCGTCGTCGGCGGCGAGCACGGCGCGGTAGGTGTCGGGCGCGTTCGCCTCCAGCCACGACAGCAGCGTCGGCCCGAAGTCGAACGAGATCCGCGCGTAGTTGTTGGCGATGCGGTCGATGCGGCCGGCCGCGTCGAGGATCCGCGAGCTCGCGTTGGCCGCGTAGCACTCGGTGGTGATCCGCTCGTTCCAGTCGTGGTACGGGTACGCCGAGTCCTGCACCTCGACCGCCTCGAGCCACGGGTTCTCCCGCGGAGGTTGATAAAAATGGCCGTGAATGCAGATGAAGCGCGTCATCGGCCGCCCGTCAACCGGGCCGGGGGTCGAGAGTCGAGCGTCGAGAGCAGGGGGCTGAGGCGCGTCACGTCGCCGACTCTAGACCCTCGACCTTCGACTCTCAACTCCCGACCGGCCTTGATGACTTGAAGTAGACGGCGGCGAGCGGGGGCAGGGTGATTTGCAGTGACGCCGGCTGCCCGTGCCACGGGAGCGCGCGCGCCTCGACGCCGCCGGCGTTGCCCTGGTTGGACCCGGCGTAGATACCGGCGTCCGAGTTGAGCACCTCCTGCCAGAAGCCGGCGCGGGGCGCCCCGACTAGGTAGCCGCGCCGGAGGACCGGCGTGAAGTTGCACACCACGAGCAGGCTGTCGTCTGTCGAGCGGCCGCGCCGGACGAGGGAGACGATGCTCTGGTCGGCGTCGTTGCAGTCGACCCAGGAGAACCCGTCGGGAGAGCAGTCCAGCTCGTGGAGCGCGGGCTCCGTCACGTACAGGCGGTTGAGGTCGGCGACGAAGCGCCGCAGGCCGTCGTGCACTGGATACTGCAGCAGGTCCCACTCGACCGACCCGTCGTGCGCCCACTCCCGGCCCTGGCCGATCTCGTCGCCCATGAAGAGCATCTTCTTCGCCGGCTGGGCGAACATGTAGGCGAACAGCAGCCGGAGGTTGGCGAAGCGCTGCCACTCGTCGCCGGGCATCTTGCCGAGCAGCGACCCCTTGCCGTGCACGACCTCGTCGTGCGAGAGCGGCAGGACGAAGTTCTCGGTGAAGGCGTAGAGCATGCGGAAGGTCAGCTCGTTGTGGTGGAAGCGGCGGTGGATCGGGTCACGGGCGAAGTACTTCAGGGTGTCGTGCATCCACCCCATGTCCCACTTCAGCGAGAACCCCAAGCCACCGACGTAGGTCGGCCGCGACACCGCGGGCCACGCCGTGGACTCCTCGGCGATCGTCTGCACGTCCGGGAATTGCTTGAAGATCTCGACGTTGCAGCGGCGCAGGAAGTCCACCGCGGCGAGGTTCTCGCGGCCGCCGAACCGGTTGGGGATCCACTCCCCCTGCTTTCGTGCGTAGTCGAGGTACAGCATCGACGCCACCGCGTCGACGCGCAGCCCGTCGGCGTGGTACTTCTCGAGCCAGAACAGTGCGTTGGAGGTGAGGAAGCTCACGACCTCGTGACGCCCGTAGTTGAAGATGTACGAGCCCCACTCGGGGTGGAACCCCTGCCGCGGGTCGGCGTGCTCGTAGAGGTGCGTGCCGTCGAAGTAGGCGAGGCCGTGCCCGTCGGTGGGGAAGTGCGACGGCACCCAGTCGAGGATCACGCCGATGCCGTGCTGGTGCAGGGTGTCCACGAGGAACATGAAGTCCTGCGGGGTGCCGTAGCGGCTGGAGGGGGCGAAGAAGCCGGTGACCTGGTACCCCCAGGAGCCGAAGAAGGGGTGCTCCATCACCGGCATCAGCTCGACGTGGGTGAACCCCATCTCCTCGACGTGGGCGGCCAGGCGCGGCGCCATCTCGCGGTAGGAAAGCGAGTTGAAGCCGTTCTCCGGGTCCCGCATCCAGGAGCCAAGGTGCATCTCGTAGATCGAGATCGGGCTCGTCAGCGTGTTGCGCGGGCCGCGCGAGGCCATCCAGGCAGCGTCGCCCCAGGCGTAGTCGAGGTCCCAGATGATCGATGCGGTCTTCGGCGCGACCTCGTGGAACAGGCCGTAGGGGTCGCTCTTCTCGGCCTTGTAGCCGGCGATCGGCGAGGCGACGTGGTACTTGTACAGCGTCCCGGTGCCGAAGCCGGGGACGAACCCCTCCCAGATTCCGGAGGAGCCGCGGGGCGCGAGCGGATGCGCGCCGGGGTCCCAGTCGTTGCGGTCGGCGACGACCGATACGAAGTCGGCGTTGGGCGCCCACACCCCGAAGTGCGCGCCGGGCACCCCGTCGATCGTCATCGGGTGCGAGCCGAGCTTGTCCCACAGCCGGAAGTGCGATCCCTGGTTGAAGAGGAAGAGGTCGTCGTCGCTCAACAGGCTGACGTCGTGGCGGACGCGCGCAGGCGGCTGGTCCATGGCGTGTGGCTCTCCAGACTGTGCTCACGGCCACGATAGCAGAGCCGCCGCCGGGAGCCGGGGAGGGCTCACTCGTCCACGTAGCCGCCGCGGGTCGACACCTGGTAGGCGCCGTGCGTCAGCTTGTCCCCGAGGCCGCGCGACACCTTCACCGACACCTTCCGCCAGCGGCCGTCGTGCCGGCTCCCGCTGGGGTAGTAGCCGATGGTGTACTGCTCGCGCAGCTCGCGGACGATCTCGGCGAAGGCCGGCGCGATCTCGTCGGCGCGACGGACCACGACCACCCGTCCGCCCGTCGTGTCGGCCGCCTCGTCGAGGAGGCTCATCTGGTTCCGGTACCACGCCGCGTCGTGCCACGGCGAGACCAGCGACCCCGAGCCCGAGGCCTTGCCCTCGGGCTCGAGGCGGATCCAGTACACCAGGGCCTGGCTCTCCCGGGCCTTGCGGATCACGTCGGTCATCGCGAGCGCGCTGTGCGAGTCCGCCCCGTCCGACAGCAGCACGACCAGCCGCCGGCCCTGGCGGCCGTCGAGCAGCGACAGGGCGAGGAAGAGGTTGTCGTTGACGGCCGTGCCCCCCCGCGCCGACACCGTGCCGAGCCCGGCCAGCAGCACCTCGCCGACGCCGGAGAACGGCGTGGTGTGGAGGAGGCGGTCGGAGAAGACGAGCAGCTTGGCCTCGTCGAGCGGGCGCATCGCGGCGGCGAAGGTCCGCGCCCCGTCCACCGCGGCCTTGAGCCGGGCGCCCTCCATCGAGGTGGACGAGTCGAGGAGCAGCACGGCGGTGAACGGGGTGTCGCCGCCGGCGAAGGTGACGATCCGCTGCTCCTTGTCGTCGTCGAAGACGCGGAGCTCCTCGGGCCGCAGGTCGAGCACCTTCTTGCCCTCGCGGTGGACGGTGACGAAGAGCTGGCGCAGCTCGACCTGTACCTCCTGGTCCGCCTCGATCCGCGGGGTGACGAGCTGGGCCCGGCCGGTCTCGCCCACAGTCGTGGCGGCGACGACCTCGAAGCGGTGCTCGACGTTGTCGGGTCCGACATCGGTCGAGGCCTCGAAGGGGGCGCGTTGCAGCGTTGCGAACACCCGGCCGTCGACCGCGAAGGTGACCTCGGAGATCGCTCCGGCGGGCTGGACGTCGGCCTGGACCTTGACGACCCCGTAGGCCGCCTGGCCGGGCGGCGGGCTGGTGATGCGCACCGTCACGGCGGGCGCGGCGGTCGCCAGCAGCCACGCCAGGAGCGCGACGGGTGCGACGGCGAGCCTCACCGGGGACCTCCGGCGCGTGCCGCGGCGACTGCGCGCACGAGCGCCGCGGCGGCACCGTCGCTCACGCGGGTCGCCAGCGCCGCGCACGCCCGGTCGAGCTCGGTGGCCGGGAGCTCGCTGTAGGCGAAGCGCGCCGAGGCCGCGTCGGACGACCGGGAGGTCAGCCGTACGGCGGCGGCCCGCGCCTCGCCGTGCCGTCCGGAGCGATCGAGGACGAACGCGCGCAGCACGGCGAGCTCGCGGTCGCGGGGCAGCGCGGCGGTGGCCTCGCGGAGCACGGTCGCGGCCGCCTCCAGCTTGCCCGCGTCGATGCCGAGGCGGGCGAGCTCCTGCCAGGCGACCGCGCGGATCCACTCCGGCCCGCCGGGGGCGACGCAGGCGCGCAACAGTGCCTCGACGTCGTTGTCGTCGCCCATCCGCTGCCGGGTCAGGGCGAGCCGGAGCCGCGCCTCGAGGGAGTTCGGGCGCTTCGCCACCAACTGGGTGAGGAGCTTCTCCGCCTCGCGGTAGCGTCCGGTCCGTTCGAGGCCCGCGGCCAGGCCCTCGAGCGCCGCGGTGTTCTCGGGGTCGAGGAGGAGCGTGATGCGGTGCTGCTCCTCGGCGGCGGCCTGGGCACCCACCCGCTGCGACGAACCCGCCAGGCACGCCATCGCGTCGGCGGCCGGGGCCCGGCCCGCTTTCCCGGCCGAGCGCACCGTGAGGGCCGCGAGCCCGTCGCACAGCTTGAAGGTGTGCGCCTGCGGCTGCGCCGCGCGCGCCGCGCCGTAGGTCCTGGCGAGGCCCACGTGGAGCTGGAGCAACGCGAAGAGGGCGGCCGGCTCGCGCCGGGCCAGCTCGCCGGCGACGTCGAGCTCGGCCGACTGGAGGCGCTTCTGGGCATCGGGCCCGCGCTCGCGCAGGGCGTCGCGCTCGAAGGTGGCGAGCTCGGCCTCGGCGGCGCCCGGGTCGTCGGGGGCGAAGTGCGACAGGGCGTCGAGGTAGGCGACGCGGAGGTGGGCCGGGGGAGCGGGCTCGCTTGCGCCGCCGGCTGCAGGCTCGGCCACACCCGCGGCGACCGACGTCGCCGGCGCCGTCGCCTTCGGCCACGCCGCCGCCACGGTGCCGTCGGCGGCGACCACCACCGGCACCGCGACGACCGACACCTCGTCCCCCGCTCCGCCGGTCGGCACCTCGAAGGTGTAGTCGCCGGGCGCCACGGCCGGCACGACGAGGACGACCCGCCGGACCTCGAGCCCGCCGGCGCGGTCATCCGACTCGCGGCGCATCCCGACCCGCCCGGCCTCGGTCCCGTCGTTGCGGCGCACGCGGACCTGGACTTCGGGGCCGGGGAGCCCGCGACCGACGAGTCGGGCCCGGATCTCGGACCCGGGGCGCAGCACCGGGCGCGTCGCCGGGAAGATGCCGTCCGCGAGGGCGAGCGCGTCCCATCCGAGAGGACCTTCGGGGAGCGCCACGAGCCAGGCGCCGGCCGGCTCGTCGATGACGGGGCGGGCGAGGAACCGCTCTTGCCCCGCGGGCACCGCGGCCACGGTCTCCGCCAGGCCGAAGGCGATCGACCCGGCCCGCTGCACGAGAACCCGCACCTCGACCTCGCCCGGCGGCACGTCGAGGCTGCCGAGCAGCTTGAGGCCGCCGCGGGCGCGCGCCTCGCCTGCCTGCGGGGGATCGAGGACGGCGCCGGCGAGCAGCGATCCCACGATGACGCCGGCCGGTGTCGTGGCGTAGACGGCCAGCTCGAGCCGCACCGGGTCCGTCGTCGGCTCGCCGAGGAACGAGGCCGCGTCGACGTCGACGACCAGCGCGAGGCGGCCACCCTCCGGCCGGACCACGACCGGGACGACTGCGACCGAGATGGCGACGTCGCCGCCCGTCTGCCCGCTCAGGAGCAGCGCGGCGGTGCGCGCCGGCAAGCCCTGGCGGGGCGCGAGGCGGACGACCGTCGCGGTCGCCCCGGGGGCGGCCGGCGTTTGGGCCTTGGCGGGACCGGCGAGCCACGCCGCCAGCACGGCGGCCGCGGCGATCGCGAACGGGTGTGGGCGGGTCACCTGTCGGCCTCAGTGGGGCTCGACCGGGGCGGCCGCCTGAGCCCCGACGTCGAGCTCGATCGTCGCCGTGGACGCACCGCCGCCCAGGTCGTCCCGGAGCGTGGCGGCGACCCGGTGGCGGCCGGTCCGCATGACGAGCTGGAACGAGGCGCTGGCACCCTGGCCCAGCATGTCGAGCAGCTTCTGGTTGGGAATCCGCATGGTGAACGACTGCCGCGGGACCTGCCGGATCCGGCCGGCGGCGTCCCGGGCGGCGAGCCAGTAGGAGAGGTGCGCGGCGTGGACGTCACCCTCGGGAAGCAGGGTCAGGCTCCCGATGGGAACGTGGACCGAGACGGGGACCACGATCGTGCCGTCGTCCTGGGGGATCTCCGTGCCCCCGCTCAGCCGAATGCCGAGCGGGTTGTCCGTCGCACCGTGGAGGACGGCGGCGACGCCGCGGTCGACCGCCCGCTGGTCCGGGGTCTTGTCGACGTAGGACCGGCGGAGCCGGACCTGCACGCCGGGGCGGGCGACCTCGACGCCGAGCGTGTGCCGCATGCCGTCGGGCTCGCCGGGAATCGCGATCCCCACCGAGTAGGCGTGCGCCGCCTCGTCGACGACCCCGGCGAGCGCGACGTCGAGGTCTCCGGAGGCGGGGACCGAGCGGCCGCCGGTCTCCGCGGACAGCGATTGGAGGACGAACCGTCCGGAGGTCTCGCGGACGTTGGCGAACGAGGAGCTGACCGGCCGGCCGACCGCCTCGGCCGAGCGCTCCGTGGAACGGCTGTCGAGGCCGGCGTCCAGGCAGTAGATCGCAACCCCGGCGGCGCTGGCGCGCGCCGCAAGCTCGTCGATCTGGGGGCCGACAGTCGCTTCGGCGGACTCCAGCTCCGCCGAGAACATCCTCGAGCCGGAGGCGGCGCCGTAGCGGGTCTGCCAGTTACGCAGCACCGCCTCGCCGGGTCGCATGGGGATGCCCTCGGAGACGAGCAGCAGCGCCTTGCGGCCCGGGACGCCGGCCAGGGTGTCGACGAAGCCCGCCGCCCCCAGGAGCGACGCCTTGGCCCGCTCGTACGAGAACTGGGCTGCCGAGCGCGCCTCCTGGAGGAGTGCATCGGCCTCGGAAGCGTCGAGGGTGTTGGTGCCGGCCCGCCCCTGCGAGAACGCCCCGCGGGCCTCGACGACGCGCGCGGTCGTGGCTTCATCGGTGCCCCCACCGGACGTGATCCCGATGTCGCTCGCCGCCTTGCCGAGCGCCGCGAGGAACGTGTCGGTGGTCCCGCTCAGGGGCTCTCGCACCCGCACGGAGGGCCCGCCCTCCGCGAGCATGGCCCTGACGCGACCGTCCGCGAGCAGGGGTGCGAGCGCCTCGCCCAGTCGTCCGAGGAGCCGCTTGCGGGTGCGGATCGACAGGTTGTCGGCGTCGAGGACGACGAACAGCGATAGCGGCCCTCGCGTCCCGGATCCGGCCGGGACCGCCGCCGGCGGGACGAAGTTGCTGATCGCGACGGGGCGCCCGTCGTGGAAGGCGGCGAACTCCTCACGCGTCAGGTCGGTGGCCGGGACGCCCGCGCGGTCGGTCACGACGACCTCGACGTTGACCACGTTGACATGGGCGGTGCCGGCGAACCCCGGGTTCGGCGGCGGGGCCTGCGACCGTGCGTCGGCCGCGCAGCACAGCAGGGGCACGACAAGACCAAGCCGGAGTCTCGCTCGTCGACCGAACGCCATCGTCATTCCTCATCCTCACGGCCGCCGCGCACGGCCCGGACTCTTCTACGCCGCCACGGCGGCAACGGTTCTGGTCCTCAGCTCGGACGGATCTTCAGCTCGGCGAGCTGGGCCGCGTCGACGGTGTTGGGCGCGTCGGTGAGCAGACAGTTGCCCGCCGTCGTCTTCGGGAAGGCGATGACGTCGCGGATCGAATCCCGCCCTGCCATCAACATGATCATGCGGTCGAGCCCGAGGGCGACGCCGCCATGAGGCGGGGCGCCGTAGCGGAACGCCTCGAGCAGGAACCCGAACTTGTGCCGCGCTTCGGCCTCGTCGATACCGAGCGCGGCGAACACGCGCCGCTGCAGTCCCGGGTCGTGGATCCGGATCGACCCGCCCCCGAGCTCGATGCCGTCCATGACCACGTCGTAGGCACGGGCGCGGACCCGAGCGGGCTCGCTCTCGAGCAGGGCGACGTCCTCGGGCTTCGGAGATGTGAACGGGTGGTGGCAGGCGTAGTAGCGCTTGGTGTCGTCGTCCCACTCGAGGAGCGGGAAGTCGGTCACCCAGAGGAACGCGTGCTTCGCCTTGTCGATCAGGCCGAGGCGCCTGGCCAGCTCGACGCGCAGCGCGGCGAGCGCGGCGAACACGACCTTGGCCGGGCCGCCGAGGGCGACGAGCAGGTCGTCGGGGCCGGCGCCGGCGGCGGCGAGGAACGCCTCGATGCCGGCGTCGCCGAGCGCCTTCCTGGCCGGCGAGCCGAAGCCCTCGGCGGTGCGCCGGAACCACAGCACGCCGGGCGCGCCGTAGGGCTTGACGAGGTCGGAGAGCTCGTCGAGCTGCTTGCGCGAGAAGGCCGCGCCGCCGGGCACTACGAGGCCCTTGACGCGACCCGTCGCGGCGGCCTTCACGAGCACCTCGAAGGCACACCCGCGGGCGACGTCGCCGAGCTCCACGAGTTCCATGCCGAACCGCATGTCGGGACGGTCGACGCCGAATCGCTCCATCGCCTCGGCGTACGACAGCCGCGGGAACGGCCGCGGCGGCTCGATGCCGACGAGCGGGAAGATGCGGTGGAAGAGGCCCTCGACGAGGGCGTAGACGTCCTCCTCCTCGATGAACGACGCCTCGACGTCGACCTGGGTGAACTCGGGCTGGCGGTCGGCACGGAGGTCCTCGTCGCGGAAGCAGCGGGCGATCTGCACGTAGCGGCCGAGGCCGGCGACCTGGAGGAGCTGCTTGAAGAGCTGCGGCGACTGCGGCAGGGCGTAGAACGTCCCGGGCGACAGGCGCGACGGCACCAGGAAATCGCGCGCGCCCTCGGGGGTCGAGCGGGTCAGGATCGGCGTCTCGACCTCGACGAACGCCATCTCGTGGAAGTACTGGCGCACGGCGAAGGTGATGCGGTCGCGCAGCACGAGGTTCGCCATCATCTCCGGCCGGCGGAGGTCGAGGGTGCGGTGGCGCAGGCGCAGCTCCTCCGAGGCGTTGACCGAGTCCTCGACGACGAACGGCGGTGTCTCGGCCTGGTTCAACAGCTCGAGCCGCTCGGCCACCACCTCGATCTCGCCGGTCGCCATGTCGCGGTTGACCATCTCGGCCGGGCGCGGGCGCACCGTGCCGACCACGCGGATCACGTCCTCGGCGGAGAGCGCCGCCGCGGCGCCCTTGAGCGGCTCCTCGGGGAACAGCACCTGCACCCAGCCCTCACGGTCGCGCAGGTCGACGAACATGATCCCGCCGAGGTCGCGCCGCCGCCGCACCCAGCCGACCAGCTCGACCCGCCTGCCCGCGTCTGCGGCGCGCAGCGCGCCGCAGAAAGGCCGTTCCCATGTCGTCATCTCGCGCATCCGCGTTGCTCCTCCGACTCTCGTCGCGGCCGCGATTCTACCAGCCGGCGACGCGGCGGGAGGCTTCCGATCGGGGGGTCGGGCCAGGGTCGTCAGGCCCGCGACTTCAGCAGACCGTTGGCGTTCCACTGCAGCGGGCGCTTGCTCTCCAGCGCGGTCTCGACCAGGAACGCGGCGGTGGCGCGCACCAACCACTCGAAGTTGTCCTCTCCGAGCGAGGCGACGTCGGCGTCCCGCACCGGGTCCGAGGCGTCGATGACGACCGGCGTGCCGTCCTGGACCGCGAACTCGACGACGTTGACGTCGGTGCCGAGCGCCTTGCAGATCGCCCTGGTGTCGCGCTCGAGGCGCCGCTTGAGGGTCGCCGGGAGCTTCTCCGTCGGGACGTCCAGGTGGCGCCGGCCGGCCGGCGCGGTGGGGTTGAAGCGCATCACCAGCACGTCGCTCCTGCCGATGCAGGCGCAGCGGAACGTCGCCTCCGCCGGGACCACCTCCTGCAGCATCATGCACGCCGTCCCCGAGGCGTCGTAGGCGGCGAAGAACTGCTCGGCCGAGTGAACCACCGTCGCGCCGCGGCGACCGGCGCCGTCGTGGGTCTTGAGGACCGCGGGGAAGCCGATGTCGGCGAACACCCCCGGCCAGTCGACCGGGAAGCGCAGGTTCCGGAACGTCCCCGCCTCGGTGAACTGCGGCCGCTGCTTGTGCGGCAGGATCGCGGTCTTCGGGGCCGCGAGGGAGAGCCCGTGGACGATCGCCGCGTCGACGAACGCGTCGTCGGCGCTCGACCAGAACGGATTGTTGACCACGGTGACGCCGCGCAGCGCCGCCCACTTGAGGAAGGAGCGGTAGAAGGGCACGTCGTGGGAAGCGCGGTCGAGGATGACGTCGTGCGCGACCTCGCCGCCGAGGCGGACGGCGTCGATGGCGACGAACTCGGCGATCACGTCCGAGGACGCATACTCGTCGTTGATGCGGGCGAGGAGCGCCTCCGGAAACGAGTTCTCGACACCGCGCAGGACACCGATCTTCTTGGTCATGACTGCCTCTCCTTGCACACCGGATGAAGGGATCATACACCGCGGTCATTCCTGGCCGGACCTGATCGGACGGCCGACTCGACCGGGCTCTGCGCTTGACAGCACCCGGGGCGGGCGCTACACACCGGGCAGGTTCGGTGCGGTGCCGCGAGGGAACAGCCGCCGGACGGGCGGCGGGGGAGGCGCGATGCCTGAGGTGCGACTCAACCAGGTCACGGGCGAGTGGGTGATCATCGCCACCGAACGGGCGCGCCGTCCCGAGGAGTTCGCCCAGGCGCGCGAGCGGAAGGCGCTGCCGAGATTCTCGCCGACCTGCCCATTCTGCCCCGGGCACGACGAGGCCGTCCCCGGCGTCACCTTCGAGGTCGCGGACGGAGCCGGCGCCTGGCTGGTCCGCTCGGTGCCCAACAAGTACTCGGCGCTCATGCCCGACGGCGACACCGATCGCCACGACCTCGGCCTCAAGACGTTCCTGTCGGGCGTCGGCCGGCACGAGGTGATCATCGAGACCCCGGCGCACGACGTCCCGCCCGCCCTGCTCCCGCTCGGGATGCTGCAGCACGTGCTGGATGCCTACCGCCACCGGTTCGTCGCGTTCTACAAGGACCCCCGGGTCGAGCACGTCGTCATCTTCAAGAACCACGGCGAGGCAGCCGGGACCTCGCTCGAGCACCCGCACTCGCAGGTCGTTGGGATGCCCGTCGTGCCCGGCCAGGTGCGCCGGCGGATCGAGGACGCGCTGCGCTACTACGGCGACCTCGGCGCCTGCCTGTATTGCCGACTCCTCGGGGAGGAGCTCGCCGACGGCGTCCGGGTGGTCGCCGAGAACGCCTCGTTCGTAGCCTTCGTGCCGTACGCCGCGCTGTCGCCGTTCCACCTGTGGATCTTCCCGCGCCGCCACAGCGCCGACTTCGGCGCGATCCGCGACTCCGAGCTCGCCGATCTCGCGGCGGTCCTCCGGGACACCCTGCGGCGCCTCCACTTCGGCCTCGACGACCCCGCCTACAACGTCGTGATCCGCTCGCTGTCGCCGGAGGAGGGCGCGGTGAAGTACTTCCACTGGTACCTCTCGCTGGTCCCCCGCGTCTCCAAGGCGGCCGGCTTCGAGCTCGGCACCGGGATGTTCATCAACACCGCGCTGCCCGAGGCGAGCGCGGCGTTCCTTCGTAACGTGACCCTGCCGGAGGCGTAGCGGCCGCCCGCTTGAAAGACAGGGGAGAGGGGCGAGGGAAGAGGGGAGAGCGGCCCGCAGCAACACCAACGAATCCGCGAGTCATGGTGCGGCCGCCCGCCGGGCGGCCGGTCTTCCGGAGGACCTGCAGGGCGGGCGAACGGGGGTTGGTCCGGCTTGGGAAAGAGGCCGGCCGCTACTTGAAGGCTGTCAGGGCGTCCTTCTCGGTCTCGTAGACGTCGATCAGCGGCAGGAGCTGCGAGAGGTGCAGGGCGTGCCTGACGCGGTCGCCGAGGCGCACGAGCCGGACCGAGTGGTTCTGCCGCCGGGCCTGCTTCCAGCCGGAGACCAGCTCGCCGATCCCCGAGCTGTCCATCCGGTCGACGTGCGAGAGGTTGAGGAGGATCTTCGAATGCCCTTCGGCGAGCAGCTTCTCGAACAGCTCGTGCAGCACCTCGTCGCCGTCGCCGACCACGAGGTCGCCGCGGAGGTCCACGATGGTGACGTCGTCCACCCGGCGGGTCTCGGCGCGCATGCCGCATTGTAGCCCGCCGGGGGCCGGCGTGCGCCGCCTCCCGGGGCCTCGAGGCGCTCGGCGGACGGCTCGGCGGGAATTTGAGCCTGTCTTGCTCAAGTTATCGACGGGGAGCGCGCCGGCCGTGTGGCGCGCCGAGGAGCCGAGATGAGCCAGAACCTGACGTTGCCAGTTCTCCCGTTGCGCGACGCGGTCCTCTTCCCCCGCGTCAACGTGCCGATCGGCGCGGGCCGGCCTGCGACCGTGCGGGCCGTCGAGGCGGCGCTGGCGACCACCGATCGCCGGGTCTTCGTCGTCGCCCAGCGGCAGAACGTCGACGAGGTGACCACCGAGGGGCTGTACTCGGTCGGCACCGTCGCCCGCATCGGCAACCTCCAGCGCGGTCCCGCCGGCATCCACCTCGTGCTGCACGGCGAGCGGCGGGCGGTCGCGCTGCGGATGCACCAGGAGAACGGCTTCCTCGCCGCGCTCGTGCTCGAGCAGGACGACCTCCCGCCCGTCGACCCCGCCGATCCCGCGTTCGTCGCGCTGCACCGCGAGGCCAAGGCGAAGGCGTCCCGGCTCGGCGAGAAGCTCGAGCTGCCCAAGGAGGCGGTCGAGCAGTTCCTCGTCGACGCCGACGAGCCGGCGCACCTCGCCGACCTCGTGGCGGCCTACGTCGAGCTGCCGCACGCCGAGCGCCAGGCGCTGCTCGAAACCGTGTCGGTCGAGGACCGCCTGCGCCGCGGCCTGGTCGCGATGGAGCGGCAGATCGCCGTCCTCGAGGCGCAGTCCGAGCTGAAGTCCAAGATCGAGTCCGAGGTCGGCGACCGCCAGAAGGAGTTCTTCCTCCGCCAGCAGCTCAAGGCGATCCAGCGCGAGCTGGGCGAGGGTGACGACGACGCCGGTCTGGGCGAGCTGAAGGAGAAGCTGGCCGGGCTCGACCTGCCCGACGTGGTGCGTACCGAGGTGGACCGCGAGCTCAAGCGCCTGGCGCGGATGAACGGCGAGTCGATGGAGTCGCAGGTCGCCCGCACCTATCTCGAGACGATCGCCGCGCTGCCGTGGAGCACGCGCAGCGACGAGCACCTCGACCTCGCCCGGGCCGCCGCGGTCCTCGACGAGGACCACTACGCCCTCGGCGACGTCAAGGACCGCGTCCTCGAGTTTCTCGCGGTGCGCAAGCTCCGCAGCCAGTCCGAGGCGGCCGCGACGGCTCCCGAGGGCGGCCCGGAGACGCCGACCGCGCGCGGCCCGATCCTGCTTTTCGTCGGCCCGCCAGGCGTCGGCAAGACGTCGGTGGCCAAGTCGATCGCCCGCGCCATGGGCCGCGAGTACGTGCGCATCTCACTCGGCGGCGCTCGCGACGAGGCCGACATCCGCGGCCACCGCCGCACCTACGTCGGCGCCATGCCGGGCCGGATCATCCAGGCGCTGCGCCAGGCCGGCACCAAGAACCCCGTCTTCCTGCTCGACGAGGTCGACAAGCTCGGTGTGTCGTTCCAGGGCGATCCGGCGGCGGCGCTCCTCGAGGTCCTCGACCCGGCGCAGAACGACTCGTTCACCGACCACTACCTCGGCGTGCCGTTCGACCTCTCCGAGGTGCTGTTCGTCGCCACCGCGAACTTCCTGCAGAACATCCCCGGGCCGCTGCTCGACCGCATGGAGACCGTGGAGTTCTCCGGCTACACCGAGGCGGACAAGCTGGAGATCGCCCGCCGCTTCCTCGTCCCCCGCCAGCTCGGCGAGAACGGACTGGGCACCGATCAGCTCCGCTTCGAGGACGCCGCGGTGGCGGAGGTGATCACCGGCTTCACCCGCGAGGCCGGGGTGCGCCAGCTCGAGCGCGAGATCGGCCGGCTGGCCCGCAAGGTGGCGCGCCGCGTCGCCTCGGGCGAGGCCGCGACCGTCACCCTCGGGCCCGGCCAGGTGCGCGAGCTGCTCGGTCGTCCGAAGGTCCACCCGGAGCGGGCCGCGCGCGCCGACCAGGTCGGCGTCGCCACCGGGATGTACTACACGCCGGTGGGTGGCGACATCATGTTCGTCGAGGCGGTGCCGATGCCGGGGAAGGGCGACCTCGTCCTCACCGGCCAGCTCGGCGACGTGATGAAGGAGTCGGCGCGCGCCGCCTGGACCTACGCGCGCTCGCACGCCGAGGGCCTGTCGATCGACGCCGAGGCGTTCTCCCGCGACGTGCACGTCCACGTCCCGGCCGGGGCGATCCCCAAGGACGGCCCGTCGGCCGGCATCACCATGGCCACGGCCCTGGTCTCGGCGCTGTCGAAGCGGCCGGCGCGGCACGACGTCGCGATGACCGGCGAGATCACCCTGACCGGCCGCGTGCTGCCGATCGGCGGCCTGAAGGAGAAGATCCTCGGCGCGGTGCGGGCGGGGATCCGCGAGATCGTCATCCCGGCCGAGAACGAGCCGGACCTCGACGACCTGCCGGAGGACGTGCGAGTCGCTATCACCGTCCACCCGGTCGCGGAGCTCGGCGAGGTCCTGGCCCTGGCGCTGCGCGGCGGGAGCTTCCGCGAGGGGCGGCTGCTCTTCGGCGACCAGCAGCCCGAGGACGTGCCGCCGCTGTCGTCCGGCATGGCGCACTAGAGAGACAGGGGAGAGGGAAGAGGGGAGAGGGGAGAGGGCCAATCACACGGCCATCTGCTCCACCCCTGTGAGCTTCCGGGCGGGTGGGGCTCTCCCCACTGCCCTCTTCCCTCTCCCCGGCGTCTTGCGACAGCCAACGCCCGTACGACGGTACGCCGTGAGCTGCACGTTTGCGCGGGGGCGGGAGGTCAGGGAAGGTCGGCGACGGCGGGGTGGGCGGCGAGCAGGAGCGCCGGGTCGACGCGGGCGCCGTGCCAGCGGGCCCCGAAGTGGAGGTGTGGCCCGGTCACCCGTCCGGTCGCGCCGACCGCGCCCACGACCTGGCCGCGCCGCACCTGCTGGCCGGCCTCGACGTCGATCCGCGACAGGTGGAACAGCATCGTGACCAGCCCGCCGCCGTGGTCGAGGTACACCCCGTTGCCGGCGAAGAAGTGCGCCTCGGCGAGCGCGACGACGCCGTCGGCGGGGGCGAGCACCGGGGTGCCGGGCGCGGCGCGGTAGTCCTCGCCGCCGTGGGGGCTCTTCGGCTTGCCGTTGAACACGCGGCGGGCGCCGAAGCGGCCGTGCGGCACGAGGTCGGCGAGCGGCGCGGCGAGCGGCAGGGCGAAGCGTGCGGGCCCCTCGAGCCGCCACAAGGGCACGATGCGCGCGTTCTCGCGGGCGACTCGCGCCTGGTCGGAGGGCGACAGGTCCACCATCGTGTCCGGGACCTTGAGGCGCTGCTCGGCGTAGGGGTAGCGGGCGACGATGACGCGGCGGGTCTCGCGACGCCCCTCGCGCCATCGCGTCACCTCGATCGCCCCCTTTGCCTCGAGGTCCACCGGGTACCAGCAGGCGCCGGCGAGCGGCGCCCACTCGCGCTCGCCCACGCCGCAGGCGGTAACTCCCTGACCCGGCCAGCGCACCACCCCGCCGGGCCGTACTTGCGGTGGCGCGGTGGAGTTCCCCCCGGCTGCCGCAACGGCGGCGGCACCGGCGACCACACCCAGGAGGCGCTGCCAGCTCACGCCCGCATCTTACTCGGCATGCTAGGATTTGCGCATGGCCCTGGTCGCCGTCCAAATGCTCCGGGAGCGCCGCAGCCGCACAGCCGAGCGTGCGAGGGCGGGAGAACGAGACCGTCTGGAGCGGCTCGACGGCCGCGCCCGCATCCTCCTCGCACTCCGGCTCGGCCGCCGGGTGCGACGGCTTGCCGCGGGGCCCCAGGGCGCCAATGACTGACTCCGATCTGCACGGCGACCGGACCCTCGACGTCGCCGCGGGGGTCGCCCGCATCCTCGAGGACCTGGGTGTTCCCAGCGCACTCATCGGCGCTGCGGCGCTCGCCGTTCACGGCTACCCGCGCGCGACCGAGGACGTCGATCTCGCCGTCGCCACCGACCCGTTCTCGACCCTGGCCGCCGCACGACGGCGAATCGAGGAGGACCTCGGCGTCGCCGCAAGCCTGGTGACACCTGATGCCGACGACCCGCTGGGCGGCGTGCTCACGGTGACCGGGGAGGGGTTCGACCCGGTCCAGGTCGTGAACTTCCTCAACCCGCTCGGGACTGGTTCGAACCCGGGTCGCGACGCGGTCGAAGGCGCGGCGTCGGGCCTGATCGCCGGCTCGTCACTCCGCGTGGTCACCGTACCCTACCTCGTGGCGCTCAAGCTGTACGCAGGGGGCTACAAGTCGACGCTCGACGTCCTCGAGTTGCTCGCGCGAAACCCGGCCGCCTCACGCGACGAGATCGGCACGATCTGCGTCCGCTTCGGCCTCGCCGCCGAGTGGGGGGCGATCGTGACCGAGCTCGCCCGCTGACCTCAAGGCCCGTCGCGTTCCCGAGCCCGGCCAGCTTCCGAAAGCCTGTCGTTCTGAACGCTCAACGCTCGACTCTCGACCGGGCGGGTGGCTTGGCGTGTGGGGGGTGGGGAAGCCGTGAGCTGTCGGCTGTGAGCTTCCCGATTCGATCGGACGGGTGAGGGCCGGACCCCGGACCCCAGACCCTTGTCTTCTCTACCTTGCCTGGCCGGAGTTCGGGTCGACCATCATGCCGGAGACGTCGACCGCCTCGAAGTCCGCGCCGTGGACCTGGGCGAGGGCGCGCAGCACGTCGTTGTCCCAGCGCGCGTCGGGGACGCCGGAGACGTACCAGTTGCTGCCGTTGTCGGCGAGGATCAGGCCGTGGGTCTTGAAGGCGTCGAGCATGACGCGCACCGGGGTCGCGAATCCCGAGGTGTCGAACGACGCCTTGAGGCGGAAGCGCTGGCCCATCGGCGGCCGCGCCGGGTCGGTGCTCGACGACGCGTAGTGGCGTGCCGGCCAGACATATGCCTTGCGGGTGAGTTGGGCGGTGAAGCGGATGGCGTGGCGGATCGCCCCGGCGGCGACCTCGTCGTAGCGGACCAGCCCGGGGAGGAGCGGCAGGCCGGCGGCGTCCGCCGAGGTCCAGCCGTCGGGGCGAAGCGCGTTGGACGTGAGGTTGAAGAGCGCGCCCGAGCCGGCGCGCCAGGTGCCGTCGCCGTTCGGGTACGTCGACCACGTCTCGTACAGCTTGCACTGACCCTGGACGAGCACGAGGACGTGGCGGTCGCCGGTCGAGTCGGGGCCGCCTTCGATCGGCGCGTCGGGGGGGATCGGGTACGGCCCGGGGTCGCTCTCGTCGGCGTAGTCGAAGGTGATCGGGACCAGCGCCTGGGTCGACGGGACGATGACGAACGGGATGCCGATCGGCCCGCCATCCCACAGCCCCGAGCCGAAGTCGGCCTTCAGCCCGCGGGTGGCGCCGATGGTGGCGATGTAGTCGGCGGAGCGCGGGTGCACCGGCGCGGTGTCGACGCGGGCGTTCCAGATGTTGTTGGCGGGCAGCATCGGGCAGCCGCCGAGGCTGGGCGCGGGCCCGGGCGGGACGGTCGGCGCGGGTGTGCGGGTCGCCGTCCGGGTCGGTGTCGGGGTCGGGGTGACCGGCGGCGGGGTCGCCGTCCGGGTCGGTGTGCGCGTCGGGGTCGGAGCCGGCGGGCTCGTCGGCGGCACCGCCGTCCTCGTCGGGGCCGCGGTCCGCGTCGGTGTCGCGGTGCGCGTCGGAGTGCGACCCGGGGTGCCGCGGCGGAGGACGCGGCGCGGCGTCATGCCCTGGCCCGGCACCACGGTGGCAGCGCCCGGGTCGGGCGCGGTCTGGGCCGCGGCCCGCGGGGCGAGGAGGTGAGCCGACGACACGACGAGCCCTGCCAGGCTCCCCGCGATCAGCAACTGTCCGATCCTCGTCGCCGTCTCCGCCTCCACCGATCCGAGCTGTCACAGGATTGTGACAAGCCGGCCGCCGCGGCGCCTGTGCGCCCGCTCACACCGTCTTTCTCGTTTGGGTGGGGGTTTGCCTGAGTGACCTCAGTCTCATGCCCGTCGCGCCTGCATATCCAGCCACCGCCGGCCACGGTCGAGGTGCGCGGGCGAGGGCGCCCACGCCACGGGGTGGGCGGGGGCCTCTCCCCTCTCCCCTCTGTCCTCTCCCCTGTCTCCTCAGGCGAGGATCTCGCCGCGCGCCACCGTGACCGCCTGGCCGCCGAGGACGACGCGGTCGCCGGCGACGCGGACGCGGACGGTGCCGCCGCGCCGCGACGCCTGGTAGGCGACGAGCTCGGGCTTCCCCAGGCGCTCCTGCCAGAACGGGCCGAGGCAGCAGTGCGCCGAGCCGGTCACCGGGTCCTCGTCGACCCCGGCGCCGGGGGCGAAGAAGCGCGACACGAAGTCGAAGCCGGGCGTCGAGGCGACCGCCGTGACGATGACGCCGCGGACGCCGAGGCGCTTGAGGGTGAGCTGGTCGGGGTCGAGGGCGCGCACGGTCGCCTCGTCGGCGACCTGGACGAGGTAGTCGTAGACGTTCTTGCCGACGTACACCGGCTCGACGGCGAGGGCGCGGATCAGCTCCGGCGGCGGCTCGACCGGGCGCTCGGGGCGGGTCGGGAAGTCGAGGGAGATCCACTCGCCCTGCCGCGTCGCGGTCAGCACCCCGCTCGCGGTGTGGAGGAGGGCCTCCTCGCCCGGCGCCAGGTGACCGTCCTCCCACAGCACGTGGCAGGCGGCCAGCGTGGCGTGGCCGCACAGCTCGACCTCGACCGCGGGGGTGAACCAGCGCAGCGAGTAGCCGTCGTGGCGGCGCAGCAGGAACGCCGTCTCCGACAGGTTCATCTCGGTCGCGACGTGCTGCATCCAGGCGCGCTCGCGGGGCGTGTCGAGCACGCAGACGGCGGCCGGGTTGCCGGCGAACGGGGTGGGCGTGAAGGCGTCGACCTGGGTGAATCGCTGGCTCATGACGGCTCCCTTCAGGCGGAGGCGACCGCGGCTTCGGCCGGCTCGAGCTCGGCGATCGCCGCGCGGACGACCTCGGCGATGCGGCCGACGGCAGTGCGGATGCGCTCCTCGGAGGCGTTCGAGAAGTTGAGGCGCATCGTGTTGTCGTGGCCGCCGTTGGGGAAGAACGAGCCGCCCGGAACGAAGGCGACGTCGCGCTCCAGGCAGCGGACGAGCAGCTCGCGGGTGTTGAGCCCCTCGGGCAGCTCGACCCAGACGAACAGCCCGCCGAGCGGCCGGGTGGTGCGGACGCCGTCGGGCATCTCCTCGTCGAGGGCGGCGAGCATGACGTCGCGCCGCCGCCGGTAGAGCTCGCGGATGCGGCCGATGTGGGCATCGAGGTCGAAGCGATCGATGAAGGCGGCGATCAGCATCTGGTTGAACGTCGAGGTGTGGAGGTCGGCGCCCTGCTTGAGCAACGTGTAGCGGTCGCGCATCGCCGGCGGCGCCGCGACCCAGCCGACCCGCAGCCCCGGCCCGAACACCTTGGAGAACGTGCCGAGGAAGGTCACCTGGCCGTGCCGGTCGAGCGACTTGAGCGACGGCAGCGGACCGCCGTCGAAGCGGAACTCGCTGTACGGGCTGTCCTCGAGCACCGCGACGTCGTAGCGCGCCACGACCTCCATGAAGGCGTGCCGGCGCTCCAGCGACCAGGTGCGCCCGGACGGGTTCTGGACGTCGGGGATGACGTAGACGAGCTTCGCGTTGGGGTGCGCGGCGAGGCGGCGGTCGAGCGCCTCCGGGAGCATGCCGTCGTCGTCGGTGGGCACCTCGACGAAGCGCGGCCCGTAGCAGGCGAACGCCTGGATCGCCCCGAGGTAGGTCGGGCTCTCGCAGAGCAGCGCGTCGCCCTCGTCGAGGAGCATCCGGCCGGTGAGGTCGAGCCCCTGCTGCGAGCCGGTGACGACCAGGACGTCGTCGGCGGCCACCGCGGTGCCGAGGCGGGCGTTCATGCGCGCGGCGATGTGGGCCCGCAGCCCCGGGTCGCCCTCGGTCGTCGAGTACTGCAGCGACTGCGGGCCGTGCGCCGCGAGGAGCGCGTGGGCCACCTCCTGGAGCTGGGCGACCGGGAACGACTCCGGGGCGGGGAGGCCGCCGCCGAGGGAGATCACCGACGGACGCTGGGTGACCTTGAGCAGCTCGCGAATCTCCGACGCCTTGACCCACTCCATCCTGCGTGCGAACCGGATCGCCATCGAAGCCTCCATGTCGGCCGCGTCAGACCAGCGGCCGCGTCCCATTCCTGTCGCGCTCGGCGGCGGCCGGCTCCGCGGCCACCTCCCGCAGCGCCGTGAGGAAGCGTGAGATCCCCTCCCGCAGGTGCGGGGCCGGGGCGTAGGAGAACGCCAGGCGCGCGAACGCCGCGCCCCCCTCCTCGGCGAAGCAGGGCTGCCCGGGCAGGTACGACACCCCTGCCGCGGCCGCGCGGGCGAGCAGCCGCGACTGGTCGACGCCGTCGGGCAGGCGACACCAGTGGTAGAAGCCGCCCTCGGGCTTCCGCCAGGTCACGCCGAGCGCCGTCCCCGCCTGCAGCGCCTCGTGCATCGCGTCGCGCCGGGCGGCGTAGACCGCGCGCGCCCGCTCGAGGTGCGGCCCGTAGTGGCCGTCGCGGATGAAGCGGTCGATGACGACCTGGGCGAGGGTGTTGGTGTGCAGGTCGACGATCTGCTTGGCGAGCACGAGCCGCCGGATGACGAGCCGGGGCGCGACCACGAACCCGACGCGCAGCCCGGGGGCGAGCAGCTTGGAGAACGTCGACAGGTAGAGCACGTGGCCGTGACGGTCGAGCGCCGCCAGCGTCGGCAGGCTCGTGCCGTCGTAGCGCAGCTCGGCGTAGGGGTCGTCCTCGAGAATGGGCACCGAGAAGCGGGCGGCGAGCTCGAGGAGGCGGTGGCGGCGCTCGAGCGAGAGGACCGCCCCGGACGGGTTCTGGAACGTCGGCAGCGTGTAGATCAGCTTCGGCCGGTGGCGCTCGAGGAGGGCGGCGAGGGCGTCCGGCCGCATCCCCTCGTGGTCGGTCGGCACCGACAGCAGGCGGGCGCCTGCGGCGCGGAACGTCTGCATCCCGCCGAAGTACGACGGCGCCTCGACGAGCACCTCGTCGCCGGGGGAGAGCAGCACGCGGGCGACGAGGTCGAGCCCCTGCTGCGAGCCGGTCACCACGAGCACCTCGGATGGCGAGCAGACGATGCCGCGCGCCGCCAGCACCGCCGCGATCGTCTCGCGCAGCGGCGAGTGGCCCTCGGTCGGGCTGTGCATGAGCAGCGGCGCGCCGACCTCGCCGAGCAGGCGGTCGGTGATCGTCCGCAGCGTCTCGACCGGGAGCGTCTCGGGGGCGGGCAGGCCGACGCCGAGGGAGATCCCCTCGTCGCGCTCGGTGAGCTCGAGGAGGTCGCGGACCAGCGGGTCCTGGGGTTGGGGTGCCCGGGCGAGCGCCTGCGACCACGGGAAGGATTGGACCGAGCCAATTTCCAGCGGCTCGAACCGCCGCGGCTGGACGGTCGTGCCTTGACCGACGTGGGCGTCGACCAGGCCGTCGGCCTTGAGCTCGCGGTAGGCCGCCAGCACGGTCGAGCGGTTGACCGAAAGCGCTGCGGCCAGGCGCCGTTCCGGCGGGAGGCGGAAGCCCGGTGGGAGCGCGCCTCCGTGGATCAGGGCGGTGATCCGCCGACTGATCTGGAGGTAGAGCGGCGTCGCGCTGCGGCGGTCGAGGACGATCTCCATCGGTCGTTCCGATCCGGCCATTCGAGCAATTGGACCGGTCCTAGAGACAAGATAACCGCGTTTCCGGCCGTTTCAAGCACCAAGTCCGGCCCATTGGACCCAGCCAATTATCGAAACCGCCGGCTCCCCTCAAGCGGGCGACTCTGCCCGTGGAACACGGGGTCCGGGGTCCTGTCCCCGCCGCGTGGTGATGCGGTCACCTCTGCGTCGTGATGCGGGCGCCCCCGCCCGTAGGAAACGGGGTCGGGGATCCGGTTCTCATCACCCGTCGGGTGTAGCGGCGGGCCGTGGCCGGCCGTCGTCGCACCTGCAGGGCCGCCGACGACCAACCGCCAAGGCTGCCCCTACGCGCCGTGTCGGCTCTTGAGCTGCTCGAGCTCCTCGAGGGTGCGCGGCCAGTCGGCCTTGAGCAGCCGCGACAGCGCCCGGTCGGCGAGCAGCCGCCCGGCGGTCTGGCACGGCGCGCAGTAGTTCGTCTCGTTGTCGGCGTAGGCGATCCGCTGGACCGGCGCGCCGCACACCGGGCACGGTTTTCCGAAGCGGCCGTGCACCGCGAAACCGTCGCGGAACGCCGTGACGTGCTGGGGGAAGCCGTCGCCGGCCTCTCGCCGCAGCCGGTCGGTCCACTCGACGAGCATCAAGCGCGTCGCCTCGAAGAGCCGCCCGATCTCCGCCGCGGCCATCGCCTGCGTCAGCCTCACCGGCGACAGCCTGGCCCGGTGCAGGATCTCGTCTGAGTACGCGTTGCCGATCCCGGAGAAGATCCGTGGGTCGGTGAGCGCGCGCTTGAGCGTGTGGTTCTCGGCGACGAGCGCGGCCCGGAACGCGGCCTCGTCGACCTCGAGCGGCTCGACCCCGCCGCGGTCCAGGCCGGCCAGCCCCGCCGCGCCCTGCACGAGGTGAATCGCCGCCCGCCGCTTCGAGCCCGCCTCGGTGAGCACGAGCGTACCGGTCGCGAAGTCGAGCGCGGCGAGCCCGATCTTCCCCGGCAGCTTCGCCCCGGCCGGCTTCCAGTGCAGCCGCCCCGCGATCATCAGGTGGATCGCAAGGAACAGCCCGCCGTCGAGCTCCAGGACGACCCGCTTGCCGAGCCGCCGCACGCCGGCGACCGGCCGGCCCGCCGCCGCCGCGATCGGCGGATCGACCGTCCGCAGGACGAACGGGCTGCCGAGCCTGACCTGCGCCAGGACCGCGTCCCGGACCCTCGTCTCGAGCGCCTCGACGTACACCGTGATGTCCGGCAGCTCCGGCATTGCCCCGAGCATACCCTCGCCGGCCTGCTGCCGATCAGGCCTGGCGGCCTAGCCGTCGGTCTGTCATCCCGAGCGCAGCGAGGGATCTCCTGCCTCTTTGCCGTCATTGCGAGCGAGCGCAGCGAGCGAAGCAATCTCGTCGCGCTTGGAGGGCAACCCCACGGCTTGCCGCCAGTCACGGACCCAGGTCCGTCCCCTCATCTGGCCCCTGGGGTACGCGGCCCCCTCGTCCCGGCCTCGCCCCCGCGAGGCCAGGACGAGACTGCTCCGCTCGCGACCGAGCAGGCCAGCTCGCCGTGGGGCCCCTCGGTGTTCGCTCGTCGCTGACGCTCCTCGCGCCCCCGACACCCCACGGCGATCTGGCCGCTCGGTGACCCGCTCGCTCCGCAGAGATGGGCCGCGCACCCCAGGGGCGGGCTGTTCTCCCCCACCCGCCCTCGCGCCCCGCACCCGTCCCCCACCCACCCTTACGGCTTCGTAGGTGTCGTCGGATCTCTTGGCCCCACTGACTAGCTCAAGGATGCGCCGAATGCGCCTTTCGATAGCTGGCCGGATACCGAGTAATGAAGCCGGGCACGTTCCGCCGCCTCGCAATGCGTGTCCGGGGCAAGGCACTCGTGCACGGTGCCAACCTCAACGGTTTCAGGCGTGGCGGGCCTACTGCCACCGGCTTTCACTCAGGTAGAGGTGCTTCTTGTTCGCGATGGTCTCAACCCATGGTGCCTGCTGGTTGTAGAAGAGCCACCTCGTCGCTTTCGACGCAAGCCTGCGGTTGACTTCCTTCACCATGGCTTGCCGGACCCGAACGAACTGAAATGGACTGTCACCCTGCCAGTTGGCATGAAGTGCAGTTTGCGTGTTGAGGGGTAGGCACAGCTCAGACTGTGCCCTTGAGAGCCCGTAGCTCGTGAAAAAGAACGCTGGGTTGTCGGTTGTCATGAAGTAGATCGGTCCATCCGTAACCATGACGCGCCACCGCATGCCAACAATAGCGGCGACAATCTTCGCCGATGGCCAGGGGCTCTCCGCCTGAACGATCAATTCTTTCGGCACGTCCCTCGTATACCGTTCCTCGAGTTCGAAGGCCTCATCAATTCGGTGCTCGGCAATCGTTGGATCAAGCGACTGCTCATCGACAAGCCGGCGCACGTGCGACACGAACCCACGTATGGTGTCCTGCAACACACCAGGTACTAGGGCGCGGGCTCGCTCCCGGCCCGCTGGGACACGCTTGAGCATTACAGCGACGTACAGAGCAAGTGCAATCCGCTCCTCATCGGAAATCGGATGCATCGCCAAGAGAGATTCGATCACCCTATTGGCAGGGTCCTCGACCGCTGACGCAAGCTGAGCTTCGACCTCCTGCGGGTAGTAGTCGCCTTGGACGGCCACATTTCCGACGCTCACGTGCAGGAAGGACTTGGCGACCTTGTCATAGGCCCCAATGAGAGGCGCCTCGTTCGAGTGGCAGAAACGGAGTAGGTATGCCCGTGGGATATAGTGACATCTCATGGCAGAGCAATGACCTCGACTTGCCTCATGAATCGAATTCTAGTGCGTAGTTGAACCGGGGAAGCACCACTGGGCGTGTCGTTCCGTGGGCGATGCGGCGTCCGAACCTCTTGAGTAAGTGACCACCCGCTTGTATGCCAAGTCACGGATGGCTCTTGACTGGGTGGGGGACGGGCGCGGGGTGCGAGGGTGGGAGGGGGAGAAAAGCCCGCCCCTGGGGTGCGCGGCCCATCGCTGCGGAGCGAGCGGGCCACCGGACGCGCGAGCCGCGATGGGGTGTCGACAGCGCGACGAGCGTTAGCGAGGAGCGAATGGCGAGGGGCCCCATCGCGGATCGCGCTGTCCGGTCGCGAGCGGAGCAGTCTCGTCCTGGCCTCGCGGGGGCGAGGCCGGGACGAGGGGGCCGCGCACCCCAGGGGCCAGACGAGGGGACGGACCTTGGTCCGTGACG
>JACQZW010000048.1 GCA_016213675.1 Acidobacteriota bacterium | reverse complement strand
GGAACGGGGGAATGGGAACTAGGAACTAGGAACTAGGAACACGGAACTAGGAACCAGGAACACGGAATGGGAACAGGGTATGGGAACAGGGTATGGGAACAGGGTATGGGAACAGGGGCACCGGGTACCGGACGTTGGCCTGCGTGGCGCGAGAACGAGGCGCGCGGAACCCGCGGCTACTCGTCGAAGCCCAGGTCGTCCAGCAGCAGGACGAGTGGAGCGACGTACACGTCGCACGACTGCCGGATCTCCAGGTGCGCGGAGAGACGCACGAGGATCTCGTCGGCCTCGAGACAACCCAGATCGAATGCGAAAGTGGTCCAATCCGTGGCCCAGATCGGCAGCGGACCGCCGATCTCGCCGGAGAGGTCGAGGAACTCGGGGATGACCACCTCCATCGCGGCATAGCGTCCCGACGGCAAGCCCTCGACGAGGAGGAGCACCTGGGGCGGCTCGATTCCGAAATAGGGTTCAACGCTCATCTGCCCGGGCAGAAGGAAGCGCATGCGCATGCGGAAGACGGTGGCGCCTTCCGGAACACGCAGGACGGTCGCGAGCCGGCCGACGTAGTCCGCCTGCATCATCCATCGTCCCTCGAACGGCCCCGTGATGGCTCCGAATCCGTCCCGGACCTCGAAGCCCTGCGCGAAGAATCCTTCCAGGTCGCCGCGCTCGAGCCCGCCATTGTCGCCGGCGTCCGGTGGACGCTCCGCGGTGTTGCCGGCGGCAACGACCGAAAGGGCGTTGCCGGCGACGTCGGTAGCGGGATGGTCCGTGACAACCCGAAGATTCTCGCCGGGCATCCAGAGGCGGTCCGGCACGAACTGCAGCGAGTCGACGCCGCAACGGAATCCCGACGCCACGGACCACGTCCCGGAGACGGCGCCGCCGGAAGCGCGCTCCACCCGCCAGCCGGCGTCCGCGACGCTGCTGGGCGACATCGGCTCCGAGAAGCTCAGGAAGAGGTCTGCCGCCGGAAACGATCGCGCTGCGAAGCTCGCGGTCGGCGGCTCGGTGTCGCGTCCGCCGGCCACTGGCGTTTCAAAAGTGAGCCATGGGCCGGGACCGGGCGGGGCGACGATCGCGGCGCCGTAGGTTGCCGAAACCTCATCCACCGCGCCGTCCAGGTCGTCGTCGTGGAGAACGGCGTCGAGCCAGGCGGTGCCGGTCGCGCAGCGCGTGACCCAGCACGAGAAGTCGGCGCGGAAGGCATCCCGACCGACGGGGGTCAGGGTCTGGCCGACATCGGACAGATTCCCCAGATCGGCGCAGCCGTTCAGCGAGTCGCCGTCGCGCCACAGGTCGAGCATCAGGGGCTCGAGGATGCTCGCCGACCCGTCCGCGGTCCGCAGCGTGAACGTGCCCAGGTGCTCGCCGACGCCAAGAGGAGCGAGATCAAGACCGGCGATCGAGCCGCTCGTCCCGGGCTCGTGGCAGCCCACGACGTCGTAGGGAGCGACGTGATCCGGTCGGTCCGCGTCAAGCGCGTCCTCGGTGCCCTCCCCATTGCCGCCCTCCGAGTCCGCGTCGACTCCGGATTCCGTGTCCGGTGACGACGGGGCTCCGCACCCGGCCCCAGCGAGCAGCGACGACAGGACGACGAGCGCACGCACGGTCATTCACTCCCCGAAGACGGCGCAACCGATCCTGACCGTTCAGGTTACGACGCGACGGGCGGTGCGGCAACTGCGAGACGCAGCGAAAAGCAGCGGCAAGGGAAGGCGCCCTCCGAGGGCGGGAGAAGGGGCACGTCGGCCTCGACGGTGTCGAGCATCCCCCGCATCGACTGCACGACCTGGTCTTCTGCGAGCGACAGATTCTACCGGGCGACAGGGCGGATGGCGGTTCAGGTCGTCGTTCCGGCGAGCGTCTCGCGGATCAACCGTCGCACCTGTCCCACCAGGTAGAGCGGCAGGGACAGCAGGCGGAACGGGAAGTTCTTCCCGTCGGCAAGGGAGGTTTCCGCTCGCAGGAGCGAGGGCGGACCACTGCTCAGCCGCACGCCGAGGCTGCGGCGCTTCTCGCGCAGGAACAGGTGCAGGGACTTCAAGGTGCCCGTCTTGCCGGCCTTCACCTCCACCGGGACGACGTGTGCGCCCTCCCCGACCACGTAGTCGACCTCGGCGGCTGCGTTGGCTTTCTCGCGTACCCAGAAGAAGAGCTCCGGCTCCTGGTACGGCGGTGCGGAGTGCAGCAGGTGCTGGCCCACCGCCTGCTCGCAAATCGCCCCCGAGTTGACAAGCAGAAGGTCGGCCGCCTGCTCGAAGTCGAGGATGCTGAGTCCGGTGGCCGTGGTCACGAGGCCTGTGTCGAGGAACAGCAGCTTGAAGATCCTGTCGTTCGCCTCCGCACCGAGGGGCACGCCGTTCGCAGAGCTGTGGCGCACCCTGGAAGCGACGCGCGCCATGCACAACAGGTCGAGCAGTTTCGCATGAATCGGATCCGGCACCTCCTCGCCGGGCGCGAGCCCGCCGAGGAGCCCGACCAGCCGCTCGTGGCCCGCGGCCCGCAGGAACTCCTCGAACTGCATCGGTCCCAGGTGCAGGTACTCGATGCGACCCACCGGCATGGCTCGCGGCAGATCCGAAAGGCCCAGCTCCAAGCGCGACCCGGCTGCGGCGAGGTGCAGCTCGGGCATCTGTTCGAGGAAGTATCGCAGAGCGGTGATTGCGGAGGGGGCCGCCTGGATCTCGTCCAGGAAGAGAAGCGTCTCGCCGGGCGTGATGGCGGCGTCGGGCCGCAACTCGAGGAGCTGGACTGAACATTATCAGGTGTTGTTTTGGTTCCACTATGTACTTTCTAATGGGTGATTGCGTGCGAGGCGTCGTCGCCTGTGGGAGCGCTTCCGAGTCTGGGCGGAGAACGAAGAACGAAGGACGAAGGACGGCGAGCTGTCGCCCCTGACTACGCCTCGGCCTTGGAAGACGATGCGCCTTCGCCGCAGGCTTCGAGGAGCACCTCGGCGATGTCGAGTTGGCGGATGGATTCCTCGAGGCTCTTGGCCTTGAGGCCGTCGGTGAGCATGGTCATGCAGAAGGGGCAGGCGGTGGCGATGAGCTTGGGCTCGGAGGCGAGGATCTGCGTCGTGCGGGCGACGTTCATGCGGTCGGAGGTCTGCTCCTCCATGAAGTACTGGGCTCCGCCGGCGCCGCAGCACAGCCCGCGATCGTGGTGTTCGGGCGCTTCGACGAGCTCGACGCCGGCCCGGCGCAGGACGTCGCGCGGCCCTTCGTAGACGTCGTTGTAGCGGCCGAGGTAGCACGAGTCGTGGTACACGGTGCGCTCGCGGACCTTGTGCTCGATCGTGAGCTTGCCGTCCTTGACGAGCTGCGCGAGGAACTCGCCGTGGCTGATGACGCGGTAGTAGCCGCCGAAATCGGGGTACTCGTTGGCCAGCGTGTTGAAGCAGTGCGGGCAGACGGTGATGATGCGGCGGACGCGGTACTTGTTGAGGGTCTCGACGTTGGCCTGGGCCAGCGTCTGGAACAGGTACTCGTTGCCGGCGCGGCGGGCGATGTCGCCGGTGCACTGTTCCTCTTCGCCCAGGATGGCGAAGGAGACGCCGGCCTGGCGCAGCAGGGCGACCGTGGCGCGGGCGATTTTCTTGGCCCGGTCGTCGAAGGAGGCGGCGCAGCCGACCCACAGCAGGTAGTCGATCCCCTTGCCGTCGGTCTCGGCCATCGTGGGGACGTCGAGCCCTTCGGCCCACTTCGCGCGGTCCATGGCCGAGATGTTCCACGGGTTGGAGTTGGTCTCGATGCCGCGCAGGGCGGTGGCCAGGGCGGCAGGAACCTCGCCGCGCTCGAGCACGAGGTTGCGGCGCATTTCGAGGATCTTGTCGACGTAGCTGATGAAGACCGGGCACTCCTGCTCGCAGGCGCGGCAGGTGGTGCAGGCCCAGAGGACGTCGGGATCGATGACGTTGGGGACAAGCGTCTCCGAGGCGTGCTCCGGCTTCTCGCCGGAGGGCGCCCCGTCGGTGGCGTCGCCGGCGGGGTGGCCGGACTCGATGGGGCCGATCAGCTCGGCGGAGCGGGCGTAGAGGTTGTCGCGCAGGTCGAGGGTGAGGTGTTTGGGGGAGAGCTTCTTGCCGGTGCGGTTGGCCGGGCAATGATCGGTGCAGCGCCCGCACTCGGTGCAGGAGTACATGTCGAGCATGGCCTTCCAGGAGAAGTCGGTGATCTTGGCAGCGCCGAAGGACTCCTGGTTCTCGATGTCGGCGATGGGGACGAGGCGTCCGCGGGGGCGGAGGTCGCGGAAGAAGACGTTGGGGATGGCGGTGAGGACGTGGAAGTGCTTGCCGTAGGGGAGCAGGTTGAGGAAGAGGAGGACGAGGCAGGAGTGGGTCCAGAAGCCGGTCTGGGCCAGGAGGTGCAGGGTGCGTTCGGAGAGGTGCAGCTTGGCCAGGCCCATGGCGAGGAGCGAGCCGGCGGGCTCGGACTTGTGGAACAGCACCGGGGAGCCGGCGGCGAGGTGGCGGAGCGAGACGTCGGCCGCGTCGTACAGCACGTCGGCGACCATCATGGTGGTGATGATGAGGAGGATGAGGACGGCTTCGAAGGACTGCGTGAGGCGCTTGGGACGGAAGAAGACGCGGTTGACGAGGGCGACGAAGGCGGCGGCGAAGACGGCGACGGCGAATCCGTCCTTGGCGACGGAGTAGAGCTTGCCGGGGAGGGAGTCGAGGCCGAGGACCCAGAAGTCGAAGGCGGGGTCGAAGCCGCGGCCCCACAGGATGAGGGAGCGCAGGAGCAGGACGAGGAAGCCCCAGAAGATGAGGATGTGGGCGATGCCGGTGAGGGGGTAGAGCGGCATCCGCCACTGCGCGAGGGCGAAGCGGACGGTGCCGGTGAAGCGTTCCCACAGGCGATCCCACCGCGGCTCGGGCCTGCCGGCCTGGGCCATGAGCTTCCAGCGTCGCGCGGCGGACCAGAGGAAGGCCGACCACGCGACGGCCAAGAGGATTCCCATCGCTACGGGGTTCATGACTGGCTCCTGGACGTGCTCCGGATCACTCGGGCAACTTCGCCTCGAAGAAGGCGCGCAGCTTGATCAGGCTCCGCTTGTCCTTGCTGAAGGAGGGCTTCTGGTAGCCCTTGGCGAAGGAGCGGACGTCGCTGGCGAACTCCTTGAACACGTCGTCGTTGGAGCAGATATCGACGACGGCGCGGCCGCGCGCGGCGCCGCGCGCGAGATGGACGACGTAGGTTTCGAAGCGCTTGAAGAGCGCCGGTCCGAGGAACTCCTTGACGGTGTCGGCCTCGGCGGCGAGCTTCTCGAGGGCTGCGGTCGTTTCGCCGGGGAGCGCCTCGGTCTTCTCGGCGGCGCCGAGCGCGGCGCCGATGCGGACGACGAAGGCGTCGTCGAGGTAGCCGATCTCGTCGATGCCGTCGGGGACGAGGTCGAGGGACTTGAAGACGTAGTTCATGGCGCCGGCCAGCGACTGGCGCGCGGGAGCGGGCACGTCCCGCACTTCGGCGGCGCGCAGCAGGACGAGCAGGTCGTCGCCGAGCGAGTTGAGCCAGTGCGGGAAGAGGTCCAGGCACTTGTCATCGATCGTCGTCATGCGTCGCCTCCTTTGGCGCGGCTCCCCCGCGCATCGGGCCGGAACTCCGCAACGTCGCGCCTCGGCATCGTCGAGCAACTTTCCGGAACGACTCCTGCTGGTCGGGGCGAGAGGATTTGAACCTCCGACACCGCGGTCCCGAACCGCGTGCGCTACCAGGCTGCGCTACGCCCCGGAACAACGTACGGATGCGCTGCATAGCGGTCCGGGCCGGGGATTGTCAAGGCTTGGTTGCAGGAGAATCGCCCGGGGACGGGGGGCCGAGGCGGGCGGGGGACAGGGCGCCCAGGGCCCGCAGCGCCTCGTAGAGCACGATGGAGACGGCCGAGGCGAGGTTGAGGCTGCGCACGGGGCCCGAGGTGGGGATGCCGTAGACGCGGTCGCCGAAGGACGCGAGCACGCGCTCCGGCAGGCCGACCGACTCCTTCCCGAAGACCAGCGCCGCGCCCGGGGCGAAGGGAGCGTCGAGATACGAGCGGGGGGCGAGGGCGGAGAAGGCGAGCGGCGGGGGTGCGGGGTGGGCCCGGAGGAAGTGTTCGAGCGAATCGTGCACGGCGAGGTCGACGGCGGACCAGTAGTCCAGCCCGGCGCGGCGGACGGCCTTGGCATCGATGCGGAAGGCGATGGGCCGCACGAGGTGCAGCTCGCTGCCGGTCGCCGCGCACAGCCGCGCCACGTTCCCGGTGTTGGGCGGGATTTCGGGCTCGACGAGCACGACGCGCAGCGGCGGGCGCAGCGGGGGGCAGCGCAGGCGTGGGCGGCCGTCGGAGGCGGGGGGTTCGCCTTCGAGGGAGAAGCGTGTCAAACGTCGGCCCGAACTACACGACCTTGCCGCCGAGCATGAAGGCGATGATCAAGGCGTAGATGACCAGCGACTCGATCAGGGCCAGCGCGAGGATGAAGGGCACGAAGAGGTCCTTGCGGGCCCCGGGGTTGCGCGCGATGCCCTCGAGCGCCGCGACGGCGGCCTTGCCCTGGCCGAAGGCCCCGCCGAAGGCGGCGATGGCGATCGTCAGGCCGGTGGCCAGCGCGATCAGGCCCTTGTTGAGCGACTCGGCCGGCGCCTTGGCGGCCGCGCCGCCTTCCTCCGTCGCCGCCGGGGCCGTCTCCTCCTGCGCGGAGGCGACCGACACCGCCCCGAACGTCACGCCCACGGCAACCAATGCCACGATCCACAGCTTCGTCATCGCCATCCTCCTCACCCGAGACTCAGTGCGAGTGGGAACCGTGCCCCTCGCCCTCTTCCTCCCCCACGGCCAAGCCGATGTACACGATCGACAGCAGGCAGAAGACCGCTGTCTGCACCAGGATCACGAGCACGCCGAGGATCATCGGCGGCAACGGCACCAGGATCGGCAGGAACGGCACGAGCGTCGAGAAGACGCCGACGACGGTGTGGTCGGCGTACATGTTGCCCAGGAGTCGGAAGGAGAGGGAGACGAGCCGCGCCAGGTGGCCGATGACCTCGATGAGGAACATGAGGTACGGCAGCGGCGTGATGAACCAGTACCACTCGGTCAGGCCGCCGACGAACTCCTTGAGGTAGCCGAGGCGGTGGCGGTAGATGCCGTAGCACTCGGTGGTCAGGACGATCACCGCCGCGAGCGCCAGCGTCGTGTTCAAGTCGGAGGTGGGCGGCGAGAACCCGGGCAGGAGGCCCATGGAGTTGGAGAAGAAGATGAAGAAGGCGCAGGTGCCGATGAGCGGCAGGAAGAAGCGCGCCTCCCGCGCCCCCATCTGCGCCTCGAGCTGGCCGAGCACGATCTCCGTGAGCAGCTCGGCGAACGTCCGCGGCGTGAGCTTCGTCTCGGGCAGGAGGGCCTTCTTGACGTCGCGCACCTTGGCCCAGACGAGCAGCCCGAAGATGAACAGGATGGCGAGGACGAAGATCGCGCCGAAGACGTGCTGCAGCTCGATTGCCTGGTTGCCGTACCACGTGTCGCCGAAGCGCCCTTCGAAGTACGCGCGGAGCGCCTCGTAGTTCGGCAGGAACCGGAACCAGCTCTGGTGCTCAGGCATCCGCGCCTCCCGCGGCCTGACCGCGCCCCCAGACGTACGCCGCGCCGAAGAGTCCGACGACCAGGGCGGAGTAGCCGAGCGCGAGCGCGGCCGGCTCCAGCGCCGCCCAGCGGGTCAACGCCCAGACCACCGCGATCAACACGGCCACCTTCACCGCGAACAGGATTCCCAGCACCCACCGCCGGGAGCGGCCGGCCGCCGGCGGCGCGCCGAGGAGCCGCGTGCCGAGCCAGCGCAGGGCCAGCCAATTGAGCACGGCGAGCATTCCGCCGAGCCCCGTCGCCAGCGCTTCGCGGCCGACGCCCCAGAGGAGGGTCCCGACCAGCGAGAGCACCAGCGCCGCGCCGACGACGACCAGGTCAAACGGACCCGTCGCCGCCCCGCTTCCGCTCGTCGCGCTCCCTTTGCTCGTCCCGTTCGGCATCGCGCAAGTACCGCCTTGCCACCCGGACGATCGCCAACCCGGCCGCCGCTATCCCCAACCCCAACCCGACCCACTGCAGCACGGGCGTCGTCCCGAACGCCCCGTCCATCCACCGTCCGCCGAAGTAGCCGATCGCCACCGCGGCGGCCATCTCCAGACCGATCGAGCCGACGTCGGCCGCTTCCCGCCACGGGCTCTGCGTCCGACGTCCGCTTGTCACGACCCCTCCCGGCGGGACCACAGTCCCCCGCGCACCCGCGGAGATTCCTGGAGGTGCCGCGCCGTCCGCCCCAACGGCATTGGCGCGCTCCTTATCACCAACGAAACCGGGTCGTCAAGGTGTGAGGGAGGGTTGGTTGATCGGAGGAGTTGTTGGTGGATCGTTTGGGACGAGTCGTTGGTCCGGGCGGGAAGGGGATCGGAATCGGCGGCGGAACGTTGTAGGCTGTGGTGCCGTGCGGGGCGTGGAGGGACGATGAGCGAACCGTTGCGCTGCGGGGCGTACGAGCTGCTCGAGCCGCTGGGGCGGGGAGGGATGGGCGAGGTCTGGCGGGCGCGCCACGTGCTGCTCCAGCGGCCCGCCGCGGTCAAGCGCATCCGGGCGGAGCTGCTCGGCGGGGGCGGGGAGGATGCGGCGACGGTGCTGCGACGGTTCCGCCGCGAGGTGCAGGCGACCTCCGCGCTGCGATCGCCGCACACGGTCGCGGTCTACGACTACGGCACGGCGGACGACGGCGCGTTCTACTACGCGATGGAGCTGCTCGAGGGGCTGGACCTGCGGACGCTGGTGGAGGGGCACGGGCCGGTGCCGCCGGAGCGCGCGGTGCACCTGCTCTTGCACGCGTGTGATTCGCTGGCCGAGGCGCACGCGGCGGGGCTGACGCACCGCGACGTGAAGCCCGCGAACCTCTTCGCCTGCAAGCTGGGCCTGCAGCACGACTTCCTCAAGGTGCTCGACTTCGGGCTGGTCAAGCCGGCTCCGGGCTCGGGTCTGGTGGAGACGCAGCTCACGGTCGGCGCCGCGGCGATGGGCTCGCCCGCGTTCATGCCGCCGGAGGTGGCGGAGGGGGCGGCGACGGTCGACGCGCGGTCGGACGTGTACTCGCTGGGGTGCGTCGCGTACTGGTTGTTGACGGGGAAGCTGGTGTTCGAGGCGGACACGGCGATGCGGATGCTGATGGACCACGTGGGGCGGGAGCCGCAGGCGCCGTCGGCGCGGGCGGCGCAGCCGGTGTGCAAGGAGCTGGACGAGGTGGTGCTGCGGTGCCTGCGCAAGAGGCCGGAGGAGCGCCCGCAGAACGCGCGGGAGACGGCGGCGTTGTTGCGCAAGGTGCCCCTCGGCCGTCCGTGGACGGAGGAGCGTGCGGAGGCGTGGTGGGTGGCGATGGCGGCGCGGCAGGCGGCGGCGTGTTCGGAGGAGACGGTGGCGGTGGGGGAGGCGATCGGGGCGGAGGCGGCCCTTCGGCGGGCTCAGGGCAGGCCGGTCGGGGGGGAGGCGGCCCTTCGGCGGGCTCAGGGCAGGCCGGTCGGGGGGGAGGCGGCGGTCGGCGGTCGACGGTCGGCGGTCGAGGGGGAGGCGGGGGAGCCGGCGGTCGGCGGTCGGCGGTCGACGGTCGGGGGGGAGGTGGGGGAGCCGGCGGTCGGCGGTCGGCGGTCGGCGGTCGGGGGGGAGGTGGGGGAGCCGGCGGTCGGCGGTCGGCGGTCGGCGGTCGAGCCGGCGACGGCGGAGGTGGAGCGGCCGGCGCCGAAGAAGGTGGTGGTGGAGCATCGCGAGCGAACGATCGCGGTCCTGCAGGAACAGTTCGTCGTGAGCCACATCGATGCGACGGAGCTGAGCCGGCGCATCATGCTGGCGGAGCGCGCGGGGACACCGAACGAGCTGGACAAGCTGCTCCAGGATCTGCCGTACCTGCCGGACGAGGTGCCGCCGGAGAAGGCCATGGCGCCCGTTGCGCCGGCCCCGGTCGCCGTTGCGCCGGCAGGCTCTCCGGCGCCGCTCGGCACCTCCGGACCAATTGCCAAGGACCAGGAACCAACAACTTCCTCGTCCTCCGCTGGCCCCCTGGTGGCCCCGGTCGACATACCCGTGGAGCGGTCGCGCACCATGGTCGCGGTGTTCGGCGGGCGTACGAAGACGGGGAAGTGGTATCCGCCAAGAACGATCCGGGCGGTGGCGGCGTTCGGCGGGGTGGAGTTGGACCTGCGCAACGCCGAGTTCCAGCCCGGGGTGACGACAATTTACACGGTGGCGATGTTCGGCGGCGTGGAGGTCTATCTGCCGACGGGGATGTACGCCGATATCAACGGCACCGGGATCTTCGGCGGCTTCGACGAGAGCGCGTCGAGCGAAGGGCGGCCGCCGCAGGGCGGAAAGCCCTGGGTGCGCATCCGCGGCGCGGCGATGTTCGGTGGCGTGGACGTGAGGGTGGCGGACCCGGGCATCGAGTTCGAGAGCCTGAAGCACCACCGGGACCGTCCCGCGCTGCCGGGACGCCGCGAGCGGAAGAAGCGGAGGGGCAGCGGTGACGACCAGGAGTAGTCGCCATCGTTCCGGACCGCCGACTCCGCCAACGCTCCTGGCGCGGGATCGAGCCGCGTGGCGGGCGTGGCTGGAGAAGCACCACGGCTCGGCCGGCGAGATCTGGCTCGTGTACTACAAGCGGCACACGGGCAAGGCGAGCGTGACGTACGACGAGGCGCTGGACGAGGCGCTGTGTTTCGGGTGGATCGACGGCATCGTGAAGCGGATCGACGGCGAGCGGTACATGCAGCGGTGGACGCCGCGGAAGGACCCGAAGGGGTGGTCGGAGAGGAACCTGGACCACATGCGGCGGCTGATGGCGGAGGGCCGCATGACGCCTGCCGGGATGAAGGTGCTGGGAGTGCCGCTCGGGCGGCCGAGGAGGGAGTTTCGCGCAGAGGCGCAGAGGCGCAGAGGGGGACGGAAGGAGCTGGGCGCGGCCGGGGTGCAGGCCCTTCGACGGGGCTCAGGGCAGGCCCTTCGACTCCGCTCAGGGCAGGTTCGCGCAGAGGCGCAGCGGCGCAGAGGGGGACGTAAGGAACTGGGCGCGGATGGGGTCCGGGTGCCGGAGTTCATCCGGCGGGCGATTGCGGGCGATGATCGGGCGGCCGCGTTTTTCGCGCGGCTTGCGCCGAGTCACCGGCGGCGCTACGTGGCGTGGATCCTGGATGCGAAGAGGGAGGAGACGCGCGCGCGGCGATTGGCCGAGGCGGTGCGGCTCTTGGCGAAGGGGCTCAGGGAGTTGTTGAAGTAGCGCGAGGCATCACGACGACGGAGCGCACTCGCACTCGCCGGCAACACTGCACGTACCGCCGCAGCTCAGGAAGCACAGGAGCGGATCGCACCCCGACTTGGCTTCGTGGGTCTCGGGGCCGCAACACTCCTCGACCGCGGGGAGGTCGTCGCGCGTCTCCGGCCAGTCCGGCGGCAGCTCGCAGATGACCTCCGGGCGGACGTCCGCCTCGCGCCGGTCCGGAGCGTCGACGTCGACGTCCCGGATGTCCTCCGGGCCCCGATCCGGGCTCTCCGGGCGCACGTCGTCCGCGTCGGCGTCGGCATCCGCGCCCCAGGAGAAGCAGCGGCACTCGTCGTCCCGGCATTCCCCGCCGGACCAGCGCGCGGTCCAGCAGTCGAGCGCGCAGGCGGCGGGGTCGCACGTCCCCGCCGGCGGCTCGGCGCTGCTGCAGGCGTGGAGTCCCGCCGCGACACCGAGCGCGAGTGCGGACACGACGATCGCGGCGCGCAGCCCGGCAGCGAGCGGCGCGAGCCGCGGGGCGCCGCGGGAGGTCCCCTCGCGCGGAACGAAGCCCGGCTCCGACGATCCCCGCGGACGCGTTCCGTTGACCACGAAGGAAGTGTACGGCGACACGGGGCTTGGTCAAGGGTCGGCGGCCCGAAACCGGGGGCGGGACCCCCGAGCGGCCTCGGGAGGTTGGCGGGACGGCCGCGCGGGTTCAGAGCGGCGGCGTGCGCTGGGGAACTGGCCTACTTCGGCGCAGCCACCACGGTCGTGGGTGTGATCCCAGGGGAATCCCGGAGGGTGATCGGCCGACCAAACGTCGCGTTTCGGCTCCGGCCGATCTTGACGAGACGTTCGGGCGAGGGCCAAGCTTGTGGCGTGGGCCGGACGGTCCGAGGTCGGAAGGTGCGGCGGGCAGGTGCCCCGGCTCGCGGGCTCCCGCTGTTGCTGTGCGCCCTGGGCGCATCCTGCGTTTCGGTCGAACGATACAAGCCGTGCGGCGACCAGGGAACGGAGCTGCGAGTCTCGGACGAGGGTGCCCAGGCCGGCGAGGAGTCCCTGGTGTGGACGGGCCACGAATTCGGCCTCGTGTGGGTGCAGCAGGACGGCATCCACTTCCAGCGGTTCGATCGGTCGGCGCACCCGCTGGCGCGCGCCGCGATCGTGGTGCGTGCGGACCCCGTTCCGCTGGACACGGCGTTGGCCTGGACCGGAAGCGGATACGCCGTCGCGTGGCTGGACGAGCGGGACGACCTGGAGGGAATCCACTTCCTGGGCTTCGCGTCCGACGGCACCCCGTCGGGCGACCCGGTCGACGTCGCGACGGCCGATGCGCCCTCGTTCAGACGCACGCACATCGAGCTGGCCCCTACCGACTCGGCCTTCGGCCTCGCGTGGAACGGCGAGTGGGACGACGGGGCATGGTTCTTCCGGGAGTACCAGGAGGTCTTCTACGTGGCGCTGGATCGCTCCGGGCGGCCGACTCGCGAGCCGGCGAGTCTGTGCCGCTCCCACGAGTGGCTCGGCGGCGGCTGTTCCCGCGCACGGCTCGTCACTGCCGGCGACGGGCTGGGGATCTTCTGGATCGATCCCGGCGAAGGGAGCGCGTTCGACGATCCGACGTGGTTCCTTCCCGCGGGCGCCGACGCGGTGCCGTTCGGCGCTCCCGTGCAGCTATCCGACGATCGGCTCATGGCGACCGCTTCCTGGGACGGCGGGCTGTACGGCGCGGTGTTCGAGGACCCGTTCGCGTCGACGGACTACCTGGGGCTCCAGTTCGTGACGATGGATCTGCGGGGTACGCGCCTCTCCGTGCCGCGTTCGATCGAGTGGGACTTCTCGGCCTGGGACGTGACGTCCGTTCCGGACGGGTACGTCCTGGGACGGGATCTCTACGACGAGTTGGACAACGAGGCGACGGGATTGACGGGGCTCGATCGCGACGGCCGGCTCGAGGGCAGGACCTGCACGGTGGATCGGTACCAGGCCCAGGGACGCCTGGTCGGGTTCGACGGCGGCGCGGCGGTGGCGTGGACGGACGGCGAGGACCCGCGGGGCGTTCACCTGGCCGTCTGGCCGCTCCCGTGACCGGCGACGACGGCAACCCTCCCGTCAACTCCCCGCGACGAACCCGACCACGAGCGACGCGAAGAAGCCGGTGTCGTAGATCGTCTCGTCCGCGCCGCGGAACTCCGTGCGCGAGCCCAGCTCGAGCCCGAACGAGAAGTCGGGATGCGGGAAGTAGCAGCCTCCGAATCCCAGCTCGAGGGCGGCAACGAATGTCTTGTCGTCTTCCTCGTCGAGGGGCGTCTCCGTGTGCTCCAGCCACGCGCCGAAAGTCGCACCGCCCAGAGCGTAAAGCCGGACCGCGTCGTCGGACGAGTGCCAGAGGAACACTTCGACGACAGGTCCGAACTGCACCGTCGAGTCCTGGGAGTCCGGGTCGGTCCGGTCCGAGAAGGACGAACTGACCGCGACCGCCAATTCGTCGAACATCCACCCGACGCGAAGCTCGGCGACGAACCCGAAAAACAGCGCACTGCTCAAGGTGCCGAGCTCCGCAGAGCCGGTGTGGGCGCTCAAGGCGCCCTGAAGGAGGAACCCCGACGCCGCTCCTTCGCCCTGCACGGCCGGCGGGACCTCCCCACTCGGCTGGGCACTTCCGGACGTCGCAAACAGCGCCGCAGCGGCGAACGCCGCGGCAATCACCAACCGCCTTCCTCGCTGTGGCACTTTCCGTCCCTCCTCAAGCCAGGGTATCCTCGCCCCCAACTCTTCCCCCGGAACCAATCGCTGCACCAAGCCGCAGTCTACGGCGGCCGGACCGCCGGTCAAGGGCCGCCACCGGCACCGGGGTGGACGAGCCGGCACATCGCCCCAGGTGGGAGGCTCTTGGCTGGCAGTTCGATCGGCGTCCGAGTCGAGCAGAGGCATGGAAGGCGATCCAGGTCGTACTGCGGGTGAGCGGGGTGCACGGGCTACGCGCCCTGCGTG
>JACQZW010000049.1 GCA_016213675.1 Acidobacteriota bacterium | reverse complement strand
GTCGGGATCTGTGGCGAGCACGGCGGCGAGCCGTCGTCCGTCGAGTTCTGCCATCTCGTCGGCATGGACTACGTCTCCTGCTCACCGTTCCGCGTCCCGATCGCCCGCCTCGCGGCGGCGCAGGCGCAGTTGCAGCACCCGCGCGGCTGACGCCCGCGGGTGCGGGGACCGGGGTCCGGGAACGACAACGACACAGCACGAAGTGACCGGGGGCGGCCCGCGCGGCCGCCCCTTTCGTGTCTCGAGGCGTCAGGATCAGGCGGCCGGAAGGTGGCCGAGCAGTAGGCGGGCGGCGAGGCCGATGCCGACGGCCTCGCTGACGCTCAGGAACGTCCCGATCAGGAAGTACTCGGCGAAAGCCCGCCCCTCCTTGATGTCCCCGAACCGGAAGACCGACTTGGCGGCGACGACCAGCCCCGCCGCCTCCGGCGACCCGACGAGGACGGCGGTGAGGACCAGGAAGCGCTCGAGCCAGCCGATGTACTTCCCGGCGTTCGCGAGTCCACTGGGGTCGGCCTCGTCGGCGGTCCTCAGACGCCCGGCGAAGGGCGCGAGCAGGACCGCGTTGGCGTATCCCGCGGCGAAGAGGGCGGCACAGTAGGACGTCGCCAGGACCAGGGCCGGCGCGGCCTGCCGCTGCAGCCAGGCGGCGATCGCGGCGAGCGGTGTGGCCACCTCGGCGATGAGCGCAGCGGCGCCAAGCAGGAGCAGGAGGTGGAGTACCTGGTCCACCAGGAAGGCTGTCGCCGTTCCGGAGGTCGGGGCGCCACCCTCCGACCGCGCCTTGGCGAGGTCGAGCAGTGCGTGAGTTGCCGCGAGACCCACCAAGAGCGCGTGGGTCCGTGGCGGACTCAGCGTTGCAGGCACGAAGGCGAGCAGCGCGAGCTCCGAGAGGAGGAGGTGGGCGCACGCGTGCTCGAGGTACGCGGCGACCGATCGCCGGCGCTTGCCCGCGACGACGCGGTCCCGCTGCACGACGAAGTCGCCGACGAGGTGAGCGAGCAGCAGGGCGAGCGTGATCGTGAGTAGATGCATGTTCAGATGCAATTCATTGAAGTTGTATCTGAAGGTGCAACAAACGGTCGTCGCTCGAGCAGGGCGCCCAGGGTCGCGACGGACTCCCGCAGCTCCCAGTAAGCCGCTCGGGCAAGGGTCCTCGACACGGTCGACTTGTCGACGCGCAGAGCGGCCGCCGTCTCGCCCTGGGTCGGCTGCTGTTCCTGCGCCTGCACCACCTCCCACTGCCGGGCGGTGATCCGCCGGAGCAGCGCATCGTGCAGGCGGTACAGGGTGTTGGCCACCGAATCGAAATCCGTGTCGCCAGTCGCCACCCGCGTCGCCGCTCGCAGTCGGACGCCCTTCTGCCGCTTGATCTCGTCCATCGCGCGACGGGCCGACTCGAATGCCGGGCCGGAGCCCTGCTTGTTGACCTTCCCACCGGGGGAGGGGACCGTGCTGACCATCCCCCAGCCGATGGCGACGCGCAACCGGAGAGGGTGGAACCTCACCCGGAGGTCCCAGATCACCGACGGCACGCTGCCGACGTCGCCGACCATGGCCTGGAACTCGTCCCAGGCCGTGACGGCGTACGCGGTGCTGGTGAGACCCTGCTGACGGTGCCGGCGGGACGCCTCCGAGAGGATCCCGTCCCGTCGCGCGGCGAAGTTGGCGACGCGGCGCGACCCCACCACGTCGGCCAGCAGCACGGTACTTGGTGCATTCACGAGTGCAAGTCTGCCAAGTTGTACGTCCGAATGCAAGGGCTGTGAGATCACGACGCCATGGACCACGTCTACTGCTCGCCGTTTCCCGCCTCGATCGCACCGCTTGCGGCCGGCCCGCGCGATCCGTTGGGACAGGCGGCCGCGTTGCGGCTGCGACGGCGGCGCCAGTGCTCGTAGAGGCCCCAGATGAAGAGCAGCGGGGCCAGGAGGAGCGCGGCCCACAGGCCGAACGTCGCGTGGTTGGCCAGCGAGCGCAGCACGTTGGGGCGGAACTCGGTGTCGCTGATCATGTAGGTCCAGGTGGCGGCGGGCCGGCGCAGGTCGCAGCCCGCCCAGTCGACCCCCGCCGGCGTGATGTCGAGCGCCTCGAACCCCTCGGCGATGGTGTCGTCGATGCGGTCCAGCATCTGGCCGTAGGCGCGGCCGGCGGCGCGGGTGAACTCGACCAGCGGCTCGCGGCCGTCGAGCGACACCAGGTGGATCTCGTCGCGCAGCGACTGCATCTCGCCGAGGTAGTCGGCCCAGCAACGGTCGATGGCGAGCAGCGTGAGGCGCTGCTCGACCCCCCGCAGGACCGCCTCGCCGACCACGGGCCGGAGCCGCTCCCAGCGCTGGCGGCAGCGCTCCTCGAGGAGGTCCCCGACCGATCGACCGTCGAGCACCTCCTGGCGCCAGGCGGCGATCTCACGGCGCCGTGTCTCGATGGCGTCGGCATAGGCGTAGAGCCGCCGGCGCGCCGAGGCGTGCTCGCCTTCGATGATGCGTTGGGCCCGGGCGACTTCGCGCTGGATCAACGGGATTTCGAGGGGGCGGTCGACGTCGGTGGCGACGAGGCCGGCGGGGATGAGGTCGCCGATGCCGGCGGCGGTGAGCATCTCGTCGTCCAGGCTGAGGAAGAACCGCGAGGCGCCCGGGTCGCCCTGGCGGCCGGCCCGGCCGCGGAGCTGGCGATCGACCCGCAGGCTCGGGTGGCGGTGGGTGCCGAGCACGAGCAGGCCGCCGAGGTCGGTCACGCCGTCGCGGTGGCGCTCGTGCCGGCCGCCGAGGCGGATGTCGGTACCGCGCCCCGCCATGTTCGTCGAGATGGTGACCGCGCCGAGGTCGCCGGCATCGGCCACGATCTCCGCCTCGCGGGCGTCGTGCTTCGCGTTGAGCACCTGGCAGGCGATGTTCCGGGATTGCAGGGCGGCGGCCAGACGCTCGGACTCCGCGACGCTGGCGGTGCCGACCAGCACCGGCCGGCCGCTGGCGTGCTCGCGGGCGATCTCCTCGGCCAGCGCCGCATCGCGGGCGGCGCGGCAGGTGAAGATGCGGTCGGGCTCGTCGACGCGCCGGCACGGCCGGTTGGGCGGCACCACCATCGCCGGCAGCCCGTAGACGTCCCACAGCTCGGCGGCGGCGCTGGCCGCCGTGGCGGTCATGCCGGCCAGGTGCGGGTACTGCCGCATGAGGTGCTGGATGGTGATGGAGCCGAGGATCGTGCCGCCGGCGCCGAGGTGCACTCCCTCCTTGGCCTCCACGGCGGCCTGCAGGCCGTTCGGCCAGTGGCGCCGCTCGGCGACCCGGCCGGTGATCTCGTCGACCAGCTCGATGGCGCCGGCGCGCACGATGTAGTCCACGTCGCGCGAGAGCAGGTGCTCGGCGTGCAGGGCGTTGCGGACCGCGGCCTGGAGGCTCAGCGAGGGAGGCGCGAAGAGGTTCTCGCACGCGAGGGCGCGCTCGACCCTGGCGATCCCCTCGTCGGTCAGGAAGACGTTGCGTCGCGCCTGGTCGGTATCGAAGTCCTCGCCCGGGACGAGGCGGCGCGCCAGGGCCGCGAGGCGGGGGAGCGTGTCGTGGTCTTCCTCGGATGACCCCGCGATGACCAGGGGGATGCGCGCCTCGTCGATGAGGATGGAGTCCGCTTCGTCGATGACGGCGAGGTGGAGGGGGCGGTGGACCTGCTCCTCCGGCTGCAGGCACAGGCTGTCGCGCAGCAGGTCGAAGCCGGCCTCTTTGGCCGTGAGGTAGGTGAGGTCGCAGCGATACGCGGCGCGGCGTTCCGCCACGCTCATGCCCTCCTGGACGCAACCGACCGACAGGCCGAGCAGACGATAGATCGGTCCCATCCACGCCGCGTCACGCCGCGCCAGGTAGTCGTTGAAGGTGAGCACGTGCACGCCGTAACCGGCCAGCGCGTGGAGGTAGACGGGGAAGACGGCCGCGAGGGTCTTCCCCTCGCCGGTGGGCATCTCGACGATGTGGTGCTGCGCCATGGCCAGGCCGGCGACGATCTGGACCTCGAACGGCTCGAGACCGAGAGTGCGGCGCGCCGCCTCGCGGACGAGCGCGAACGCCGGCACAGCGGCGCGTGAGACGAGGTCGGCCGTCGGGTCGGCTTCGGGCCTGCCGGCGGTCGCGGCGGGCGGACCATGCGGGTGCTTGGTGGCGGCGGCGAGCACGGCCTGGACATGGCGGGCGAAATGGCGCGAGCGGCGCCGGAGCTGCTCGTCGGTGAGCTGGCGAAGGTCCCGGGCCGAGACGCGAGCGGCCGTCTCGTAGTAGGAGGTGAATTCCGTGGCGACCTCCCCGGGCTCCTCGCCGCGCAACGCGGCGGCCATCCAGGTCAGCAGGTGGGCGAGGGCGCGGCCCGGACGGGTCGGGCGGGGGTCGGTAGTCTGCGATGACATGGTGCTCTCCTGAGATCTCGGGCGGGTGCGGTGACGATCCAGGACGGCGCGGGACACCGGGCGGGTGTCACCGCGCGCAGGTCGTCACGGTCCCTGTCGTGGCTGTCAGGCGGCGACTGCGTGCGAGATCAGAGGAGTGGCGGGCTGCGGGGAGCGGTCTGGAGCGGCGGGGCCGAGCGGGGCGCCGCTATCGGTTGAAGCTTACGAACCAGAACCGCGTCGGAGGGCAGGATCAGCGGGGTCGTGAGGATGACGAGCGTCCACAGCAGCGGCGGGACCAGGATCGCGGCCACCAGCAACGCCGAGAGCACCAGACACACGCCGACCGCGGTGATCAGCGGGCTGCCACGGGAGGTTCGCCGCGCGCTCATGTCGTCCGACCCACGGTACCAGGTCTCGGTCGCGCGGTCGCGCCTGTCAAGCCCCGCGGCGAGCTCAGCGAGCCGAGACCGCCGAGAGCCACACCAGGCGGGACACGCGGCTGGGACTGCTCATCCTTGCTTCTGTGCGCAGTCCACCCCGCAGGCCGTCAGAGCTCGAAGGTCGGGCGGCCGGCGGCGGTGGCGCGCATCCGGCCCGGCGGCGGGAAGGGCGGCGTTAGCAACTCGGGGTGCTCGAGGGGCGGCGGCCCGGTCCAGACGCGGGCCCGGCGCAGGGCCTTCACGTCCGCGTCGCCGGCCGGGAGGAAGTCCGTCGAGTCGAGCGGCTCACCGCGACGCTTCGAGCTCATCGAAACGAGCCTCCAGGCCGTGCCGGGCGAAGTAGCCACGGACCTCCTCGCGGTCGATTCCCGGCAAGTCGATGAGGAACCGGATGTCCGCCAGGTCCTGGAACGTCCGCGCGAAGTCCATCGTTGTGGAGAGGGTAACCGACGCGCGGCGAGTGCAGCGGCCGACGACCTGCACGAGAACAACCCGATGATGGGGCATCGCGGCGTACGGCCTATCATGCCGTCGCGTGGCCTCCGTGACCGCACCCCGTCCTCGCCTGATCAACCTCGTCGCCCCACCCGGGACGCTCGGGGCCGACGAGATGCTCGCCCGGTTCGTCGAGTGGACCTCGGCTCTCGGACTGGAGCTCTACCCGGCGCAGGAGGAGGCGCTCCTCGAGGTCTTCGCCGGCCGCCACGTCGTGCTGGCGACCCCGACCGGGTCGGGCAAGTCGCTGGTCGCGATCGGGCTGCACTTCAAAGCGCTGTGCGAGGGGCGGATCTCGTACTACACCTCGCCGATCAAGGCGCTGGCGTCCGAGAAGTTCTTCGCGCTGTGCGCGGAGCTCGGCGCGGACAACGTCGGGATGCTCACCGGTGACGCCTCGATCAACCCCGACGCCCCGGTCATCTGCTGCACCGCGGAGGTGCTCGCGAACCTCGCACTGCGGCTCGGCGGGCGGCTCGACGCCGACGCCGTGGTGATGGACGAGTTCCACTACTACGCGGACCGCGAGCGCGGCTGGGCCTGGCAGGTGCCGCTGGTCACGCTGCCTCACGCGCGCTTCCTGCTCATGTCCGCGACGCTGGGCGACATGTCGGGGATCGCGCGGCGCCTGGAGGACTCGACCGGCGTCGAGGCGGCGGTGGTGAGCTCGACGACGAGGCCGGTGCCGCTCGAGTTCGAGTGGCGCGAGACGCCGCTGCACGAGACGGTGCTGGACCTGGTGTCGGGCGGGCAGGCGCCGGTGTACGTGGTCAACTTCACCCAGCGCGACTGCGCCGAGCTGGCGCAGCAGCTCACCTCGCTGCCGCTGACGACCAAGGAGGACAAGGCGGCGATCCGCGAGGCGCTCGGCGACACCCGCTTCGAGACGCCGTACGGGCGCGAGTTCCGCCGCTTCCTGTCGTTCGGCATCGGCGTCCATCACGCCGGGCTGCTGCCTCGCTACCGCCTGACCGTCGAGCAGCTCGCCCAGCGCGGCCTGCTCAAGATCGTCTCCGGCACCGACACGCTCGGGGTGGGCGTCAACATTCCGATCCGGACCGTGCTGTTCTCCGCGCTCGCGAAGTTCGACGGCCGCCGGGTCGCGCACCTCAGGGTCCGCGACTTCCTGCAGATCGCCGGGCGGGCCGGGCGCAAGGGATTCGACGAGCGGGGCTGGGTGATCGGCCAGGCGCCCGAGCACGTCATCGAGCGCAAGCGCGAGGCCGCCAAGGCCGCGAAGGACGGGAAGAAGAAGCCGAAGGCGGTCCGCGGCCCGCGCGACGGCGAGGTCTCCTGGACCGAGGAGACCTTCACGCGGCTGCGCACGTCGCCGCCCGAGCGCCTCGAGTCGCGCTTCCGGATCACGCCGGGGATGGTGGTGGACCTGCTCCATCGCGACGCCGACGAGCGGGTCCGCCACTTCCACTCGCTGCGCGCGCTCCTGCGCGACTGCCACGAGGACGACGCGTCGAAGAGTCGCCTGCTCTCGCGCGCCGCTTTGATCGTCCGCTCGCTCCACCGCGAGGGGATCGTCGGCCTGGCGCCGGCCGAGCCGGGCGAGCCGCGGCCGGTGGTCGTGAACGAGGAGCTCCAGGTCGATTTCTCGCTGTTCCACACGCTCTCGCTGTTCCTCGTTGACGGCATCGCGCGCCTGGACCCCGACGGCGAGACGTACGCGCTCGACCTGCTGTCGATGGTCGAGGCGGTGCTCGAGGACCCCGAGGTGATCATCCGGAGCCAGGTGAGCAAGGCGAAGGAGGAGCTGCTCGCCCGCCTCAAGGCCGAGGACGTGCCGTACGAGGAGCGGATCCGGCGCCTCGACGAGGTGACGCACCCGCAGCCCGCGGCCGACCTCATCGAGGAGGCGTTCGAGCTGTTCCGTGCGCGCCACCCGTGGGTGGGCGGCCGGCTCGTGCACCCGAAGTCGGTGGCGCGCGAGATGGTCGAGACCTGTCTCGGCTTCGGCGAGATGGTCCGGCGCTACGGCATCCAGCGCCAGGAGGGCGTGCTCCTGCGCTACCTCTCGCAGGCCTACAAGACCCTGGACCAGAACGTCCCCGACCAGCTCAAGACGCCGGCGGTCTGGGAGATCGCCGGCTATCTGCGGGGGGTGCTCGAGCGCACCGACACCTCGCTGCTGCAGGAGTGGGAGTCGCTCGTCCACCCGGACCTGCGGGCGGCGACGGCGAGCCCGGCCTCGATGCACCGCAGGCTGGCCGTCGAGGAGCTGCTCGCCGACCCCCGGCGCTTCGCCGCGCGCATCCGCGGCGAGCTGCACGCCCTCGTCGCGGCGCTCTCCCGCGGCGAGTGGGAGGAGGCGGCCGCCGCCATCCGCCAGGGCGAGGAGGGGAGCCGGACGCACTGGTCTCCGGCAGCGCTGGAGCAGGCGATGGCGCCGTTCCTCGCGCGCCACCGGGCGCTCGTCTTCGACCACCGCTCCCGTCTCGCCGACAAGACTCTCGTGCAGCAGGAAGCCCAGTTTCGCTGGCGCGTCACGCAGGTCCTGTGCGATCCCGAGGGCGACGACGACTGGCACCTCGCGGCCGAGATCGACCTCGCCGACGCCGAGCGGGTGGACGGTCCGATGGTCACGCTCCTCGCCATCTCCGACTGACGCATCGGCACCGGGTCCGCCACTCCGTCGCTGCTGGCGGTCAGCGGGCCGGGGCCGCGGCGGCGCACGTGGCCTGGGCGGCGGCGTAGCCGGCCAGCCCCGACAACTCGTCGAGGACGCCCACCGAGACGCGCGCGTCGCCCGCGCCGATCTCGATCTCGGTCGTGACCGCCAGCTCCCTGACGGCCGCCGCGCGGTCTGCCGGGAGCCGGATCTCGTGGCGGGTGCGGGCCAGCGCGGACCGGTGGCCCTCGGCGTCGCCGGCCTGGTAGAAGACCGTGACCGCGCCGGCCAGCTCGTCGCCCTCGGGCGGCAAGGCGAGGCCGGCCAGTGGCACGCGGATGACGAGCGGCACCGTGCAGCCGGTCTTGGCGACGGCCCGCGGCGGCTGGGTGGACAGCGACACGTGGAGCGGGTTGTCCGCGAGGTCGAAGAGCAGCCCGGCCGAGGTGCGGTCGGCGACCGCGGTGTCCGGGCGGCGGTTGACGAACACCGGACGGTAGCGCAGGCGCACGTCCCGCGGGGCGCGGAGGGCGACCTCGACGGGGAGCGGGCGGTCGGGCTCGAGGCCGTCGAGCGGGAAGCCGAGCGTGCAGGACTGCTCGACGGTGTCGGCGATCCGCCCCAGCGCTCCGACGAAGTCGTTGGTGTTGAGCACCGCGACGCCGCCGGTCCGTGCGGCGAGGTACGAGAGCGTCTGCTGGTGGTTGGACCGCGTGAGGGTCGCGACCTCGTTGGAGTGCGACTCGCGCCGCTCGGCCTCGAACCCAGCCGTGTTGTGCACGCCGAGCGCGTCGATCGGGTAGAACGCGACCCCTGCAACCGCCGCGAAGTCGCCGAGCTCGGCGAACAGGTCGTCCGCCTGGAAGCTGTCGGCGCCGCCTCCGGTCGCGGACAGCATGGGGAAGAACTCGGTGACGAGCGTGAACAGCTCGCGGGCGGGCTGCATCGGCAACCCGTCGGACACGTAGACGAGCGCCTTGCGCCCCTCGACCCCGGCGAGGCTGCGGATGAGCCGCTCGAGGTTGCCGCACGTCGTCCGCAGGATGTCGCGGATCTGGCCGGCGGCGGCGCGGGCCGTCATCATCATCCGGTCCGGTTTCATCCCGCCGGGCTCCTCCCAGATCAGGCGGATCTGGGCCTCACCCATTCGCATGATCGCGCGGCTGGTCCCGACACCCGCGGTGCTGGCGCCGAGCGTCTCGATCGCCCGGATGACCGCGTCGACGTCGGTGGTCAGCGGGCAGACGACCTCGAGCCGCTTCGCGAGCACCAGGATCGTGACGCGGTCCGGCGGCCGCACGCGCGCCCGGACGAACGTCGCGAGCCGCAGCAGCACCTCCTTCCGGCTGAAGACCGAGATGTTGCCCTGGTCGACGACGACCACCCAGACGGTCCCGTCCTCGGGATCGGGGGAGGCCACCGCCGGGCTTGCGGCGCCCGGCGTGGCAGCCGGCGTCGTCGTCGCCGCCGGCTTGCAGGCCTCGAAGTGCGTGATCGCGCGCTCCCGGCCGTCGATCCGAAGGGCGAAGACCCCGACGCCGAGGTCGCAGACGGGCCTGCCGTCTTCGTCGACCACGCTCACCGGAACCGAGCCAAGGCGGACCTGGATTCGCGTGCCGAACCGGCCCGGTTGTCCTTCCGGCGCCTGCGCGTGGGCCGCGACTGCCCACATCGATACCAGGCCGAGCAGACGAATGAAGCCGGTCACCCTCGCCACCGAGTTGCCTCTGCTCGCAGTCTACGCCGCAGCCGTCACGCCGCTACCGGATGTGGTTCCCGCCCCGGGTGGTGCCTGCGGTATCGGGAAGAAGCAAGGACCGCGCTGCGTTGTTGCAACTCGAACCGACAGAATGGTCCTGGAGAAGGGTGCCCGCCTCGGCCCGTACGAGATCATCGCCCCCCTCGGTGCAGGTGGGATGGGCGAGGTCTACAAGGCCAAGGACACACGGCTCGACCGCGTCGTGGCCGTCAAGGTGCTGCCCGGGCGCCACGCCGAGGACCCGGCGATGCGCGAGCGCTTCGAGCGCGAGGCGCGGATGGTCTCGGCGCTGGCGCACCCCTCGATCTGCGCGCTCTACGACGTGGGCGAGCAGGAGGGGACGCACTTCCTGGTCATGGAGTACATGGAAGGCGAGACGCTGGCCGCGCGGCTTGCCCGTGGACCCCTGCCGCTGGATCAGGCCCTCAAGGTCGCGGCGGAAATCGCCGTGGCGCTTGCGGCGGCACATCGCCGCGGGATCGTGCACCGCGACCTCAAGCCCGGCAACGTCATGCTCACCAAGGGCGGGCCGAAGCTCCTCGACTTCGGGCTCGCGAAGCTGCACGCGGCGAGTCACGGCATCCTGGATCTGGCCGGGCTGGAAACGGTGTCGGGTCCGCTGACGGAGGCGGGCGCCATCGTCGGGACGCTGCACTACATGGCACCCGAGCAGCTCGAGGGGCGGGAGGTGGACGCGCGCAGCGACATCTTCGCGTTCGGCTGCGTCCTGTTCGAGATGGTGTCGGGGTGCCGGGCGTTCGAGGGCAAGAGCCAGGCGAGTGTGATCGGCGCGATCCTGCACGCGGAACCGGCGCCGTTGAGCTCGCTGCAGCCGCTCACGCCACCGGCGCTCGACCGGCTGGTGCGCGTCTGTCTGGCCAAGGACCCCGAGGCACGCTGGCAGTCGGCACGGGACGCGGGCCTGCAACTGGAGGCCATCGCCGAGGGCGGGTCGGTTCCTCGTCCGGCCGAGCGCGCATCGCGTCGCGGCGCGTGGCGGCCGTGGCTGGTCGCCGGCCTCGCCCTCGCCGTGGCTGCTGCGACACTTCTGAGGTGGGGTTCGATCGACCGGCCGGTTGCGCGACCGATCCGCTTCACGCTGGCGCCTCCCGAGGGTGGTGCGTTCGGGTACCGGTTCGAGGGGGCCTTCCTGGCGGTGTCTCCCGACGGGTCTCGGCTCGCGTACGCGGCGAGGGACCCGCTGCACGGCCAGAGGCTCTGGCTGCGCGCGCTCGACGCGCTCGAGGCCCAGGCCTTGCCGGGGACGGAAGGTGCCACGTCGGTGTTCTTCTCTCCCGACGGGCGCTCGCTCGGGTTCTTCGCCGAGAACAAGTTGAAGAGGCTGGAACTGGCCGGCGGTGTCCCGGTCGGGGTCTGCGACGTCGCCGCCGGGGGAGGCACCAGCGGAACGTGGGGCCGCGAGGGCGACATCCTGTTCGCAGGAATCCAGGGTGAGGCGATCCAACGCGTGTCCGCTGCAGGCGGAGGCGCTCCCACCCCGGTGATCCGGCCCGATCCGCAGCGCGGCGAGAGGCGCGTCGCCTGGCCCTGGTTCCTGCCCGACGGGAAGCGGTTTCTCTATTTCCTCCGGAGCGACGACGGCACGAGACTGATGCTGTCCGAGCCGGGAAGGCCGCCGCGTGCCGTGACGGCGATGGCCTCGGAGGCGCAGTACAGCGATCCCGGCTATCTCCTCTTCGCCAGCGAGGGAACCCTCCTGGCGCAGCGTTTCGACGTGAAGCGCGGGCGGCTGACGGACGCGTCGTTCTCGATCGCCGAACGCGTGCGCTACTTCGCTTCGACCGGCTCCGCGGGGTTCGCGACCTCCCTCACCGGCACGTTCGCCTACCAAGCCCAGGACGACGTGCAGCGTGTGGTCTGGTTCGACCGGACCGGGAAGGAGCTCGGGACCGTGGGTGCGCCGGGGAGGTACCTGACTCTCGCGCTCGCCCCCGACGGTCGCCGTCTGCTCTTCTCGCGTGCGCAGCCGAGGAGTGGTGTGTGGGATGTCTGGTCGACCGACCTGGAGAGAGGCGTCGAGACCCGGATCTCCTCGGGGCCGGAGAGCAGGTTCGGAGCCGTCTGGCTGCCGGACGGCAAGAGCGTTCTCTACTCGGTCGTCAAGAGGGAGTCTCCTCACATCTACAGAAGAGAGCTCTCGACGGAGGAGGAGGTGGAGGTCGTTCCGGTCGGAGGCTTCCAGGTGGCGCAGGACGTCTCTCCCGACGGCCGGGTGCTCGCCTTCGCCGAGCGGCCCCGCGGCTCGTTCGCTGCCTTCTCCGTGCCGCTCCGGGGGGACGGACCGCCGACCGCGCTCCTGCCGGTGAGCCTTGGGGCCGAGGTGGCCTTCTCCCTACTCCGCTTCTCGCCGGACGGGCGCTTCATCGCGTTCGTCTCCGACGAATCGGGCCAGCTCGAAGCCTACGTGACGCCATATCCCGGGCCCGGAGAGCGGACGCGCGTGTCGAGCGGCGGGTCGCACCTTCTGCGCTGGAGTCGCGATGGGAAGGAGCTGATCTATCTCTCGGCCGATCGGCGACTCGTTTCGGTGCCGATCCGCACCGACCCCACGCTCCAACTCGGCGAGCCGACGGTGCTTTTCGAGCTGAAGGGACACCCATGGGTCGCCTTCGACGTTTCTCCGGACGGGAAACGCCTCCTCGCCGTGGTTCCCGAGATCGTGGCGAACGAGCTGCCGTTGACGGTCGTGGTCGACGGTCTGTCGGCACCGGGGTCCTGAGCCCGGCGTGGCCGAGGGAACAGACGGCGGAGGCGAGGTCGGTGGCCGCCCATTCTCTTGGATGGTGCGGCGGCAGGCTGGAACTCCACGGGATGTGCGGTCATGGGCCGAATCGACGTTCTTCCAGATGGGGGCAGCAGCACCAATCCTGCCGCCTCCGGGAGGGTAAGGAGATGACGCAGCGCAGTACCCGTCGGGGAAACGCCCGTATCGTGGCCGCGATCGTTGCGGCGTGCGGGCTCGTGATGTGCGTTCCCGCGTTCGCCCAGTCCGGGCAGCCGTGCGGGATCAACCTGGCCTCGCTGAGCAAGAGCTCGGGCACTCCGGGCGACACGTTCGAGATGAACGGGACGTGGGGCCCGACCCAGGGCACGAAGATTCCGTGCATCAACATGGGCGGCATGAACACCCTCGAGGTCGTGACGTGGACCCCGACGAAGCTGACGGTCAGGATCCCGCCGGGGCTCGCGCCGGGCGCCTACCAGGTCGGCGTGTACTGCGAGCCGCTGACAGGGGGAGTCACGGTGTACAGCAGCGGCTGGAAGACGTTCACGATCCTCAAGCCGATGCCGGACATGACGAGCAAGCGGGGGATCACGATCGGCGGCGCGATCGGCGGCGCCGGTGGGAAGTTCGTGCCGTGGGGCGGGAGCGTGGTGCTCACCGAGGCGGACGCGCTGCACGGCTCGCCGAACTCCGAGTGTGCGTTCAACCTCTCCTACGACCTGGTCAACCTCAAGGCGGTGCCGACGAGCCCGGCGTTCCTCAATCGGGTCAAGGCGGACGCCAAGGTCGTCTCGACACAGAGTGAGCTGTCGCTCGGGGCCAGCGAGGCGAGGCCGATCAACACCCAGGCGTACCTGCCGATCGGCAAGCACACGCTCAGCCTGTGGATCGACGACGACCACACGGTCGGAGAGGCGCCGCCGCGAGGGGAGTCCAATAACGTCGTTCGGATCTCCTACGCCCTGCGGGGCAGGTGCTACGAGCCGTACAACCCCAGGAAATAGCGCCGAGAGCGTGCTCACCACGACGGGACGGCCGCCGAAGATCGGCGCCTGACGAGGTGGTTTCGATGCCACTCACGATCGAGCCCCGGGAGCGTGCCCGGACGACTTGACAGCGCTATCATTCCCTCCAGGAGGGTTCCCTCGTGACACCCCTCGCGACCGTCGACTGGGTGGTGATCGCGCTGTACTTCGCGGTGATCCTCGGAGTCGCGTGGTGGGTCGCATGGCGGAAGAAGGCCACACACGCCTCGCCGGCGGGGTACTTCCTCGCCGGCCGCGACGTCGGGTGGCTCGTCGTCGGGGCGGCGCTGTTCGCCGCCAACATCGGGTCGGAACACCTTGTCGGGCTGGCCGGGACCGGCTACGACAGCGGCGTCGCCGTCGGGCAGTTCGAGGTGCTGGCGTCGCTGATCCTGCTCGTCCTGGGCTGGCTCTTCGTGCCGTTCTACCTGCGCAGCGGCGTGTACACGATGCCGGAGTTCCTCGAGCGCCGTTACTCCGCCCCGGCGCGCTGGTACCTCGCGGTCGTGACGATCATCGGCTACGTCCTCACCAAGATCTCGGTCACCCTGTACGCCGGCGGCGTCGTCTTCGAGGTGCTGGTCGGCGGGGGATTCTGGACCGGGGCGCTCGTCATCGTCGTCGCCACCGGCGTCTACACGGTCCTCGGCGGCCTGCGCGCCGTGCTCTACACGGAGGCGCTGCAGACGTTCATGCTGATCGGCGGCGCCGTCCTGGTGACCGTGGCCGGCCTGGCAGCGCTGGGCGGCTGGGGCGCGATGCGCGGCGCGGTGGCACCGGCCTTTCTCGACATGTGGCAGCCGGCCAGCCACCCCGCCTTCCCGTGGACCGGGATTCTCTTCGGCGCCCCGATCCTCGGCGTCTGGTACTGGTGCACCGACCAGTTCATCGTGCAGAGGACGCTCTCCGCCCGGGGAATCGACGACGCTCGCCGCGGCACGATCTTCGCCGGGTACCTCAAGCTCCTGCCGCTGTTCATCTTCGTCATCCCCGGGGTGGTGGCCGCCGCGCTCGTCGCCAACGGCAAGCTCACACTGGCGCGCCCCGACCACGCCCTCCCAGAGATGATCCGCACCTTGCTTCCGGTCGGGGTACGCGGCCTCGTGGTGGCGGGCTTCCTCGCCGCACTGATGAGCTCGCTGTCCGCGGTCTTCAACTCGTGCTCGACGTTGATCACGTGGGACGTCTACCGCAAGATCCACCCGACCGCCTCGGAACGTCGGCTCGTCACCGTCGGGAAGCTGACGACCGTGGCCCTCGTCGGACTCGGCCTCGCGTGGATCCCCTTCATGAAGTACATCTCGAGCCAGCTCTACGTCTACCTGCAGAGCGTGCAGGCCTACATCTCGCCGCCGATCGCCGCGGTGTTCCTGTTCGGGGTGTTCTGGAAGCGGGTGAACGGAACCGGCGCCATCGCGTCGCTGCTCACCGGCTTCGTGTTGGGCCTGGCCAGGCTCGTTCTGGAGCTCAACAAGGGTGCCCTCGCCGGGCTGCCGCGCTGGTACGCCGAGGTCAACTTTCTCCACTTCGCGGTCCTGCTGTTCGCCGTGTGCGCCGCGGTGCTCGTCGTGGTCAGCCTCGCCACCCGCCCGCACGATGACTCACGACTCGGCGGCCTGACCTTCGCCACCGCCGACCTTCCGGCCGGCGGCGCCGCCTCGCCGTATGCCTTGGCGTCCAGCGCGGCGCGGCGCCGCCGGGACGTCTGGTGGTCGGTGGTCCTGATCGTGTGTGTCGGCCTGGTGTGGCTGTACTTCAGTTGATCGCGGGCTCGAAGCCCGAGCAGGGCAACGAAGGAGAGGCCACGATGAAGGCACTTCGATACCTGGTGGGGACGCTGCTCGGCGCGGCCGGGCTGGCCGGCGGGTGTGGGGGGACCACGGCGCCTACGCCGCGCCCCGTCGCGGTCCCCGGTCCGGTGGTCCACGCGGAGCGCTGGCCCGTGGTCGAGCGCCGGCTCGCCCGTGATGGCGGGGTCGAGCAGCGGGTGGGCGAGCTGCTCTCGCGGATGTCGGTGGAGGAGAAGGTCGGGCAGGTGATCCAGGCCGAGCTCCAGAACGTCACGCCAGAGGATGTGCGCCGCTACCACCTGGGCTCCGTCCTCAACGGCGGCGGGTCGACGCCGGGCGGCCGCAAGCGGGCGACGGCGGCCGAGTGGTTGGCCCTCGCCGACGCCTTCTTCGCCGCCTCGATGGACACCGCGGACGGCGGCGTGGCGGTCCCCGTGATCTGGGGCACCGACGCGGTGCACGGCCACAACAACGTCGCGGGCGCGACGGTCTTTCCGCACAACATCGGCCTCGGCGCCGCGCGCGACCCGGAGCTCGTCCGGAGGATCGGCGAGGCCACGGCGAAGGAGGTGGCCGTCACCGGGCTGGACTGGACCTTCGCGCCGACCGTGGCGGTGGCCCGCGACGACCGCTGGGGACGGACCTACGAGGCATACGCCGAAGACCCGGAGCTGGTCCGCGAGTACGCCGCCGCCATCATCCGCGGGCTGCAGGGCGACCCGGACTCCGGCCGGCCCCTCGAGGCGGGCCGCGTCGTGGCCACCGCCAAGCACTTCCTCGGCGACGGGGGCACCGAAGGCGGCCGGAACGAGGGCGACAACCTGGCGACCGAGGAGGAGCTCGTCCGCGTCCACGCCGCCGGTTACGTGAGCGCGCTGGAGGCGGGGGCGCAGACGGTGATGGCTTCGTTCTCGAGCTGGCACGGCCGGCGGATGCACGGTTTCGGCGAGCTGCTGACCGGGGTCCTGAAGGGGCGGATGGGGTTCGACGGCTTCGTCGTCGGCGACTGGAACGGCCACGCCCAGCTCCCGGGCTGCACCAGCACGAGCTGCCCGCAGGCCTTCAACGCCGGGGTCGACATGTTCATGGCGCCGGAGGATTGGCAGGGCCTGTACCACGCCATGCTGGGACAGGTCCGGTCCGGCGCCATCCCGAGCGAACGCCTCGACGATGCGGTCCGCCGCATCGTGCGGGTCAAGCTGCGGGCTGGGCTGTTCGAGCGCGGCCGGCCGTCGAGCCGGCCCTTCGCGGGCAGGACCGAGCTGCTCGGCGCCGCGGCGCATCGCGCCATCGCGCGACAGGTGGTGCGCGAGTCGCTCGTCCTGCTCAAGAACCGCGCGGGCCTGCTGCCCCTCCGGCGCGACCTCCGCGTGCTCGTGGCCGGGCCGGGCGCAGACGACATCGGCAGGCAGTGCGGCGGCTGGACGCTCACCTGGCAGGGCGACGGCAACACCAACGCCGACTTCCCGGGGGCAACCTCGATCTGGGAGGGGATCCGGCAGGCGGTGGAGGGTGGGGGCGGGAGTGCGGTGCTGCAGGTCGACGGCGTCTTCGCTGAGCGCCCGGACGTCGCCATCGTCGTCTACGGCGAGGACCCCTACGCCGAGTCCCGGGGTGACCGGGCGACCCTGGAGTACCGCATTGCCCACCCCGGCGACGTGCGCCTCCTGCGGCGTCTCTCCGCCGCGGGGGTACCCGTGGTGTCCGTGTTCCTCACCGGCCGGCCGCAGTGGGTCAACCCCGAGCTCAACGCGTCGGACGCCTTCGTGGTCGCCTGGCTGCCCGGCTCCGAGGGCGCGGGCGTGGCCGACGTCCTCTTCCGCTCCCCCGACGGTGCGGCCGCCACAGGCTTCACCGGCAAGCTGTCGTTCTCCTGGCCCAAGACACCCGACCAGACCACACTGAATCGCGGTGATGAAGGGTACGACCCGCTCTTCCCGTACGGCTTCGGGCTCGCGAGCGGCGAGAGCGGCGAGCCGGGAGTGCTTCCGGAGGGACCGTCGACCGCCGACATCCACTCCCGCGGCCAGATCCTGTCCGCGATGTCGCGGGTGGCCGACTGGCAGCTCGCGAACCTCGCCACCGAGGCGCCGCTGCCGGACGGCGGAAGCCAGGAGGTGAGCGACACGGAGTGGGTGAGGGGGGCGTTCTTCGCCGGGGTGATGGCCGCGTTCCGGACGACGGCGAACCGCGCCTACCTGGACGCGGCGCTCGGCCTCGCCGAGAAGAACGGCTGGCAACCGGGACCTCGCCCCCGTCACGCCGACGACCTCTGCATCGCCCAGACCTACGCCGAGCTCTTCCTCCTCGATCGCGAGGAACGGCGGATCCAGCCGACGGTCGCCCGTCTCGACGCCATCCTCGCGGAGCCCCGCCCGGGTCCGGCGGTCGGCTGGCGGGAGGACGACAACTGGTCGTGGTGCGACGCGCTCTTCATGGCGCCGCCGACGATGGCGATGATCGGCGCGGCGACCGGGGATCGCCGCTACTTCGACGCGATGGGCGCGATGTGGTGGGAGACCTCCGCGTACCTCTACGACCAGGATGAGCACCTGTGGTACCGCGACGGGCGTTACGTCCCGCAGCCCGACGGCTCGCAGCCGCGGACGCCGAACGGCAGGAAGGTTTTCTGGAGCCGCGGGAACGGCTGGGTGTTCGCGGGCCTCGCCCGGGTCCTCGAGCACCTGCCTGCGGATCACCCCGACCGCCCGCGGTTCGAACGGCAGATGCGCGAGATGGCGGCCGCGCTCGTCGCGGTGCAGGGCGCCGACGGGCTTTGGCGTTCGAGCCTGCTCGACCGCGATGCCTACCCGGCGCCGGAGACGAGCGGCTCGGGGTTCTTCGCCTACGGGCTGGCGTGGGGGATCAACCATGGTGTCCTGGACGCCGTCACGTACCTGCCGGCCGTCCGCCGGGCATGGCGCGGTCTCGACTGGGCGCTACAGCCTTCCGGCAAGCTCGGCTGGGTACAGCAGATCGGCTACGACCCCCGCTCGGTCGGAGCCGACGACAACCAGGAGTACGGCGCCGGGGCGTTCCTCCTCGCGGCGAGCGAGCTCGTCAGGTTGGCGCCCTGATGGCGCGGTGCTCCGGCACGTGTCGTCCGCCGGCCGCCCGGCCGAGCCGTCATGGCAGGGCCGCGAGGGGGACGGGCATGATGCTCCAGGTGAAGCCCGAGAGGCCGCCCGGATGGGTGTAGAGGACCGTCTTCACCCAGCGCCCGTCGCTCCAGCCGTACCGGTTGACCTCCGCCGCCTGGTCGTTGGCGACGTAGAGCTCGTCGATGCGGTCGCCGTCGAGGTCCGCCAGCACGGCCGCGTGCTCGAAGCCCGAGGACGCCGGGTCGATCACGGTGGCGGTCCAGGGGCCGGCCGGCTGCGATCCGCGGCGCAGCAGCCACAGGCCGGCCCGGTGGGTCGTGGCGACGAGCTCGCGGGAGCCGTCGCCGTCGACGTCGCCGGCGGTCAAGAAGCGGCACAGGCGGTCGGCCAGCCGCGCGACGAGCGTGCCGCCGCGCGGGTCGGTGCCGGCGTCGTAGCGGCGGATCTCGACCTGGCCGCCCGACACCGCCTCCACCGAGGCGTAGAGCTCGTCGCGGCCGTCGCCATCGACGTCGGCGACGAGGATCTCCTTGGCGTGACGGTCGCCGAGGTCGGCCACGACCGTCCGTCCCTCGCCCCGGGCCGGGACGTATTTGACGATCGTGCCGGGTTGCGGCGTTCCGTCCAGCCGGTTGGGGCTGCTCGGGGTGGCGTAGATCTCGAGGGTGCGGTCGCCGTCGAGGTCGCCGACCTCGACCTCGTGAACGATGGTGTCCGGTGCGCGGTCGAGCTCGGTCGCCGCCCAGCCGCTGCGGCCGTCCGGCCGCACGACCGCGACCACGCCCTGGTCATGGGTGGCGACGACCAGATCGCGCTCGCCGGTGCCGTAGACGTCGGCCACCTCGACGTCGCGCATGCGCGAGAAGCGGCCGCCGAAGTCCGCCTCCCAGAGCGTGCGTTGCTCACCGCCAGGCAGCCAGACCTTGAGCAACGCCCGCGTACCGCCGGCGGTCAGGAGGCCAAGCCGCCCCTGGTCGAGCTCGAACGCCATCGCCTTGTGGAACACGTTGCTGTCGGGGTCGTCGAGGCTGCGCCAGCTCCACGCGCCGCGCCCTGGGGTGAGGATACCGAGCCGCGCCGGCTGCGGCACGTGTCCGGTGGGGCCCTTCTCGAGCCGCGCCAGGGAGACGACCAGCGCCGAGCGGGCGCCGCCGCCCTTCCCGGGCAGGCCGCAGGACGACCCGGCGAGGCCGGCGAGAGCGAGCAGGGAAGCTGCGAGTCGGTGCCAGGGGGATCGCAAGGTCTTCTCCCTCCGAGCGGAAGCATACATGCGGTGACTGGCGCGTCGCCGGCGTTGGCGCGATCATGGGAGTGGCGATGAGCGAGAACCTCGTCGACGCCGGAACCCGTCCGATCGGGGTCGAGGGCATGAGCTCCGGCCCGCTGGCCTTCGGCTGTTGGCGCTTCGCGCCGACCGAGGCGGAGCGGGCGGAGCGGGCGCTGAACGCGGCGATCGAGGCCGGGATGACCCTCGTCGATACCGCTGACGTCTACGGCTTCCAGGAGGACTCCAGCGGTTTCGGGGCGGCCGAGGTGATGCTCGGGCGCATGCTGCAGGCGCAGCCGTCGCTGCGGGATCACATCGTCCTCGCGAGCAAGGGCGGGGTGCGGCCACCGCTGCCGTACGACTCGAGCGCGCGGGCGCTACGGGCCGCCTGCGAGGCGTCGCTGCGGCGCCTTCGGGTCGAGCGGATCGACCTCTACCTGGTCCACCGCCCGGACCTGTTCGCGCACCCGATCGAGGTGGCCGAGACGCTCGTCGCCCTGCGGCGCGAAGGCAAGGTCCGCGAGGTCGGCGTCTCGAACTACACCCTTTCGCAGCACGACGCGATCACGGCCGGCCTGGCTCGAAACGGCACCGCACTCGCCGCGATCCAACCGGAGTACTCGGCGGTCCACCTCGATCCTGCGCGCGACGGGACGTTCGACCGCTGTTGCTGCGGGAACATCACGGCGCTCGCCTGGAGTCCCCTCGCCGGGGGGCGATTGGCGAGCGGCGAAGGTGTACGCCCGGAGCTGCTCGCCGTGCTCGACGAGCTCGCCGCCCGTGAAGGGGTGGAGCGGGCCGCGGTCGCGCTGGCCTTCGTGCTCGCGCACCCGGTGCGGCCGGTCGCCATCCTCGGTAGCCTGACCCCGGCGCGGCTTTTCGCGGCGACCCGCGCCCTGGCGGTGCACCTGGATCGTCGCGATTGCTACCGGATCGTCGAAGCGTCCGACGGTGCTCCGCTGCCGTGAGCGAGGGGTACGTGGTTCGGACCGCGAGGAGGCGCAGGATGGCGAAGAGGTGGGGTGTCGCAGGGTGGGCGATCCTGGTGGGCACACTCGGGTGTGCGCTCCCGGGCTGGGCGCAAGAGCGCGAGTACGCGGTCAGTGGCGCGGTGGTCACCGTCGGCAAGGCACCCGTCCCCGGAGCGGTCGTGGAGATGCGGGAACGGACGAGCCGGCGGGCTTTCAAGACGACGAGCGACGCTGAGGGCAAGTTCAGGATGTTCGGACTCTCCCACGGCGTCTACGAGGTCAGCGTCTCCAAGGCGGGGTACCAATCGCGCACCGACGAGTGGAACCTCTCCGAGCCGCAATCCAACCGGATGAAGAAGGTCGAGCTCGAGCCCTACGTGCTGATGAGCGAGGCCGAGGTGGGCGCGGCGGCTCGCTCGGCCGCGCTTAAGGAGCTGCTCGGGCGGGCGAGCGAGCAGGTGCGCAAGGGGGAGTGCACGGCCGCCCGTGACGCCATCGAGCGCCTGCTCGCGGCCGACCCGAACGACGCCAACGCGTTGTACATGCGAGCCCTGTGCGAGGTCCAGGAAGGGCAGCTCGACGTCGCGGTCGCCTCCCTGCGACGTGTGACCGAGCTCGCCCCGGGCTTCGCCGCGGGGCACCTGAACCTGGGCGTCTGCCTCGACCGTCGCGGTGATTCCGAGGGCGCCTTGGTGAGCTACGAGGCAGTCCTCGCCCTCGAGCCGGACAACCAGTTGGCGCTCTACAACGCCGGCGTCCTCCACTACAACTCGGGTCGCGTCGCGGCGGCGCTGCCGTACTTCGCCAGGGCAGCCGCGCTCAAGCCCGACGACGATCGGGCGCTCGAGATGGTCGCCTACTGTCACCTCCAGGCCCAGCGTCTCGTGGAGGCCTTGGACCATCTGCAGCGCGCGCGAGCCCTCGTGAGCGAGCCGCAGCGTGCCGCGGCGCTCGACGAGCTGATCGGGGCGGTGCGGGCACGGATCGCGGCCGGCGAATCGGCCGGCGGCGGATTGTGAGGCGGACGTGGAAGCCGTCATGTCGTTGGCCAGACCGATCGTCCCGGCCGTAGCCCTGGCGCTCGCCTTCGCCGGGTGCGTCGGCCCAAGGCAAACGACCCGCAGTTCCGCGGTGTTGCCCTCGAGCGACCCACCGGCCGCCCTGGCGCCCCGCGAGGTGCCGCAGTTCGTCTGCCTCGGCAGCGACGACAACGGCTTCTCGGGCCTCGATGGTTCGGGTGCTGCTGGCGGGATGCACTTCCTGACGTCGCTCTTCGCGGGCCGCGTGAACGCGCTTGGGCGCGCGAACCCTCTCACGTACGACGGCAGTCCCGCCCACTTCTCCTTCTACGTCAACACCCACTACCTGGTGAGCGAGTCCGGCACCGATCCCGCGGCCTACGGCGTCCGACCGCCGGAGAACCCGCTGTGGATCAAGCGCGCCTGGCGGGAGGCGATCGATTCCGGCCACGAGATCGGCGTCCACACGCACTCTCACCCGCACGGGCGGGAGCTATCTGCGGCCGCCTGGGCGGACGAGATGAGCCGATGCGTCGAGGTTCTCGGTCGGCCCTACGCAGCCGGCGAGACGCTCGAGGCGCCGGTTCCAGGCTCCGGGCTGGGGGTCGCCCGCACCGAGCTTCGCGGCTTCCGTACCCCCTACCTCGAGTACAGCGGCGAAACGCTGGCGGCCGCGCGCAGCCAGGGTTTCGCGTACGACTGCAGCCTCGAGGAGGGCACCGCGGAGGGCCAGGACGGGACCAACTTCACCTGGCCCTATCGACTCGACCACGGCTCACCGCTCGGCGAGGCGCTCGGACGTCATCCGGGCCTGTGGGAGATCCCGGTCTACGTCTACATCGTGCCGCCCGACGACGACTGCGCGCGCCTCGGGGTCGCCCCGGGCCTGCGCGCGCGGCTCAGGAGCCGTCACGAGTACTTCGACGAGGGCAGCGGCAAAATCACGGGAATGGACTGGAACCTATGGTGCGAGTTCGGGATGACTCCGGCGGAGTTCCTCGCCACGCTCCGCTACACCCTCGAGCTGCGCCTGGCCGGCAACCGCTGCCCGCTCACCGTCGGGCTGCACAGCGAGCTCTACTCCGACCGGTCGGAGGCCGACGGGTGCGCCACTCCGGTCGCCGAGCGGCGGACAGCGCTCGCCGCCCTGCTGGAGCACTTCCTGCGGCACGAGGAGGTGCGGTTGGTCAGCCACCGTGAGCTGCTCGCCTGGCTCGAGCATCCGGCGCCGCTCTAGAGGCGCCGCGAGGAAGGCGGCGCCGGGTCACAAGGTGCGGGTGACCTTGGTGAGCCCCAACGGGTCCTCCGTGTCGAGGCCGCGGGCGCGGGCCAGGTGGTAGCAGAGGAGCTGTGCCGGGACGATCGCGACGATCGGCGAGAGCCACTCCGGCAGGTCGGGGGCGAGTCGGAGCGGGGTGCCGGCGAGGGCGAGCGCCGCTTCGTCGTTGGAGATCAACAGGAGTTCGACGTGCCGCTCCTCGACGAGGCGCCTGAGCAGCGGCACTGAAACCTCCGCCATCGGTCCGGCGGGGACGATCGCAAGCACCGGGAAGCCCTCCTGGGCGAGAGCCACGGGCCCGTGCTCGAAGTCGGCCGGCGAGAATGGCTCGGCGATCACGTGCGCGAGCTCCTTGAGCTTGAGCGCCCACTCGAACGCGGTGGCGTAGTTGAAGCCCCGGCCGAGCACCGAGCAGTGCGCCATGGCAAGGTGGCGCTCGGCCGCCGTCCGGGCCGGGGCGTCGAGGGTGAGCGCCTGCGCGATCAGCTCGGGCGTTCGGGCCAGCCACTCCCGCCGCCCGGGGTCCTCCGACAGTGCCGCGGAGAGCATGGCAATGGCGACGAGCTCGGTCGTGTAGGTCTTGGTCGCGGCGACGGCGAGCTCGGGGCCCGCCGTGATGTCGATGACCAGCTCCGAGGCCTTGGCGAGCGGCGATTCGACGTCGTTGGTGATGGCGAGCGTCAGGGCGCCCTGGCGGCGACCCTCACGGACGACGCTCGTGATGTCGGGCGACTGGCCGGACTGCGAGATCGCCACCACGAGCGAGTCGGCGATCGCCGGTGGACGGCGGTAGACGGTGAAGAGCGAGGGGGCGGCCTGCGCGACCGGCAACGAGTTGAACGCTCCCCACAGGTACTTGGCGTACAGGCCGGCATTGTCGGAGGATCCACGCGCCGCCAGGAACACCATCCGAACGCCCCGATCGAGGACGCGTCGCGCCACGCGGGCGACCTGATCGTCCGGGTCGGCAAGCAGACGCCCGACGGCCGAGGGTTGCTCGAGAATTTCGTCTCTCAGCCCCAACGGAACCTCCCTCGGGATCTCGCGCCGATGACGCGCGACGCGCTGGCGCCCGACGACGCGATCGCGGTCACCGCGCCATGATACTCGGCTGTCGAGGCGTCCGGCTGACAGCGCTGTTACTCAACGACGAGCTTTTGGCTGTAGTACTTTGCTCATCTTGATGCGTGGCGACCGCAGGCGAGGTCGGGGGTATACTTGTCCAGGAGACAGCAGCGGGGATGACCAGGCGCCGGGCGACCATCGACGACGTTGCGGCCCAGGCAGGGTTGTCCATCAAGACGGTGTCGCGGGTCCTTAACGGCGAGCCCAACGTGCGGCCGCAGACCCGGGATCGTGTCCTGGCCGCCGCAAAGGGGCTCGCGTACCAGCCGAACGTCTCAGCCCGCCGTCTTGCCAGCAAGCGATCGTTCGTCATCGGGCTGCTCTACGACAACCCCGACTCGGACTACGTGATGGCGATCCAGGACGGCGCGCTCGCCGTCTGCCGCCGCCTGGACTACCACTTGCTGATCCACCCCTGCCGCACCCTCGCGCCGAGCCTGGTGGACGAGGCCGTCAGCCTGCACCATCGGTCGACGGTCGACGGTCTGATCCTGACCCAACCCGTCGCAGACTTCGAGCCGCTGATCCGCGCGCTGATCGAGGCCGACATCGCATTCGTCCGCATCTCCCAGCGGGACAGCGCTGGGGACTCGCCGTGCGTCTCGGTGGACGACGAGCGGGCGGCCCGCCTCATGACCGACCATCTGATCCTGCTTGGCCACACAAACATCGGGTTCATCATCGGGCACCCCGACCACGGTTCGAGCCACGACCGCCTGCTGGGCTTCCGGGCCAGCCTCCAGGCGCACGGCCTGTCGCCGGACCGCGCGCCGGTCGAGCAGGGTCTCTACACCTTCGACTCGGGATTCGCCTGTGCGCAGCGTCTTCTCGCCAGGGACCCACGACCGACCGCCATCTTCGCCAGCGACGACCACATGGCGATGGGCGTGCTCACCGCCGCCTACGAGAAGAAACTGGCAGTCCCGGCGGAGCTCTCGGTGTGCGGCTTCGACGACACACCGATGGCGCGTTACGCGTGTCCCCCGCTGACCACGGCGCGGCAGCCGATCAGGCAGGTCGCGCGTGTTGCCACCGAGTGCCTCGTCAACCGACTCCAGGGCAAGGACCCGGGGGAGAGACGCTACGTTCTGGAGTCGAAGCTGATCCTGCGCGAGTCCACGAGCCGCTGCGGGACTCGGCGGTGACGCTGCCTTCCCGGCTGACTGGGACCTGCTGACGGCGATGAGCGACCTCGCCTGATCGGGAGTCTTGATCCAGGCTGGAGATGACCTCGGCGACCATGGCAAGACAACTGTCTACGACCCCGGGCGAGACGTCTTGACAACGTTGTCAATCGACCCCAATATTGACGGCAGTGACGTCTTCAGCAAGTCCCATGGCCTGCAGGCCCGCGGAGCGAACCGTCACCCGCATTGCAGACGGATGGCGGGGCGGTGCCTGGAAGCTCTCGCACTCACGCTGGTTTCCCGCGCGCCGTTGGCCGGGATTCTCACGGTGCGCGACCAAAGTTCCAAGGTCCGGGAGGATCGAAAGGAGGGCACGTGGGGGCGGGCAAGCGATGAGCGGCCCGCGGTCCGTGGCCGGCCTCATTGGCCCCTAGTCGGCAAGCCCTTTCCGACGCGGAGAGGGACGTGCCAACCTGTCAATCTGGCGGAAGAACAGGAAGGAGGAGAACGATGCGGAGCAGGGCACTGGTACGGTCTGGACCATGCCTACTCCTCGGGGCCATGCTGCTGTTCGCAGCGATGCCGGCCTCGGCGCAATCGGTCAGCGAGGGGAACATCACGGGAACCGTCTCCGTGGCGACCGGCGAGGTGCTCCCCGGGGCGACGATCACGATCACCAGCGCGGCGCTGGTGAGCGGCACAAGGACTGCGGTGAGCGGTGCCGGCGGCCGCTTCCTCTTCATGAGCCTTCCCGCGGGGCGCTACGACTTGACGGTGTCGATGCAGGGGCTCAAGACGACGACGGAGACGGGGATTGTCCTCGAGCGTGGCACGACCGTCGACGTCCCGGTCCGGATGGAGATCGGCCAGTTCGAGGAGACGGTTACGGTGACCTCCGTAACACCGATCGTCGACACGCGATCCTCGACGGTCGACACGACGTTCAGCGCGCAGCTCCTCGCGAAGATCCCGACCGGCCGCAACCCGTTCTACGACCTCGCTCTGACGGCTCCGGGCATGTCTGCGGTCGGGGCCGAACAGTCGTGGCTGCCGAGCCCGTCGGCGTACGGCAGCGCCAACAGCCAGAACATCACCCTGGTCAACGGCGTCGACACCACCAACCCGCGCGGCTCGGCGTGGGGCTCGCTGGTGAGCGTGAACTACAACACCGTGGAGGAGGTCAAGGTCCTCTCCCTCGGTGCGCAGGCCGAGTACGGCAACTACTCGGGCGCTGCGATCGACGTGATCACCAAATCGGGCAGCAACGAGTTCCACGGCGATGTGGCCTACTACACACAGGTCGGAAACGCGGCGGACAACAGCACCACGGACTTCGGAGGCTGGCTGACCGCCGACCCGGACCTCGAGATCACCTGGGAGCCGGTCAGCAACGACGAGATCAGCCTCACCCTCGGCGGTCCGATCCTGAAGGATCGCCTGTGGTTCTATGTCGGCTACGGCCAACCGGAGAGCGAGACCCACGCACCACTGCGGACTCTCCCGGAGATCTCGAAGACCAAGCTCTACGACGGCAAGCTGACCGCCGAGTTCGGGGCCAACCATCGTGCCTGGCTGGGGCTCCACTACGAGGATACGAAGGCGTACAACGGCACCTGGGGCAACGGCTGGGACGCCAGCATGACCTACGACTCGGAGACCACCAACTTCTCGCCCCAGCTCCAGTACCAGTGGGTAGTGAGCCCGAAGGACATCCTCGGCTTCAAGTACCTGGCATTTGACAGCGACCAGAACCCGTTCACGTCCGGAGAAACCGGGCACCCGGGTTACATCAACTGGTGGAAGTGGCTGCCAGTGAGAGACATGGGGACCAACGGCGACTTCCCCTACATCGAGGGGCAGGAGTCGAACCGCCAGACGGTACAGGCCGATTACTCCCATTACGCGGAGAACTTCCTCGGTGAGCACGACCTCAAGTTCGGCGTGCAGTACACCAAGGCGGAGGGCAACTACCTGGGCGGCTACTTCCAGGGGTATGCCAATTTCGCCTACCCGTACCCGTGGTGGCCGTATGGCCCCGCGACGGAGTGGTGGTGGAACGGCCCCGAGAGCTGGCAGTGGGGCACGGACGAGAACCCGGTGTACCCGATGTACAACCGGAAGGTCGAGGCCAACCCGTACCTGACGGTTCGCGAGTCGGACTCGACCGGCGTTTTCGTGGACGACAGGTGGGTGGTCAACGACCGCCTCACCGTCAACCTCGGGCTGCGCTACGACCACATGAAGGCCGGATACGGCACGGGCGAGATCTACGAGCAGTTCGATTCGCCCTCTGACGTCGAGCACCCGACGTTGCTGCGCAAGCGGGGTGGGGCGGGTACCGTCTACGACTTCGAGACCTGGTCGCCGCGCCTCGGCATCGCCTGGACGGCGACCGAGGACCGGAAGACGGTGCTGCGCGCCCACTTCGGACGTTACTTCGCGGCGATGGGGGTCGAGAGCCTGCGCCGATACGGGCCGGACCTCGACCCGTTCGTGCAGGACACTTGGAGATACGACCTTCCGGCGTCGGTGGTCGACCTCAACGGCAACGGGATGTGGGACCCCGAGGAGACCATCGCCGCGATGCAGGCCCTGTACGGTCGCACGCCGACGGCGCTCATGGCGCACAGCGTCCAGGATCCGTCGTTCGTGATGGAGGTGGCGCCCGGCACCACGAGCCCCTACACCGACCAGTTCAACGTCTCGGTCCAGCGCCAGCTCGGCTCCGACCTGGCCGTGGAGTTCACCTACATTTACAAGACCGAGAAGGACCTCCTCGCGCTGCAACCGTACGACCTCGCGACCGGCGAGCCGTTCGAGTGGGAGAGCCTGCCGTTTACCACCTGGACCGGCTACGAGACCGAGGTCTGGCAGATCGTACCCAAGGACTTCAACGGCGACGGGGTGATCAACGCCACCGACTACAACTACCCGAGCAACGGTGCGACCCGCGGCTGGCGGACGGTGAACGCCAGCAAGTTCGCCGGCAAGGACGTCGGCCGCACCTACAACGGCCTCCAACTCGTGCTCAACAAGCGCTACTCAAACCGGTGGCAGGGCCTGGCCGCGGTCAACTGGAACAAGACCGACGGCTTCTATCCCCGGACCGTCGACCAGAACTGGTACATCGACGGCCCGCTCATCATGGACACCCCGTTCGGCAGCACGTTGAACCACTACCAGAACAACCTGAGCGGACCGGCGATGATGACCCCCGAGTGGGCGGTGAAGCTCTCCGGAAGCTACACGGTGCCGACCATCGAGACCGACATCGGGCTCCGCATCCGGTACGACTCGGGGCGGCCGATCTTCCCGGTCCAGAGCATCTCGTACTGGCAGTCGTGGATGGGGGACACGATCCCTGACGGCACCTACCTCGCGGCCGGGTGGAACGAGACCATGGTCGCGTCCGACCCGAACGACCCCGACTGGATGCCGGCAACGACCATCCTCGACCTTTCTCTCGGGAAGACGGTCAAGGTCGGCGACGTCTTGCAGATCGGCGTCTCCTTCGACGTTCTCAACGCACTCAACTCGTCTGCTCCCAACCGGGTGGTCTACACCGCGGCCAACTACGGCCTCGTGAGCTCGCTGGTCTACCCGCGCGTCTACCGGCTCGGGCTGAAGTTCTCGATCTAGGCGCGCTCGAAAACGGTTTACGAGAACCCTGGAGGGCCCGCCCGGGCCCTCCAGGCGTTTATCATCGCGGCAGGGGGTGCACGACATGAGGCGATGGCGAATGCTGCTGGTGACTGGGCTGTCGGTCGCGGCGGTCGCCGCTGTGTTCGTCGGCGCGCCACAACTCCGGTCGCTCCTGCGGGCTCGCGTACTGCACCAGCTCCGCGGTGCCAACCTCCTGCTCGTGACTCTCGACACCACCCGCGCCGACCGCCTGGGGTGCTACGGCCATGCCGGCGCCGAGACTCCGGTTCTCGACGGCCTCGCCAGGGACGGGGTGCTCTTCGAGCGGTGCATCACGCCGACCGCGTTCACGCTGCCTTCCCACGCCTCGATCATGACCGGTCTCCAACCGATGTTCCACGGCGTCCGCCTCAACGGGGGAGTCGCCCTGTCGGACGCGCACCCCACGTTGGCGAAACAGCTCCGCGAGAACGGGTATCGGTGCGGAGGGTTCGTCGGCGCGTTCGTGCTCGACAGCCGCTGGGGCCTGAACCAGGGGTTCGAAGCGTACGACGACGAGTTCGCCCTCAAGCCCGGCGAGATGCTCGACCTCGCGCGGGTTCAGCGGCCGGGAAACACGGTGGTGGACGCAGCGCTCCAGTGGCTGCAAGCGGCCGACGAGCGCCCCTTCTTCGCCTGGGTCCACCTCTACGACCCGCACACGCCGTACGAACCGCCCGATCCCTACAGGACACGCTTTGCGGGTGGGCCGAGCCGCCGTTACGACGGCGAGATCGCCTTCGCCGACTCCCAGGTCGGCCGCCTGCTCGACTGGCTGCGGTCGAGCGGCAAGGACGAGCGGACGATCGTGATCGTGATCGGCGATCACGGCGAGGGCCTCGGTTCCCACCGCGAGGAGGAGCATGGCTTCTTCATCTACGACTACGCCGTCCGCGTCCCGCTGATCGTCCGCCTCCCGGGCGGGCGCCAGCAGGGGACCCGGGTCGGCGCGCAGACCAGGACCATCGACGTCGTACCCACCGTGCTCGAGCTGCTCGGCGTCGCACCACCGGCGCGGCTCGACGGCGAGTCGCTCGTGCCGTTGCTGGCCGACCCCCGCCGCCAGGGTGCGGCATACGCCTACAGCGAGTCGGTTTCTCTCAGCATGCAGTACGGGTGGAGCGCCCTGTACAGCCTGCGCACGCCCGAGTACACCTACATCGATGCTCCGCGTCCGGAGCTCTACGCCCCCCTGCACGACCCCGGCGAGGAGGACAACCTCGTCGGCCGGTTGCCGGGTGTCGCGGAGGAGCTGCGCGCGACCCTGGCGCAGCTCCGTGAGGCAGGCGCCAGGGGCGCGCCCGATCCGCAGGAGGCAAACCTCGACGAGGAGACCATGCGGGCGCTCGCCAGCCTCGGCTACGTCGGCGGGACCACGAGAACCGACGACGGCGCGGTCCGTGCCGACCCCAAGGACATGCTCGAGGTCTACGACGCGATCGGGGTGGCCGCCGGCACGCTGTCGCAGGGTGACCACGCCGGCGCCGTGAGCAGGCTCGAAGCGGTTCTCAAGCAGGACCCGGGCAACCCGCAGGCGCGCTTCCTCCTGGCGGCAGGCTACGAGAAGCTCGGCCGAGTCGGCGATGCCAGGGTGGTCCTCGACGGCGTGCTTCAGGAGGACCCCGAGAACCTGCGGGCTCTCATCGCGATGGCCGGCATCCTCGCCGCCGAGGGCGAGGGCGAGCTGACGGTGGCGATCTGCAAGCGGGCGCTTGCCAAGGACACCCGCAACACGCAGGCGATGGCGTTGATCGCCGACGCCTACATGGACAGGAACGACAACCTCGGTGCCCTTCCCTACCTGCAGGAGGCGGTCGCGATCCAGCCCAAGCTCACGCGCAACCGCAACAACCTGGCGGCGTGCCTGATCGGGCTGCGCCGTTTCGACGAGGCGGAGGCCGAGCTGAACGGGATTCTCTCGACTCACCCGAAGTTCCCGCTCGCGCACTTCAACCTCGGACTGCTCTACGAGGAATCGGGGCGGCTCGGCGACGCGCGGACCGCGTACGCGAAGGAGCTCGAGCTGCAGCCCGACTCTGTCGTTGCCCGCTTCAACCTCGCCAACCTGTTCCTGCGCTCCGGTGACACTCCCGCAGCCGAGGATCAGCTCAGGCAATTGCTCAAGGCCAATCCCGACGAGCCCCGGGCGTACCTCTTCCTGGCCCGGGCGCTGCTCGCCAGGGCGGCGGATCCCGCCGAGGTGCTCCCGCTGGTGAGGGAAGGCCTCGACAGGTCACAGTCCCCTGATCTGAAGGCGCTCGGCTACTTCCTGCTCGCAGACGTCTACTCTCGTCAGGGGCGCCGGGTGGAGGTCGAGGGGGCGCTGAGGAGCGCGCAGTACTACAAGGCCCAAACCGCCCCGGTCCAGGTGCCGCCGCACGGCCGTTGACGCCGGCGCGGCCGCCCTTCGTGTTCCGCAGCGAGCGGCACCGCGCCCAGGGACCGCGAGAGCGTGGGCGACGCCCCGATCGCGTCTACTTCTTCCTCAGCATCACGGCCCGGAAGAACGCCCCCTGCGTGGTGGGGGTGTAGCTCCAGTCGGAGATGAGCTGTGGTGGCCAGTCGGGGTCGAAGCACCAGGCGGTCCACGAGATCCCCTTCTTGGCGAAGTAGGCGGTGATCCGCCTGCCGTACTCCTCGTCGCTCATGACCGGTACGTGCGCACCCGGGTCGGTCGCCGCCATGAACCCGATCTCGGTGGCGAACACGGGGTACGTGTCGGCCACGTGGCCGAAGTCCCTCTCCCAGTTCTGCTCCCAGGGCTGCTGGGCCTTCATCGGGTACGGGTGCGAGACGTAGCCGATTCCTTCGGCGTCGACCGGAGCGTCCTTGACGCTGCGCAGCTCGTAGGCCCAGTCGAACCCGCCGACGAGTGGGATGCCGCGGGCACCGTGGGCGCGGATGATGCCGATGATCTCCTCGTTGATCGCCTTCCACTGCGGCCAGGTGATCCTCCCGAGCTGGCCGCGGTAGTCCGTGGGCTCGTTGAACAACTCGTAGAACGCGACCGTGGAAACGGCGCCGTAGCGGTACGCGATGGTGCGCCAGAACTGGTACGTCTCGGCCTTCGAGGTGTCGTGCATCGGATGCTGGAAGAGGCCGGTCTCGAGGTTGCCGATGCCGTGCCACTCGACGATCAGGTAGAGACCGAGCTCGGTCGCCCACACCACGGCCTGGTCGAGGAGCTCGAGGTACTCGACGGGGCCGCGTCCCTTCCAGGCGACGGGATGGACCGGCACTCGGATCACGGTCGCGCCCCAGTCCTTGATGACCTGGAAGTGCGCCTTGCTCCAGCGCCCGTTTTTCGCCAGCTTGTCGGGATCGGAGATGTTGACGCCGGCGAGCACCACCGTGCGTCCCTCCGCGTCGACGAAACGATTGCCCTCCACACGGAGGACGCTCAGCGGCTTGGTCAGGCGACCGGGGTCGAACGGCTCGGGATACGGCACGTTCCACCAGTCGCTTCGGCCGCTCTCCGCCGCCTGGGCAAGGGCCGGGCGCACGGTCGCGACCGCGAGCAGGATGAGCACCAGCGTGACGATCGTCTTCTGTCGGATCATCGGGTCCTCCTTCTTCGTCACCTCGGAGCGGGGCGCGGCAGCGCTCCTCGTCCGCAAATCGAGGCGATCAGCGTGAGATCGGCCAGCCCGTCCGCCGGTGTGAAGGCTGGCGGTGCGCCGTCGAGCACCACGTCCGCGAAGTGCCTGAGCTGGGCCTCGTAGCTGTCGACGCCCGAGCGGTACGTCGTCTCGCGGCCGCCGGCGGTGCGCCGAACGACGCGGTCGCGATGCAGCTCGGCATTGCCCCGGCTCCCGAGCACCCGCAGGAGCGGTCCCGGATCGCGGGCGGAAAAACAGCTCGTCCAGGTGCCGACGGCGCCGCCCGGGAAGCGGAGCACGGCGACCGCGGTGTCGATGGGCGGCAGGTCCGTCGCGAAGGCGGCCGTCAGGCGCTTCAGCTCGACCGGCATCCCGAACAGACGCCGGACGACGTGCGCGAGGTGCACACCCCCGTCGAGCACGAAGCCGCCGAGGTGCCGGGGTCGGGCACGCCAGGCGGTGTTGAAGTATGGGTTCCGCCGGTCCATCCAGGTGACCTGCCGCACCTCGACGAGTCGCACCTCGCCGAGGCGGCCCTGGTGCAGCCAACTCCGCAGCCGGTCGAGCTCGGGCAGGAAGGCGTAGTTCTCGGCGATCAGCCAGGGTGAGGAGTACCGGCCGGCGGCCGCCACCAGCCTGCGCCCGGCGGGGAGGTTGGGAGCGAGCGGCTTCTCGCTCAGCACCGCCTTGCCGGCGGCGAGCGCCGAAAGGACATAGCGCGGCTGGAGGTGGATCGGCAGGCTGATGAACACCGCGTCGAGGTGGGGCAGGGAGAACAGCTCTCGTGCGTCGCGCGCCACCACCGGGATGCCCGCGAGGCGGGCGTATCCGGCCGCGTTCTCGCGATGACGGCTGGCGCACGCGAGGACCTCGATGCGGTCGCCCAGCCGGGCGAACGCGGGAAGGTAGAGCGTGCGCGCCGCGACGCCGGTTCCGAGCAGTCCCAGGCGGAGCTTCCGTTTCATCCTCTTGCAGCCCTCCTCCAGGGTCGCGATTTCGCTCCGGCTCCGGCTACACGGCGACCTCGACGGCGACGACGGAGCCGGGGGCTGCCCACGGCACCAGCGTGCCGGCGATCGGCTCGCCGTCGACCCTGAGGACCGGGGCACCGCCCTGGCCCCGGTTCGTCATCGTGATTCGGTACTCGGCGCCGCGACAGCGCCGCGTGACCGCGAGCGCGGGCAGCGCGGCCGGCAGGCACGGATGGACCCGCAGGCCGTCGAGCTCGGGGCGCACGCCGAGGATGTGTTGGGTGATCGCCACGTAGTTCCAGGCAGCCGAGCCGGTGAGCCAGGAGTTCTTCGCCTCGCCCTGGCGCGAGGCGTCCGGGCCGGCGATCATCTGCGCGTAGGCGTACGGCTCCTGCCGGTGCACCTCGGAGATCGCCTCGCGGAAGGCGGGCGCCAGCCGGGTCCAGTAGTCGAAGGCTTGGCTGCCGCGGCCGATGACCGTCTCGGCGATCATCACCCAGGGGTTGTTGTGGCAGAAGACGCCGGCGTTTTCCTTGTAACCGGGAGGGTACGAGCTGATCTCGCCAAGCTCGAGCCGATAGGAGGTGTAGGCCGGCTGATGGAGCACGATGCCGTGGGGTGTCGCCAGTCGCGAGGCGACGGCGTCGAGCGCCCGCCTCGCCTGGCCGCCGGCGACCCCGATCCCGGCCATGACGCAGAACCCCTGGGGCTCGATGAAGATCTGTCCCTCCTCGCAGCTCCTCGAGCCGACCGGCCGGCCGAATGCGTCGAAGGCGCGCAGGAACCAGTCACCGTCCCAGCCGTGCTCCAGGACCGCGCGCGACATTCGAGCCGCCTCGTCGCGAGCCGCCCGCGCCTCTTCGTGGCAGCCCAACGCGTCGGCGAGCTCGGCGAAGAGCGGTGCGGCGTGGACGAAGAGGCCGGCGATGAAGACGGACTCCGCGACCCGGCCGGAGCGGTTCCCGGTCGTCTGGAACGACTCGTCGGGCTCCGCCGAGAAGCAGTTGAGGTTCAGGCAGTCGTTCCAGTCGGCGCGACCGATCAGCGGCAGCCCGTGCGGCCCGAGGTTGGCGAGCACGTGCGCAAAGGAGCGGCGCAGGTGGTCGAAGAGCGACGCAACGGCGGCCTGGTCGTTGTCGAACGGCACCTGCTCGGTGAGGACGGCGAGGTCGCCGGTCTCGCGGACGTAGGCCGACACTCCCTCGATCAACCACAGCGGGTCGTCGTTGAACCCGGAACCGATGTCGTTGTTGCCCCGCCTGGTCAGCGGCTGGTACTGGTGATAGGCGCTGCCGTCCGGGAGCTGGGTGGCGGCGATGTCGAGGATGCGCTCGCGCGCTCGGCCGGGGACCTGGTGGACGCAGCCGAGGAGGTCCTGGTTGGAGTCCCGGAATCCCATGCCGCGCCCGATGCCGGTCTCGAAGTACGAGGCGCTGCGCGACATGTTGAAGGTCACCATGCAGTTGTAGGGGTTCCACAGGTTGACCATGCGGTCGACGCGGGGATCGCCCGTCGACGCGGTGAAGCGCGACAGCATCTCGTCCCAATAGTGCCGCAGCGCCGCGAGCGCGGTGTCGACCTGCTCGGTGGTGGCGAACCGCGCGAGCAGCGCCTGCGCCCGGGCCTTGTTGACGACTCCCGGCCGCTCCCACTTCTCGGCGGGCGGGTTTTCGACGTAGCCGAGCACGAAGACGAGGGCTCGTTCCTCGCCGGGGGTGAGCTCGAGGGTGAGGTGGTGGGAGCCGATCGGTGCCCACCCGGAGGCCAGTGAGTTTCCGGATCGACCGTCGACGACAGCCTGTGGATCGCCCCAGCCCCCGAAAGGGCCGAGGAAGCTCTCGCGGTCGGTGTCGAAGCCGGCGAGCGGGGCGTTGACGGCGTACACCGCGAAGTGGTCGCGGCGCTCCCGATACTCGGTGGTGTGGTAGATCGCACTACCATCGACTTCGACCTCGCCGGTCGACAGGTTGCGCTGGTAGTTGGTCTGGTCGTCCCAGGCGTTCCAGAGGCAGAACTCGACGAGCGAGAAAAGCTCGACCGGGCGGGAGGAGCCGGTCAGGTTCGTCAGTTTGACCCTGTGGATTTCGGCGTTCTCGCCGAGCGGGACGAGGAGCGTCACCTCAGCGCGGATGCCGTTGCGCTCACCGGTGATGACCGTGTACGACAGGCCGTGACGGCAGGAGTAGGCGTCCAGCTCGCACCTGACCGGCAGCCAGCCCGGGCTCCAGATCTCCTCGCCGTCGCGGATGTAGAAGTACCGTCCGCCGGCGTCGGCCGGCACGCTGTTGTAGCGGTAGCGGGTGAGCCGGCGAAGGCGGGCGTCGCGATAGAAGCAGTAGCCGCCGGCGGTGTTGGACACGAGCCCGAAAAACCCCTCGGTGCCCAGGTAGTTGATCCAGGGCCGGGGGGTTCTTGGAGTCGAGATGACGTACTCGCGCGCCTCGTCGTCGAAACTTCCGAAGACCATAAAGCGCTCCTCCGTACCCGTATTGTGGCCCATTTCGCCCCGATTGACAACGCTGTCTTTCCGGTTAAGCTCGTCATGGCAACCGCCACCCAGGAGGCGACGTGGGACAGCAGATCACGTGGCACCCGATCGATATCGCGGTCCTGCTCGTCTACTTCGCGGCCATGCTGGCCATCGGCCTGGCGGTCATGCGCCGCGCCTCGCGCGGACTCGACAGCTACTTCCTGGCCGGCAAGGAGCTGCCCTGGTACGTCCTCGGGATCTCCAACGCCTCTGCCATGTGGGACATCACCGGGACCATGTGGCTCGTCTACAACATCTTCGTCTACGGCATGAAGGGCATCTGGCTGCCCTGGCTGTGGCCCACCTTCAACCAGGTGTTCCTGGCCGTCTATCTGGCGAGCTGGATTCGCCGCTCGAACGTGCTGACCGGTGCCGAGTGGATCACCAGCCGTTTCGGCGACGGGCGCGGCGCCGAGCTGTCCCGCGTGATCGTGGTGATCTTCGCCCTGGTCAGCGTGGTCGGCTTCATCGCATACGACTTCCAGGGGATGGGCAAGTTCACCGCCTCGTTCCTGCCTTGGGACCTGTCGCCCAACACCTACGGCATCCTGATCATGGCGATCACCGCGATCTACGTGTTGCTCGGGGGCATGATCAGCGTCGTGCTGACCGACGTGGCGCAGTTCGTGATCATGGCGGTGTGCTCGCTCGCGATCGCGTTCATCGCGATGACGTCGGTATCGCCGGAGCAGATCGCGGCGGTGGTCCCGGCGGGTTGGGGCGAGGTCTTCTTCGGCTGGCGGCTCGATCTCGACTGGTCGTCGTCGATCCCGGCCATCGGGCAGAACATCGCCGCCGACGGGTACTCGATCTTCGGGCTGTTCTTCATGGCCATGCTGTTCAAGGGGATCCTGGTGTCGATTGCCGGGCCGGCGCCGAACTACGACATGCAGCGCGTCCTGGCCGCCAAGAGCCCCCGCGAGGCCTCGTTGATGAGCGCCGTGGTGTCGGCCGCCCTGTTGCCGCGCTGGTTGATGATCGGCGGCATCACGGTGCTCGCCGTCCACTACCTCGGCCCGGCGTTCGCGACGGCGTCGGCGGCCGATTTCGAGATGGTCCTGCCCTGGGTGATCCGGGAGAAGATCCCGGTCGGCCTGATCGGCGTGCTCCTCGCGGGCCTGCTCGCCGCCTTCATGTCGACCTTCTCGGCCACCATCAACGCCGGCGGCGCCTACCTCGTCAACGACCTCTACAAGCGCTACGTGAAGACGGACGCCGCGCCGCGGCACTACATCCGGGTGAGCTACGTCGCCCAGGTCGCGATCCTCGCGGTCGGCATCTACTTCGGCTACCAGGCGGCCTCGATCAACCAGGTCACCCAGTGGATCGTCAACGGCCTGTGGGGCGGGTACACGGCGCCGAACATCCTGAAGTGGCACTGGTGGCGCTTCAACGGGTACGGCTACTTCTGGGGGATGCTCGCCGGCATCGCCGCGGCCCTCGCGGTGCCCAAGCTCTTCCCGCAGCTCTCGCCCCTCGCCGGGTTCGCGCCGATCTTCCTCGTCTCGATGGCCGCGAGCGTCGTCGGGAGCCTGCTGACCCGGCCCGAGCCGGACGCGGTCCTCGCCCGCTTCTACCGGCAGGTGCGGCCGTGGGGCTTCTGGGGCCCAGTGCTCCGCCAGGTGCGCGCCAGCGAGCCGGACTTCCAGGCGAATCGCTCGGCGACCCGCGACGCCGTCAACGTCGGCCTCGGCATCGCGGCGCAGATGACCCTGGTCACGATCCCGCTCTACATGATCCTGCGCGACTGGAAGGGCTTCTGGATCTCCGCCCTGATCCTCCTGGTCACCAGTGCGATCCTCAAGAGGACGTGGTTCGACCGGCTCGAGGCGGCGTGACCCGGCGGGCCGACTAGCTCCCGGCGGTCGGGCGGGGCAGCCACCCCTTGGCGATGGCGATGGCGACCGCGGCGGGGCGGTTGTCGACGCCGAGCTTGTTGTAGACGCTCGTCAGGTGCGCCTTCACGGTGCGTTCGGTGATGCCGAGGTGACGGGCGATCACCTTCGAGCGCTCGCCCGCCGCGACCGCCGCGAGCACCTGCAGCTCGCGGGCGGTGAGGGAGCAGTCGGCCTCGCGCCGCGGCGCCTCGAGCAGCCTGGCCACGACCTCGGGCCGGAGCAGCGTCTCCCCCCGCGCTGCCGCCCTGACGGTGTCGAGCAGGGTGGCGCGATCGGTGTCCTTGAGCAGGAAGCCGCGCGCGCCCGCGCGCAGACCGCGGCGCATCAGGTCGTCCTCGTTGTAGGTCGTGAGAATGACCACCGCCACGCCGGGCAACTCGGAGCGCAGCCGCTCGGTGGCGGTGATCCCGTCGGTGCCCGGCATGCGCAGGTCCATCAGCACGACGTCGGGGTGGTGGGTGGCGGCGAGCGCGAGCGCCCCCTCGCCGTCGCCCGCCTCGCCGACCACCTCGATCTCGTCTGCGGTCTCGAGGATGAGGCGGATCCCTTCACGGACGACCAGGTGGTCGTCGGCGATCACGACCCGGATCGGCTTCGTTCCAGCCACACTCGCACCTCGCATCCCTGGCCCGGGGCGCTCTCGATCTCGAGTCGCCCGCCACACAACCTGGCGCGCTCGCGCATGCCGACGAGCCCCCAGTGGCCCGATTCGAGCGACGCCGACGGCGTGAAACCCGCGCCGTCGTCGCGCAACGCCAGCACGAGTCCGGTTTCAGCCGCCTGGATGGCAACGGCGACGGTCGCTGCGGAGGCGTGACAGGCGATGTTCCCGAGCGCCTCGGCGACGATCCGTACGACATGCTCGCGGACTGCCGGTGACCACTCGCCGACCTCGCCGTCGACACGGAACGTACAAGGGAGGCCGGTGGCGGCCGCGAACCGGTCAACCTCGAGCTTCACCTCCGTCGCGAGGTCGCCATTCCCAGCGATGCCGCCGCGCAGGTCGTCGATGGCGCGGCGGGACTGCGCGAGGGCCTCCCGCGCCCGCGACTGCGCCTGGCGGAGGAGGTCGCTGGCCCGTTCGGGGTGGCCGTTCTCGAGGTGAGCCTGCACGGCCTCGAGCTGGAGGATCGTGCCGACGAGGCCTTGCGCCAGCGTGTCGTGGAGCTCGCGGGCGAGGCGCTGGCGCTCGGCGGCGAGCGTCAGGTCCTCGACCTGACCCGCGTAGTCGGTCAGCTCGCGATGGGCTTTCTCGAGCTCGGCGAGGAGCCCCTGGGCGCGTGCCTTCGCCTCCACCTGGCGGGTGAAGAGGGTGACGTACACGACCACGAAGAACACGATTGGGACGGCCACGGCGAGCCAGGTCGGGATTTCGGCCCAGCCGGAGACGTGGGCCTGGCCGAGGACGGCCCCTCCCGCGAGGAGCGCGACGACCGGCACGCGCCACGCGGAACCCGCGAGCATCCCGACCGCCTCGCCGATGAGCCCGGCCGTGAGCCCGAGCGGCAGGGCAGGGTTGGGTGCCAGCGCGAGAATGGCGCCGACAAGGAGCCCCTGGACGAAGAAGTAGCCGACCGCCAGGCGCCGGTCCTGGCTGATGCGTGGGCTCAGCCAGTAGAGCGCGACGTGCGCTGCCCAGAGTGCGGTGACGAGGGCCAACCACCAACCGCGCAGGCCTGGGGCGCTGCGTACGACGAAGGCGTAGAGCAGGCAGAGGACGACGGTGACGACGACGAAGAAGGCGCGAACATCGCGCAGTCCTTCCGGGGGCGGGGCGGGCAGCCACGGCAAGAGTCGTCGTACGGAGCGTCGCTCACGACTCGGCGTCTCGGGCATGGCTGATTATGGACCGCCCCCGGCCGTGGCGCGTCGTCCCAGGGGACACTGTACGAACGGACAGGTTCCCGCGCGCGCCCAGTCGCCAGGCAGGCGCGGGTTGGTCCCACGGCGGACCCGTGCGCACCTTCGTACGCCCGACGAAGGTACGGGTCCGGGGCCGCCCGGAGGCCCGATGCGCAGCGGCGGCCGCGGCCGCAGATTCGCTGCGATGTGGACCATCGCCGCCACGCCGCGCCGTTCGATGCCGACCGCCCACCACTGGCCCGCGAGGCTCGCGTTCGCCTTGGCCGCTGCCACGGCCCTGCCCGCGAAAGGTGCGGCGGTGGACCGCACCCCGGACCAGGGAACGCCGGCACCGGCAGGCCGGACCGCGACTGCCGTTCGCACCAGTCGCCCTCGCGTCGCCGGCAACCTCTCCGAGCGGACGAGGCGCAACCTGCGCGTCGGCTACGAGCTGGCCCTGCAGATGGTCCGGTGGGAAGGTCCGTGCGGCGCCCTCTTAGATCGGCTCGGGGCGTCGGGGACCGCGAGCCTGGCTGGCGCGTTCTACGCCGAGCCCACCGGCAGCGAGCGAGCCGCGACCTGCCAGGGGTCGGTGGCGGCGTTCACCGCGGCCGGCTGCCCGGTCGTCAAGCTGTGTCCGGAGTTTGGTGCGCTGGACCCGCGCGCCGCCGGTTTGGTGCTCGTCCACGAGGCGCTCCACGCGGCCGGCCTGCCGGAGAGGCCGGCAACGCCGGGGGCCGCCAGCTCGACGGAGATCAACGAGCTCGTCGAACGGGCGTGCCGTGGCCGGGGCAGGGAGCGCTCCGGCCGGCGCGAGCTTGAAGAGGCCGGTCGCGTGCCGGCCTACCAGTCGTCCGTCCGGAACGGGCCGGCCGGCAGGCCCTCGCGGTTGAACAGGTTCGCGCCGGCCGGGTTGTCGGCCCAGGAGTAGCGCACCGCCACCGGTTCTCTCACCCGGTCGGACCACACCGCGACGGTCTCGCCGGCGACGACGGCCTCGGCCCAGACGAACCGCCGGTCGGCGCCGGCCACCGCGAACCCCACGATTCTGCCGGCGGCGTCGCCCCGAGCCACCAGTCCGCTCCCGACGTGGTCGAAGGCGATCTCGACCCGGCCGTCGCGCACCTCGTGCCGGCGGTACGAGGGTCCCGAGTGGACGATGTCCTCGCCGTACGCCACCTTGCGGGCGGCGAGTGCGAGCCGGCGGCCCACCTCCTGCTTGTTCGCCGGGTGGACGTCGTCGGCGTCACCGATGTCGATGGCGACTGCCTGGGCGGTACGGGGCAGCGCCAAGGCCGCCGCCTGCGACTCGCGGAGAACCGCCCACGAGCTCTCCGTCGGTTGGCTGGCCGCCGGCATGAAGCTCGCGAGCTGCACCCAGAGGAAGGGCAGGTCCCCGCGCCCCCAGCCAGCCCGCCAATCCGCGATCAGGCCCGGGAAGAGGCGGCGGTAGGCGAATGCGTCTGCGCCTCCGGCGTTGGACTCGCCCTGGTACCAGAGGACGCCGGCGACCGGGTAGCTCTGGAGCGGGTGGATCATGGCGTTGAAGATCACCGTCGGCACCTCGGTCTTGTGGTAGTCGAGGTTGACGGTCACGACGCCGAGCCGGAAGCGCCACGCGCCGGCGAGCGGCCGGCGGTGGGTGCCCTCCACGAAGAGCTGTTCCTGCTTGCCCCAGATCCCGCCGCCCCCACCGGTGTCCTCCACCCGCACGGCGAGGACGTTGCGACCCTCGCGGAGGCCGGCCGGCGGCACCGCGTAGACTCGGGGCCGGTTCCAGGCGAGGGTGGTGTGTCCCACCTCCTGGCCGTTGACCCAGGCGACGTCGGAGTCGTCGATCGTCCCGAGCCCGATGCGGACCCCGGAGCGCGCCTCGTCGGCGGTGAGCTCGAAGGTGGTGCGGTACCAGCCGACGCCGTCCATGCCCTCGAAGCCGACCTCTTCCCAGCGCGCCGGGACCTCGATCCGATCCCACGACGCGTCGTCGAGGTCCGGGTCGGCCCATAGCGGCTTCCCGTCGACGAGGCCGCCGTCGCGTTCGGGCAACGCGCCGACACGGGCGCGCAGGCGCTCGAGGGTCTGGTGCGCCCAGGTCTCCTCACCGGCGAGGATCCGCTGCATCGCGACCGCGTCGAGGGCGAGGGCCCGCGCGCTCATCCACGGCTCGATGCGGCTTCCGCCCCAGGAGGCGTCGAGCAGTCCGATCGGGACGTCGAGGTGCGGGCGCAGGGAGCGGGCGAAGTAGTACCCGACCGCGGTGAAGCCACCCACGTGCTCCGGCAGCGCGGGTCGCCACGCCAGTCCCGGTTGCGCGGCAAGCGGCCGCGGCGCCCAGGCGCGCGGCATCTTGAGGTGGCGGATGCGCGGGTCGTTCGCCGCGGCGATCTCGGCCGCAGCGTCGGCCGCGTCGGCCACGACCCACTCCATGTTCGACTGGCCGGAGCACAGCCATACGTCGCCGACCAGCACGTCGGCAACGTGCAGACGCTCGCCGCCCGCCACCACCGTGAGGTCGAACGGCCCGCCGGCCGGCTGCGCCGGCAGGGTCCCGCTCCAGGCGCCACCCGCGCCGGCGCGGGCGGCGAGCGAGGTGCCGGCGAACGCGACGGCGACCCGAACGCCCGGCTTCGCCCAGCCACGGAGCGGGACCGGCGTGTTGCGCTGCAGCACCATGCCGTCGCCGGCGGGCGCCGCGAGTCGCAACTCGTCGGCCGCCGCGGGACCCGAAGGTAGGAACGCCAGTCCGGCGACGAGGAAGACGATGGCGGAGGCTTCGCAGAGCAGAAGGCCACGCATCACTCGCCTCCCCGGAACCGGCGGTTGCGCTCGATGAGGGCGAGGCGCTGCCGCACGCACTCGCCGGTGCGCAGGGGATCCGGCGGCGTGTTGCGGCAGTAGTCGACGAGGCGCTCGACCGACGTCGTCGCGACGTGGCAACGGGTGTCGCTCGAGGCGTAGTAGAGGAACACGCGGCCGTCGGGGCGCGCGATCCAGCCATTGGAGAACAGCACGTTGCCGACGTCGCCGACACGTTCCCGGCCGCGTGGGGCGAGCAGGTACCCGCCCGGCTCGTGGATCACCCGCCAGGGCTCGTCGAGCGCGGTCATGAACGCGTAGAGCACGTAGCGCAGGCCGGCGGCGGTGCCGCGCACCCCGTGGGCGAGCTGCAGCCAGCCGTGCTCGGTCCGGATCGGCGCCGGCCCGAGTCCGTTCTTCACCTCGGTGATGGTGTGGTAGCGGCGGTCGTGGACGATGGTCTCTTCGTCGATGACCGCCCCTTCGATCCGCCGCGACAGCCCCCAGCCGATGCCGCCGCCCGAGCGGGCCTCGATGAAGCCGTCCTGCGGCCGGGTGTAGAAGGCGTAGCAGCCGTCCACGAGGCGCGGATGGAGCACGACGTTGCGCTGCTGGGGCGAGCGGGTCACCAGGTCGGGCAGGCGTTCCCAGGCGACGAGGTCACTGGTGCGCGCGATGCCGCAGCGCGCGACCGCAGCGGAGAGGTCGCCGCGGCGGGCGGCCGGGTCGGCGCGCTCGGTGCAGAACAGGCCGTAGATGAAGCCGTCCTCGTGGGCCACCAGGCGCATGTCGTAGACGTTGACGTCGGGATCGTCGGTCTCCGGCAGGGCGATCGGTTCCTCGTGGAAGCGGAATCCATCGACGCCGTTGGGGCTCCAGGCGACGGCGAAGAAGCTCTTCCGGTCGGCGCCCTCGACGCGTGCGACGAGGCGGAAGGCGCCGTCGAGGAAGATCGCCCCGGGGTTGAAGACGGCGTTGACGGTCAGCCGTTCGGCGAGGTGCGGATTGGTCGCAGGGTCGAGGTCGAAGCGCCAGAACGGCGGAGTGTGGGCGGCCGTCAGCACCGGGTTCCTCCAGCGCTGCAGGACGCCGCCGTCGTCGTCCGCCGGCTCGTTCGGCCGGGCCAGGAGGCGCTCGTAACCGTCGAACAGGCGCCGCACCTTCGCGTCGTGGGTCGGATCGCTCATCTCCCGCCTCCCGCGCCGAGACGCCGCATCATCTCCAGGCACATGCGGACGTTGTGATAGGGACACTTCCACTCCGAGACCTTCGGCTCGCGTTCGTCGACCGAACCGCCCGGGAGCACCCGGGCGAACCACTCGCCCCCCGCGCGGTCGACCACCCGGCGGGAGATGAAGTCCCAGACCCGGGCGGAGGCGTCGGCGAAGGCCGGGTCCGCGGTCGCCTCATGGGCGTGCCAGAAGCCCACCACGGCCTCGGCCTGGCACCACCAGTCGCGCCGGCCGTCGACGACCGTCCCGGCCCGCCCCTCGTAGGCGAGGCCCCCGTCCGCGTCGAGCCCCTCGGCGAGGGCGGCGCGGGCCATCCGGATCGACCACTCCCGCACGCGGGCGGCCAGCCGCTCGTCGCCGAGGGCTGCGGCCGCCTCGACGAGCAGCCAGCTCGCCTCGATGTCGTGGCCGTAGGTGTAGGTGCCCGGGAGGGCGACCCAGCGCTCGTCGAAGTAGTGCCGGAGGTGGCCGCCGGCGGCGATTCGGGCGGGGAACAGCTCGACCAACTCGCGCACGCGTGACGCGAGACCGGGGTCGGGCCAGGCACGGAGCAGGGTGGTGTAGGCCTCGAGGACGTGCAGGTGGGTGTTCATCGACTTCGGCGCGATCGTCTCGCCGTCCCCGAGGCGGAGCTCGGAGGTCGCCGACCAGTCCTCCGCGCGCGCCTCGAGGTAGCCGCCGTGGCGGCCGTCCCGCGCGTGGCGTTCGACCGCCTCGTAGACCAGACGGGCCGCAACGAGAGCGGCTGGATCGCCGCACGCCCGGTAGTACTCGGCGAGGGCGTAGATCGCGAATGCCTGGCCGTAGGTCTTCTTCGTCCTGTCGAGGGGACGGCCGCCGGCGTCGACGCGCCAGTGGTAGCCGCCGGCCTCGCGATCGCGGAAGTGCGCCTCGATGTAGTCGAAGGCGCGGCATGCCAGCTCGCGGTCGCACGGCTCGCCGAGCTCCCGGTGGAGAGCCGCGAACGTCCACAGCAGCCGGGCGTTGAGGACCAGGCCCCGGGCCGCATCTCGGCGTAACGTCCCGTCGTTTGCCATCTCGGCGATGAAGCCGCCGCCCGCGTCGTCGAGACTGCGCTCGCGCCAGAACGGCAACAGGTTGCCGCGCAGCTCCGCTTCGATCGCACGCCGCAGCGCGACCCCTTTCATCGCTCCCTCCTGGTGTCGAGGCCCGACGCACCCCGATCCAAGGCCGGGGCCGGGCTCGTTCCGCGCGACCCGGTGGCGGTCGCCGGGACGAGCGCGAGGGCGGTCAGGTCGATGCCGGGTGCGGGTGCCTTGCGCCACCCGCGACGGCGGGCGACGTCGAATGCCGGACTCCGGTGGACCAGACTCATCGCTGGAGCTCCCTCCCGACCCTGGCGGCGTGCCACAACGCGTTTGACAGCGCTATCATAGATCGTCTCGAGAGAGGTGCGGGCCACGCGGCCAGGAACGGAGAGGACGCGATGCGGACGACCGCAGTGGTGGTCTTGGGCGGTAGCCTCGTGCTTTCGGCGGCCTGCGGAACGGGTGTGAAGGCGCCGACCTCGCGCGCGCTGGCGGAGGGGTGGTTCCTTCGTGCCGCCGCGACGTGCAACTGCCGGGGCGACGCGGTTTCACGGGCCGGCTTCGAGGCGGCCGGGTGGCTGCCGGCGCGGGTGCCGACGACGGTGATGGCCGCCGAGGCAGAACAGGGGCGGTTCCCGGATCTCTACGTCGGAACCAACCTGGACAAGGTCCCGACAGAACCGTACCAGGGACCGTGGTGGTATCGGACCGAGTTCGAGCTGACGCGCGAGGAGGCCGGTCGTGCCGGGTTGCTCATCCTCGACGGTGTGAACTACAGCGCCGAGGTCTGGCTCAACGGCGTTCTCCTGGCGGGTCGGAACGAGGTGAAGGGGGCATTCCGGGTTCACCGGCTCGACCTGACCGGCATGCTGGTCGCCGGTCGCAACGCCCTCGCGCTCGAGGTCCACCCGCCGCAGCCGGGCGACTACACCATCGGCTTCGTCGACTGGAACCCGCGACCGCCCGACCGCAACATGGGGATTTGGCGCCCGGTCCACCTCCGGCTCACCGGCGACGTCGCGCTCGGCGACGTCTTCGTCTCGACCGACGTGGACACCGAGACGCTCGCCTCGGCCGAGCTCCGCGTCCAGGCACGCCTCGCCAACCGGAGCGCCCGGCCGGCGACGGCCACGGTTACCGGAGCGATCGGCGACATCCGCTTCTCAACCGATTTCGAGCTCGCCGCTGGAGAATCGCGCGAGGTGGTCTTCTCCCCCGAGCGCGTCCCGGCGCTCAGGTTGGCGTCGCCGCGTCTGTGGTGGCCCTACACCCTCGGCACCCCCGACCTCTACCGGCTGCGGCTCGAGGCGAGCGTCGGCGGGAGGACGAGCGACGTCTTCGAGACCGACTTCGGGATTCGCGAGGTGGCGACCTACCTCAACGAGCAGGGCCACCGCGGCTACACGGTCAACGGCGTGCCGATCCTGATCCGCGGCGGGGGATGGGTCGACGACCTCCTGCTGGCCGACACCCGCGACCGCCTCAAGGCCCAGATCGCGTACGTCAAACACATGGGGCTCAATACGATCCGCCTCGAGGGCTTCTGGGGATCGGGCCACGAGCTATACGACCTCGCAGACCGCGAGGGGATCCTGCTGATGGCCGGGTGGAGCTGCCAGTGGGAGTGGGAGAACTACCTCGGCAAGCCGGTCGACGAGCGCTACGGCGGCGTCACCAAGCCCGACGAGATCGCCCTGGTCACGCGCTCGCTCGGCGACCAGGTCCGTTACCTGCGCAACCACCCGAGCATCGTCACCTGGGTGCTGGCCTCCGACCTGCTCCCGCATCCCGACCTCGAGCGCAGCTACCGGGCGATGTTGGCCAACGACGATCCAACCCGGCCCGCGCTGGTCTCCTGCGCCTGGCTCGACAGCGAGGTGAGCGGCCCGTCCGGCGTGAAGATGAAGGGACCGTACGACTGGGTCCCGCCGGTCTACTGGTTCGCCGACCGCGAGCGCGGCGGAGCGTACGGCTTCAACACCGAGACCGGGCCCGGGCCGCAGCCGCCGCCGCTCGAGAGCGTCCGCCGGATGATCCCGCCCGATCACCTCTGGCCGGTCGACGCGGTGTGGGAGTACCACTGCGGGCGTGGGGAGTTCAACACCCTCGAGCGCTACAACCGGGCGCTCGATTCGCGCTACGGTCCGTCGTCGTCGGTCGAGGAGTACCTGCGGAAGTCCCAGGTCGCCAACTACGAGGCGATGCGGCCGATGCTGGAAGCGTTCGCGATCAACCGGCCGAACGCGACCGGCGTGATCCAGTGGATGCTGAACTCCGCCTGGCCGGACTTCTGGTGGCAGCTCTACGACGCCTACCTCGTGCCGACCGGGGCGTTCTACGGCGCGCGCGCCGCCTGCCGGCCGCAGGCCCTCGCGTACAACTACGCCGACGGTGGAGTCTGGGCGCACAACGACACCCGCGAGCCCCTGCGCGCCGTCGCCACGGTCCGGGCGTTCGACCTCGACGCGCGCGAGATCTTCTCGGCGCGGCACCCCATCGAGGTGCCGGGTGGGAGCTCGCGATCGGTCGTCTCGCTGGCCGGGCGGGTCCCCGGGACCCCGGTGTGGTTCCTCGACCTCCGTCTGACCGACCCCGGCGGGCGCGAGCTGGCGCGCAACTTCTACTGGCTCCCCCAGGAGGGCGACGTCCTCGACCCCGCGGAGAGCCTATGGTACGTCACGCCCGTGAAGCGCCACGCCGACCTCACCGCCCTCGCCCGGCTCCCGGAGGCGAGGCTCGCGGTCGAGGCGAGCGCAACCGGGAGTTCGGCCGCCGGGGTCCGCGTGCGGCTCGCCAACCCGACGAGCGCGATTGCGTTCTTCGTCGAGCTCCGCGCGCTCGACGCCGCAGGGAACACCATCGTCCCGGTCCTGTGGGACGACAACTACGTCTCGCTGCTGCCTGGCGAGGCGCGCGAGCTCGTCGCCCGGCTGCCGCTCGCGGGTGGGCAATCTCCGGCGAAGCTCGAGCTGTCTGGCTGGAACGTGCCAGTGACCTCGGTCGTGCTCGCCCCCGAGCCGGCGGGAACGGTCGCGGCTGGAGGTGCCCATGTCAAGTGAGGTGGCGTCGCCGGTGGCCGGCAGGCTCGCGCCGCGCGGCCGCAGCATGCCGCTCGTCCTCCTGGTCTTCGGGATCTTCTTCGTGATCTCGTTCGTGACCAACATCCTGGGCCCGCTCGTGCCGGACATCATCAAGAGCTTCTCGTTGTCGCTGACGCTCGCCGGCTTCCTCCCGTTCGCGTTCTTCGTCGCCTACGGCGTGATGTCGATTCCTGCGGGACTCCTCCTCGAGCGATTCGGGCAGAAGCCGATCCTGGTCGCGGCGTGGGTGCTCGCATTCGTCGGCTCCCTCCTCTTCGCGTCGTTCCCGAGCTTCGCGGTCGCCCTGAGCTCGCTCTTCCTCATCGGCATCGGCATGACCATGCTGCAGGTCGCGATCAACCCGCTGCTCCGCGTCGCGGGCGGTGAGGAGCACTTCGCGTTCTTCTCGGTCATGGCACAGCTCGTCTTCGGGTCGGCCTCCTTCGGCAGCCCGCTGGTCTACTCGTACCTGGTCACGCGCCTCCACTCCGCCGACAAGGACGTCGCGGCCCCGCTCGCCGTTCTCGAACGGGTCGTTCCGCAGGAGTTGCCCTGGGTCTCGCTCTACTGGGTCTTCGCCGTCGTCACCCTCGTGATGGTCGTGGTGCTCGCCGCGGTGCGCCTGCCGCGTGTCGAGCTCACCCCCGAGGAGCGTACCGGGGGCGCCTCGTCGTATCGCGAGCTGCTCGGCAACCGCTTCGTGTGGCTCTTCTTCTTCGGCATCTTCGCCTACGTCGGGACCGAGCAGGGGCTGGCCAACTGGATGTCGCGCTTCCTCGAAACCACGCACGGTCTCGATCCGCAGGTCGAGGGCGCGCGGGCCGTCGCCTACTTCTGGGGCCTCATGACCGCCGGCTGCCTGCTCGGCCTGCTGCTGCTCAAGCTCTTCGACGCCCGCCGGGTGCTCGTCGGCTTCGCGACCGCGGCGATCGTCGGGCTCGCCGTCGCGCTCGCCGGCCCTGCCCGGGTCTCCTTCGTGGCCTTCATGCTGATGGGCTTCTTCCTGTCCGTGATGTGGTCGGTGGTGTTCTCCCTCGCTCTCAACTCGGTCGCGCTCCACCACGGCTCGTTCTCCGGCATCCTGTGCACCGGGATCGTGGGCGGGGCGGTCGTGCCCTGGCTGGTCGGCTGGCTCGGCGACCTGGTCGGGCTGCGCGCCGCGATGTGCCTCCTCTTCATCACCCTGGGTTACATCTTCTCGATCGGCCTGTGGGCGAGGCCGCTGGTCGACAACGCCAGGGTCAGCCCGCGGGAGCTGATCGAGCGGCTCACCTCGCGTTTCGGCAGCGCGCAGCCGTGAGGCGGACGATGGGCGCGTCCTGCGTCGTTGGGGTCGATCTCGGCGGGACCAAGGTGACCGCGGGCGCGGTCTCCAGCGGCGCGGTGAGGCGCCTCGAGAGCAGGCGGATCCCCCCGGGTGGCAGCGAGGACGCCGTGCTGGCCGAGATCTTCGCCGCCATCGCGGCAGTCTCGGACGAGTCGGCGATCGGCATCGGCGTCGGCGTGCCCAGCGTCGTCGAGCTCGCCACCGGCGTCGTGCTCGAGGTGGAGAACATCCCCGCCTGGCGCCGGGTCCCGCTCAGGGCGATCCTCGAGCAACGCTTCGGCCTGCCCACCTACGTGAACAACGACGCCAACGCCTTCGCCGTCGGGGAACACCGCTTCGGCCGCGGACGGGGTTTCCGCGACCTGGTCGGCATGACGCTCGGGACCGGGCTGGGCGCAGGCCTGATCATCGACGGCCGCCTCCACTCGGGCCGCAACTGCGGTGCCGGCGAGCTCGGGTCGATCCCGTACCGCGACGGGACGATCGAGGACTACTGCTCGGGGCGCTTCTTCCTGCGCGAGTACGGCGTCGCCGGCGAGGTCCTGGAGGCGCGGGCGCGCCGGGGCGAGGACGCGGCGGTCGAGGGCTTCGCGCGCTTCGGGCGCGAGGTCGCGGCGGTCATGATGCTGGTCGCCTGTGCGCTCGACCCGGAGGCCGTCATCCTCGGCGGATCGGTCAGCGGCTGCTTCGACCTGTTCGCGCCCGCGATGCGCGCGCGGTTGGAGGCGTTCGGTTACTCGCACGTCACCGGCTCGATGGTGATCGAGCCCAGCGAGATGAAGGACGCGGCGGTCCTCGGTGCGGCGGCGCTCTACCTCGACGCCACCGGCCGCCGCTGAGGGAGGGGACATGCGACCGTGGCTCGCGTTCGCGGCGACCGGCCTGCTCGGCCTGGCGGCCGCCTGCGCCCCGACGGCGCTGCGGCAGTCGACGACCGCCGGACGGCCGGTCGGCGCCGGGTTCCGCTACTCGCTCTACGGGCCGAAGCAGGACCCCGGCCCGGGGTACTGGGCGCGCGTCGGCCGCGAGATGGCCGCGCGTTTCCCCGGCGCGGTGCCCGAGACGATCTGGATCGTCGGCCGGCTCGACGGCGAGGGGTGCCGGCTGTCGTTCCCGGTCGAGGGCGGTGGGCCGCTCATCCGCGGCGAGGCCGAGGACCGCAACGAGGCGGCGCTCGACCTCTTCGACGCGCAGGGCTTCCGCGTCTGGCTCCAGGTCGAGCCGGCAATGGCGAGCGTCGAGGCACTCATCGACCTCGTGCTCGAGCGCTACCGCCATCACCCGAGCGTGGTCGGCGTCGGCATCGACGTCGAGTGGTATCGCTCGACGACCCATCCCGAGGGGCAGGCCGTCACCGACGCCGAGGCGCGCGCCTGGCTCGCGGCGATCCGCGCCCACCGTCCCGCGTACCGCCTCTTCCTCAAGCACTGGGAGCCGGGCAAGCTGCCGCCGGGAGTCCGCGACGGAGTGCTGTTCATCGACGACAGCCAGATCCTCCCGTCGCTCGACGCCATGGTCGCGGAGTTCGCCGCCTGGGGACGGGCCTTCGCTCCCGCGCCGGTGGCCTTCCAGTTCGGCTACGTCTCCGACCGGCCCTGGTGGTCGCGCCTCGACGACCCGCCCCGGCGCATCGGCGAGGCGATCCTCGCCGCCGTGCCGAACGCCGAGGGGCTCTACTGGGTCGACTTCACCGTCAACGAGGTGTTTCCCCCGGCGGGCGCACTCGCCCCGCCGCCGGTCCTCGGAGTCAAGGTCTACGAGCACGAGGGCGATCCCGAGCAGCTCGTGGCGCGCTGGCGCGAGCTCGGCATCAACACCGCCTTCGTCGGGGCGGAGCTCGCCCGTCGCGACGACTTCCGCGCCGCGCTGGCGCGGGCCGGCATGCCGCTGTTCGTGATCTTCCCGGTGCTCTACGCGCCCGCCGAGCTCGACGCCGAGGCGGGCCTGTACGCGATCACCGCCGACGGCCGGCCGGCACGCGACGACTGGGTGCAGCATGCCTGCCCGAGCGACGAGGGACTGCGCAGGAAGCGGGTCGAGGAGGCCCGCGAGCTCGTCGGCCGGCTTCGCCCGGCCGGACTCGCGCTCGACTTCGTCCGCCACCACGTGTACTGGGAGATGGTCCGCCCCGACGCCGACCCGTCCGCGTTGCCCGACACCTGTTACTGCCCGCGCTGCCTCCGCCGCTTCGCCGCGACCACCCCGGGCGCCGCCGGCCTGCCGCTCGACGACCCGATCGCCGCGGCGGCGTGGATCCGCGCCCGGGCGCCGGCCGAGTGGGCGCGCTTCAAGCGGGAGACCATCACCTCCCTGGCGTGGGAGATCATCCAGGCCGTGCGGGCCGTCCGGCCGAGCATCCGCATCGCCGTCCACGTCGTGCCCTGGCGCGGCGACGACTTCGCCGGCGCGATCGGCCGCATCGCCGCCCAGGACCGCGACGCCCTCGGCGGGATCGCCGACGTCCTGGCGCCCATGACCTACTCGTTCATGCTCTACCGGCCGCCGGAGTGGATCGCCTCGGTGGTCGAGGACGTCGCCGCGGCCTGCCGATGCCCGGTCCTGCCGTCGGTGCAGGTCGCGGTGCGCTACCGCACCGGGGACACGCTCGGCCCCGAGGAGCTCGAGGCCTGCCTGCGCGCCGCCCTGCGGGCGCCGTCGGCCGGTGCCGTGCTGTGGAAGTGGGAGTACCTGGCGGCCGAGCCGGCCAAGGCGGAGGTCGTCCGCCGCGTGTTCGCGGGCGCCGCGGAGGCGCGACGAGCCGGACCGCCCCGGCCGCTCGGCCCCGGGGGGAGCACCACGGAGGTGAAGACGCCATGACCGCACAGATCGTGACCCGCTCCCGTTCCACGGCGGCCGGCCCGGCCGGAATCCTGTTCACCGGCGCTCTCCTGGCCCTGACCAGCGCGCCCTGCGAGGCCCAGGCCGGTCACGCCGAGCTGCCCGCTGGCGCGACGGCGGCGCCGGGTTCCGACGACGGGTGGTGCGACAACGAGGCGCTCACCGCCTACGCCGGGCTGCTGGTGCTGGCGCCCCACCCCGACGACGAGACCATCGCCTTCGCCGGTCTGACCACCGCGTACATGCGCGCCGGCAAGCCGGTCGACGTGGTCGTCGCCACCGACGGCGACGCCTATTGCGACGCCTGCCGTTTCTGGAAGTCGGGCTCGGTCCGCGGCGCCACCTGCTCGGCGGCCGAGCTGTCCAACTTCGCCACCGCCGAGACCGACAGCTTCGCCGAGGTCCGTCACCGTGAGAGCGCGGCCGCCGCGGCCATCCTGGGCCGGCAACCGCCGCGCTTTCTCGGCTACCCGGACACCGGCCTCGGTGCGGCATGGCGCAACTCGCGCACCGGCCGGCTCGACGCGCGGCTGAGGCGCTCGGACTTCTCGGCCTGCCCGGACTGCGAGTCCTGCCCGGCCGGCTACGCCGGAGGGCCGGAAACCGCCCTGACGGCCCGCACCCTCGCCGACACCCTGTCGGGCCTGCTCGCGGGCGCCCGGCCCGGGACGCTCGTCGTCACCACCCACCCGCTCGACGGGCACGGCGATCACGCCGCCCTCGGCAACTTCATCAAGACCCTCAACGACTCTCTCGCGCAGCCGCTCCCGCTCGCGTTCGCGGTCATCCACGCGCACACCCCGAAGGCGACGCCGCACTGCGACTGCTGGTACCCGGCGCCGCAGGCCCTGGCGTGCCCGTGCGCCGACGAGACGCGGGCAAGCGCAGAGCCGGGCTACGTCGCGGCGCTGCGCGCCTACCGGCTGCGGCCGGAGTCGCCGGCGGCGCTCCCGGACGACGCGCCGTACGGGCGCGAGCGCCGCCTCTGCCTGAGCGACGACCTGTATCGGGGCGAGGGCGCGACGAAGCTGGCGGCGGTGCGCTCGTACGGCTCCCAGCTCGGCACGACCCGGCGCGTCGGCAGCCACGCGCCGGCGCTGGACGGGCTCGTGGACTGCAACGGCTACCTCCTCTCCTTCGTCCGCCGCACCGAGGCGTTCGTGCTCGCCGAGCCGATGGCGTGCGAGCCGGCCGGGACCTGGGAAGGCGACGGCGGCGACGACGCAGGAATCGGACCGGCGCGGCTCGGCCTGGCGCGCACCGGCGAGCGCACGGTGGCCGGCTACCTGGCCACGGGCGAGGCCGCGGCCGGCGAGCGCCAGGAGGCGGTCACCGGCGAGGTCGGCGCCCGCTGCACGCTGACACTGCGAACGCCCGGACGCCCGGGGGCGCTCCTGCGCGCCGCGATCTCGCGCGACGGCAAGAGCCTGGTCGGCGCCTGGGAGGGCGCCGCGCCAGGCTTCCTCGTCCTCCACCGCTGAGCGCGTGACCTGATTCGATCTCGACATCGCGCGCCGAGCGGCAGCGCGAAGGCGCAGCTACTCGGCTTCGACGTGGGCCCGCAGGCGGGCGAGGGCGCGGTCCCACTGGGCCGAGATCTCGTCGAGGGCGCGGCGCGCCTCGACGAGGCGGTCGGGCTCGATCGCCCAGACCACCTCGCGTCCGCGCCGGCGGCCGCGGACCAGGCCGGCGGCCGCCAGGACCTGGAGGTGGCGGGTGACGGCCTGCCGGGTGACGCCTGTGCCAGCCGTGAGCCGGGAGATCGACTGCGGCTCGTCGGCGGCCATCCTGGCCACGAGGCGGAGGCGGGTGCGATCGCCGAGCGCAGCGAAGACGGACGCCGGGTCGCGAGCGAGCGCGTCAGCTCCTTTCGGCGACATAGTGCGCGACGTTCTCCATCTGCGTCGCCCAGCCCTGGCTGTTCATGCGGAACGCCTCGGCCCGGCGCTGCAGCGGGATGCCGTCGAAGCCGGACTCCGTGACGGTGAGCCTGGTGCCCTCCGGGACCTGTTCCAGCACGAACGTGACCAGTGTCGTCGGTTCGCCCGTGTAGTCCTGGTCAGGGTCGACGGCGTAAGGGTGCCAGCGGAACGAGAGCAGCCGCTCCGGCTCCACGGCCTCCACCACGATCTGCCACTCCAGGTGCTCCCAGCCGGGGTACGTGGAGTGTCCCGTGACCGTCGCGCCCGGCTCGAACGGACCCACGAGCACGGCGCGGAACCACGCGCCGAGCTCCCTCGGGTCGCTGATGGCGCGCCATACCCGCGAGCGAGGAGCCTTCAGGACGACTTCCTTCTCGATGCGGTCGGTGGTGGTCGTGTCCATACGTGCAACCTCCAGATTGCATGTTAAGGCCCGGCGCGTAGAAACGCAACTTCCTGGTTGCGTTTCAGCGGCGGCGCCCTCGGCGCCCGCGCGACCGGCGATCAACGACGGTCGAAAGCCGCGAAGAACCGGCGGCGGAGGTGGAAGCCGAGCATACCGGCGAGCCCGAGGAGTGCGGCCGCCAGCTCGCGAGCGAAGGAGGGCAGCCAGGCGAGCCGGAAGGCGCGCGGATTGTGGGCCAGCGTCATGCCGTCGGCGGCCAGGCGGCGGTGATCCAGCCGCCGCGCGAGGGCGACGAGCCGTTCGAGCGAGACGTGGACGCGGATCGCTCCCGCGAGGCGCTCGGCTTCGGCTCCGAGGAGGAGGCGCTCCTCGTCCCCGAGGCGGGCGACGCCGATCAGGCGAGGTGCCCGGCCGTCGGCGTGGAAGCAGGCCACCAGGCGCTCGCGGACGCGCCGGCGAGCGCGTCGCACGGGGCGGGTGGCGACGCCGTCCGCGGCCGCGAGGGCGTCGTGGATGACCCCGGCGACCTCGGCGTCGGCGACCGCGCCGTCGCGCTGCAGCTCGACGGTGGCGAGGAGCAGGAGCGGCTCGAAGCAGGCGGCGAGGATCTCGGCGGCGGAGCGCCCGGCGGCGAAGCGGCGCGAGCACTTGTAGCGCATCGCGACCGCGGCGTGCAGGAGCTGGAGGCGGCGCGGACCGATTCCCCCCGGCGAGATCACCGCGCCGTGGTTGGTGTACAGGTCCCAGTTCCGACTCGCGATGGTGCCGGCGGCGGTCATCCGGGCGGCGAGCTCGGTGCCCGGGTAGGGGGTCATGATGAAGAACGTGGTGTTCTGCAGCCGGGTGCCGTGCGACAGCGCGTACTCGGGGTAGGCGAGGATGTCCGCCTCGTCCTCGCCTTCGTGGCCGACGATGAGGAACTTCGAGAACTGCAGGCCGGCGCCGGCGAGGAGCTCGGCCGCGCGGCCGACGTGGTCGAGGTTCAGCCCCTTGCGCAGGGTCGCGTGGGTGCGGCGGTTCGGGCTCTCGACCCCGCAGCCGATGCGCGCGAAGCTGGCCCGCTGCATGATCGGCAGAACCGCGGCTCCGCGCACCACGTCCTCGGCGCGCGACTCGGCGACGTAGCGGAAGTGCCGGTCGAGCCCGTGCTCGATGATGCCCTGGCACAGCGTCTCGACCCGCTCGGGCTCGGCGAGGAAGCTCGAGTCCCAGAACTTGACCTTCTTGCGGCGGCCCCGGGGCAGCGGTGGGATGCTGAAAAGTTCGGCCAGGATCGCGTCGACCCGGCGCGGGCGCCAGGCGCCCCCGACCAGGTGGTTGGCGCAGAACACGCAGCGTCCGCGACAGCCGCGCGACGCGTAGACGGTGTCGGTGTGGTAGTCGGCGCCGGCGAGGCCGCAGCGCCGCGGCCGGAGCTCGCGCAGCGGCCGCGGCAGCGCGTCGAGGTCCTGGATCGGCTCGCGCGCCGGGTTGTGGACTATCTGGCCGTCGCGGCGGAAGGACGTCCCGGCGACGCCCTCGGGCGAGCCGGTGCGGACGAGCTCGGCGAAGGTTGCCTCGCCCTCGCCGCGCACCACGACGTCGACGTCCGGGCAGGCGAGCACCTCCTCGGGCAGCGCCGAGGGGTGGTAGCCGCCCATGACCACCACCGCGCCGTGCCGGTGGGCGAGGGCGGCGTAGCGCCGGGCGGAGCCTGCCCCGCAGGTGAAGCTCGAGATCCCGACGAGGTCGGGTCGGTGGCGGCGCAGGTAGCTCTCGAAGGCGTGCAGCGGGTCGCGGTCGGTCGGGCCGACCGGGATCGCGACCTCCTCGACGAAGGGCCTGATGGCGGCGGCCAGGCTGGCGAGCTCGACCAGGTCCGGGACGTAGTAGTCGTGCCACACCGGAGTCCGCGGATGCGACTGCAGCAGCGCCACCCTGCGGAAGGCACTCATCGCCGACTCCCCCCTTCGCCGGTACGGTTCCCCGCCGGCCTCACGACCGATTGTACCCGTCGCGACCCGCCGCCCCGCCGGGCAGGGGTGTCACCGCCGCGGTCGCACCGCGAGACGCCGCGTGACGGCGCGTGCCACCGCCTTCACACGCACCGGCAGGCGGCGGAGCAGGCGGCCGCGCGGGGTGGCGGCGAAGGCAGGCAGCTCGGAGAAGAGAAGCGTGCGCCAGCGCTCGAGGATGCGCTCGGGGGCGAACTCGCCGGCCCGGCGCCGGCCATGCTCCACCATCCTGCGGTAGAGCGCGGGATCCCCCAGGAGCCGGGCCACCGCGGCCTGCGCGCCGGCGAGGTCCGCGACCTCCAGGTAGTCGAGCTCGGAGTGCCGCAGCTCCCGGTACGCGTGCTCGCACCCGAGCACCGCCGGGACACCGGCGGCCCACGCGTTGTAGAGCTTGGCCGCGGGCTTTTCGGTGTGCAGCCGGAGGTCCGTCTCGCGTACGGCAACGACGAGGTCGATGTCGCGGTAGTCGGCCCAGCGCAGGCCGTCCCGCCCGTTCAGGTGATCGTGGAAGTCCATCCCGTCGAGCACCCAGTCGATACCGAGCGAGTCGAGGAACCCGCTCCACGCAGGGGAGCGCAGCTCGCTGGCGAGGTTGCGGGTGAAGCCCTTGAAGGCGGCGCGGCGGATCGTCGCGCCTCGGCCCGGGTCGCGGGGGACGAGTCCCGGCTGCGGCCAGAATGGGATGAAGACCCGCCGGCGACCGTCCGCGAAGCGCCCGTTCTGCACCACCTCGGCATCGGCAGCGCGGCACTCGCCGTTGTCAGCCCGGATGCCGACCAGGAGGACGTCGGCGCGAGCCGGCAGCGAGCGCAGCAGCTCGCGCCGCTCCTTGGCGTGGAACACCACGATGCCGTGCGACGGTGCCCGGTCGGCGAGGCTGACCGGAAGGCCGGCTCGCGCCAGGCGGACGCAGGTCTGGACGGTCCAGGCGTGCTCGCCGCGCTCGAACCGGTGCGGCTCGCGATCGGGATCGATCGCGGCGGGAGGGCCGAACTCGCGGGCGCCCGAGTGGAAGAAGGTGACTTCCATGTGACATGGTAGTGTACCCAAGCGGCGCGAGCGGCGGGAATCCGCCGGAGCTGGTGCCGGTCCGGAGGATCGCAACCCTCGGTGCGATGCACCTACCTGATCCAGAGTCACACCCAGCCGGCGCTCCTCGCCCGGCTCGTCACCACCCTCCGCTCCGCGAGCGACGCCGCGATCCTCGTCGTCCACGACGCCTCCCGGGTGCCGCTCGACGAGACGGTGCTGGCGGGGACGGGCGCGATCGTGATCCAGCGCCGCGCCCCGGTCCGGCGCGGGCGCTTCTCCTGCCTCGAGCCGTACCTCGAGGGCGTGGCCCACCTGCTGGCCGCGGGCGAGCCGTTCGACTGGCTCGTCTACCTGTCCGGCCAGGACTACCCGGTCAGGCCGGTGTCCGCGATCGAGTCCGATCTCTCCGGGGGCCGCGCCGACGCCTTCCTGGCGCACTGGGACATCGCCTCGCCGGACTCCCCGTGGCCGCTGCGCCGCGCCCGCCGGCGGTACTTCCACCAGTACGCCGAGCTGCCCGACCGGCTCACGCCCTTCTTGCGCCTGCTGCATCCCGTGGAGGCGCTCACGCCGCTTCAGCTCTACCTCACCTACGGCGCGCTGGTCGGCTGGCCCGCGCGGCGGACGCCGTTCTCCGAGAGCTTCCGGTGCTTCGGCGGCTCGATGTGGCACGCGCTCTCGGTCGCCTGCGTCGCGTACCTCGCGGCGGAGCTCGAGCGCCGACCCGAGCTCGTGTCGTACTACCGGCGCACGGTGGTGCCCGACGAGTCGCTCGTCCCCACCGTCCTCGCCAACCACGCGAGCTTCCGCATCGTCGCCGACAACCGCCGCTTCGCCGACGTGGACGAGCAGCCCGGCGGCCACGCGCGCGTCCTCGGCCCGGCCGATCTCGAAGAGCTCACGAGCGGGAGGTACGACTTCGCGCGCCGCTTCGACCTCGATGCCAGCGCGGCCCTGCTCGACGCCCTCGACGAGCGGTGCGGCAGGGGCAGGCGATGACGCCGCGACGGTGGGCGCGTGGCGCGACGGTGGGCGCGCTTCTCGCACTGCTCGCACCGGCGACCCGGGCGCAGGAGGCGCCGTGGCTGGCCGGCGAGCCAGATCCGCTGCGCGGGCCGACGCTGCCGTTCACCGCCGTCGAGGCGGAGCCGGTGCGCGCCGGCGCCTGGCGCGTCGTCTTCACCACGTCGATGTGGAACCACTGGAAGCACAGCAACGAGATCCTCGCCGTGCACCGCTCGGCCTGGCCCGAGCGGCTTCCGCTCACCGCCGCCGACCTCGCGGCGACGGAGGAGCGCTTCCCCGGTCGCGACCTCTACTGGATCGACCTCGAGGGGTCGCGCACCGAGCTGGTGACGACGCGCGGGCTGCCCGGGGGCCTCTCGGTCTCGCTGCGAATCCCCTGGCTCGACCACGGCGCGCCGGCCTCCGACGGGGTCGTCGAGCGCTACCACAGGATCACCGGCCTCGGCCGCCAGGCGCGCGACCTCTTCCCCCGCGGCGAGAGCCACGTCTACGTGTCCGGCAGGCGCGGCCGGATCGCCGCCCTGTCCGGCCTCTCCGGCTCCGGACTGGGCGACATCTCCGTCGCGGTCGCCGCGCCGCTCGGCGCCTGGCTCGGCGGCGAGCAGCGCGGCCTGCTCGCCGTCGAGGCGCCCACGGGCGCCGCCGGGACGCTCTTCGGGAGCGGCGGGTGGGACCTGGGGGCGCGTGCGTTCTCGATCTGGACGTGGCGGCGGGCCGAGCTGCGGCTGGGCGCCGGCTACACCCGCCCTTCGTTGTCCGGCACGCTGCTCGGGGTCCGTCGCGGCGAGCTCTGGCACGCCGCTCTCGGCATCGAGGCGGCGCTCGGTGCTCGGACCCGAGCCGCGCTCACGGCCACCTACCAGCGCTCGCCCTTCGCGGCGATCGCCGGCGGCGATGTCGGCCATCCGGCCCTCCTGCTCCGCTACGGGCTCACACACACGACGCGGCGGGGTCTCTCGTTCGGGCTCGAGCTCGGCCAGGACCTGCGCTACGGAGGCGTCGGCGTCGCCCCCGACACCACGCTCCAGCTCGTCCTCCAGACCTTCCCCCGCTGACCCGCGCGGCGCTCATGGCGCGGTGTCCCTTGATAAACCGCGGCGGCCGTCTAAGATCGTCGGGTGACACCCTGAGCGCGAGTGTGTGTGTCGGTGACCAACCGGCTGCCGGGACGTGGGGGAGGCGACGATGGCGGATCTCCGTGGCCTGTTCATGCGAATCGGACGCGACCGGCGGGTGCGAAACCTCGCGGCGCTGCTCTTCCTGGCGTGGGTCGTCGTGCCCCTGACGATGGGTTCGCGACACCTGGCGCAGTGCGAGTGCGATTTCGTCAGGACGTGGAAGGTCTCGAACCTCGCGTGGTCGCCGATGAACGGCGGGGTGCCGCCTGATGCGGCGCCGACGCTCTCGACGTCGGTGGACAATGGCCGAGTCCTGCACCAACTCCGGATCGGCCAGACGCCGGGAGGCCTGCCGTACGGGTCCCCGGCCACGGCGACCTGGACCCCGCCCGAAGGGTCCACCTCGATCGACTTCGACGGCAACCCGCCGGCCAACCCCGAGGGGCCTCCCCCCTACAGGTTCACGGTCGTGGTCGGGGGATCGGTCCAGGTGTCGTACATCAAACCGGTGGGTGACGTCACCGACACCTTCACGGCAACGACCCCGGCGGGCACCTACGGCACCACGTGCGTGACGAAGGGCGCGTCCTTTACTGCCGAAGGCTCGTCGTCGGCCGACCTCGGCGACACAGGCGCCGCGGATCCAGCGCTTCACGTTGCGGAGGCTCCGGCGTCCGCCGCGGAGCCCTCCGGGCCGGCCGAAGCCCCCGCGGCCGTGTACTACGTCTGGAACTCCAACCTGTGGGTGGGCGACCCCGGCAACGCCCTTTCGACCGCGACCTGCCAGGAGTGGGTCGACCTCCTGCAGTCGGACGACACCTTCTTCGGGGTGCAGTTCCCCGTCCCCGGCTCGACCGCGACGTCCGGCGTCGCGACGATACCGATCTCGCTGCGCGGCGCCGACGCGCCCCGCCTGGAGCTGCTCGACTACACCCGGCCTTCGGGGCAGCAGACCGTCCTGTCGCTACCGCTCGAGCTCGCCCCCGAGCGCGCCGGCTACCTCGTGAGGTCGCTCCCCGCCCAGCCGGGCAGGTTCTGGGCAGCACTGCGCGGCGCGGCGTCGCCGCGCGTCCTCTGCCCGTCCGGCATGAACCTCGCGGCCGACCAGTGGGAGTTCAAGTCGACGATCAACTTCGACTACGGCGGTCAGGCGGGCGCGTGCGCCGGCTGCGTGGTCGAGCTGCACGGCTGCTACGAGGGCGACGGCAGCACCCTGCCCGGGGCTGGTGGCGCGAGCGTGCTGCGCGGGCTCGGTCTGCACCAGTCCGAGGGGATCACCTGCATCGGCCCGGCGCCGATCAGGATGTTCGGCGGAACCCTGGCCCCGCCGTACCTGCTCACCGGGCCCGGCTTCGGGAGCGCGAGGCCCGGGCACCAGGTGAGCTTCCGGCACGAGTTCGAGCAGGTCTCGGGCACGCCGACGGCGACGCTGTCGGTGACCTCGAGCCTGGGCGTTCCCTGGGTCCTGTACGAGGACTTCAACGGTGCTCCCGACCTCTCCCGGCCGATCGTCGCGCCGATCACCGTCAGCGATGGACGTGGCGTCTGGGTGTCCGCGGTGATCCCTGCGGGGCTGGCAGGGGCCGAGGTCGTCCGCGTCACGGCGACCAGCGGCAGCGCGCAGACGTGGAACACCGACCACCTGTGGATCGGCCCGTTCACGCCTCCGCCGGCGCCCACGTCGACCGCGACGCCGGCCCCGACCTCGTACAGTCGCTGGCTCCCGGTGGCGAGCCACGCGAACGGGGCGAACGACAGCCGGTGGCGGACCGACCTCGGGGCGCTCAACCCGGGCACGGAGGCGGCCACGGCCGAGCTCAGGCTGTACACCCCGGGCAACGTCAAGACCACGAGCGT
>JACQZW010000047.1 GCA_016213675.1 Acidobacteriota bacterium | reverse complement strand
GACGCGTTCCTCGCGAAGAGCGCGTTCGCCGGCAAGGTCGGCGCCTTCGAAGGGGCCGGCTATGCCGCCGAGGGGCTGTACCGCTCGAGCCTCGACTGCATCATGTTCACCAAGGGCGACAAGCCGTTCTGCCCGGTGTGCGCCCGCGCAATCCGTCGCGTGATCGCGTCGTACGAGGAGTAGCCGGCCGGCGCCCGGTGAGCCGCGCGCGCCGCCCGGTCCGCACGGCGTCCGGCATACAGGGCGCCATGGCGCGTGTTTAGTCGCGAGAATGCAGGCGTGCCGGCCGGGCTAGAATGACGCAACGCCGCGGGCGTGGCCTGCAGGAGTGAAGGATGCCGATCGAGACCGAGCTGTTCAAGTCGCTGCTCGACAACTTCTACGACGGTGTCTACTTCGTGGACTCCGAGCGCCGCATCACCTACTGGAACCAGGGGGCGGAGCGGATCACCGGCTTTACGGCCGGCGAGGCGGTCGGCACGCTCTGCTCCGACAACCTGCTGATGCACGTCGACGGCGCCGGCACCTGCCTGTGCCACGCCGGCTGCCCGCTCGCCGCGACGATCTCGGACGGCGACCGGCACGAGGCCGAGGTCTTCCTCCACCACAAGCAGGGGCACCGCGTCCCGGTGCTGGTGCGGGCGGCGCCGATCCGCGACACCGACGGGGCGATCGTCGGCGCCATCGAGGTCTTCTCCGACAACTCGACGAAGATGGCTGCCCTGCAGCGCGCCAACGAGCTCGAGAGGATCGCCTTCCTCGACCCCCTCACAGGCCTCGCGAACCGTGCGTACACCGAGATCACCCTGCGCGGCCGCCTCGACGAGCTGGTCCGCTACGGCTGGCCGTTCGGCATCCTCTTCATCGACGTGGACCACTTCAAGCAGGTCAACGACACCCACGGCCACGACGCCGGCGACCAGGCGCTGTCCATCGTGGCCGACTCCCTGCGCGGCGGCGCCCGCTCCTTCGACGTGGTCGGCCGCTGGGGCGGCGAGGAGTTCGTCGCCGTCCTCGTCAACCTGTCGGAGCGCAAGCTGCGGGCGATCGCCGAGCGCTTCCGGGTCCTCGTCGAGACGTCGCGGTTGCCCGTCGCGGACGGCGCGGTCCGCATCACCGTGTCGATCGGCGGCACCCTCGCCGATCCCCGTGACAGCGTCGATGAGCTGGTCAAGCGCGCCGACACCCTGATGTACCGCAGCAAGGAAACGGGCCGCAACCGCGTCACCGTGGGAAACCGCGACTGACGGGCGCCTAGAATGACCGGTTCCCCGCCGCCGGGAACAGCCGCGGCGGGGCAGGAGTTGACGACCACGATGCGTGACACGATCTCGATTCGCGGCGCCCGCGAGCACAACCTGAAGAACATCGACCTCGACATCCCGCGCAACCGCCTGGTGGTCGTCACCGGGGTGTCGGGCTCGGGCAAGTCGACGCTCGCCTTCGACACCCTGTTCGCCGAGGGGCAGCGCCGCTACGTCGAGTCGCTGTCGGCCTACGCGCGGCAGTTCCTCGAGCAGATGGACAAGCCGGACGTGGACCTCATCGAGGGGCTGTCGCCGGCCATCTCCATCGAGCAGAAGACGACCTCGAAGAACCCGCGCTCGACGGTCGCCACGGTGACCGAGATCTACGACTACCTGCGCCTGCTCTACGCCTCGATCGGCCAGGCGTTCTGCCCCGACTGCGACATCCCGATCCAGGGGCAGACCGCGCAGCAGATGGTCGACCGCATCCTCGCCCTCGGCGCTGGCACCCGCTTCCTGCTCCTCGCGCCCCTGACGGCGAACAAGAAGGGCGAGCACCGCAAGCTGTTCGAGCAGATGGTGCGCGAGGGGTTCGTCCGCGCCCGGGTCAACGGCGAGCTGGTCGACGCGGCGGCGCCGCCCGACCTCGACAAGAAGAAGAAGCACACGATCGAGGTCGTCATCGACCGCCTCGAGGTGCGCGACGACCTCGGCAACCGCCTCGTGGACTCGCTGGAGACGGCGCTCAAGGTCGGCGAGGGCGTCATCCGCGTCGCCCCGGTCTCCGGCGAGGAGCTCGTCCTCTCCTCGCGCCACTCCTGCCCGAGCTGCGGCTTCGCCCTCACCGAGCTCTCGCCGCGGTTGTTCTCCTTCAACTCGCCGCAGGGCGCCTGTCCCGAGTGCACCGGCCTCGGCGTGGTCCAGGAGGTCGATCCCGACAAGCTCGTCGCCGACGCCGACCGGTCGATCGCCGCCGGGGCGCTGGTCGGGGTCCAGGAGACCGGCCGCTCGTTCCGCTGGCGGCAGCTCCTCGTCTTGGCGCAGGCGATGGGGTTCTCGCTGCACAAGCCGTGGCGCCAGCTCCCTGAGACGGCGCGCCAGGCGATCCTCTTCGGCACCGAGGAGGAGATGGACTTCGCCTTCGTCGGCAAGCGCTCGCGTTGGGAGTACCGCGGCCGCTTCGAGGGGCTGGTCCGCAACCTCGAGCGCCGCCACCGCGAGACCGCATCCCACGACATGCGCTCCGAGATCGAGCGCTTCATGTCGATGCGCCCGTGCCACACCTGCGAGGGCAAGCGACTGCGGCGCGAGGCGCTCGCCGTGCGGGTCGCGAACCGCACGATCCACGACGTCGTCCAGCTTGCAGTCAAGGATGCGCTCGCCTGGTTCCGCGTCCTCGCCCTCTCCGAGCGCGACCGCGCCATCGCCAACAAGATCCTCAAGGAGATCGCCGACCGCCTCGGCTTCATGGCCTCGGTCGGGCTCGACTACCTCACCCTCGACCGCACCTCGGGGACGCTGTCTGGCGGCGAGGCGCAGCGCATCCGCCTGGCCACCCAGATCGGCTCCAAGCTGATGGGCGTGCTCTACGTCCTCGACGAGCCGTCGATCGGCCTGCACCAGCGCGACAACCGCCGCCTGCTCGACACCCTGAAGGGGATGCGCGACCTCGGCAACACCGTGCTGGTCGTCGAGCACGACGAGGAGACGATGCGCGAAGCCGACTGGATCGTCGACCTCGGCCCCGGCGCCGGCGTGCACGGCGGCGAGGTGGTCGCACAAGGCGAGCCGGCGTCGATCCCGGCGTTCCCGCGCTCGCTGACCGGCCGCTACCTGGCCGGCGAGCTGGTCATCCCGGTACCCACCGCCCGCCGCCCCGGCTCGGGCCGCAGCCTCATCATCCGCGGCGCCCGCGAGAACAACCTCAAGGGGATCGACGTCGCCTTCCCGCTCGGCACGTTCATCGCCGTCACCGGGGGTTCCGGCTCGGGCAAGTCGACGTTGGTCAACGAGATCCTCTACAAGGCCTGCGCCCGCACGCTGTACAAGGCGCTCGACAGGTCGGGCGCCCACGAGCGCCTCGAGGGCGTCGCCTACCTCGACAAGGTCGTCGACATCGACCAGTCGCCGATCGGCCGCACCCCGCGGTCGAACCCGGCGACCTACACCAAGGTGTTCGACCCGATTCGCGAGCTGTTCGCCATGACCCCGGAGGCCAAGGCGCGCGGCTACCAGCCGGGACGGTTCTCGTTCAACGTCAGGGGCGGGCGCTGCGAGGCGTGCGCCGGCGACGGCCAGATCAAGATCGAGATGCACTTCCTGCCCGACGTCTACGTCACCTGCGAGGTGTGCCACGGCAAGCGGTACGGGCGCGAGACGCTCGAGGTGCGCTACAAGGGCCTCAACATCGCCGAGGTCCTCGACCTCACCGTCGAGCAGGCGCGCGACCTGTTCGCCGCCCATCCCAAGATCACCCGCGTCCTCGACACCGTGATCGCCGTCGGCCTCGGCTACATCACCCTCGGTCAGCCGGCGACGACGCTGTCCGGCGGCGAGGCGCAGCGCATCAAGCTGTCGCGGGAGCTCGCCCGCCGCGCCACCGGCGCGACGCTCTACATCCTCGACGAGCCGACGACGGGGCTGCACTTCGACGACGTCAAGAAGCTCCTCGCGGTGCTCCACACCCTCGCCGACCGCGGCAACACCGTCGTCGTCATCGAGCACCACCTCGACGTCATCAAGACCAGCGACTGGGTCATCGACCTCGGCCCCGAGGGCGGCGACGGCGGCGGCCAGATCGTCGCGGAAGGCACCCCCGAGCAGGTCGCCCAGGTCCCGTCGAGCTTCACCGGCGCGTACCTGTCCCACGTCCTCGGCATCCCCACCGCCAAGGCGAGCTGAGAGCGGCGCTCGCCTACCTTGACGGCCTTCCGGCGAGCTGGAAGTCTGTGCCTGCCCGTCCACGCGACGACTCCGATCCACGTGGTCACGCCAACGGCCGATCCGCCCACCACATGCCCTGCAGGCACCTTGGCGCATCCTCCGGCGCGGGTACCATCGGTCCAGCCGAGTAAGGAAATGCCTATTCACGATCCGCACCGGCAGCGGGAATGCCGGTGGCCTGCGACGGCTTACCGACGATATGACAGCACATGGTGGGTGTCCCATCTGGATGGGCTAGGTCGGCGTCGATGATGTCGACGGCACCGTCGAGCAGATCGGGGCCCAGGGGCGGCAGCCGGGGCTGGCGCTACTGCATCGGCGTCCCGTCGATTCCGAAGTCCGCAGAGGCGGCGAAGGCCGGGGGAGGGACCATCGGGCTCGAGCCGATGGAGGTTCCCGGCGGCATGCACATCATCATTGGCAACGACCCGCAGGGCGCGGAGTTCGCCCTGGTCCGCACGCTTTGAGGAGGGGATGATGGCCAACAAGCTCGTCACGTGCCTGTGGTTCGATTACGGCAAGGCGCGCGAGGCAGCCGAGTTCTACGCCTCGGTCTTCCCGGACAGCCACGTCGGGCCGCGTCTGGAAGCGGCTACGGACTTTCCCGGCGGCAAGGAGGGCGACGAGCTGACGGTCGAGTTCACCGTGCTCGGCCAGCCCTTCCTCGGTCTGAACGGCGGCCCCAATTTCAAGCCGAACGAGGCGGTGAGCTTCCAGGTGTTCACCGAGGACCAGGAGGAGACCGACCGCTACTGGAATGCCATCGTCCAAAACGGCGGGCAGGAGAGCGAGTGCAGTTGGTGCAAGGACCGGTGGGGCTTTTCGTGGCAGATCGTCCCGCGCGTACTCATGGCCGCGATGAGTAATCCAGATAGAGCCGCTGCCAAGCGCGCGATGGAGGCAATGATGACGATGCGGAAGATCGACATCGCCAGGATTTTGGCTGCGGTCCGGGGCGGTGCGGTCGATGCGTAAGCTCACCGGCGCGGTTTTCCAGTCCCTCGACGGCGTCATGCAGGCGCCGGGGGGACCGGAGGAAGACCCGAGCGGCGGATTCCGCTTCGGCGGCTGGTCAGCTCCGTTCTGGGACGAGAGCGGGATCGCGCCGGTCGCCAAGATCTACGAGGCCGAGTATGACCTGCTGCTCGGCCGCAGGACCTACGACATCTTTGCCGCGCACTGGCCTTACAACCTCGACGATCCGATCGGCGCGAGATTCCAGCGGATCAACAAGTATGTGCTGACCTCGTCCGACGAGCCGCTCGAGTGGGAGGGAAGCCAGGGGATTGCCGGCGATACGGCCAGAGTCGTTGCCGAGCTCAAGCAAGGCGAGGGCCGCGACCTGCTGATTCAGGGCAGCAGCACCCTCTACCCGCCGCTGCTCGCGGCCGGCCTCATCGACCGACTGATCCTGATGACCTTTCCGGTGCTGCTGGGAAAGGGCAAGCGCATTTTCGACGGGTCAGAAAGGCCGGGCGCGTTGAAGCTGATCGACCGTTATGTGTCGGACAGCGGAGTCATCTTCGCGACCTACGAGCCCGCTGGCGAAGTGCCGACCGGCTCGTTCGCGACCAAGGAGGCGAGCGAAGCTGAAATCGAGCGCCGGGCGAGGAATGCGACGGAGGCATGAGCCTGGAGTTCTTCGGGCGCCCGTTCAGCAGCTACACGCCGTAAAGTGCTGATCGCCCTGTGGCGGACGGAACCGGCTTCAACTTCGCGTACCAGGTCCACGCCTCCGCGAAGACTTGGCGCGGTGCAGCGCCGCGCTGGGCCACCCGGCGACCACCTGGCTCACCGGCAACACCCTTCGAGTCGATGGCGGCCAGAACATCGTAGGATGATTTCATGAGCGCGACGGGCCTTCCCTGCCTCGACCTGCTCGAGGAGACTCCACGAATCCTGCGTGGCCTGATGTGTGAGCTGTCCGACGAAGACGCACGGTGGAAACCGGCCCCGGACCGCTTCTCGGTGGCCGAGGTGCTGGCGCACCTGTCGCAGAGCGAAGGACACTGCTACCGCCTGCGCGCGGACCGGTTCCTTTCCGAAGAGCTGCCGGAGCTCGAGCCGGACGATGCACAGATGTACCTGGACCTCTACCGCGACCGGGATCCGGAAGACGAATTCGCGCATTTCGAAGAGCAGCGGGAGAACAACGTGGAGTATCTGCGGAGCCTGCCGGCGGAGGCCGGCGAGCGGCGCGCGCGCCATCGCGAGGCGGGCGAGATCACGCTGGCGCATATGCTGCACGAGTGGGCCCTGCACGACCTGGGTCATATCCGGCAGGTGGCCGAACTGGTGCGCGCTCGGAAGTACCTGGCGGGCGCCGGGGCGCTGGGCGATTCTTATCAACTCAAGCCATAGTCAAGTCAAGTACCGGGTCCGCGCCGCCGTCACTCCTTGAGGGCAGTCCGCTGGACGCGTACCAGGTCCGCCGGTTCTGGCACTCTTGGCAGTGCCCGGCCCGGGCGCAGCGGAGCGCGGCCTTACCGCCCTTCGCCGGTGCTGCGAAACGAGGCGCACGTCGTGTGCGCCCCACAGGGCAGCAGGGCGGCGTCGCCGGGGGCGGCCGCAGGAGCAGTGTGCCTCCCGTGACAGAGGTGGCACCTATCAACCCCCCGCACTTCCGGACTTGCGTACCTTAAATCGACCTTCGCCCCGAGGGCGACGGCGGCGAGATCGTCGCCGAGGGCACCCCCAAGCAGGTCGCCGCGATCCCCGAGAGCTTCTCCGGCACCGACCTCGCCCACGTCCTCGGCATCCCCACCGCCAAGGCGAGCCGAAGGCTGCGCCCCCACTCGCCGCCAGCCTCGGGCCAGCACTGCTTTCGCCTGACCTCCGGGCTGCTCTCCCGCGCGTCGCCGCGATGTGACCCGGGCGGTATCGGGCCAGGCCAGCGGCGAACCCTTGACAATCTGTATACCTGATTGTATACAGAAGAGTGTGGAGGCCGATCTCACCCTCGCCGTCGAGTGGGGCACCGCGGAGCCGGTCTACGAGCAGATCGCCCGGCAGCTCCGGACCCTGATCGCCGCCGGCGACCTGCGGCCGGGGAGTCCCCTGCCGGCGGTCCGCACCCTGGCGTCGGATCTCGGTGTCAACCTCAACACGGTGGCCAGGGCATACCGGCTGCTCGCCGACCACGGTTTCGTGCTGATCCGAGACCGGGCCGGCGCCGAGGTCGCTGCACCCGCCGTGACGCCGGACCCGGGCTCGCTGGCGCCGCTGTGGCAGGAGCTCCGCGAGGTGCTGCTGAAGCTGCGGCAGGCCGGTGTGACGGCCGACGAGGTCCGTCGCGCAATCGCTTCCGTGGTGGCGCCGACGGGCGGCGAAACCCGCTGAGGAGGAGGTGCCTTCGATGTCCCCAATGCTGTTGCTCGCGATCATGGTGGCGGAGACCGTGCTGGTCGGCGCGGTGTACCTGCTCTACCCGTGGATCGTTCGCAAGGGCCTGCTGTTCGGCGTCTACGTCGGCGAGGAGGTGTTCGACTCCGCAGCGGCGCGCGCACTCACGCGCCTCTGGTACCGCGGCATGGCAATCGTGCTGGCTGTCGGCGTGGCCGTCGGCGCGGCGCTGGCGTTGGCGGCGGCGACCCCGGTCGCCCTGGTGATGCCGGTGACCCTGCAGACGCTCGGCTTCCTCGGCCTGTACCTGTGGGCATACCGGCGGGCGCGCCGGCTCGCCCCTGCCGGACCCCCGCCGGCCGCGGTGGCGCCGCTGGCCGCCACGCTGCCGCCGAGCCCGCTGCTGCCGGCCCTCACCATGGCCGTCGGGGTGGCCTGCGGCGCCTTCGCGATCGCCCACGCCTGGGCCGCGTACGACGCGCTCCCAGCCAGCGTGCCCATCCACTTCGACATCACCGGCGAGCCGGATGCGTGGCGGCCCAAGTCGATTCCCACCGTGATGCTGCTGCCGGCGATGGCCCTCGTCCTGGGGATCGGCCTCGGCGGCCTGGCCTGGCTCACGGCCAACGCCAAGCGGGGCCTACGCCGTTTCGACCAGGGCGCCTCGCTCGCGGCGCAGATGCGGTTCCGCACCGCGATGACGCGCTTCCTCTCCGGCACCGCGCTGCTCACGTCGGTGATGCTCACCGCGATGTCGGTGTCGATCATCCGGGTCGGCCTCGGCCGGGCTCCCGCGCTCGGCCGCTGGGAGATGGCACTTGCCGGGGTGCTCGTCCTGTGGGCGATCGGCGGCACCGTGTATCTGTCGGTGCGCTACGGCCAGGGTGGGTCACGCCTCGAAAACGCAAATGCCGCCACGCCACTGACCAACGGGATCGCGGACAACCGCAACTGGGTGCTCGGGATGTTCTACGTCAACCGCAACGACCCGTCGATCCTGGTTGAGCGCCGCTTCGGCCTGGGCTACACCCTCAACTTCGGCAACTGGAAGGCGGCGGCCCTCTTCGCTGCCTTCACCGCCGCGATCGTCGTCCTGCTGATCGTCGCGGCGACAACGAGCTGAAACCGCGGACAACGAAAGGACGATCCATGCGACCCCTCCGACTGCTTGCCTGTCTTGGCTCGTTGGCCCTGGCCTTGGCCGCACGTGCCGATGGTGCGCAACCCACCGCCCCCACCCTCTCGGGCCACTACGAGGGCGCCATCACGATCATGGGCGCGCAGCTCGCGATCCAGGTCGACTTCACGACCAGCGCGCAGGGGCTCGCTGCCACCATCGACATCCCTCAGCAGGGAGTCACGGCGATGCCGCTCTCCAACGTCGGCTACCGGCCGCCGCAGGTGCACTTCGAGCTTCCGGCCGGGCCCGGCCTGGCGACGTTCGACGGTGAGGCGAAGGGCGACGAGATCGCCGGCCGGTTCACGCAGGGGGGAGCCGCCGGCGAGTTCCGCATCCGCAGGCAGGCGCTCGGCGTCCTCGCGCCTCCGCCCGCAGCCGCTCCCGCGCCCTACCGCGAGGAGGAGGTGACCTTCACCAGCGCGGCTGGCACCTTCGCCGGAACGCTGACCATCCCGCCCGGCGCCGGGACGCACCCGGCCATCCTGCTGATCACTGGCAGCGGCCCGCAGAACCGCGACGAGGAGCTCTTCGGGTTCAAACCGTTCCGCCTGATCGCCGACCACCTCACCCGCAGCGGCATCGTCGTGCTGCGCTGCGACGACCGCGGCGTCGGCGGCACCACCGCCACGCGCGACGGAGCGACCACGCGGGACTTCGCCGATGACGCCCTCGCCGCCGTGGCGTTCCTCAGGACGCGTCCCGAGGTCGCGGCCACGATGATCGGCCTCCTCGGCCACAGCGAGGGCGGCGTCGTTGCCCCGATGGTCGCGGCGCGGTCCGGCGACGTGGCGTTCATCGTGCTGATGTCGGGGACAGGCGTGACCGGCGAGCGGGTCCTGCTCGACCAGGCCGAGCTGGTCGGCCGTGCCGGCGCGTCCTCGGCCGCCGACATCGCCGCCGAGGCAGCGCTGCAGAAGCGGATCTTCCAGGCGGCGCGCAGCGGTTCGGGGTGGGACGAGATCACGGCGGATGCTCGCGGGTTTGCGATGGCGAAGCTCGAGGCACTCCCGGCCGAGCAACGGCAGGCGATCGGCGACCTCCGCGCCTACGCCGACCGGGTGATCGCCGGCCAGCTCGCCATGGCCCGGAGCCCGTGGTTCAAGTTCTTCATCGACTACGACCCGGCCGCCGACCTGGCGAAGGTCCACTGCCCGGTGCTCGCACTGTTCGGCGAGAAGGACCTGCAGGTGCCTGCGGAGTCGAACCGCAAGGCGGTCGTCGAGGCGCTCTCGCGCGGCGGCAACCGCGACGTCAAGGTCGAGGTCCTCCCGGGCGCGAACCACCTCTACCAGAAGGCGACCACCGGCTCACCCGGCGAGTACCCAACGCTGGCGAAGGAGTTCGTTCCGGGATTCCTGACGACGATCTCGGACTGGATCAGGGCGAGGACCGGCCTCGGGGGATAGCCGTCACCTCCGGCCAGTGGGCGGCGCGTCGAGCGCGATGGCCCCGGATGAAACCCCATGAGGATCGCCCGGTGGCGGCGGCACGCTCGTCGGCGACGGCACCCCCGAGCAGGTCGCCGCCATCCCCCGACAGCTTCACCGGCACCTACCTGTCCCCCGTCCTCGGCGTCCCCGCCGCCAAGGCGAACTGAGAGAGAGGGAGCAGGGAATCGGGAGCAATGCGCTCGACGTGGCCATCGACACCCTCGGGGCGCTGGCCGCTGACACGACCCGGCTCTGCCCAGCCGGATGCCGCGTCGCTCCGGGCCACCCGCACTCGACGGAGACAACGCAGGCCAAGCTACCCCCCTGCGGCCCGAGACGCGCGAACCCAAGGGAATCCGACTGCCCGACTGCCGGCGGACCCCTGGAGCACGCACCCACGCACCTGACAGGGCCTCCACGTGACCCGCCGATCTTAATGAAAACACGACGGTTCCCTCCGTCAGTCACGTGGAGATCATGAGATACTGTGAAAGACGGAGGATGGCCATGAGAACAACCAAGGCTGTGGTGCTGGCGCTTGTGATCGCCGCGATCGTGGGCGGCGTCGCGGTGGGGCAGACGCTTTACGCGGTCACCGAGGGCGCCTCGTACGCCGGGGGGGTGAAAGAGCTGCGGACGATCGATCCAACCACCTGCGCGACCGTATCGATCATCGGAACACTGAGCCTCGCCGGGGACACCATCAACTATGTCCGCGGCATGGCGATGGACCCGACGACGGGCACGATGTACGGAGTCTTAGTGGGCGTCAACGCCCTGTACATCGGCACGATCAACCTGTCGACGGCGGTCGTCACACCGGTCTCGACCGACACCGGCTTCGTCGAGTGGCTGCGCGACCTCACCTTCGACGCGAGTGGTCAGCTCTATGCGGTCTCCGGCAACGACGGGACGAACCCCAACACCCTCTTCACGGTCAATAAGTCGACCGGCGCGTTGGCCGTCAAGGTCGCGCTTTCGGGGACCCGCGAGCACGGCATCGCCTTCAACCCCGTGACTCCGACGGTGCTGTATCACACCTACGGCACGGTTGCGACAGGCGACAGCGGACTCGAAACAGTCAACCTGGCCACCAACGCGATCAACCCGATCGGCTCGACGCCGGATTCGGCCTTTCGCGAGTACGGGATCGTCTGGGACCCCATGTCGCAGGTCTTCCGGGTGACGAACACCGCCGACGACTGGATCACGATCGGGCTCGACGGGACGCGCACCGACACCGGCAGCGAATGCGTGCTCTCCTATTTCGGCCTGGCGTTCGACCAGACGACGACGGTGCCCGTCGAGCTCGCAGGATTCAACGCTGACTGATCGAGCACCGTTGGGCCGGAAGGCTCCAGGCCCGCCCTCCGGCTGCGATCCCGCCGCCTGAAGCCGCGGGGGTGGGCTGGAGGCCGTGCGATGCGGTGGTCGCTGGCGGCGCGACGCTTCCGCACCTCGCCCACGTTCTCGGCGTCCCCGCCGCCAAGGCGAGCTGAGCGCAGCTCCCGCCGACCTCGGCGGCCGTCCCGGCGCGCCGGCACATCCGGCCTGCCCGCCGACGCCACGACTCCACCCCGAGACGTGGTCGCTCCCGATGGTATTGCCTCGGCCAGGCGCGCGGACGGCTGCGCTGCCTCGGCCAACGGCCCACGGTCCACGCGCTTCAGGGCCTGGCGAGGCGCTTGCGGGCGGCGTCGGAGTTGCCGCCCTTCGGCACGAGCTCGAGATAGCGTCTGTACTGGGCCCTGGCCTCGTCCGAGCGGCCGAGACGGTCGAGGCAGTCGGCCAGGCCCCACACCGACGGCGCGAACGAGGGGTCGAGCTCGACCGCCCGGCGGTAGCTCGCCTCGGCCTCGGCGACCTTACCGGCCGCGAGCAGCCCCTCGCCCAGCGAGTCGTGGGCGTTGGGGTCGCCGGGGGAGAGCGCGACGAAGCGGCGGAAGGCGACGAGCGCGTCGTCGAACCGCTTCACCCGAAGCAGCACGTAGCCCAGCGAGTTGAACGTCGCGCCCCGGTCGGGTTGCAGCTTGAGCGCCTCCCGGTACGCCGCCTCGGCGGCCTGCCACTCCTCCTCGTACTCGGCGATGCGCGCCGCCGCGAGGCGCCCGTGGTGCGCGTCGAGCGCGGCGATCGACGAGGCCTGCTCGCGGGCCTTGCCGACGCTGCCGCCGGCGACCCCGGGGGCGAGGAGGTAGTACTGCAGCAGCGCCTGGCGCGCCTCGACCGAAGAGGGGTCGAGCGCGACCGCCTTCTCGAACGCGGCCTTCCCCTTTCCGGCCAGCGAAGCCGCCTTGAGCAGCCCGGACTGCCCGGCCTTCGCGAGGTAGACCGACCCGAGCCAGACCTGATAGCGCGAGCTGCCGGGATCCAGCGACGAGGCCTTCTCGAGGTGGGTGATGGCGCCGTCGAGGTCGCGCTTCGAGTTGGTCAGCGCCAGGCCGTAGTAGGCGTGGGCACGGGCGTTGCCCGGCTCTGCGGCGACCACGCCGGCGAGCAACGCGGCGGACCGGGCGTACTGCCGCTGCTCGAACAGCGCCACCGCCCGGTCCAACGGCGTCTCGGCGCTCGCGGCCGCCGTCACGAGCGACAGCGCCGCGGCGGCAAGGAATGACGTCCGGGGGGTCCGCATGGGACGGGCATCATAGTATGAGCTGAGCCGATCGCCGTCGTGGTCGGAAAGGGGGTTCAGGCGTGCGACAGGGCAGCGAAGCGCCGCTGGCCTCAGGATGGGTAGCCGGCGAGGGGCCCTTGCTCGTCTATCTCCACGGGCTCGGCTGCGCCGGGAGTCGCGACTGGCCGCCGGTGGCGGGGAGCCCGTCGCTCGCGGGGCGGGCCAGCCTCTGGCTCGACCTGCTCGGCTTCGGGTCGAGCCCGCGGCCGGCCGGGATCGGCTACGACCTCGACGAGCAGGCGGCGGCGGTGGCCGGGACGCTGGCGGCCGAGGCGGCGCCGCTCGCGCTCGTCGGGCACAGCATGGGCGGCTCGCTCGCCGTCATGGTGGCCGAGCGGCTCGTCGCCGTGGGGCGACCGCCGGTGGCGGTGGTCCTGGCCGAGCCCAACCTCCGGCCGGAGGACGCGACCACCAGTGCTCGCGTCGCGGCGTTGCCCGAGGCGGCGTTCGTCGCGGCGTGGCCGCGCTTCGTCGCCGGAGTGGAGTCGGCGTGGTACCGGGGGAGCCTGCGCCTCGCCGATCCCGTGGCCTACCACCGCAACGCGGTGTCGCTGGTCGCCCACGGGCGGGCGATGCTCCCCCGCTTCGTGGCCCTGCCGGTGGCGCGCAAGGCGTACGTGCTGGGCGGGAGGAGCGACGCGGCGACGCACGAGACGGCGCGGCTCGCGGCCCTCGCGGGCATCGAGGTCGTCACGGTCGCCCGATCCGGCCACGAGTTCAGCGCCGACGACCCCGCAGGGCTCGCGGCGGCGATCGCCGGCGCCGTGCCGGCACGCACCGCAACGGCCCGTTCAGGCGCAGAATGGTCCGGGAGGACGGGATGATTCGACCTCGTGCCGTTGCGCTCAGGTTCTTCACGCTCGTCGTCGGGGCGCTCGTCGTGGCGGCGCCGGCCGCGCGCGGCGAGGACCAGCCCGGGGGCTCGCCGGTCAAGATCCTGCTGGCGATGAAGCGAGCGTACGCCTCGTGCCGGAGCTATCGCGACACCGGGCTGGTCAAGACGACCTCGGTGACCGACGAGGACAGCTCCTTCGGCAGCGAGCTGCCTTTCGCCACGGCGTTCGTGCGGCCTGGCCGGTTCCGCTTCCAGTTCACCGACACCGGGCTGGGCGAGCGCACCTCCGCCTACATCGTGTGGTCGGACGGCGCCGAGGTGCGCTCCTGGTGGGACGCCAAGCCGGGCGTCCGCCGGCCCGCGTCGGTCCGGGAGGCGCTCGAGGTGGCGACCGGCATCTCCGGCGGATCGTCGGTGCGGGTGCCCGGCCTGCTCATGCCCGATGTGCTGCCCGAGGGTGCCCCGCTGATCGCCCCGGAGCGGATCGCCGACGCCGACGACCGCGGTGTCACCTGCGTCCGCGTCCGGGGGAAGAGCCGGCAGACCCCGTACACGCTCACGATGGGGGCCCGGAGCGTCACGGTCCAGGACGAGACGGTCACCCTGTGGATCGACCCGTCCACCTCGCTCCTGCGCAAGGTCGAGGAGACCAGGACGTACAAGGACTACCGCTCGCAGAGCACGACCACCTACACGCCCGAGATCGACGCCGAGATCGCGCCCGAGCAGCTCGCCTTCGGCGCGCCCGAGCCGAAGTAGGCGCGCGGGTCCGGCGGTCGCGGGTCACCGGCCCGGCGAAGCTGGCGCGCGCCTCAGTTCTGGGTGATCTTCCAGGTGCCCTTCGTCTTGCACGGGTCGCCGCTGTTGGTCTCCGTGTACGTCCCGGAGGCCTGCCACATGGTCCCGTGCTTGCAGAACTCGCCCGTGAAGTTGACCACGTGGCCGGGGTGACCCGGATCCGAGAAGCTGGCCTTGAGGACGCAGCATCCCCGGAGCCCACGGGTGAGCGTCCCCTTGAACTCGTTGACGTTGCCCGAGGAGTCGCTGATCCGGCCCCAGACGTCGGCGCCGCACCCCCGGGCCTGGGAGATCGTCATCGTGAACGCCTCCGGCTTCGGCACCGGGCAGTTGGGCAATTGGTCGGCCAGGTTGCTGCCCTTGTACTCCCCGGCGATGCAGCACAGCTTGCCCTTGGGCGTCTGCGCGGGCAGCCAGGCCGCGACGGCGACGAGACTCAGCGCGGCGAGGGCAATGGCGAGGCGCGTGACAGTGCGACGCGGGTTTCCGTTCATCGTCCGGTCCTCCTCGGAGCGCGGTGCATCCCGGCTCCACCGAGGCTAACGTCGCCGGTACGCGAAAACGCACACCCTCTGGACGCCGTGTCGCGAGGAATCCCCCTCCCGGGGCTCGGGTTACCTGGTCCGGCCACCGGCGGCGGTGGCGCGAGGAGGCGGCGATGCGGGTCCTGCTCAGCGGCGCGAACGGGTTCATCGGCAGGGCGTTGACGGCGCGCCTGCGGGCGGAGGGTTGGGAGGTCGTCGCGTTGACGCGGGGCGCTGCGGCGGGAGGGACGGCGGTCACGTGGGACCCGATGGCGGGTGCCCTCGACCCCGCTGCCGTCGACGGGTTCGACGCCGTGGTGCACCTCGCCGGCGAGGAGATCGGTGTGGGGCGCTGGACCTCGCGCAAGAAGCAGGCGATCCGCGAGAGCCGGGCGCGCGGCACGCGACTGCTCGCCGCGGCGCTGGCGCAGACGGCGGGCACGCCGTCGGTGCTGGTGAGCGCCTCGGGGATCAACGCCTACGGCTCGCGCGGCGACGAGGTGCTGACCGAGGCCTCCGGGCGGGGTGACGGGTTCCTGGCGGACGTTTGCCACGCCTGGGAGGACGCCACGTCCCCGGCCTCCGAAGCCGGGATCCGCGTGGTGACGCCTCGGATCGCGATGGTGCTCGGGCCGGACGGCGGGGCGCTCGCCCGCATGCTGCCGCTGTTCAGGGCCGGCGGCGGCGGCCCGCTCGGCTCCGGCCGGCAGTGGTGGAGCTGGATCAGCCGCGACGACCTGGTGTCGGTGATCGTGCGCGCCATCGACGACCCGGGCCTGCGCGGCCCGGTCAACGCCGCGAGCCCGCAGGCGGTGACCAACCGGGAGTTCACCGCGACCCTGGCCCGCGTGCTCCACCGCCCGGCGGTGCTGCCGGCGCCCGCCTTCGCCCTCCGCCTCGCCCTCGGCCAGCTCGCCGGCGAGCTGCTGCTCGCGTCGATCCGGGTCCGCCCCGCGGTCCTCGAGCGGGCCGGTTTCGCGTTCGGCGACGGCACCCTCGAACCGGCGCTGCGCCGGATCCTCGCCGCCTGACCGGGAGTGCGCACCCGATTGCGGCGGCTACTTCAGGAGGAGGAGCGACAGCGCCATCACCGCCATGCCGGCGAGGAGACCGGCGAGCACCTGGTGACCGGCGCCGTACTCGCGGGCAGTGGGCAGCAGCTCGTCGAGCGAGATGTAGACCATCACCCCGGCCACCAGGGCGAACGTCACCCCCAGCATGCCCTGGCTGAGGTACGGCCGGAGGACGAGGTAGGCCACCGCCGCCCCGACGGGCTCGGACAGGCCGGACAGGAACGACAGGCCGAACGCACGCCGGCGGTTGCGGGTGGCGTAGTAGATCGGCACCGAGACCGAGATCCCCTCAGGGATGTTGTGGATCGCGACGGCGATGCCGATCGCGACCCCGAGGCTCGGGTCCTCGAGGGCGGCGAGGAAGGTGGCGATCCCCTCGGGGAAGTTGTGGATGGCGATCGCCAACGCCGAGAACAGCCCCATGCGCAGCAGCTTCGCGTCCGGCACCCGAGCCCCCGGGTGGGCCTGGTACTCGACGAGCTCGTTCCGCGGGGTGAGCTCGTGCGGGTTGTCCTTCTGCGGGACCAGCCAGTCGATCAGCCCCATGACCAGGAGGCCGGCGAAGAAGCCGCCGGCCGACATCCAGGCGCCCTGGCGCGGGCCGTGGAGCTCGACCAGCAGCGACTCCGCCTTGCGCAGGATCTCGGTGAACGACACGTACAGCATGACTCCGCCGGAAAACCCCAGCGAGACGGCGAGGAACGAGAGGTTGGTGCGGCGGGCGAAGTAGGCGATGGCGCTGCCGATGCCGGTGGCGAGCCCCGCGAAGAGGGTGATCCCGAACGCGACCAGCAGGTTCGAGCCGCTCGCCTCCATGACTCAGCGAGGATACGTGGGAGCCGTCAGCCGCCGCAACCGGAGCGCGCGCGACCTCGGCGAGGACTGGGCCGGTGGCGACCCGGCGCCGCGCGGCGCCGGGCCGTCGGCAGACTCACTCCACGGTGAACGTCTGCAGCTCGACCGGGACCGTCGTGTCGAGCCAGACGTTGTCCATGTACGACTCGGTGCTGGCGTTGGAGAACAGGTCGAACGCCGCGATGTTGATGTCGCCGGTCGTCGTCCAGGCCAGGGTGTCGAGGAGGACGTTGTTGTAGTAAATGCTGTACTGGTTGGTGGTGAGGTTGATCTGGACCAGGACGTCGACCCACTGGTCGGTGAGCAGCGCGGTCGACCCGGTGCCCGCGACGTCGGAGCCGCCGATGTTGGTCACGAAGCCGGGGTTGGCACCGGTCGTGGTGCAACCGGTCCGGCACAAGACGAGCTGCACCGACCAGTTGCAGGCCGTCCCCGAGCAGGCGCCGCCGTCGAAGCGGTTCAGGATGATGAAGAACAGCTCGCCCGTCGCGGTGCTCGGCACGTAGGTCCGGACCCTGGCGTACCACGTCCCGGTCGTGAGTCCCGCGAACGCGTGGACGATGTCGGCCGGGCCCGAGACCGCGAGGGAGTTCGGCGACGAGAACGAGTGGGTGTTAACCACCGTCGTGTTGGCCGCCGGGGCGCCGCCCCAGGTGGTCCATCCGCCCTGGCCCATGATCCCCGAGCCCGCCACGTAGGCGTCGAAGTTGTCGAAGAAGTACTGCGCCTGGACGACTCCCGGCACGGCCACCAGGCAACCCACGAGCAGCACCAACCCGATTCTCGACTTCATGGCTCCGTCCTTTCCTCCTCCGCGAGGAGATCACGTCTCACTATTCTCGCTAGTTCCCTTGAGTTAGCTTACACCTAAACCCACGGCGGCCCCTGTCAAGGGCCGGACCGCGGTGCGCCCGGCGGCCTCGCGAGCGCCTGAGGCTCGGACCTCGTCGGGTGGTGACGCCTCGACTGTGATCGGGTAGCCAAGGATGAACGCGCCGGCGAGGACCAGGCAGCCGGCACCTCCGCCGCGCGCGGTCGTCCGCGTGCCGATGCGGGTGCGCATGGTGCGAGCGGGATAGCCCCGGCGTCGGCGGTCTCGCTAGGCGAAGCGCACGCCGTCGTAGCGCAGGCGGCGGATGCGGATCGCCTCGCCGAGCTCGACGAGGTGGACGCTGTGGCCGAAGGCCCCGGCCTGCGACGCTGTCCCGGCGCGCGAGATCCGCACCTCCTGGGCGCACAGCCGGCCGGCCTTCGCGAGCGCGCCCCGTTGGCGGGCGTCCAGGCGGCCCGGGCCGAACAGCTCGTACCCGCGCTCGTCCGGGGTGTGGTGGTGGCCGCACGCGAGCAGGTGGATCGGAGTCGAGGCCATGAACTTGAGCAGGCGCGTGGCGCTCCGCGCGTCGAGGTCGTGGAACGCCACCTTGGAGGCGAGGTCGTGGTGCATCAGGAGGACGTTGCACGACCGGAGGAGGCGCTCCGGCGTGACCTCCTCCCCGGCCAGCGTCCCGCCCGCCCGCGCCGTCTCGCTCCAGGCGTCGAGCACCGCGAGGTCGTCGCGGTGGATCCGGCCGGTCGCGAGGCGCAGCGAGTCGCCGGCGTGGATGCCGCTCGAGGAGTCGAGCCGGAAGATGAAGACATCGCGCGTCCCGACACAGAGGTAGTGGACGCTCGGCGCCGGGTCGTTGAACGAGGCGCGGTAGGCGCTGCGGTCCCGCAGGTAGAAGACGGCCCGGCCGACCACCGCGTAGTGGTCGTGGTTGCCCGGGACGCAGAACAAGGGGATCCCTGTCGGGTGGGCTCTCACGGGACCCGGGGCGCCGGCCGGCGGAGCCAGGTGCCGGTTGGCGAGTGCGTAGGCCGAGGCCTGCTGCGCCGTCGCGACGTCGCCGGTCCACAGGATCGCGTCGGGTCGCTCCCGCTCGACCAGCTCCCAAATCGCGGCCCAGGGACCCGGGTCGTGCCCCCGGAGCGGGACCACGGTCACCAGCGGCGGCGGCTCGCCCTCCCGCCACAGGTGGGTATCGCTGATGTGCAGGAGTCGGGGGACTGCGTCCTCAATGGCCATCGGTGCAACAAGGTTGCCTGGCGCGATCCCGGCCGTCAAGGCGCGGTCCGTTCCCCGCCGGCGTTTGCCGAGGAGTCAGCCGGTGGACCTGGAACCTCGTGCGGAATCCCCGATGCGGCGGGATTCCCCGCTTCCTCCCAACTCACCTCGACTCCGCTGTCACCCTGAGCGGGCGCAGGGTCTCGGCGAGTCTTGCACGCAGCTCCCCGGACAGACCGACGACGCCGCGGCCCGGGAATGCAGCCTGCCGACTCGACTATGGTGCGCGCTGGCTCAACGCGCGTCGCACCGTCCGTGCGAGGGTCTCGATGTCGAACGGCTTCTGGACGAACTCCGCGCCGATCTCGGGCCGGAGGCGACGCAGGGCGTCCTCCTCGGCGTATCCGGACATCACGACGACGAGCAGTCGCGGCCAGCGTGCACGCAGGCGATTCGCGAGGTCGGGACCGGCAATCCCGGGGAGGATGAGGTCGGTGATCAACACGTCGAACGGCGGGCTCACGGGGAGCGCACTCGCCTCCTCCCCGCTGGCGGCGGCGGTCACCGCGTAGCCGAGCGAGCCCAGGATCTCGAGCAGCCCCTCCCGGGCTCCATCCTCGTCCTCGACAAGCAGCACGCGTTCCCCGGAGCCCATCGGCGTCGAGGACCCCTCCCGGGCGTCCTCGGCCGGGGCCGGCGGGTCGAGAAGCCGCGGGAACGAGACGGTGAAGGTCGCCCCCTCCCCCTCCCGACTGGAAACCGTGACGCTGCCGCCGTGGGCCCTGGCGATCCCGTGCACGACCGAAAGGCCGAGCCCGGTGCCCTTGCCGATCGGCTTCGTCGTGAAGAACGGCTCGAACAGGTGCTCGTGGACGACCTCCGGGATGCCGCAACCGGTGTCCGTCACGGAAAGCCAGACCGCCTCGACGCCGTCGCTCCCCGTCCGCACGGTGAGCGTCCCGCCATCCGGCATCGCGTCGGAGGCGTTCACCACCAGGTTCATGAGCACCTGGTCGCATTGCCCCCGGTCGGCCAGGACCGGAAGCGGCGCGGCAGCGAGCTCGGTGACGATCGCGACGTCCTCGCGTACGACCCTCCGCAGCAGGTTCGTCGATCCCCGCACGAGGTCATTGAGATCGGATGGCTCTCGTACCGGGGTCTCCCGGCGCGAGAACAGCAGCAACTGCCGGGTCAGCGCCGCGCCGCGCCGAACCAGTTGGTCGAGCTCCTCGAGCGCCTTCCCAGTGCCCGGTACCCCTCGCAGCCGGAGCCCGAGGATGGCGACCTGACTGAGCAGCGCCTGGAGGAGGTTGTTGAAGTCGTGAGCGATCCCTCCCGCGAGTCGACCCACGGCCTCCATCTTCTGCGCCTGCGTGAGCTGGTCTCGAAGCGCCTGTTCGGCTGTCACGTCCCGGCTCACGGCGACGTAGTCGACGACCCCTCCGTCCTCCCCGAAGACCGCCGAGATCGTGGCCTCCTGCTCGACGAGCGAGCCGTCCTTCCGCCGGTTGACGACGTGGCCCGACCAGACGCCGTGCTCGACGAGCGTCGCCCACATCGCCCCGTAGAACTCGGCATCGTGCTGACCGCTCTGAAGGATCCGGGGGTTCTTCCCGAGGACCTCGTCGTGGCTGAAGCCGGTGATCCGTTCGAAGGCCGGGTTGACGTACTCGATCGTGCCCTCACGGTCGGTGATCACGACCGCCTCGGCAGCCTGGTCCACGGCCGCCGCCAGGCGTCGCCGCGCCTCCTCGGCGAGGGAGCGCTCGCTGACGTCCTCGACGGCGCCCTCGAAGTAGAGGACACGCCCATCCTCTGCGTAGACCGCGTGGGCCGTCTCGCGCACCACGACCTGCGTGCCGTCCTTTCGTACCCACCGCGACTCGAAGCCGCGGACCTCGCCGTCGCGCGCCAGGGCCTCCTTGAACTGCGTTCGTGGAGTATCCGTTCCGAACCCCGTCGACTCGAGATTCGACCCCTGCAACTCCTCGGCGTTCGCATACCCGAGCATCGCGACCAGCGTCGGGTTCGCGAGCAGGATCGACCCCTCGGGTGTGGTGCGGTAGATGCCGACCGGCGACTGCTCGAAGAGGCTCCGATAGCGCTCCTCGCTGGCGCGCAACGCCTCCTCGGCACGCACGCGATCGGTGATGTCGGTGGTGGTCCCGACATAGCCCGTGACCTGACCGGACCGATCGCGGACGGCCACGGCTTGTCCGATCACCCAGACGATCCTGCCATCTGGGTGGACGAACCGGTAGTCGGCCACCGAGTTGCCGCTCGACTGGACCGCCTCGACCCAGTTCCGGGACAGTCGCTCGCGATCCTCGGGATTCACCGCCCGGAACCACCCGTCGCCGAGCGCATCCTCGGCCGCCATGCCGGCGATCTCGGACCAGCGCCGGTTCACGTAGGTCGTCGCGCCGCTCGGGTCGGTCTGGAAGATGCCGACCGGCGACACCTCGGCGAGGAGTTGGAAGCGTGCCTCGCTGTCGCGCAACGCCGCCTCGGTCCGCAACCTCACCTCGGCGTCCCGGCGAAGGGCCTCGTTGGCCGACTCGACCTCCGCCATCTTGTGCTCGAGCTTGCGGATGACCACATCGCGGTGCTGCTTGACGAACGCGAGCTCGGAATCGGCCCCCGCGGAGGGCTCGGGCCGGGCCGACCCTCCGGGGGCGGACTCCGGAGAACCGCGCCAAAGGAGCCGCTTGATCGTCTCGACGAGGACCTCGGGCTCCTGCGGCTTCACCATGAAGCAGTCGGCGCCGAGAGACAGCGCGAACGCCTCGTCCTTGGGCTCGGTGTAGGTCGCGGTGTAGAACATGAAGGGAATCCACGTGAGCCGTGCGTCGGCCTTCCACTGCCGGCATAGGGTCCAGCCGTCCATCTGCGGCATCAGGATGTCGGAGACCACCAGGTCGGGAGGCGTCGCGCGGGCCAGCGTCAGAGCCTCGGCGCCGTCGGCGGCCAGGAAGACCTCGTGGCCCACGCCCGTCAACAGGACCCGCAGGAGGTAGAGGTTGTCGGCGTTGTCGTCGACGACGAGGACCCTGCTCACTAGCTCACCTCCCCACACTCCTGTGGCCCCACTGCCGGCTCGCCGAGCGGCAGCTCGAAGGTGACCGTGGTCCCCCGTCCCCACACGCTGGCGACGGCGAGCGTGCCGCCCAGCTTGTCCGCCAGGTTCCTGGAGATCGACAGACCCAGACCGGTACCCTCGACGCGGCGGCCCACGCCGTTCTCGACCAGCTCGAAAGGCCGGAACAACCTCGACATGTGCTCCGGCTTGATGCCGACGCCGGTGTCGGAAACGAGCATCATCACGGTGTCGCCACGTCGCGAGCCGTGCAGGCGCACCTCGCCCCGGTCGGTGAACTTGATGGCATTGGAAAGCACGTTGAGGAGCACCTGTTCGACGCGGCGGCGATCACTCCGGATGACGGCCACCTCAGGTGTCACGTCCTCGATGAGGTCCAGGCCCTTTCGCTCGGCGAGCGGCTTGACCAGCTCCATCACGCGGTGGATCGACTGGCCGAGGTCGAACTGGCCCACCTCGAGCTTGAGCTGCCCGGCCTCGATCTTCGACAGGTCGAGGACGTCGTTGATCAGCGCGAGCAGGTGGCTCGCGCTGTTCTTCACCATGCCGAGCTGCCGCGCCTGCTCCTCGCCCACGGGACCGCTCAACCCCTGGAGCAGGATGCCGGTGAACCCGATGATCGAGTTGAGCGGGGTGCGCAGCTCGTGCGACATGTTCCCCAGAAACGCGGACTTGAGCCGGTCCGCGGACTCGGCCCGCTCCTTGGCATCGGCCAGCTCCGCGGTCCGCCGCACGACGAGCTCCTCGAGATGGCCCCGGTAGGAACGCAGCTCCTCCTCGACGCGGGTACGCCGGACGACCTCAACCTGCAGCCGCAGGTTGGCAGCGGCCAGCTCGCCGGTGCGCTCTCTGACGCGGAGCTCGAGGCCGTCGTGGGCGTGCAGGAGCTTCTCCTCGGCGCGCGTTCGTGCCTCCACCTCGCGGACGAGCCGGCTCTCGCGGTCCTCCCGCTCCTCGATGAACACCGCCAGCACGAGACCCGTCACCGCCACGATGCAGATGAAAAGCTGGAGAAGCGGGAGCTGGCGGTGTAGCACCTGCGCGGCGAACGGACCCTGCCGCAGCACGGTGCCGATGACCGCCGCCGCCGATACCACGAGCGTCGTCGTCGCCGCCCCCGGCATCCCGTAGCGGATCGCCGCCCACAGCACGAACGGGAACAGCGTGAAGGCCAGGCCCGCCCCGAGTGAGTTGTCGGCTGACCTCAGCCCGAAGATGAGGAGGCAGGAGAGCACCGTCGCCACGCCCAGGAGAACGCCCTCGAGCCGCCGCCGGACGGGAGGGTGGCGGAGCCTGCGTGAGCCGAGGACCAGGATCACCGGTGCCACGACGAGGATGCCGAGGGCGTCGCCGCTGTACCAGATCCACCAGACGTCCGGCAGTGCGGCCGACTGGGCCAGGTGGAAGAGGCGGATAACCAGGAGCCCGTTCGTGGCGGAGAGCACGGGTGTCACGAGCACCGCGAAGAGCAGGAAGGCGCGCGCGTCCCGCCAGCCCCTGATCGCCGCGTCGAACTGCCAGAGCCTCCTCAGGCCGACTGCGCCGACCACGCCCGCGAGCGTGTTCCCGGCGGCGATGAGGGCGGCGGCACCGAGTGGCGTCCCGGTGGTGGTCGCGTTGGCGACGGCGGCACCGAGGAATACCCCTGGCCAACACCGCAGGCCCACGAGCAGCAGGGCCGCCAGCGCAACGCCGGTCGGCGGCCAGACCGGCGTGGCGTTGGCCTGCACCATCGACAGGCGCAGACCGACCTTGGCCGTGATCAGGTAGACGCAGGCCACGGCCAGGATCTGCACAAAGGTTTGCCAGGAGCGCCCCTTTTCAGGCATCAGCCACCCGACTCACCGCCCCCGGCGGCAGGTGGCGGGCGATCTGCAGGACGAACCCCTCGGGGTCGATCGGCTTCTCGATGTAGTCGGTGCAACCGGCTTCCAGGCAGCGATCGCGATCTCCGACCATGGCGTAGGAGGTGACCGCGACGATCGGGATCGCCGCCAGCTCAGGGTTGGCCCGGAGTGCCCGCGCGACGGCATAGCCATCGACGACCGGAAGCTGGATGTCGAGCAGGATCAGGTCCGGCTTGACCTCCGTTGCCGCCTCGATGCCGCCGCGCCCGTCCCGAGCCGCGACGACCTCGAGCCCGTGCTTCTCGAGCAGGAACGTGACCAGGTAGAGGTTCTGGTCGTTGTCCTCGATGACGAGCACGCGCGGCTTCACTCCTGCCTCCCTGTCCGGACGGGCAGTGAAAAGGAGAACGTGCTGCCTCGCCCCAACCGGCTTTCGACCGAGATTTCCCCGCCCAGCAACTCGATAATGCGTTTGCAGATCGACAGGCCGAGCCCGGTCCCGTCGTAAACTCGTGACAGCCCGCTGTCGAGCTGCTGGAACGGTCTGAACAACCGCTCCAGGTCCTCCGACTTGATGCCGATCCCGGTGTCGCGCACGTCGATGACGACGCGATCCCCGCGCGCCGCGCACTCGACCGAGATCTCGCCTTCGTCCGTGAACTTGACGGCGTTGGAGAGGAGGTTGAGCAGCACCTGCTCGACCCGGCGACGATCGCTGGTGATGTTGCCGATCTCGGGGTCGATGGTCCTGGTCACCTTGAGCCGCTTCTTGTCCGCGAGCGGCGAGATGGCCATCAGCACCCTCGTGATGGACATCCGCAGGTCGAACTCCTCCTCCTCCACCTTGAGCTGGCCGGCCTCGATCTTCGACAGGTCCAGGACATCGTTAATCAGCTCGAGCAGATGCGCGGAGCTGCTGGCGACCATGCCGAGCTGCCTCCGCTGCTCCTCGTTGAGCGGACCCGCGAGTCCCCGGAGCAGGATGCCGGTGAAGCCGAGTATGGAGTTGAGGGGCGTCCGCAGCTCGTGGGACATGGCGGCCAGGAACGCGGACTTGACCCGGTCGGCTGCCTCGGCCCGCTCCTTGGCGACGGCCAGCTCGGCCGTCCGCGCGGCGACCAGCTCCTCGAGGTGGTCGCGATGGAGCCGGAGCTCGTTTTCGGCCCGCTTCCGGTCGGTGATATCGCGGTCGATCCCCATGACGAGCAGGCGACCGCCGACGGTCAACAAGCACATGGAGGTTTCCAGCAGGAACAGCGTGCCGTCCTTGCGCCGGTGCACCGTCTCGACGGTCACCACGCCACTCCGCCCCAGCTCCTCGACAAAGGCGCGCCGCCCCTCGACGCCGCCTGTCATCCTCCTGGCGACGTCCTCCGGGTGCAGCACGTTGATGTTCTGTCCGACCAGCTCCTCACTGGTGTAGCCGTTCATCGCACAGGCGGAGTGGTTGCAGTCGACGATCTCCTGGGTCTCGGGGTCGGTCAGGAAGATCACGTCGGGGCTCTTGTCGAACAGCGTGCGGAACCTCTCCTCGCTGTCGCGAAGCGCGACCTCGGTGTTCCTGCGGTCGGTGAGGTCGCGGATGCTCTCGATGGCGCCGTACGCATTGCCCTGCCGGTCGCGCAGGGGGCCGGCCATGCCCCAGACGTAGGCGCCCCGACCGTCGTTAAGGCGCGGGACGTAGCCTTCGGCGAAGACGAACTCCCCTTGTCGGTCGAACCGGAGATAGTCGCCGGTGGACTCGTGGTGCCCGGCGCCGACCAGGTCGATGAGCATCGTCCGGCGACGGCCGTGGACCGCCACGGCGTAGGCACCGTCGCCGCGGCCGAGCAGCACGGACCGGGGCACGCCGGTCATTGCCTCGATCGCGCGGTTCCAGGCGACGACCCGCTTCTCGCCGTCGATCACGAAGGTGGCATCCGGGAGGTACTCGATGATGTCCTGAGCGAGCTCGGCGGCGACGGGCGCACGCACGCCCGCCTGGCCGGCGCCGGTACCGTCCTCGCGAGCCCGTTTCGGGCCTGGCGGTCGCCGCTGTGGCACGAGTGATCCCCCCGGTCCAGGCGTCCGACATGGCCGATCTGCACGAAACGACCTGCCCGCGCCAACGCTCTGGTGCCGATGGGTCAAGGCTAGCACCGACAGCCAGGAGCGACAACCGAGCGCCGGCCGGTCGGTTGACTCGGCGAAACAGGACAGCTCGGCGCGCGGGCCGGCTCCGGGACGCGGGAGTCCGGGGCGCCACGCCGGTGCACAGCGGCGTGCTGATAGCATGGCGTCCATGTCGCCGAGCCCCGTCGGTCGAGCCGTCGCGAGGACCCGGAGCGCCCGATGAGGCTGCCGCCGCTCAGGGTGCTCCTGGCGGCGCCGGTGATCGCGGCGGTGGTGCTCGCCGCCGGCCTGACCTGGCTCGCGACAGTGGCGTCACGCACCCTCCGGGAGCGCGACGCCGCGGTCCGCGAGGGGATCCTGCTCCGCCTCGGCTCCGAGTTCGTCGGCTTGCTCCGCGAGGTCGGTCCGGACGACGCCGCGACAGCGGTCGAGACCTTCCTGGCGACGCATGGTCAGACGGTGGCCGGGATCGAGATCGTCACGCCCCGTGGCGTGCTCGTCGAGCGCGGTCGCGTCGATGGCCAGGCCAGCGAGGTGTCGGCCATGCTGGGACCGCGCTGGCGGGGGCTCGCCGGGGGTGCGGGCCGGGAGTTCGGGCCGGGACGCGAGCTCGGGCCCGCCCGCGAGGGGGGGCTGGGACGCGACGCCGGGCCGGGCTGGCAGACCGCGCTGCGGCTGCGGCTCTACCCGGCCGAGGGCCTCGGGACGTCCGGGGCGCTGCCGTCGGCGATCATGGCCGGCGCGCTCGTCGTCTCCTTCTGCCTGGTGGTGTTCTCGCTCCTCGCCGTCGCCGGGCTCGCCCAGCGCCAGCGCCTCGCGGCGGCCGAGGCGGAGCGGCGGCGGCTCGAGGCGCTCGCCCTCGCCGGCGCCGGGCTGGCGCACCGCATCCGCAACCCGCTCGCCGGGATCAAGGGGACGACCCAGCTCCTGCTCGAGGGCGCCGCGCCGCCCCTCGCGACCCGCGCCGAGCGGATCCTCGCCGCCACCGAGCGCATCGACACGCTGCTCGCGCGCCTCCTGACGTTCGCGCGGCCGCCCGAGGCGAACCCGCAGGAGGTCGACCTCGCCGAGGTCGCCAGGCGGGTCGCGGCGAGTGCCGGCGGGGCCGTGCGGGTGACGGCCGCCGAGGCGGTGCCCGCCTGGGCCGACGAGGAGCACGTCGAGAGCGTCGTCGAGGAGCTGCTCGCCAACGCCCGCGCCTTCGACCCCGAGGGCGAGCTGGACGTCGAGGTGCGGCGCGCCGGGCGCCAGGCGGTCGTCGAGGTGTGTGATCGCGGGCCCGGGCTCGCCGTCGAGCCCGAGCGGGCGTTCGACCCCTACGTGACGACGCGGCCGGAAGGAACGGGCCTGGGCCTCGCGATCGTGCGGGCGTTGGCGCGCGCCTCGGGCGGCGACGTGACGCTGGCGCCCCGCCGCGGTGGCGGAACCGTCGCCCGGCTCGCCGTCCCGGCGGCGAGGAGGTGACGTGGCACGCATCCTCGTCGCCGACGACGAGCCGTCGTTCCGCGAGCTGCTCGCGGACATCCTCGAAGGGGCCGGCCACGAGGTGGTCGAGGTGCGCGACGGCGCCGAGGCGCTCGCCGCCCTCGAGCGGGGATCGTTCCACCTCGTGCTCTCGGACCAGCGGATGCCGCGGCTGGACGGCATGGGCCTGCTGCGCGCCGTCCGCCAGCTCCCCGCGCCGCCGCCGCTCGTCATGCTTACCGCGCACGGCACGATCCCACAGGCGGTCGAGGCGGTGCGGCTCGGCGCCGCCGACTACCTGACCAAGCCGCTGCCGTCGCCGGCCGCGCTACTCGCCGTCGTCGCCCGCCTGCTCGCGCCCGAGGAGGGCGGCGCCGAGTTCGTCACCCGCGATCCGCGGCTCGTCGAGCTCCTCGACCTCGTGGACCGGGTGGCGCCGCGCGACGTGGCGGTGCTCGTGACCGGCGAGTCCGGCACCGGCAAGGAGCTCATCGCGCACCGGCTGCACGACCGGGGGCCGCGGGCGGGTGGGCCGTTCGTGGCGGTCAACTGCGCGGCGCTGCCCGAGGCGCTCGCCGACAGCGAGCTGTTCGGCCACGAGAAAGGCGCCTTCACCGGCGCCGACCGCCAGCGCCGCGGCCGCTTCGAGGAGGCCCACGGCGGCACGCTCTTCCTCGACGAGATCGGCGACCTGTCCCCGGCACTGCAGGCCAAGCTGCTGCGCGTCCTCGAGGAGCGCGTCGTGCGCCGGCTCGCCGGCACGGCCGACATCCCGGTCGACGTGCGCCTGGTTGCCGCGACCAACCGGGAGCTGTCGGCGGCCGCGGCGGAGGGGCACTTCCGTCAGGATCTCTTCTTCCGGCTGGCCGTCGTCGCCGTCCACCTGCCGCCGCTGCGCGAGCGGGCCGGCGACGTGGCGCTGCTCGGGCGTCACCTGGTGACCACCCTGGCCGCCCGGCACCGCGTGCCGGTCCCCGAGTTGACCGCGGCGGCCCTCGCGGCCCTGGAGCGCCACGCCTGGCCGGGTAACGTCCGCGAGCTGCGCAACGTCCTCGAGCGTGCCGTCGTGGTCCGCGGCGGCGAGGCGGTCCGCGCCGAGGATCTCGCGCTCGGGCCCCCGCACCCGACACCGGCCGGCGGCGCGGGCGTCCCGCTCGACCGCGAGGTGCGCGAACGCGAGGCCGTGCTCGAGGCGCTGCGCCGCGCCGGCGGCAACCGCGAGGAGGCGGCCGCGCTCCTCGGCGTGTCGGTGCGGACGCTCTACTACCGCCTGCGCCGCTTCGGCATCTCCTGACCGCCGGGTGCCATCGCGCTGCGCGTGCGCTTCCCCGCCTCGCGGTCGTTGTCACGGTGAGCGACGAGATACTGGAGGCAAGGACATGGGACTGCATCGGCGGAACCTGGGTCGGCTGCTGGTCGGCGTTTTGGCGACGGCCGGCATCGTGTTGGCCAACGCATTCGTGCCGGACGACGCGGGCGCGGCGCCGCCGGGGGGGGTGAAGGACGTCGCGGTCGTCGGCGTGTCTTTGGAGCAGTGCTGCATCAAGGCCACCTTCAAGAACAAGGGGACGACCACGATCAACATGCAGAACCTCAAGGGCGAGGTGTTCAAGGACGGCGCCCACCTCCTCTTCCTGGCCTGGCAGGACGTCACCCTCGCCCCCGGTCAGACGGTCGAGTGGAGAGGCCACGAGGAGAGCCGCCTGATCGGCTCCCATCTCATCAGGGTGGTCGTCGACTCGAAGAAGGTCCTCGCCGAGGTCAACGAAGACAACAACTCGATGGAGGTGACGCTCGGCTGCCAGCTCCCGGCTGCCGCCCACGCTCCGATCCCGATCGCCAGAAAGCCGGACCTCAAGCCGGTAGTCAAGTTCCACCTCGTCCAGGAGGGCGACGACGCGGCCGGGCACTTCAAGAAGATCACGATGAAGGTGCTCGTCCGAAACACCGGCACCGCCGACGCCGGCATCTCGTACGTGAAGCTCGAGACCCAGATGCGTCCCGAGCAGTCTCAGTACGTGGCGGCGAGCCCGATCTGGCTCAACGGGGTGCCGGCCGGCGAGGCGCGCGAGACCGGGGAGCTCGCCTACACGCTCCGCAACCCGCAGCGGCTCTACGTGCGGGCGACGGCCGACATGTACGACGTCATCGACGAGCTCGACGACAGCCCCGAGGACAATACCGCGACGGGCGCGTACCCCGAGGCGCCGCTGCATCGCTGAGAACTGCCGCGCCTCCTGGCGAGAGCACGTGCGCGCCGGCCCCGGGGGTCAGAACTCGTGGCCGACGGCCACGCCGACGTTCCACTGCGAGCGGCCGCCGGCCGCCTCGGCGAGGTCGCCCCGCGTGATTCGCGTCGCCTCGCCGTGCAGTCGCACGCAGGGACCGCGTTCCAGGCAGTGCTCGACCGCGGCCGTGACGCCGAGGAGGAACAGCCCGCCGACGGCGACGCCGCCGTACACCTCGGTGAACTCCTGCGAGGCCCAGCCGGTGGTGCCCGACACCCGCGCCTCGGTGCCTTCGCCGAGCTGGCGGACCAAGGCCAGCCCGAGGTCGCCGTAGTAGGCGCCGTGGTACTCGTCGACGTCGAAGGCGTGGCTCGAGACGACCTCGAACGGACCGGCCGGCACGGACAGCTCGACGACGACCTCGGCCGTCGTCGGCGAGTCCTCGTCGTCGTCGTAGTCGTAGACGGCGAGCGCCGGCGTGATTGTCACGCCCCGCCACGCCGTTTCGTAGCCGATCGTGAGGTCGAGCTCGGTGGCGCGCCACTCCGCGAACGTGGAGCCGTCCGGATCGCGCTCGGCGTTCGACCACAGCTCCACCCACAGCGCCCCGTGCGTCAGCCAGGTCGAGGGCTGCACCACCGCGCCGTCGCCCCAGGCGAAGCCCCGCCACAGGTAGCGCGAGGCGACGTCCAGCTCCAGCCCGATCGAGGGTCCGTCCGCCTCCCCTTCGGCCGGGTCGTCGAGGGGCCACGCCGGCACCGCGCCGAGCAGGGACACGGCGAGCAGGGTGGCTGCGAGCGTCGCGCGGCGCCGGCCGCCCGGCGACGGCGGCGGCCCGTGGCGTGGGAAGCGCCGGGGCACGAGCCGCCCGTCGGGTTCGCTGGACACGTCGGCAAGGGTGACAGGATCGTGACGAAACGCAAACCGGCCCGGGCGCCGGACAGGAGCGATCAGAGCGGGCGGATCGTGTGGGTGCGCGTGAACGTCGCGCCGGCGGCGAGGACGACGAGGCCGGGCTTGTCCTCGAGGCGGCCGGACGCCGCGACCGGGTCGGCGATCCCGCACCACGGCTCGAGGCAGACGAAGGGCGCGCCCGGTTTGGACCAGATCCCGAAGGTCGGGAACCCCGCGAACGTCACCTCGACGCCGCGGCCCGAGCGGCGCGAGCGCAGGACCGCTTGACGGGAACGGAGGTCGGTGAAGACCAGGGCGCCGCGGTCGAACAGGCTGGGCGTGAGCGGCAGGACGCGCTCGCCGTCCAGGACGGGCTCGGTCGGCTCGCCGATCAGACCGTCGTCGACGAGGTGGCGGCGCACCAACTCCTGCTCGGCGAACTCGACCTCGTGGTCGTCGAAGCGGTCGCCGGCGGCGAGCGGGCAGCGGAAGCCGGGGTGCGCGCCGATGGAGAACGGCAACTCCTCGTCCCCGGGGTTCGCGACCTCGAAGGTGACCTCGAGCGCGTCGCCGGCGAGGCGGTAGGTGACGGCGAGTCGGAACGAGAAGGGGAAGCCGGCACGCGTCTCGGCGTCGTCGGCGAGCTCGAAGCGGGCCGACGACGCCTCGTGGACGGCGACGTCGAACCGGCGGTCGCGGGCGAAGCCGTGCTGGCCGAGCCGGACCTCGCGGCCCCGCCAGGTCGCGGCGTCACCGCGCAGCCGCCCGACGATGGGAAACAGCACCGGGGCGCGCCGGTTCCACCAGGCCGGGTCGCCGGACCAGAGGTATTCGAGGCCGGTGTCGACCCGGCGCAGGCTCGCCGGCTCGGCGCCACGCGCCTCGATCGCCACGGTCACGAGGCCGTTGTCGAGCGTCACGCGAGTCTCGTCACGAGTCATCGTCGCCTCCCTCCCCACCCTCGCCGACGACGGCCACTTCGCGAACGCTCTCGTCGCCGCGCGCGAGCGCCGCCAGGAGGTGCGGCTCGACGGCCGGGTCGCCGCCGGTGGCAAGCGCCCGCGTCGGGGTCCGCGAGGCCGCCGGGTTCGCGCGCGTCGCGACCACGGACGGGACCACGATCAGGGTGGCGAGAACGAGGACGACGAGGAGTCCGGTGAGCTCCACGCTCACACCGGCCTGACCACCGGCTCCTCGTCCATCAGGAGCTCGCGGGTCCCGAGGTCGACGGCCCAGGCGTTCATCGACGGCACTCTAGGAGCCTGCCCGCCGCCAGGCAAGACGCCTTCGGCTCAGCGGCGCCAGCGGAACGAGGCCACGGCCTGGCGCTCGTCGTAGCGGTCCACCACGTCGACGCGGGAGGACACCCCCCGGTTGGCGTAGCGCAGCGTCAGCGGCAGCATCGGCAGGGCGCGCAGCATCTCGCGCTGGGCCCGCTGGAGCAACGACCGGCGCTTCTCCGGGTCGATCTCGTCGCCGGCGGCCACGACCAGTGCCTCGAGCCGGGCGTCGGACAGCCCCCAGTAGCCGAGCTTCGTCCGCTCCGCCGCCTCGCCCTTCGCCGGCACGAAGCGGTTGAGGAAGTCGCTCGCGTCGCCGGTGCCGCAGGCCCACTGGAAGAGCTGGAGGGAGATGCGACCGGTCACGGCGAGCTCGGTCAGCTCCCCCGCCCGGGCCGGCAGGAGGGTGACGCGGATCCCGACCCTGGCGAGGTCCTCGGCGATCGACTGGGCGACCGCCGCCTGCATCCTGGTGTGACCGAGGACGGCGTCGAACCCGCGACCGAACCCGGCTTCGGCCAGCAGCGTCCTCGCCAGCGTCGGGTCGAACGGCGCCGGGGCGATGCTGGTGTCGTGGCCGAAGACGACCGGGTGGACGTACTGCGAGGCCACGGTGGTCCGCCCGCGGGCCAGCCGGTCGATCCACCCCTGCCGGTCCAGCGCGAGCAGCATGGCGCGGCGCACCCGCGGGTCGGCGAGCGCCCGGCGCGCAGGTCCGGAGGCGTTCCGCGGGTACACGGCGAGGATCTGCACCCCGAGGGAGGACTGCGGCTCCGCGCGCAGGCCCGGCACCTTCCGGACCTCGGCGACCAACTCCTCGGGGAGGAGGTGGAGGACGTCGAGCTGGCCGGCGAGGAAGCGCGCCGCGGCGGCCTCGGAGCCCTCGTCGAAGACGAACAACACCCGACGGATCGGCGGCCGGCCCCGCCAGCCGGCGAACGCCTCCGCCTCGACGGCGCCGCCGGCGCGCCGGCCGAGGAACCGGTACGACCCGGTCCCCTCGGGAGATGCGATCTCGCGCTCGGCGGCGATCCGCCGCGGGATGATCGCGACGAAGGCCAGCCGGTTGAGGAGGTCGGGAACCGGGCGCTCGGTCTCGATGACGACGACACGTTCGTCGACGGCAGCGACCCGGGCGACCCCGGCGAGCAGGTAGCGCAGGGGTGAGCGCGGATGGGCCCGCACCCGCTCGAAGCTCGCCACCACGTCCGCGGCCGAGAGCGTGCCGCCGCGGTGGAAAGGGACGCCGTCGCGGAGCACGAAGCGCCACTTGGTCGGTCCTCTTCGTTCCCAGCTCTCCGCCAGCGCGCCCCGCAGCTCCATCTCCGGGCTGAACTCGACGAGGGAGTCGCAGAAGCTCGACAGCACCGACCACGTCAGGTTGTTGTTGTGCAGGTGGGGGTCGAGCGTGACCGGGTGGTCGCCGAACCCGACAGTGAGGCGCCGCTCGTCCGCGGCCGGGCCGCAGGCCGACACGATCAGCAGGGCGGTCGCGAGCAGCGCTCGTGAGATCGCCCTCAGATGTGGCCGGGCCCGACGCGGCGATTCGATCGTCGACATGCCGGACCTCATTGTAGAGGCTCACCGGGCGGCCGGCAGTATCATCGCGGCGGGGGGAGCGCGCGTTGCCGTCGACCGTCCTGACCACCGCCTGCCCGCGCAACTGCTACTCGACGTGCTCGCTCACGGTCGAGGTCGAGGACGGTCGGATCCGCCGCATCGAGCCGCACCCCGGCAACCTCGCCACCGGACAGGGCGTGTGCATCAAGGGGCTGGCCTACGTCGAGCGGGCCGCCTCGCCGGACCGCCTGACCGCGCCCCTGCGCCGGCGCCCCGACGGGTCGTTCGGGACGATCGGCTGGGACGAGGCGCTCGACGCGATCGCGACCGGGTTGGCGCGGGTCCGCGACCGGCTCGGCCCCCGCGCCGTGCTGTTCTACGCCGGCTCCGGCACCAAGGGGCTCCTGAACGGCAACAGCATGGCGTTCTGGCGCCTGTTCGGAGGCTGCACGACGACCTACGGCGACCTGTGCTGGCCGGCCGGGCTCGAGGCGACCCGGCTGACGCTCGGCGATAACCTGCACAACGCGCCGTGGGACCTGGCCCATGCCCGCCTGGTCGTCTTCTGGGGGAAGAACCCGGCGGAGACCAACGTCCACCAGATGGACCACCTCGCGCAGGCGCTCGAGGCCGGCGCGCGGGTCGTCGTCGTCGACCCGCGCCGCACCGAGACCGCCGAGCGTGCCGAGCTGCTCGTCCAGCCCCGCCCCGGCACCGACGGCGCGCTGGCGCTCGGCCTGGCCCACCTGCTGCTCGCCCGCGACCGGGTCGATCGGCCGTTCGTCGACGCCCACGTCCATGGCTTCGCGCCGTTCGCCGAGCTCGCCGGCGCCTGGCCGCCGGCCCGCGCCGCCGAGGTCAGCGGCGTGCCGGTCGCCGCCATCGAGCGGCTCGCCGAGCTCCTCGGCACCGTGCACCCGGCGACCATCGTGCCCGGCTTCGGCATGCAGCGCTACACCAACGGCGGCCAGACGATGCGGGCGATGATCGCCCTGCTCGCCCTCACCGGGCAGCTCGGCCGGCCGGGTGCGGGGTGGATGTACGCCAACCTCGCGACCCACGTCTTCGGCCACCTCCGCGATCCCCTCGACTGCTACCCGCCCGCCACGCCGGACGGGGTGGTCCGAGTTGCCGTCCCGACGGCGCGCCTCGGACCGGCGATGCTGGCTCTCGACGACCCGCCGCTCGCGGCCGCCTGGGTCGAGCGCGGCAACCCGATCCCGCAGAACCCGGAGACGCCCGCGGTCGTCGCGGCCTTCCGCCGGCTCGACTTCCGGGTCGTCGTCGACGAGTTCCTCACCGACACCGCGCGCGAGGCGGACGTCGTCCTCCCGGCCAAGAACCTCTTCGAGCAGACCGACGTGATCGGCGCCTACTGGCACCCTTACCTGCAGCTCCGCCAGAAGCTCGTCGAGCCGCCGCCGGGCGTGCGTCCCGAGACCGAGGTGTACTGGGCGCTCGCCGAGCGGCTGGGCGTCGACCGTGCGGTCATGGACGCGCACCTCGTGCCCCCGGGAGGCGAGGAGGCGTGGCTGGCGCGGCGGCTCACCCCGTGGCCCGACATCACCCTCGAGCGGCTGCGCGAGGGGCCCGTCCTCGCGCCCGGCGCCACGGACGTGGCGTTCGCGGACCTCGACTTTCCGACGCCGTCGGGGAAGATCGAGCTGTGGAGCGACGAGGCGCGGTCGCGCTGGGGCCTCGACGAGCTGCCTGAGTATCGCGAGCCGGTCGAGTCGCAGCGCACGGAGCTCGCTGCGCGATATCCGCTCGTGCTCCTCACGCCGAACACCAAGACCCGCATCCACTCGCAGTTCGGCTTCCTCGCCACGCTCCGCCGGATCGAGCCCGGCCCGGTGCTGTCGATGAGCCCGGACGACGCGCTCGGGCGCGGCCTGGCCGAGGGCGACCGCGCCCGGGTGTTCAACGACCGCGGCGAGCTGCACCTGCCGGTCCGGCTCGACGGCGGCATCCGCCCCGGCGTCGTCGTCGTCCCCAACGGCTTCTGGCTCCACGAGGGCGCCGTCAACGGGCTGTCCGCCGCGCGCGAGACGGACATGGGGCACGGTGCGGCGTTCCACGAGAACCTGGTCCAGGTGGAGCGCGCACCGTGAGCCGCCTCGCCTTCGTCTTCGACCCGACCCGCTGCACCGCCTGCCAGGCGTGCCGGATCGCCTGCGACACCGAGAACCTGCTGCCCGTCTCCAGGGGCTGGCGGCGCGTCCACACCCTCAACGAGCGGCGGCACCCCGGTGTGGCCGTCCGGCACCTGTCGATGGCGTGCAACCACTGCGACGCGCCGGCCTGCCTGGCCGCCTGCCCGACCGCCGCCTACTCGCGGGACGACTCGACCGGCGCGGTGTGTCTCGACGAGACGCGCTGTATCGGCTGCCGCTACTGCGCGTGGGCCTGCCCGTACGGCGCGCCCCGCTACGACGCCGGCGCCGGCGTGATGTCTAAGTGCACCTTCTGCGCGCCGCGCCTGGCCGACGGGCTGGAGCCGGCCTGCGTCGCGTGCTGCCCGACCGGGGCGCTCGGCATCGGTCCTCGCGACGGCGTGGCGGCGCCGGCCTACCCGGGGGTGTTCCGCGACTCGCTCGGCCCCGCCCTGCACATCGTCGAGCCGCGCCGGGCCGCGCCGCCGGTGCCGACCGCGCCGCCGTCACCCGTCGCGGCCGCCCCGCTCGCCGACCCACCGGTCGCCCCTCGCCGCGCCACCGTCGTAAGCGAGTGGCCGCTCGCGGTGTTCACGCTCGTGGCCGCGGCGCTCGCCGCCCTGACGGCCGCGACCGCGCTCGGCCGGCCGCCGCTGCTGTCGTGGTGGGCGGTGGCAGCGCTCGGCGGCGGCGCGATGGTCCTGTCCGCCCTCCACCTCGGCCGCACGGCGCGGGCGTGGCGCGCGGCGGCCAACTGGCGCTCGTCGTTCCTCTCCCTGGAGGTCCTCGGCTTCTCGGCGTTCCTCGCCCTCGCCGTCGCGTCGCTGGCGTGGCCGGCCGCCCCACCAGTGCTGGGCGCGGCGGCGGCGCTGACCGGGCTCGCGACGCTCGTGGCCATCGACCGGCTCTACCAGGTGCCTCTCCACCGCGGCGTCGGCCTGCACAGCGCGCTGACCGTCCTGACCGGCGCGTTCCTCCTCGGCGTCGTCGTCCCGCTTCCGGCGCTCGCGCTGCCGGTCGCCCTGGTCAAGACCGCGCTCTACGCGAGCCGCGCGGCGCGCCGTCCGCCCGGTCTCACGGGCATCCTGCGGGTGTCGGTGCGCCTCGGCGTCGGCCTCGCGGTGCCCCTGCTCGCCGCCGTCGGGGCCGTCGCCCTGCCTGCCGGCGTCGTGCTCGCCGCCGCGCTGCTCGGCGAGGCCATCGACCGCCTGGAGTTCTACGCCGGCTACGACCCGCCGTCGCCCGAAGGCGAGATGCGCGCCGCCTTCGCCCGCGCCCTGGCTCGGCGCGCCTGACCGTCGCCGGTCATCGCCGGCCGGCGGTGGCGAGGGCGGTGGCGAGCAGCTCGGGAAGGCGCTGGAGGAACGCCGAGCGCGGCAGTGCCACGGCGCCCGCGCGCCGGGCGGCGGCCAGCGCGTCGGCCTCGACGTGCGGCCCGAAGGCGAGGACAACGATTCCGACGTGGGCCATCTCGGCGATCGCGGCGGGGGCAAGCGCCCCGGCGGCCTCGAGGTCGAGCACGGCCACCGCACACCGCTGGCCGACCACCTCGCCGGCCCCGCCGACCGCCACCGGCCAGCCGCCGGCCGCGCCCACCGCGGCGTCCACCGGCACGCGGAGGAGCAGGTTCGGGACCCAGACGCCGACCTTCGGCCGGTCAGCCACGCAGCCCCTCGACGGCGAGGTCGGCGCGGTTGCTGGTGATCGAGGCGACGCCGAGCGAGGCGAGCGCGCGCATCCGTCCGGCGCGGTTCACGGTCCACGGGTGGAGCGGCCGGCCGTGCGGCAGCAGCGCCTCGACCAGGGTGTGCTTCGGCGACAGCTCGACGTCGGTCGGCAGCCACTCGGGCAGCTCGCCGAACACCCACGAGAACCTCGCCCCCGGCAAGGCGTCCTCGACGACCGTGAGGACCGGGAGCGACGAGGAGATCACCCGGGTGCGGGCGACCCGAGGTGCGAGCAGGGCGACGAGCGAGGCGAGGCGGGCGTCGAGGGCGGCGACCGCCAGCGGCTTGACCTCGACGAACAGCCATCGGTCCGCGGGCACCGCCTCGACCACCTCGGCGAGCGCCGGCACGGCCTCCCGGCGCAGGGCGGCGCGCGACCAGGCGGCGATCTCCCGCCGCGCCCGGCGGCAGTCGTGGTGGCACACCCACGTCCCGTCGGCGCACGGCCGCACGTCGATCTCGACCCCGTCGGCGCCCGCCGCGAGGGCGGCCCGGATGCCGGCCAGCGAGTTGTCGGGATGCCGGGCCGGGAAGCCGCGGTGACCGATGATCAGGGGTTTGTGGCTCATGGTCTGCATCGCCCTCGCTCGCGGCGGGATCCTTCGCTTCGCTCGGGATGACCGACGTTCGCCGCGCGACCGTCGGTCAGGCGCGGATCGAGTAGCCGCCGTCGACCAGCAGGACCTGGCCGTGGATCATCGAGGCGAACTCGGTGCACAGGAAGACGACGGCGTTGGCCACGTCCTGGGGCTCGATGAGCCGGCCCGCCGGGGTGCGCTGGCGCGACTCCTCGAGCAGCGTGTCGCGGTTCGGGAAGTGCTTGAGCGCGTCGGTGTCGACCGTGCCCGCGGACACCGCGTTGACCCGCACGCCGCGTGGCGCGAGCTCCGAGGCGAGGTGGCGGACCATCGACTCCAGCGCCGCCTTCGACGCACCCACCGCGGTGTAGTTGGGGATCGCCCGGATCGCCCCGAGCGACGACACCGCCACGACGATCTTCTCAGCGCTCGAGGACAGCCGGAGGAACTCCTGGACCAGCGGGAGCAGCGCGAAGGCGTTGATGTCCATCGTCCAGTGGAAGTGATGCAGGGTGAGGTCGTCGAACGGCTTGAGCACCCCGGAGGCGGCGTTGGAGATCAGCATGTCGAGCCCGCCCCAGGCCTGCTCGATCTCGTCGAACATGCGGCCGACGTGCTCCTCGTTGGCGACGTTGCCCTTGACCAGCAGCGCCCGCGCGCCGCGCGCCTCGATCTCCCGCGCCACCTCCTCGGCGGCCGCACGGTTGCGGAAGAAGTTGATCGCCACGTCCACCTTGAATTCGGCGAGCGACAGCGCGATGGTGCGGCCGATGCCCCGCGAGCTTCCCGTCACCAGGGCCCGCTTGCCCCGTAGGCGCAGATCCATGCCGTTGAGCCTCCGTCGCAACGATACAGCGCTTTCCGATCCCAGGCAAACCAGCCCGCCCGTGTTGCGCTATTGACGCCCGGTGTTATACTTCGCGGCCCCGGCGGGAGCCGGAGCTGGAGGTTGTTCGATGCAACTGGTGGCCACAGAGATGCGTCCGGGAAACATCATTCTCTACAACGGGCAGCTTCACCGCGTGCTCACGGTCACCCACATCACGCCGGGGAACTGGCGCGGCATGGTCCAGGCGAAGCTGCGCAACGTCAAGTCCGGCAACCAGCTCGAGCACCGCTTCCGCTCCGAGGACCGCGTCGAGAAGGCCTCCCTCGACACCCACGAGATGCAGTACCTCTACTCCGACTCGTCCGGCCACAACTTCATGAACCTGGAGACCTACGAGCAGGTTGCGATGAGCGACGAGACGCTCGGCGACGCCCTCGGCTACCTGCTGCCGGACACCGTGCTGACGGTGGACTTCTACGAGAACAACCCGATCGCGGTCGAGCTGCCCAACACCGTGACGCTGCAGATCGTCGAGACCGACCCGCCGATGAAGGGCGCCACCGCGTCGGGCGGCGCCAAGCCGGCCAAGCTCGAGACTGGCATCTCGGTGCAGGTGCCGCAGTTCATCGAGTCCGGGACGAAGATCGTCGTCGACACGCGCACCGGCGAGTACGTCTCGAGGGCCTGAGCCCCCACCCGACCGGGTAGACCAAAGGCAGGAGTCAGGCAGAAGAAGGGCAGAAGGGCGCAGGTTGACGCCACTCTATCCGCTGCTCTCTTCCTGCCCTCTTCCTGCCTTTCGCCTGCCTTCCTCCTGCCATCAGAACAGCGAGACGCCTGACAGGATGATCGTCGGCTTGCCGCCGGTGTCGGGCCAGGCGACGTCGACCCGCAGCACGCGCAGGATCGACGCCCGGGTGATCTCCCCCAGCAGCCCGACGCCGATGTCGCCGCGCCAGCCACCGGTCGGCGCACCGATCCGTGCGCCCCACGACGTCCCGCCGTCGGCGAAGACCACCACGCCCACGGCCAGGACGTGCAGGAAGTCGTCGGTGACCAGCCACCGCCACTCGACGTCGGCGACCGCCCGCGAGGTGCCGTCGAACCAGTCCGGCTCCCAGCCGCGCAGCCCGATGTCCGCCCCGAGCGTGAGCTGACGATCGAGGTCCAGGTCGTTCCCGAGGTCGAGGGCGGCCCGCATCCGGACGCCGCTCCTGCCGGTCCGCGCCGTCCCGCCGTCGACGTGCAGGACTCCGTTCGCGACGGAGCCGTCCTCGAGCCGGCCGGAGGCGGCGACGTTGAGCCACGAGTACCAGACGCCGCGCAGCGTGCCCGCCGTGACGCTCCCGGCGAAGGGCAGTCGGGTCCGGTCGCCGCCGAACAGCGGCGCCGACACTCCGAGGCTGGCTCGCCAGTTCGGCCCGAGCGGCACGTCCTCCTGACGGACCCAGGCGCGAAAGCCCTGGACCACGGCCCACCGGTCCGCCTGGTGCTCCCAGCCGACCTCGATGCCGGAGAGCTCGCGGTCCTCGGGATCCGGGTAGGAGGCGCCGGCCTGCCAGGCCCAGTCGTCGTAGAAGGCGCGATCGTGGAAGATGCCGAGCGTCAGGCGGTCGGTGATCCCGTCGTTCCACGGCATGCGTATCCCACCCCAGAAGCGCAGCGCCGACCTCGAGGCCTCGCCCGAAACTACCTTCTCGCCGCCCGACCACAGGTACTCGCGCAGCGTCTCGCGCCGCCATGCGCCGCCGCCGGCGCGCCGGGTAGCGAGGGAGTAGAACGGGTACTCCAATCGGAGTGCGTTCATCGTGCCGTCGGAGGCGTCGCGGTAGCCGGCGGCGAGCTGCCAGCGACTGCCGAGGAACTGCGGGTCGTCGTAGGAGACGGTGAGCGAGTCCCGCTCGTCGTCGCGCCGGGCGTCGAGCGCCAGGCTCTTGCCGAGACCGAGGAAGTTCTGCTCCGACAGGGAGAAGCCGACCCGCGAGCGGGACCCGGCGACCCCGACGTTGAGGGCGACCTCGGTCGTCCACTGGTCCCGCGTCTCGACCACCACCTCCGCGCCGCCCTCCACCGCGCGAGCCCGGATCGTGACCGGGTTCAGGAAGCCGGTGGCACGCAGGAGGCGCTCGCTCTCGGCCAACTGTCCGGCGTCGAGCGGCTCCCCCTCGCGGAAGAGCAGGAGGGAGCGGATGTAGCGCTCGCGCGACAGGACGTGCAGCGCCGCAGCGGTCCGATAGGGCCACGAGGAGGTCTTCGGGTCGTCGATGTCGAAGACGTCGCGGCGGACGATGCGCACCGCCACGATCGGCGTTCCGGGCGCTGCATCGCCGAGCTGGGGCCCGGCGGCTGCGACGGCGGCCAGGAGCAGGGTGATCAACATGTGCACTGATTCTACGGGGCGAACTGGGGACCCGTTGGCGACTTCCCTCACCCCGAACACCGCTCCGGTGCGGTTTCTGCCCGCGCCACCCGGGGCCGCCGGCGCGCGGCGGCCGGGAGCGGCGGCGGGATCCGCCGGGAGTATAGTGATCAGGTGTGAACGGTCCCGTCCGACCAGGAGCGTGGGGACGGGACGGGGAGGGGGCCATGAGGCAGAAGAGCGCCGTTCTGATCGACGATGAGCCGGACATCACCACCTACCTGTCGACCCTGCTGACGGATCACGGATGGCGGGTGCGGGCGGCCAACCGCGCCGCCGACGGGCTCAAGCTCCTCCAGGACGAGCGCCCGGACGTGCTGCTCCTCGACCTCATGATGCCGGAGCAGGGCGGGCTCTCGGTCCTCGTCGCGGTCCGCAAGGACGAGCGCCTCAAGGAGCTGCCGGTCGTGCTCGTGAGCGGCATCCAGGAGAAGCTGACGGCCGACTACCACGCCTACATCGAGCGCTTCCAGCACTACCGGCCCGACGCGTTCGTCGACAAGCCGGTCGACGCGACGCAGCTCCTCGCGACGCTCGAGCAGGTCACCGCCATCCACGCCTGAGCCCGGCCAGGCTCGGCCACGCGGCCTAGCTAGCCGAGCTGCCTCAGGAGGTCGCGAACGAACGCGCGGTAGCGCTCCGCGACGCCCTCTCCGATTGCCTCGCCCTCGACCCGGGCGAACCCCGATTCCAGGTCGTCGAGGTCGGCTGCCGTGAGCGCGCGCCGGGCCATCGGGTAGAGCACGTTGTCCTCCTTGTAGATGTGCGCCCTGAGCAGGTCGGCCCAGCCGACCAGGTTGTCCGCCACCGTCTTGACTCCGGAGGCCTGGCCGGCCGCCGCCCGCGGCGCCGCCTCGGCGATCGCACGCACGTGGCCGCGGCCGACCTCGTGCTCGTGGCGCATCACGCCGATCGGGCCGGAGTCGACGGGGAACCCCCGCTCGGCCATCCGCGCGAAGAGCAGGTCCTCCTCCTTGAGATGGTGAAAGCGGTCGGCGAATGAACGGATGAAGTCGAGCATCCCGTCGATCCGCGCCGCGTCGAAGGCGCCGCCGGCGCGCAGCCGCGCCGCCTCTCGCGCCGCCGCGTCGCACATCGAGAGGATGGCGACGTGCTCGTCCATCAGGGTGGTGATCGGGTCCATCCGGCACCTCCTCGGCCTGCCCCTGGGTCATGACGAGGACCCGGAAGGCACCCCGACGGTACCGACGGTGCGACCGGGACGCCTTGACCTGGAGCAAGTCGAGCGGCCCGCGCCCGGCGAGGCGGTGAGCGCCTTTCCCGGGTACCGGTCGCGCGGCGCCCGGCGCTTGCGGGCACGAGAGCCGGCTGCTACGGTGGCCGCGCCCGTGGCCGGCGGCTGGCGGCTGGCGGGCATGGAGGGTCACCATGAGTGAGTACACCGACCGGGCGCTCGCGAGGCTCGGCGATCGCAACCCCTTCGACGTGCTGGCGGACACCCCGTCCCGGCTCGAGGACGCGTTCTGGGAGCTGGGCGAGAAGCGCCTGGACAAGAGCTACGCAGAGGGCAAGTGGCCGGCTCGGTCGATCTTCGCCCACCTCGCCGACACCGAGATCGTCTACGCCTTCCGCATCCGCCAGGCGCTCGCCGCGGACCACCCCACGGTCCAGCCGATGGACCAGGACGCCTGGGCGCGGCGCTACGGCAATGCCGACGTGGCCCTCGCCCTCGAGCTGTTCCGCGCCCTCCGCTACTGGAACCTCGCGGTGCTCCGCACCCTGACCGACGAGGAGCTCGCCCGCCCGATGCTCCACCCCGAGCGCGGCGAGGAGACCATCGCCCTGATCATCGGCCTGATGGCCGGCCACGACCTCGGCCACCTCGAGCAGCTCCGGACCATCGCCGCGACGTGACGGCGCATCCGGCGCGGCCCTGGGCCCGCTCGTACAATGGCGCCATGCGCACGCCCCGCCTCGTGGCTGCCTTCGCGACCCTGTTGATCGCGCTCGTCGTGCCGCAGGCAGCGCCGGCCGCCGAGCCGCACCCGACCCCTGCGGCGGTGGCGCCCGACGCCGCCCTCGCGCGCCTGCTCGAGGCGGCCCGCGGCGACACCCTCGCCATGCCGCGCCTGCAGGTGCTCACCGACGAGATCGGCGCGCGCCTGGCCGGCTCCGAGGCGCTCGTCCGCGCGACGATCTGGGGCGAGCTGGCGTTGCGCGGCGACGGCCACGAGAACGTCCGGCACGAGAAGGTGATGGTGCCGGCGTGGGTGCGCGGCCGCGAGCGCCTGGCGATGCTGGCGCCGCAGCGCCGCGAGCTCGCCGTCCTCGGCCTCGGCGGCTCGGTCGGCACGGCCGGCCTCGAGGCGAGCGTGGCCGTCGTCCACTCGTTCGCCGACCTGTCGCCGGCCGTGGCCGGGAAGATCGTCCTCTTCGACGTGCCGATGAGCACCGAGCCGCCGGCGCTCCAGCAGTACGGCAAGACCGCCTACGTGCGGGCCGGGGCGGCGGCCCGGGCCGCCGAGTTCGGCGCCGTCGCGGCGCTGGTCCGCTCGATCACCGCCCGCTCGCTGTACACGCCGCACACCGGCTCCATGCAGTACGACGACCGCTTTCCCCGGATCCCGGCCGCGGCCGTGACGGTCGAGGACGCCGGCTGGATCGACCGCCTGGTGTCGCGCGGCATCGAGGTCCGCCTCCGCCTCGAGATGGGCGCCGAGACGCGGCCCGACGCGGAGAGCGCCAACGTGTTGGCCGAGATCGTCGGCAGCGAGAGGCCGGAGGAGATCGTCGTGGTCGGCGGCCACCTCGACTCCTGGGATGTCGGCCAGGGGGCCCACGACGACGGCGTCGGCATCGTCCACACCATCGAGGCGATGCGCTTGATCCGCTCCCTCGGCCTCAAGCCGAAGCGGACGATCCGCGCGGTGCTCTTCACCAACGAGGAGAACGGTCTGCGCGGGGGCAAGGCGTACGCCGAGGCGCACGGCGGCGAGCGGCACGTCGCGGCGGTGGAGACCGACCTCGGCGGCGGCCGGCCGCTCCGCTGGGGAGCGACCGGAAACGAGGAGCAGCTCGCCTTCCTGCGCCGCGCCGCCGCGCCGCTCGGCATCCCCGTCGGCGACGGCGGAGGAGCCGACATCTCACCGCTCAAGGAGAAGGGCGTCCTGCTCGTCGGGCTCTACCCCGAGGACGAGCTCTACATGGCCGTCCACCACACCGCCGCCGACACCTTCGACAAGGTCGACCCCGACGACTTCCGGGCCGGCCTCGCCGCGGTCGCCGGCCTGGTCTGGCGCCTGGCCAACGAACCGCTCTGACCCCCGCCCCCCACCCAGGCTTGCCCCTCCACCCGCCCACCCAGGGGTGCACACCCGGCCACCCGCCCAGGCTTGCACACCCACCCGCCCGACCAGGGTTGTCCGCCAAACCGCCCACCCAGGGTTGAGGAGCTGCCAGATCGGTGATTCGCCCTGATCCTGCTTCAACCCTTCAACCCTTCAACCCTTCAACCCTTCAACCCTTCAACCCTTCAGCTCCTTCGCCATGCAGCTCGCCGAGTCGCACGCGCAGCTCGTGAACTCCCAGGAGCCGCGCACCTCGGCCGGCAGCGAGGCGCGCTCGACCTCGACGAACCCCAGCCGCGCCGCGAGCTCGCGCACCGTCGAGGTGAGGAGCACCGCCCGGCCCGCACCGCGGGCGACGGCGAGACGCTCGACCTCCTCGGCCAGGCGGCGGCCGAGGCCGAACCCCCGCCAGCCGGCGTCGACGGCCAGGGAACGCAACAGCGCGGTGTCGCCGTGCAGCTCCAGCCCGGCGCAGCCGACCGGGCGCCCGGCGGAGCGGGCGACCAGGAAGTGCTCGAGGTGCGCCTCGACGCCGGTCTCGGGCAGGGAGGCCGACCGCAGCAGGCTGAGGAGCGCAGGCAGGTCCGCCGCGCCCGCCGACTCGATGGCGATCGCCCGGGCCAGCTCCGGCGGCACCGGCTTGCGCCCGACGACGCGGGCGCTCCACACCTTGCCGCCGAGGGTCGCCCGCAGCTTCGCGAGCGAGCCCGTCGGATCCTGGTCGCCGCCGGTCGGTCCGCACCCGCACGACAGGAACTCGCGCACCGTCTCCTCGCCGTAGACCATCCGCTCGGTGACGGCCACCTCGGTCAGGCCTGCCCGCCGCATCGCGTCGAGGTACGCGCTCTCGCCGATCGCCCCGGCGACGCACGCGACGAGGAGATCGGGGTCGTGGCGCAGCGCCGCCGGTAGCTCGGCCGCATCGTCCGAGAGGACGATGTCGGAGATCGCCACCCGCCCGCCGGGGCGGAGCACGCGGGCGACCTCGCGAAACACCGCCTCCTTGTCCGGCGCCAGGTTGATCACGCAGTTCGACACCACGAGGTCGACGCTCGCGTCGTCGACCGGCATCGCGTCGGCATCGCCGAGGCGGAACTCGACGTTGGTCGCGCCGGCCTGCCGGGCATGCTCGCGGGCGCGTTCGATCATCGCCTCGGTCATGTCGAGGCCGATGACACGTCCCGCCGTCCCGACGGTCTGCGCGGCGATCAGGCAGTCGATGCCCGCGCCGGAGCCGATGTCGAGCACCGTATCGCCGGGCCTCGCGTCGGCGAAGGCGAGCGGATTGCCGCAGCCGAAGGAGCTGGCGACGGCGCCGGCCGGCACACCCTCGAGCTGCGCCGGCGCATAACCGAGAGTGTCCTGTAGCGACCGGCGCCGGCCTTCGGGGCTGATCGCCGCCGGGCGGGGCCCACAGCATGAGCCGGTCTGCAGCCGCTCGGTGTAGCCGCGCTTCACCGTGTCCTTGATCTCGTCGTGACTGAGCTTGTCTGTCATGTCGTCCTCTCCTTCGTGGTCGGTACCGCCGGCGCCGGGCAGCAGGCGCCCATCGCGGCGGCGAACTCCTCGAGCGCGCTGATGAGGCTCTCCCGGTGCGCGGCGGGCAGGCGACCCAGCACCGCCTTCTCCCGAGCGACCAGCTCGTCGGTGATGCGTGCCACCAGGTCGACGCCGCTGCCGGTCGCCCCGACCCGGCAGACCCTCCGGTCGTCGGGATCGAACCACCTGTGAGCGAGCCCCTTGTCCACCAGACCGTCGACGACCCGCGTCATGGTCGACACCGCGACCCGCTGGCGGCGGGCCAGCTCGCCCATCGTCGTGCCGCCGATTTCGACCAGCGTCTCCAGGGCGTAGCACTGCGCCACCGATACCCCGTGACAGCAGATCTCGTTGCGATCGCGAAACTGGTATCGCCGCAGGAGTTCCCCGGCGGCGGCGTGGAGCCGGCGGGCTTGCCGGTCGAGCGTCACATAAGTTGTACCTAGCGATTGTTGCATGATGCAAATATATGCCCCGGCGGATCGCGTGTCAAGGGTGGAGAGGGGCGATCCTCATCCCCGGCCGGACGGAGTCCCCGACGCGGCCGGTGGTCGCCCGCGGACGGCCACCACCAGTGCGACGCTGCCGAGGATCACCGGGACCGCGAACCACTCGTTCGCGGTGATCCGCTCCCCTGCCAGCCACACCCCGAGCGCCATCGCGATGATCGGGTTGACGTAGGCGTAGCTCGTCGCCAGGGCCGGCCGGGTATGACGGAGCAGGTAGAGGTAGGCCGAGAACCCGACCAGCGAACCGAACGTCAGCAGGTAGGCCCAGGCGAGCAGGGGCCGCGGCGCGATCGAAAGCGGGATCGCTTCCCCGCGGATGGCGCTGGCGACGAGGAGCAGCGCGCCGCCGGCGAGCATCTCGGCGGCCGCCGCCATCATCCCGTCGGGCAGGTCGAGGTGGCGGCTCCACATCGAGCCGAACGCCCAGCTCACCGTCGCGACCCCGAGGGCGATCGAGCCGGCCGGGCTCGCCCGCAGGCTGCCCTCGAGGTTCAGCAGGCCGACGCCGGCGAAACCGATCGCCAGGCCCACCCACTCGATCCGCCGCGGCCACTGGCCCCACAGCCCGGCGAACAGCGCCGACCACAGCGCCACGGTGGCGACGCCGAGGGCCGCGAGCCCGGAGGCGACCCACTGCTCGGCGAGCACCACGCCGCCGTTGCCGCCGAGCAGCAGCAGGCCGCCGACGATCGCAGCGTTGCGCCACTGCAGCCGGGTCGGCGCGGCGCCGCCGCGCAGGCGGAGGACGAGGTAGAGCATTCCGCCGGCGACCACGAACCGCGAGCCGGCCATCAAGAGCGGCGGGATCCCCTCGATCGCGACGCGGATCGCCAGGTACGTCGAGCCCCAGATCACGTAGACGGCGAGCAGCGCCGCCACGACGGCGGGGACGTTGCGGGCGGCGGCGGGCGTGGCGGGCGTCATCGGTTCCGCGCCAGCTTACGCGCGCCCCGGCCGATGGTTGCCTGGAGCGGCGCACCGACGGAGGGTCCTGGCGGGAGCTTCAGCAGAAGCGGGCCAGAAGAAAGACCGTGACGAGCTTCTCGTTCATGTCGCGCAGCCGTCCGGCTACGGTCCGCACCATCGCCGACAGGACGTGGTAGGCGAGCTCGTGGTCGGCGGCGAACAGGCCGTGGAGCGCGTCGCGGTCGAGGACCAGCACCTCGGCGTGCTCGTGGACGATCGCGTCGGCGCTGCGCGGCGAGCCGTCGAGCACCGCCATCTCGCCGAACACGCTGCCCGGCCCGATGATCGCCAGCGCCTCCTCGCCCATGCCCGGCAGCGTCTTGCTGATCCGCACCCGGCCGCCCTCGACGAGGTACATCGCCCGGCCCGGCTCGCCCTCCGAGAACACCCGCTCGCCGTCGTTGAACGACTGCCGGCGGGTCACCGAGGCGAGGGTGGCGAGCTCGCGCTCGCCGAGGTCGGCGAAGAGTGGGAAGGCGCGAAGCCGGGTGGTGTCCTCCATGGCGGGCTCCCGCCCGCACGGTAGCAGAGCCTTGCGCCCTCCGACAGCGCACGGCGGTCGTCCCCTTGCGGCGTCCACTGATTGGCGCAATAATGTGACCCAGAGGAGGATTCGTCACAATGCGTTCAGCCATCACAGTTACAATCGTGTTGGTGCTCGCCGCGGTTCCGGCGGCTGCCCAGAGCTTCTCGCAGGGGTTTGACGACATCACGACGCTCCCGGGCGCCGGGTGGGCATGGGACAACAACAGCACCGGCGTCGGTACGACGAGCTGGGCACCGCTCGCCGACAAGCCTCAGCTCCGCCCGGGCGGCGAGTTCCAGGGCAACGACACGGTCTTCGTGGCGCACTCCGGTGCCGCCACCTCGTACATCGCCGACAACTACAACGCGACGACCGGGGCGAGCACGATCTCCGACTGGCTGTTGACGCCGGCCGTGACGATGATGAACGGCGACACGCTGACGTTCTACACCCGGGGCCCGTCGACGTCTTCCTACCCCGACCGGCTTCAGGTGCGGCTGAGCATCAACGGTGCCTCCACCAACTGCGGCACCTTGCCGGAGGATGTCGGCGACTTCACGACGCTGCTCCTCGACATCAACCCGACCCTCGCGGCGGGCGGTTACCCGAACACCTGGACGCAGTACACGATCACCCTGGCCGGGCTCACCGGCGTCCAGACCGGCCGCTTCGCGTTCCGCTACTACGTCACCAACGGCGGTCCGAGCGGCGCGAACTCGGACTACATCGGCGTCGACACCCTGGTCTTCACCTCGGCGACCCCGGTCGAGCTGCAGAGCCTGCAGGTCGACTAGCCCCGACCCACCGAAGCTCCACGCGCCCCGCCGCCCGGCGGGGCGCTGTCGTTCTCGGCATGTCGTCGTCTCCCCTCGCGCTACGGCTCGTCAGGCTGTAACCCACATAGTACAAGACCTGACCCCGTTTCGAGAGAGCGGACGAAGGCGGAGAAGTGCGAGAACAGGAGGGCGCGGAAGCGGTAGGCCTTCATCTCGGCGAGGGCGTGCTCGGCGGACCAGCCGTCGGCGGCGAGGCGGTAGGCGGCGAGCATCACGCCGGTGCGCTCGGCACCACGGCGACAGTGGACGAACACCGTCCGGTCCCGGTTGGCGCAGAGGATCGCGAGGAACTCCTCGACCTGCTCCCGGCGCGGGGTGCGCCAGCCGTGCAGCGGGAGGTGCACCGCCCGCATGCCGAGCCCCTCGGCCAGGGCCCGCTCGGCGGCGAACTGCCCGGCGTCGTCGCGAAGGTCGACGACGACCGTGACGTCGAGTGCGGCGAGGGCGCGCATTCCTTCGTCCGTCGGCTGTCCGCCGCGTAGCAGGGTCGGCGACACCCGCCCGAGGTTCGGCACGCCGGCGACCTCGAGTCGCTCGGCGAAGGGCGCGGACGTCGGCGCGGCTGCGCCGGCCGTCACGGCGGCGAGCAGGAGCGCAGGAAGCACGGAAGTCATCACGGTTCGTCCCCCCGCGTCAGTCTACGGGGTCCCGCCCGCCCGGCTCCGAGGCTCGAGACCCGACCCGCCGGGCCGCACCGCGGCCGGCGCGAGCAGGACGGCGTTGGCGAGGAGTCGGCCGGACAGGCCGGCGGCTGCCGCGGCCACCGCGCCGACGGCATCGAGGCCGCCGGTCGCCACGGCCATGACGAGGACCAGGCCGCCGACCTCGACGGCCGTGGCGGCGGTGATCCAGCGGGTGGCGCGGGCGTCGACGAGCAGCGCCCGCTGCAGGGCGAGGAGCACCTCGAGGGCCGGCATCAGGACGAGGATCCGGGTCGGGACGACGGCGAGGCGCACGAGGTCCGCGCTCAGCCCCGCCACCCGACCGAACCACACGGCCGCGAGCGGCGTGAAGGCGACGAGGGCGAGCGTCCCGGTGAGCGCCGCACCGAGCCAGGCGGCGAACCGGCGCAGCGCCGGCAGGCCGGCGCGCGCCGGCCCGAGGAGCGCGATGCCGACTTCCTGGAAGGCGATCGCCGGGGCCCGGACGATGAACACCGAGGACGTGATCACCGGGAGCACGGCGAGGGAGTCCACCGCAAGCCGGCTGCGGCCGACGAAGAACGTGATCAGCGGGTGGGCGCCGAGAGTGATAAGAGAGGTGAGGGCGAGCGGGGTGTAGAACGCGACGATCGCGGCCATCGTGAGGGGCGGGCCCGGCGCCGCCGGGATCTCGCCCGACCGCAGCCGCCGCACGACCCGCCGCGCCATCACCCGGCTCGCCGCCGCCTCGGCGACGACGCCGAACGACAGCGCCGCGGCCCCGACGAACACTCCGGGGACCGCGGTCAGCAGGGCGAGGCCCGTGCCGGCCGCCGCCATCGCCGCCAGCCGGACCACGGTGCCGACCGCCACGAGGCGGGTGAGGCCGTGGCGAATCAGGATGCCCTGGAAGAACCGGCGGTAGCCGATGGCCGCCGGCCACGGGATCAGCAACGCGGTCCCCAGGTGAGCCAGCCGCGCCACCTCGGGCGGCAGGCCGATGAGCCGTTCGGCCACGAGGCGGAACACCGGCGGGACGACGAGGAGCGCGATCGCCAGCGTGACCGCGACGTTGAGGGCGTAGGTGAAGCGCCGGAGCTGGAGAAACGAAGCGCGGTCGCGGACCAGGGCGGTCGCCGCGCTCATGATCATGATCACCGGCGCCTCGATGAGCATGCCGAACGGCAGCGCGACGCCGAACGCCGCCAGGTTGTTCCTCGCCTCCGGGAGTCGGGCGATGAGCGCGGCGACGAATGGTCCTTCGGCCGCCATCATCACCCAGGTCGCGGCCAGCGGCGCCCAGAAGCCGACGATGGCCGCCGCGTCGAGCGGTGGCGCGGCACGCCGGTCGGTTGCTGCGTCGAGCGTCACGAGGCCATATTATGGTGAGTCGTTCCGACGGGAGGTGTGCGATCGAGGAAACCAGGCCCGACCGGCTGCCGCTGCCGGGCGATGCCGCGGCCGCCCGCGAGCTCGAGGAGTCGGCGGCGCCCACCCTCGGCGAGAGCGCCGCCGCGCGCGAGGCCAGCGACCTGGTCCGGGCGCTGGTCAAGTCGTCGCGCTCGGTGATCCTCTACGACGCCGGCAACCAAGCCGTCCACGACTTCCTCGACGAGCTGCGCGGCCGGGTCGAGCGGTTCCTCGCCGCCCACGGCGCCCTGACCCTGACCGTCCGCCCCTACGACATCACCCTCGGCGACGAGGTGGTCTACCACGAGCGCGACCGCGAACGGTCCCTGGCGCTCCGCCTGTACCGGGACGGCGTGCGGCGGATCACGCTGCAGCCGGACGTCACCTGGGACGAGGTCTCCCAGCTCGTCGGCATCCTGGCCGTGCGCTTCAAGGGCGTGCGGCAGCAGGAGGACGACATCGTGACGTTGCTGTGGAAGGCCTCCTTCGCCCACATCTCGGTCGACGCCGTCGAGGGCTTTGTCGCCGCCGAGGAGGAAGAGCAGGCGCTCGCAGGCGCCCACGGCGCGCCGCGCAACAAGCTCCAGGCTTCCGCCTTCGCTGCGCCGTACGTCTTCGACGTCCCCTGGCCCCAGCTCGAGGCCAGGCGCGGCGTGGCCTACGCCCCGCTGTCCCCCGAAGCGTTGGCTCGCATCGCTGCCGAGGACTCCGAGGACGCGCTGCCGGGCGACTGCGTGGGGCTGGTCCACGAGGCGATGGCGTCGCTCGCCGATCCCACCGCCGGCCTGACCGGGGCCGACGTGGCGCCGCTGCTGCGCGAGGTCCGCGACTTCCTGCTGTCCGAACGGCGGGGCGACGTGCTCGTGGAGGCGGCCCGCGCCGTCGCCGACTCGGCCGACCCGGCGAGCCGGGACGAGCTCCTCCTCGCCTGCCTCGACGGCCGGTCGCTCGCCGCCCTCGTCGCCGCCGGCGTCGACGGCGCCGCGTTGTCCGGCCTGCTCACCGCCGCCCACCTCGACCTCCTCCTCGACCTCTACGCCGACGGCGGCGGCGAGAATGCCGGCGAGAAGCTGCTCGACCTCGTGGCCGCGGCCGCAGCCGGCCATGCCGAGGTGCTCCGACGGCGCCTCGGCGCAGCGCCGCCGAGCGGTGCCGTCCGGCTGCTGCGCGTCCTCCAGCGCGTCGCCCCGGAGGACGCGGTGCAGGCGGCGATCGAAGCCCTCGCCGGCGGTGAGGTCACGCTCCAGCTCGAGGGGCTCCAGGTCCTGCGCGCCGCCCCGTACGGCCCCAAGGTCGGTCGGGCCCTGGTCGGCGCCCTCGACACCGGCGACGAGGAGGTGCGCCTCCTGGCCCTGCAGCACCTGGTCAGGCAGCGCGAGCGGCGGGCGTTCGGACCGCTCGCGGACCGGGTGCGGCGACTGGTCGTCGGCGGGATGTCGGCGCGCGAGGCGTCGGCCAGCGGCGCCGCGCTGGCGCTGCTCGACGGTGCGGAGGCGCTCAAGCTGTTCCGCGACTGGGTCAAGCCGGCGGCCGGGCTGCTCGGCCGGGTGATCTCCAGGCAGCCGCTGCTGCTCGCGGTCGCCGCGGGCGGCCTCGCCCGCATCACCGGCGACGAGGCCGACGAGCTGCTCCGCGCCCTCGCCAAGAGCGGGCCGGAGGAGGTGCGGGCGGCGTGCCAGGCGCAGCTCGCGCGGCGGCAGGGGGGCTCGCCGTGAGCGATGCGTCGCGCCGCGCCCAGGAGCTCCTCGGCCGGACGGTCGCCCGCGCCCAGGCGGAGGAGGACCGCGAGCTGGCCCGGACCGTGCGCGAGCAGGGCATGGCGCTGGCGACGGTGCTCAACGGGCTGTTCCACATGGGTCGCATCCACTCCCTGAGCAACGCGGCGTTCGATGGTCCGGTCGCCGATCTCGCCCGCCGGCTGGGCGGGCTGCTCGACCTCCTCGGCCCGGTTCACCTGCTCTGCGTCGAGGGGCAGATCTACGTCAACGACGTGCGCGTGCGCTTCGACATCATGGTCGAGCAGTCGCTCACCCTCGAGAGCGAGCTCGTCCGGCACGAGGTCGGCGGCGTCACGTTCAACCTGCCGCTCGGCGGCACCGAGGTGCGCGAGCTGATCCGGCTGATCATCCAGCCGCCCGCACCGGAGAGCCCGCGCAGTGCCCTGCAGGACCACCTCGACGCGGCCGGGATGGCCTCGATCGAGCTGCACCCCGTGCTGCAGTTCCGCATCACCGGCGACCACGTCGCGGCCGTCAGCCAGGAGTTTCGCGACGTCTACGTGTCGTCCGCCGGCGTCGTCGGCGAGGCGTTCGCCACCCTCGGGGCCGACCGCCTGCCGAACCCGCTGCAGGCCCGGCGCGCCGTGGTCCAGCTCCTCGACGCCACCCACGGTGACGATGCCGCCGCCGCGGCGCGCGACGCCGACGAGGCGCTGCCCGGGCTGTCCCGCCACACCATGATGGTCACCAACCTGGCGCTCCTGGTCGGCCGCCAGGTCAGCCTGCCCAACGCCTCGCTCGCCGACCTCGGGGTGGCGGCGATCTTCCACGACGTCGGCTACTCCCTCACCGACGCGGGGTACACCGTCCCCTTCGAGCGCCACACCCGGGCCGGCCTCAAGGTGCTGCTCCGCCAGCGCGGCTTCTACCAGGCGAAGGTCCGGCGCCTGCTCGCGGTCACCCAGCATCACCGGCCGCTCGAGGATCCGGACGGCACGCCCTCGCTCTACGCGCGGATCATCCACATCGCCGACGACTTCGACATCCTGACCCGCTACCGGGCGGGGCGCGGCCCGGTGCTGGCCATGCCGGACGCGATGGCGCGGATGGCGGCCGCCGCCGGGACGCTGTACGACCGCGACCTGTTCCAGGCCTTCGCCAACGCCATGGGGCCGTTCCCGCCCGGCTCGCTGCTGCAGCTCGCCGACGGGCACGTCGTCGCGTCGGTCTCGGCGGTGCGCTCCCCCGAGACGTTCGCCACGCCCCTGTGCCGCGTCGTCCGCCTGCCCGACGGGACGCGCCCGCCGGAGCAGCCCTTCCTCGAGCTCGCCGGGGCCGCGAAGGTCGCGGGGATCCTCCGGCCGACGGCATGAGAGACGGGATCCGGGGTCCGGGGTCCGGGTCGCCCACCCTCCCGGTGTATCTTGGAAGGCAATGAACAACTTCCTCCGTGGATTTGGTTTGCTTGTCGCGGTTGCCTCCGTGGTGGCGTGCGGGAGGAGCGTGGTCGTTGACCCGGCGACGAGAGACGCGGGGGCGAGGGTGTACCGCTCCGAGTCGTGCGCCGGATGCCACGGCGAGGAGCGCGGCGGCGGCCGGCTGGCGCCGCCGCTCCGCAGCCTCGCCCGCCACTGGGACGAGGAGGAGCTGGTCCGCTTCCTCCGCGACCCCACGGCGTTCGCCGCGGACGACGGGCGGATCCGCGAGATGGCGGCGCGCTTCCCCTCGAAAATGCCGCCGGCCGGCACCTCCGATCCCGAGAAGCTGCGCGCGCTCGCGCACTTCCTTCTCGCCGACTGACGACGCGCCTGATCCGCGAGGCGCCGGCCGGGCGATTCGCGGGCCGGGCTACCATGGGTAGGACCGGGGTGTGGAGGCGAGGATGATCCGCAGGAGTCGCGAGGTGGCGGTCGAGGTCAAGGAGGGCATCCGCGGAGGGGCCGGACGGGCGGAGGCCCGGGAGTACCTGCGCGCCGGCGACCTGGGCGGGGTGCTCGGGATGTCGGTCATCACCCTGGAACCCGGGGCGACCATCGGCGAGCACACGCACCCGGCCACCGAGGAGCTGTACTTCGTCCTCGCCGGGGCGGGGACCGGCGTCCTCGACTCGGAGCACTTCCCGGTCGGCCCCGGCGACGCCTACGTGGTGCGGGCCGGCCACAGCCACGGCCTGGCCGCGGACCCGGACAGGCCGTTGAGGTTCCTCGCGGTGCTCACCCGGCCGGACGGCGGCGACCCCACGGCGGTCGAGAGGAGGACGTGATGGCGGCGATGCAGTCATTCGACGTGACCAGCGGATGCGACCTCCAGGAGGTCGACAACGCGGTCAACCAGTCACGCAAGGAGATCGGCCAGCGGTTCGACTTCAAGGGGCTCAAGGTGAGCCTCGACTTTCGCCGCGACGAGAACCTCCTCGTCCTGTCCGCCCCCGACGAGACGCACCTGCGGGCGATCTGGGACGTGCTGCTCGGCAAGATGACCCGGCGGAGCGTGCCGACCAAGAACCTCAAGACCGGGACGGTCCAGCCCGCCGCCGGCTCGTCGGTGCGGATGGAGGTGACACTCCAGCAGGGCGTGCCGACGGAGACCGCGCGGGCGATCGTCAAGGCGCTCAAGGACGCCAAGCTCCGCAAGGTGCAGGCGACGATCCAGGCCGATCAGGTGCGCGTCGCCTCGCCATCGCGCGACGAGCTGCAGGAGGCGATCGCCCTGCTCAAGTCGCAGGACTTCGGCATCGAGCTGTCGTTCGGCAACTACCGGTCGCAGTAGCCGCCGCGCACCTGCTCAACGCCCGGCCAGGCGGACCGCCTCGTCCCCGCTTTCGTCCATTCGGCATGCACGCGGCTCGCCTCGGGCGACGCCCGGGTCGTCGCCGTTGGGCAGTTCTCCTCCTTCTGCGCTATTGTTACGTCCCGGCACGGCGGACCATTGCCTGCCCGTGAAAGAGTCGAGGGGACGCGTCCATCGATGGCGATCAGCGGCAATATCCGAACCATGCCCTTTCCGGACCTCATGCAGTGGATCTCCATGAGCCGGAAGACGGGCACGCTCGTCATCAAGGGTCAACGCTTCACGAAGAAGATCCTCTTCACCGACGGCACCGTCTCGGCCGTCACCTCGAACAACCCGCGCGAGCATCTCGGCTACTACCTGGTGGGCTGGGGATACCTCTCGGAGCGCGAGCTCCACGGCTTCCTGGAACGCCAGCGCGAGCGACGGATGATGCTCGGCGAGCTCCTCGTCCAGGCGGGCCGGATGACCCGCAACGACGTCACCAGGGTGGTGCAGGTCAAGACCGAGCAGACGATCTTCGACCTCATGCTGTGGGACGAGGGTGAGTTCTTCTTCGTCGACGACAACCAACCGCGCCGCGAGTTCCAGGAGCTCGCGCTCCCGGTCGACCACTTCATCTTCGAGGGCGCCCGGCAGGCCGACGAGCGGCGCCGCATGGGCGACCGGATCCCCGACAGCCAGCACGTCCCGCGGGTGGCCCGCCAGCTCGACCTCTCCAAGCTCGAGGACGACGCCCGGACGATCGTCGGCGCCATCGACGGCCGGCGGACCATCGAGCAGGTCGCGCTCGCCAGCCGGATGACCGAGTTCGACGTCTTGAGCTTCCTCTACCAGGGGCTGGCCGTTGGCGCCTTCGAGCTGCGCTCGCCCGCCGGCCCTCCCGAGCCGATCCCCGGCGCGGCGCGATCCACGTGGCAGGACCTCCTGCGCGAGGCCGAGAACTCGGTCGCCCTCGGCGACCTCCTCGAGGCGTTTCGCCACCTGCGCCGGCTGCGCGAGCGCTTCGGCGGCGTGGCGGCGGCCAACGAGGCGGCATCCTCGCTCGAAGCCGAGATCGAGCGCGAGATCGACAAGACGCCGCTGGCGGCCAACGTCATCCTCGAGCTGGCGGTGCCGCTGCAGGACGTCACGCGGCTCAACTGCAGCCCCGACGAGGGGTTCGTCCTGTCGCGGATCAACGGCGTCTACACGCTGCCCCAGGTGCTCGCCCAGCTCCCCGGCTCGAGGCTGTCCAACATGCTGATCGTCCACAGCCTGCTGCAGCGTGGCGTGATCAAGCTGCGAGAGTCGCAGGCGGTGGCCCGCTACCAGGGACCGAAGAAGACCGGCTTCTACTGACCCGTCTCTTTGGTCGTGAGGTCTGCCGGACCCCTGACCCCGTCTCTCAGTTCCTGACGGTTGCGCCGGCGGCGCCGATCGCCGCGAGGAAACCCGGTTCGTCGCGGGGCGTCACCAGGACCCGGACATCGGCCTCGAGGAGGACACCGTGCTCGCGGCTCGTCCCGTAGACCGCGGTCGCCGCCTGGTCGAGCGTGAACACCCCCACGTAGTAGCCGGGCACGCCGATGCCGGAGAGTCGCCCGCCCTGCAGGGGCTGGTGCAGGCGCGCCTTCATCCCGGCGAGCGGGATGCTCTCGCGTGACGCCATCGTGCGCACCTCGAGCGCCCCGCCGGCCACGTGGTACGAAATGCGTCCCGGCGCCAGGAAGAGCAGCGCGAAGAGCACCCCGGCCAGCGGCCACAGGCAGGCGCACATCACGGCCAGCGTGCTCCACGGAATGCCCGACGGCTTGTTCGGCGCGAGGAACGTCCGCGATTGCCCGTCCCTGGCGGCGGCGATGAACCCCTCGGGGTCGGCCGGGGTGATGACGACGGGGTGGATCTCGCCGCCGGCCCGGATGACCACGCCGCCCTCGCTGCAGTCGGTCGCCTGCCATACCTCGCCGAGCGAGTGGTAGCGGAAGAACCCGACGCAGTAGCCGCCCTTCTCGTTGCCGTACTGCATCTCCCCACCGCGCAGCCAGGCGGGCGCGATGTCGTCGACGCGGCCCATCGCGATCTTCTTGACGTCGCCGGTGAAGCCGCCGGTGGTGTAGATGGTGATGAACGCGCTGTCGACGTCGTAGCGGAGTTGCCGCGGCGCGAAGAGGAAGGCGACGACGGCGTAGAGGAGCGGCAGGGCGAACAGCCCGCCGACCAGGGTGACGAGCCAGGCGGTCGGCCGCTGCGGCACAGCCGGGGCGAACACGCGCTTCTCTGTCGCGCTCATGTCGATCTCCTCCCGTGATGATACCGGACCCCGTCCCCGCCTCAGCGCCCGGTGGTTCCCGTCACACTCCCTCGTCGGTACTCTGGTTCCTTCCCCTCGGCTCCCGACCCTCGACCGTCGACTGCCTTCTCAGGATCGGCCGCTGCGGCGACCGTCTCGCCGCCTCGCTGAAGCCGGCGCGGGCGAACGCCGACGGCAGCCCCATGTAGGCGAAGACGTCGGGCATCGATCCCTTCTTCGGCTCGGTCGGGTAGCCCTCCACGGTGTCGGCGCCGCGGTCGGCCGCCCAGTCGCAGGCCGCCCGCAGGAGGCGCTCCGATACGCCCCGCCGCCGGAACGGCCTGGCTACGAAGAAGCACACCACCGACCACACCGGGCTCGCGTCGAGGGGAGCCAGCACCCGGGACCTGGCCAGGGAACCGTAGCGCTCACGCGGCGCGACCGCGCACCAGCCGACGGGCTCGCCGGCCGCATAGGCGAGGATTCCCGGGACCTCGCCGCCGTCGACCAGAGCCTTCATCGCCTCCCGGTTCCCCTCGCCCTTGCCCCGCTCGAACTCGGAGCGGGTGAGGCGGAAGAACATGCACCAGCACCCGCCGCACGCGCCCCGCGCGCCGAACAACGCCTCGAAGTCGCCCCAACGGTCCGGCGTCAGCGGCCGAAACTCCAGCTCCAGCCCCTCGCCGGACCTTGTCGTTGCCTCGGCCTTCGTCGCGGCTTCCGTCCCGACCCTGGTCATGGCTTCCGTCCTGGTCCCCTTCGTCGCCCTGGTCTTCATGTCCTCCTCCGTCCCCGGACCCCGGTTCTTCAATTCCGTTCCAGCAACGTCGCGCGCAGCAGCCCCCCGAAGCCGACCACCTCGTCGTGGACGACCGTGACCGGCGCACCGCTCTCGGCGATCAGCGTGCCGAGCCGCAGGTTGATGTCGCTGGCGATCAGTCGGGTCACGAACGAGGCCGCACGCCGCAGGGGGCTCGCCTCCTGCCCAGGCGCCAGGCCCTTGTCGAGGACCACGATCCGCCCGCCGGGGCGCACCACCCGCGCCGCCTCGGCGAGGACCCGCCCCGGGTCCGGCACCAGCGCGAGGATGAGGTGCAGCATGGCCGCATCGAAGCTCGCATCCGGGAGGTCGAGGGCCATCGCGTCCATCACCGCGAGCTCGTGGCCCAGTCGGGCCCGGCGGCGGGCGCGATCGAGCATCGCCGGCGTGATGTCGGTGACCAGAGCCCGCACGCCGTCGGGCAGGAGCGGGAGGTCGGCGCCGGTCCCCGCGCCGACGAGCAGGACCCGCTCGCCTGGGCCGAGGGCGAGCAGCTCCAGCGAGCGGCGCCGCGCGCCGTCCAGTCGCACCACGGCGTCGTAGAACGGCGCGAACAGCGTGAAGCGCAGCCGTTGCAGCCGCGGGGCGAGGAGCCGGCTCACCGGCCGAACCTCGCGAGGTAGGCGGCGACGCGCAGCTTACGGGCCGTGTTGGCCGAGCTCATGTAGCGGATCGTCCCGAACACCGGCCGCTCCGGTCCCCATGGCCGGTCGTAGCGGCCCAGGCACCAGGCGATCCCGGCGTACGAGTTCGGGTCGCGCCCGTCGAGCGCCCAACGGTCGTTGAGCGCGATCATCGTGCCGAGCGCCTCGGCCGGGGTGGCCGACCACTCGAGGATCTTCTTGCCCCACAGCATGCGCAGGTAGTTGTGGATCCGCCCCTCGCGGCGGAGCTGGCGCTGGGCGGCGTTCCACAGCTCGTCGTGGGTCGCGGCGGCCTCGAGGTCCTCCCGCGCGTAGAGGTGCTCGCGCCGGTCGTCGGCGTGTTTGGCCAGCGTCGCCCTCGCCCACGGCGGCAGCGCCTCGTAACGGTCGGCGTCGTCGCGCCGGGCGCAGAAGTTGAGGCCGAGCTCGCGCCAGGTGACGAGCTGGTCGATGAACGCCTCGGCGGCCGGTCGCATCCCCCACCACCCCGCCCGGCCGCCGGTCGCCCGGTCCGCGACCCGGTCGGGTTGCCACCCCTCGTGAGCGGCGACCGCGGAGAACACCTCCCACGCGCCCAGGTGGCCGAAGTGGAGGTACGGCGACAGGCCGCTGGTGGCGTCGAGGTCCGGATGGTTGCGTGCCTCCGCGTAACCGTCGAGGCGTCCGGCGACGAAGCGCGCGAGCGCCCGGCGCGCCGCGCTCGCGCCGCCCGGGACCTCGTCCACCGGCGTGACCGCGTGGTCGATCGGCAGCGACGCCAGCGCCGCGGAACCGCCGGCGAGCAGCGCCGCGGAGGCCGCCGGCCAGCGCTCGGCGATCCCCGCCGGCAGGGCGGCGAGCCGGGGCAGCGGCGGACCGCTCAGGGGCTCGGAGTGCGGCGGCTCGGCGAGGTGCAGGGGAAGCGTCCGCTGCAGGAACCGGCGGAAGGCGTGGGCGGTCGGGAAGCACGCCTCGGTAGCGGCGAGGGGGAGCAGCCCGTTGGAGTCGACGACCTCCAGGCGCACGGGCAGCCGCGCGGCCGCCGCGCCGACCATCCGGGGGAGGAAGAAGCACGGGAACTCGTCGGTGACGACTAGGCAGGCATGGGCGGCGAGCGCCTCGAGGAGCCCCCGCCCGGCGCCGGCCTCCGGCTCGACGTAGGGGTGGTAGAGGACCGGGCCCCCCTCCAGCCGCTCCGCGGTATCGGCCATCCCGGCGAGGACGAAGCGGTGCAGGCGATCGGACGCGTTCGGATAGGCGGTGCGCAGCGCCTCCAGGACCACGAGCGGCCGGCCGAGCTCCCGCGCCCGGTCGAACGCCCGCTGCAGGGCGAAGTTGGCCGTCGTCCGCCGGGCGGCGATCATCCAGTAGACGACGTACTCGCCGTCGGCCCTGACCTCGGCCGCGTTGGCCGCCCTCACCCGCAGCTCCGGGACCGACGTCATCGCCTCGCCTCCCGCCGGGGGAACGTCCGCCGGGCCTCCCGGCTTCCGCACCGTGCCCGGCTTCTGCTACATTGTGCTCCCCGCGGTGGGGCGACGATGGCAGGCCCGACCAAGACCCTCGGATGGGAAGCGTTCGCGAGCGTGGCCGACGAGTTCTTCGGCTCGCTCAAGAGGTCGGAGCTCGCCTGGGCGCGGCAGGCCTGGGAGGTGCTCGGCCGGGCCGGGCTCACGGCCGCCGCCGGCGAGCTCGACCGCCACCTCGTCGCCGTCCGCTTCATGGCGCTGGCCCGCATCTACGCCGAGTTCTGCCGGCACGCCTGGGGCAGGGGCGCGCCGCCCCGGCTCTCCGACTGGGCCTACTACCTCGAGCTCGACGCCCTCCGCCTCGGCCAGCTCCTCGGGCCTGCCGAGCCGCTTCCCGGCGCCTCCGGCGACGATCTTGTCGAGGCCGGCCTCGCCTTCCTCGTGGAGCGGGAGCGCCCGGCGCTCCACCGCACCCTCATCGAGGCGGCGGGAAGCGCCTCGCGGCTGTTCGCGGCGATGTGGCGCACCTCCGAGCCGGCCGACCTCCCGGACGACCGGCGCGAGAGCGACGAGTCGATCCTCAACGACCTCTCCTTCGAGAAGATCGATGCCTTCGAGTACGTCTCGCGCGGTTTCGTCGCCCGGGTGACGCCCCCCGAGCTCGGCACCCCGATGCGGCCCGCGGCCGCCGCCGAGCCGGAGCGCGCCCCCGGCGCGAAGCGAGCCCGGCTCAACCCCGACGCGGTCCTCGCCGCCCTCGAGCAGCTCCGGTAGCCCCGTGGGCGAGTCGCTGCTCAAGCCCGACGCGCACTGGGCGATCTGGGCTGTGCTGCTGGCCAGCGCCGCGTTCGCGCTGTGGGCCGAGCGGACCCGCTGGGGCTCGCGGCTGTCCGGCGCGGTGATCGCCATCGGCACGACGTTCGTGCTCTCCAATCTGCGCGTGATCCCGCCGGCGGCGCCGGCCTACGACACCGTCTGGGGTTACGTCGTCCCGCTCGCGATCCCGCTCCTCCTGCTCAAGGCCGACCTCCGCCGCATCGTGCGGGAAGCGGGCCCTACGCTCGTCGCCTTCCTGGCCGGCGCCGTCGGCACCGTGATCGGGACCCTCGTCGCCTTCCGCCTCGTCCCGCTCGGCGCCGAGGGGTGGAAGCTCGCCGGGGTGTTCTGCGCCACCTACGTCGGCGGCTCGATCAACTACATGGCGGTCGCGCAGATCCTCGACCTGCGGGCGGGTGACCTGCTGACCGCCGGGGTGGCCGCCGACAACCTGGTCATGACCCTGTACTTCCTGCTCCTCTTCGCGCTCCCGCGCGTCGGCTTCCTGCGCCGCGCCCTGCCGGTGAGGCCAAGCGCCGGCGAGAGGACCGGCGACGCCCGCGTGGCGGCCGGGCCGATCAGGCCGGTCGAGCTGGCCGTCGCCCTCGGCCTCGCGCTGTCGCTGTGCGCCGCCGGCTTCGGTATCGCCGCGGCGCTCGGCTACCCGATCGGCGGCGTGCTGTTCGTCACCGCGCTCACCGTCGTGCTGGCGACACTGATCCCGGACCGACTCGCCGTCGTCGCCGGCGCCGAGGAGCTCGGCGTCCTCGCCATGCACGTCTTCTTCGCCGTGCTCGGGGCGTCGGCCAACATCGCTGTGGTGGCGAGGGCGGGCCCCGCGCTGTTCGTCTTCTGCGCCGTCGTCCTCCTCGTCCACCTGCTCGTGATCGTCCTCGCCTGCTGGCCGCTCAGGCTCGACCTCGCCGAGGTGATCGTCGCCTCCAACGCCAACATCGGCGGGCCGACGACGGCGGCCGCGATGGCCACCGCGGGGGGCTGGACCGCGCTGGTCATCCCCGCCGTGCTGGTCGGCACCCTCGGCTACGCCATCGCCAACTTCGTCGGCGTCGCCGTCGCGACCTTCCTGCGCTAGCTTCCACGCCCCACCGCCCGAGTAGAATCGCCCGGCGCGTGTCCGCGCGCCCGGAGGTCCCCAGATGCGCCCGTTCCTGCCCGTCGCCCTGTTCGCCGGCGCCGTCCTCGCCAGCGTGCCGCTCCACGCCGACACCACCGTGCCCGTGGCCAACCCCGGCTTCGAGGCCGCCGGCGCCGCCGGCGCGGCGGCGGGCTGGTCGCCGGCTGACGGAGCGTCTCGCGACGCCTCCGTCGGCCGCGGCGGCGCCGCCAGCCTGCGCATCGCCAACGCCGTCCCGGCCGAGGTCGCCGTGACCTCCGAGCCGGTCCGGCTGAAGGTGGGCCATCTCTACCGGCTGTCGGCCTGGGTGCGGACCGACCGGGCGCTCTCGGACGCGACCTCGCGCTACCCCACCGCGGTGCCCGCCGCGGTGACAATGGCCTCGTTCCCCTTCACCAACCACTCTCCCGCGGTCGGCGCGACGGCCGACTGGACGCGCGTCGAGACGCTCTTCATTGCGACCGCGGCGCGCGACGCCGTCCGCCTCCACCTCGGCCTCAACGGGACCGCGACCGGCACGGCGTGGTTCGACGACGTCGTCCTCGAGGAGGTCGACGACATCTCGGCGTACATCCCGCCCGAGACGGTGCGCTGGTCCGGCGAGGGCTATCGCTACGACGACCGCGGGTGGATCTTCGTCCACATCGAGGGCAAGCCGTACGACCGCGGCGTCCAGTTCGGCACGCTCGTCGCCGACGAGATCGCCGCGTACGTCAAGAAGCTGTCGATCCAGGAGTCGTCCAAGGACCCGGCGGCCGGGTGGGCCGCGCTCCGCCTGCTCGCCGACGCGACCATGCTGCGCGGCTTCGACGAGGAGTTCCTCACCGAGATGAAGGGCACCGCCGACGGCGCCGCCGCCGCCGGGGCGAAGGTCGACGGTCGCCCGGTCGACCTGCTCGACGTCGTCACCATCAACTCGGCCATCGACCTCGGCCAGCTCAAGGGCGGCCTGCGCGTCACGCCCCACGCGCTGTCGGGCCGCACCTTCCTCTCCCCCCAGGACGCCGAGGCGTTCACCGAGCGGACCCACAAGTGCTCGGCGTTCGCCGCCACCGGCCCCGCCACCGCCGACGGCCGCGTGGTGTTCGGCCAGATCTTCATGTGGAGCGGCTACACCGGCGTGCACTTCAACGTCCTTCTCGACGTCCAGCCGGAGCGCGGCCACCGCCTGGTCTTCCAGACGTTCCCCGGCGGCATCCACTCGGGCACCGACTTCTACATCAACGCCGGCGGCATCGTGATCGGCGAGACGACGGTGCAGCAGACCCCGTACGAGCCGGCCGGGACGCCGCAGTCGAACCGGATCCGCAAGGCCGCCCAGTACGCCTCGTCGATCGACGACGTCGTGCGCATCCTCCGCGACAAGAACAACGGCATGTACACCAACGACTGGCCGATCGCCGACGTCAAGACCGACGAGGCGGCGATCTACCTGCTCGGCACCCACGCGGACCGGCTGTGGCGGTCGACCGACGTGCCGGCGCCGTTCGGCACCCCCGGCTTCCTGTGGGCCAACAACAACGCCCGCGACCCCGGGGTGCGCGCGGAGTATGTCGCCAACGCCGACAACGCCCCCTACGACCTCGCCTACACGCCGTGGGACCGCGACGTCGCGTTCAACGAGTTCTACCGGGCCTTCAAGGGGAAGATCGACGCGATCGCCGGCGTCAACCTCTGGGCCTCGTCGCCGATCAACCGCGCCCACGCCTGCGACGGCAAGATCACGACCTCGGAGATGGCGGAGCGACTCGTCTTCCTCGCCCACTACGGCAAGGTCACGCTGCGCGAGAAGTTTCCCACTGCGGGGAGCCGCCGCATGCCCGACCTCCCCGGGGCGATCCCGCACCTCACACTCGGCTACTCGGTGGCGAGCCCGATCTTCGTCACCGACAAGCTCAAGGCCGCGCGCGCCGCCAAGGCTGCGGCCGCCGGCGCCCCGGCCAGGGAGCCCGCGCTCGACCTCGTTGCCGTCAAGCAGATCTACGCGATCGACACGAAGGCGCTGTGGCGCAACACCGTCCATTCCGCCGGCGACGGTGAGGGGTGGCTGGTGTCTGGCGACGCGGCGTATTGGAAGCTCCTCAACGAGCTGCCCGACGACCCGCCGAAGGCCGCCGTCTGGCTCCGCGACCAGCTCGCCGAGCAGGGCTCGCGGCTGCTGGCCACGCTGTCCCGCGAGGCGGACGTCGCGCCCGCGCAGGCCCGCCTCGCCTACGACCGCTTCGCGCCGTACCGGATGTCGCGCATCAAGGGGACGTTCCTCTTCCACCAGCTCCGGCTGCTGCTCGGCAACGAGAGCTTCCTCCGGGTCATGACGGAGATCCACCGGCGCTACGCCGACAAGCCCCTCGACACCGCGACGTTCATCGCGCTGGCGAGCCGCGAGTCGGGGCGCGACCTCGGGCCGTTCGTCCGGCAGTGGGTCGATCGCACCGGCCTGCCCGACCCGCGCCCGGCGGCCCGGCTCGTCAGGGACGGCGACGGCTGGACGGTGCGCCTCGAGGTGACGCAGCCCGGCGATCCCTACCACTTCGTCACCACCGTCGCGGTCGACGCCGGCGGGACACGGTTCGTCCGGCCGGTCGAGGTCGACGGGCCGAGCACCACGATCGACCTGGACTTCGCGCAGCAGCCGACCCGGCTCGCCTTCAACGCCGGCAACGACATCCCGGTCCGCCACGACCGCTTCCACACCTGGGCGTCCTTTGTCGACGACTTCAAGCACGCCCTCATCGTCCACGGCACGGCCCGCCAGGACGAGGCGAACCGCACCCTGGCGCTGCGCTTTCAGTCGACGCTCGCCGACGCCTACGCCGAGACGCTCTCACCGGTCGTCAAGGACGCCGAGGTGTCGGACGCCGACCTCGCCGCCCACGACCTCATCGTCCTGGGCAGCGCCACGGACAACACGGTCCTCGCCCGCCTCGCCCCCGCGCTCCCCGTCGAGCTCGGCCGGAACTCGTTCCGTTGGCAGGGCCGGACCTACGCCGCGCCGGACGACGGGCTGTTCCTCGTGATGCCCAACCCGAGGAACCCGGCGCGCGTGCTCTACCTGTTCCTTGCCAACTCGGCGCTCGAGCTCCACGACATAACGCGGAACCACGTCCCGTCGCTGCCCTCGTGGGCGGTGTTCAAGAGCGCCGAGGTCAAGGAGCAGGGCTTCCACCCCGTCGACCGCTTCCTCCTCGACCTCGCGACGGAGTGAGCTGGGCGATCAGTCGTTCCCCGGGTCACGGACCACGGGCTACGGTCTCTTCGGGAACCACGGGACGAATGCCGACGTGGTCCGCTGGTAGTCGCGGTAGTCGTCGCCGCGCGAGGCCAGCGCCTGGGCCTCGGTGGCGGGGATTCCCGTGACGGCGAGCAGGAAGTAGAGCATGAGCGCCGGGGCGACCAGGGTGAGCCACCAGAACGGCGCCCCGAGCGCGAGCACGACGTACGCCCACCAGTGCAGCCACTCGAAGAAGTAGTTGGGGTGGCGGGAGAACCGCCACAGCCCGGCCCGGCAGGACCGGCCCCGGTTGGCGGGAATGGCGCGGAAGCGGGCGAGCTGGCGGTCGGCGACGCTCTCCCCGACCACCGCGACGACCCAGACGGCGACGCCGGCCACGTCGAGGGCGTCGAACGGCGACCCGGGCTTCCTCATCGCGACGAGGAACGGCACCGCGAGGACGACGTCGACGAGCGCCTGGACCTGGAAGAAGACGAAGAAGCGGGCCTGCGCCCGCGCCCCCCACCTCGCCCGCAGCGTCTGGTAGCGGCCGTCCTCGGGCTTGCCCACGATGCGATCGACGAGCAGGTAGCCGGCGAGGCGGAACGACCACGCCGCGGCGAGGACCGCGACGAGCGCGCGACGTCCCGGGTCGCCGTCGACGAGCGCGGCGTAGAGCAGGGCCAGCACGCCGAGGCCGGCGGCCCAGCCGACGTCGACGATCCCGGCGTCGCTCCTGCGCCGCTGGACGAGCCACAGCGCCGCCATCATCGCGGCCACGACCATGGCGCCGAGCAGGATCAGGTTCGGAAGCGGCATCGATCGTCTCCTCTCCCGGTCGCAGCGTGCGGCCCGCCGGCGGGCGACCGTGTCAGCGCCGGAGCATGCGGGCCCGCTCCAGGTTGCGGCGGGCGTCGGCGTTCGCCGGGTCGAGCGCGAGGGCGCGCTCGAAGTGCGGGGTCGCGAGGTCGAGCCTTCCGGCGCTCGCCAGGGCGACGCCGAGGGCGTTGTGCGCCGCCACCAGGTCGGGCTCGAGGCGCAGCGCCTCCTCGAGGTGCCCGACCGCCTCGCCGAGGCGCCCCGCCGAGGTCAGCGCCGCGCCCAGGTTGGCGTGGGCCTCGGCGTCGCCGGGGGCCAGGCGGACCGCCTCCCGGTACGCACCGATCGCCTCGTCGAGGGCGCCGCGCGACGCCAGGGCGGTACCCAGGTTGTTGTGGGCCTCCGCGTAGTCCGGCTTGAGCCTGACAGCCTCACGGAACGCGACGATCGCCTCGTCGGTCCGGCCGCGGGAGGCCAGCGTCCGGCCGAGGTTGTTGCGCGCCTCGGGGTAGTCCGGCCGAATCCGCAGCGCCGTCTCGAACTGCGGGATCGCCGCCTCCGCGTCGCCCGCCGACGCCAGCGCCGCGCCCAGGTTGTTCGCGGCCTCGGCGTAGTCGGGCTTGAGCCGCAGCGCCTCGCGGTACCGCTCGACCGCCTCGCCCGGCGGGCCCGCCGCGGCGAGGGCGAGGCCGAGGTCGTTGTGGGCCTCGGCGTAGCCCGGCCTGACCCGCAGCGCCTCCCGGTACTGCCGGAACGACTCGTCCGTCTCGCCGACGGCGAGCAGCGCGCGGCCCAGGTTGGTGCGCGCCTCGGCGTAGTCGGGCCGGATCCGCACGGCCTCCCGGTAGTGGGGGATCGCCTCCCGGACCTTCCCCGCCGACGCCTGGGCGGCGCCCAGGTTGTTGTGGGCGGCGGCGTAGTCGGGCCGGATCCGCAGCGCCGCGGCGTACGCCTCCGCCGCCGCCTCGAGCTCGCCGAGCCCGGCCAGCGCCACACCCAGGTTGTTGTGCGCCTCGGCGTAGCCGGGCCGCAGGCGCAGCGCCGTGCGGAAGTGCTCGACGGCCCCGCGGGCGTTCCCCTCGGCGTTCAGGGCGACCCCGAGGTTGTTGTGCGCGAGCCAGGCCGCCGGGTTCTTGGCGATCGTGTCCAGGCAGCGCGCCTTCTCGCTCGTGAAAGCCTGGGCGTGCCGGAAGGTCATGGAGCCGAGGACGAGCAGCAGCAGGGCGCACGCCACGGCCGCCATCCAGCGCGGCGTCACGCCTGCCGTCCTCCCCCACAGCGCGGCCAGCCCGGCGGCGAGGAGCGCGAGCAGGGCGGGTGCGGCGTGGTACTGGAAGTGGTCGGCGACGAACGAGTAGAGGTGGTAGTTGACGGCGAAGATGCCGGTCGTCGGCGCCACCAACGCGGCGAAGCACAGGGCGGCCGCGAGCGGCCCGCGCCCCCACCTCCCGCGCAGCAGCCACAGGGCCGCGATCGCCGCCACGGCGGCCATCGGGTAGAGCACCTGCCACGCCACGGTCGCGTCGACCTCCCAGCGCGGGTAGATGCTGGACAGCCCCACCGGCCACAGGAGCTTGCCGACGTAGAACCACAGGGCGCGACCCGCGACGAGCGCCCGCTCGACCAGGCTCGCCGCCGGGGTCCCGCCCACCGCGCCGAGCGGCCTTTCCGCGAGCAGGGTCAGCAACCCCATCGCCGCGGCCATCGCCAGCATCGGCGCGACCACCGCGAGGTCGCCCGTCCGGAGGCGGCCCCGCTTCCACCAGATCACAAGCGCGACCACGACCGGCAGCGCGACGACCGCCGACTTGCTCAGCAGGGCCGCGGCGAACAGCAGCAGCGCGAGGACGAGGGTCCGCCGGCGGCGACCGCCCGTCCCGCCCTCGCCGCCCTCAGGGGGAGCGAAGCGCAAGACGGCCAGCAGGCAGAGCAGGGCGAGCACCCCCGACTGCACGTTCTTCAGCTCCGCGACCCACGCCACCGACTCGACCATGACCGGGTGCACCGCGAACATCGCTGCGGCCAGCCAGGCGCCCGGGGCCCGGAGACGGCGCAGCAGGCTCCAGAGGAGCACCGCGGCAAGGGCGTGGAGGCCGACGTTGACGGCGTGGTAGCCGAGCGGCTCGACGCCCCACAGGCGATGCTCCACCCACAGCGTGGTGAAGGTGAGGGGGATGAGCGCGTCGATCCCGCGCCCCGGGTAGGCCGCGAGGATCGCGCGCGGCTCGAGCCAGATGTTCCGGAGCCCGGCGGGGTCCTCGTGGTGGGGGTTCGCGGTGACGTAGACATCGTCGTCCCACACGAACCCGGCCCGCAGCGCGGGCACGTAGGCCGCGAAGGTGAGCGCGACGAGCAGGCCGGCAGGCAGGCCGGCCCGTCGCAACCAGCCCGGCAGCCCGGTCGTCCGGCCGGCCGGGGGGTCGTCCCGCCCCGGCGTCATCACCGCCGTGTCCTTCCGTCGTCCCACCCGCGCATCCTATCCCGGGAGGTCCGATCGGCCCAAGCGTCGCCGGCCGGCCGCGGAAAAAGAAACCGGGGGGCTCGTGCCCCCCGGGTGTAACTCGCGAAACGGTTCGATTAGAAGGTGAACTTCAGGCCGAGGCGCACGACGCGGGCGGCCTGCCAGGCGTAGTCCTTGCCGTAGAACTCGTCCGCGATCGGGTTCTCCGGGTCGTACGGGTCGCCCATGAAGTCGCTGGCATTGTACGGGACGAGTTGGTTGAAGTAGTACTCGTTGCTGTAGTCGCAGCCTTCTGCGTGGTCGCAGATGTCGTCGGTCCACGCGTAGTTGTAGATGCGGGTGACGGTGTCCTCGTCGAACAGGTTGGTGACGTTCAGGTTGACCTCGAAGCCGAAGCTGCCGATCTTGAACGGCTGGGCGATGAAGAGGTCGGTCTGGGTCAGGTTGGGCGTCCGCCCCATGTCGTTGCGGCCGTTGGGGAAGAAGTCCACGCCGTTGTAGAAGGCGGTGGTGGAGGTCGCGGTGCCCGAGCGCCACGAGGTGTTGACGCCAAGGCTCATGTTCCAGGGGAAGCGGTAGATGCCCTGGAGCTCGACCGCGTGCGGCCGGTCGGTGTTGAGCGGGCCGTCGTTGATCTTGCCGTTCTGGTCGTAGCCGAAGACCAGACCGTCGAAGTAGCGGGCGACGTTCGGGTCGGTGCGGCCGAACTCGTCGGAGGAGGCGAGACCGGAGTAGTTGCCGGTCAGCTCGGAGTAGGTGTAGCTGGCGCGCAGCGACCAGTTGTCGGCGAAGCGCCGGTTGTAGGAGAGCTCGAGGGCCTGGTAGTCGCGAATCGCCTCGGCCTGCGGGACCGGCTGGTCCGGGATGTTCGGGTCGGTCAGCATTCCCTTGCCGGGGTTGGCGGTCCAGTACTCCTCGTGGCAGGTGCCGGCGTCGTCGCAGACCAGGAAGCCGACGTCCTCGATCGTGTTGACGAGGGTCTTGTTGACGTAGCGGACGCCGACCATCGAGTTGACGTTGAGCTGGTACTCGGCGCCGAGCTGGAACTCACGGTTCTGCATCGGCTTGAGTTCGGGGTCGATGGCCGTGGCCGGATCGGTCGGTGCGCGGAGGTCACGGGTGACCGGCGTGCCCAGGAGCGGGCAGGGGTTGTCGGCCGGGTTGTTGGTGGACAGCGTGCAACCGTTGGCGAGCGTGGTCCAGTCGAGGGTCTCGATCGGGTAGAGGTAGGCGATCCACTTGTCGCCGCCGAACGAGCCGCGCGGCATCTCGAGCTTGGTGATGTCGTAGTACTCGCCGTAGTCGCCGTAGACCTTGAGTCGCTGGTCGCTCATCACGTCCCACGCGAAGCCGAGGCGCGGGGCGAGCTTGTCCTGGAAGTCGAACTCGATGGCGTTCTTGGGCAGCGAGGGGTCGGCCGCCGCACCGTAGTTCGGCACGCGCTCCTGCTCGGCGCGGATGCCGTAGTTGACGGTGAAGTTCTTGGCGACCTGCCAGGAGTCCTGCAGGAAGACGGCGTAGTTGGTGCTCTCCGCCGCGCCGAAGGTCCCGAAGCGACGGACGTGGACCGAGCCGTAGGTGCCGATGACGCCGGCGCCGAAGCGGTCGGGGCGGCCCCAGCGGACCTCGAACAGGTTGTACGGCTCGCCGGTGGCGACCTCGTTCTCGATCAGCTCGTAGTTGAGGCCGAACTTGACCGCGTGGCTACCGAGGGCGTTGAAGAACACCGTGGCGTCGAGGCCGGCGGACTTGCGGGTCCACAGGTCCATGTCGGTCGCGGTCTGCGCCGGGCTGGTGGCGAAGCCGACCGGGCGGTACAGCGGGTCGCTCGGGCCGCCCGGATACGGACCCGAGGCATTGGTGCCGGAACGGAACCAGATCCGCGACGCCGGGTAGTTGCCCGTCGTCGAGAGGTCGGACTTGAAGTAGCCGACGCGGCCGCTGACCAGGAAGTTCGAGGTCGGGATGAAGTCGGCGTACAGCGAGTAGCTCTCGCGCTCACGGTCGGTGTCGACCGCGAGGTCCGCCGTCGCCGGGGTGGTGCCGTCCTGGTTGGGCAGCGTGTTCTCGGTCGTCGACGGGGAGAGGTTGGCGGCGAACTTGTAGATGAAGCTCGAGCCGATGTTCCCCTTGATGTTGCCGGTGAAGTAGTGGTAGGTCTCGTCCTGCGGGAACGTCTCGGTGGTGTTGAGCGGGTTCCGCTCGGTGCTGACGATCGTCGGCTGGTAACCGAGGTAGAACCACAGCTTGTCGCGCAGGATCGGGCCGCCCAGGGAGAAGCCGGGCTCCATCCGCGTCTGGTCGTCCTTGTTGTAGGTCTTGTACAGGGTCGGGTCCGACGCGTACGGCGTCGGCCGCTGGCTGCCGTTCCAGCTCGAGTCGGTGTAGTAGGCGCCGACCCAGCCGTGGAACTCGTTGCCGCCGCTCTTGGTGATGGCGTTGATCACGCCGCCGAGCGAGCCGCCGTACTCGGCGTTGTAGCCGGCGGTCTTGACCTGCACCTCTTCGATGAAGTCGGTGACCATGTTCTGGCCGGAGACGCCGTCCTGCGGGTGCGTCGTGTCGACGCCGTCCATGATGAAGCGGTTCTCCGAGCCGGAGGCGCCGTCGATGGAGATGCCGCCGAGGAACGACTCGTCGGAGGCGCCGGCCGCCTGGGCGACGACCGAGGTGAAGTCGCGGCCGCGGGGCAGTAGCTCGAGGTCCTCACGGCGAATGCTCACCGCGGTCTGGCTCTTGGTCACGTCGATCACGACGTTCTCCGCCGCGACCGTGATGGCCTCTTCGAACGACCCGGGCTGCAGCGTGAAGTTGACCTTCAGCGATCTGCCGAGGGTCAGGTCGACGCCGGGCACCTCGGCCGTGACGAAGCCGTCGAGCTTCGCGGCGATCTTGTACCTGCCCGAGGGCAGGCGCGGGAAGCTGTAGCTCCCGTCGACGTCGGTGATGACCGACATGGTGCCCTGCGGACCGGTGGCCTCGACGGTCGCGCCGGGGAGCGCCGCGCCGTCCTTGTCGGCGACGACGCCACCGATGGCGCCCGCCTGCTCCTGGGCGAAGGCCCCGACGGAGAGGAACAACGCAGCAACCAACGCGAAGATGAAGATACGACTCTTATTCATACAACCTCCTTTTCCTCCTGGTAGTGCCTTGTGCTGCTCGAAACTTTGCCACTCGTGCCACGTCTCAACGCTCCGCTGTGGTCCTCCTTTCCTCACTCCGGCTCCCCGTCGCCGCCGACGTCCCAGGTGCCACTACTCCCGGTGTCGACACGCGTGAACGGAAGAACCGCGTTGTCGTAAAGCAAGTCTGCTGCCACCTCTGGAGATTCGCGTAAGTGCTTTTCTCCCGTGGAGTTGGTCATGATGCAGGGCGACACGTCCCATCCGGTATCGCGAATGTATATCCAAAATCCCGGACATCATCGCAGCACCATCAGCGGTTGTCCACCCTCGACGGTCGCGCCCCGCGACACCAGCACGGCATCGACGGTTCCGGGGCCCTCGGCGCACAGTTGGTTCTCCATCTTCATCGCCTCGAGAATGAGCAGCGGCTGGCCGGCCACCACCTCCTGGCCGGGCTCGACGGCGATGCTGACGACCTTGCCCGGAATCGGCGCGCGGAGCTCCTGCGGGCCGGTCCGGATCGATCCACGATCCGCGACCTCGCGCTCGAGCGGGTCGCGCAGGTGAACCTCGAACTCGCGATCGCCGAGCGAGATGCGCCAACGGTTCGGGGCGAGCTTCTGGCTGGCGAGGGAGTAGCTCCGCCCGTCCTGACAGATCAGCGACGCCAGGCCCGCAGCGACCGGCACCAGCTCGACGGCGTGCGCCGAGCCGTCGACGGTGACCTCGAAGCGCTCCCCCAGGCGGCGCACCGCCACGTCGAGTCGCCGCCCGCCCCGCGCCACCCAGAACCTCATCGGCCCCCTCCCACCCGGTCGAGCGTCGAGCGTCGAGCGCCGAGCGTTCCCCCACCCACCCACGCCCCTCCTCCCACCCGGTCGAGCGTCGAGCGTCGAGCGCCGAGCGTTCCCCCACCTAACCACGCCCCTCCTCCCGCCCGGTCGAGCGTCGAGCGTCGAGCGCCGAGCGTTCCCCCACCCGCCGGAGAACTCGGTTGCGCTTGGCCAATGATGGTGCCGCTCGCACCGGGCGCCTGCGGGTCGCCAACGCCGGACGCTAGGCGCTGAACGCTCAACCGCGAGGGCGGGCGGGAGGTCATCTCGGGAATCTCCCGTGGGCGAGACGGCGGCCGTCCTCGCGCCAGCGCATCCCGGCGCGCTCCCCGGCGGCCATGGCGTCGGCCGGCAGCCGGGCGGCGTCCAGGGCGGCGAGACAGGCGGCGCCGACGATCGCGATCTCCTCGAGGTGCGGGTCCGAGGCCGCTTCGAGATGCTCCACCGACTGCTGCGACAGCAGCTCGTCGAGCAGCCCGGTGTGGAGGGCTCCGGAGCGGAACTCGGGCACGTCGAGGAGCAGCCGGAACAGGGGCAGCGTCGTCGCGATGCCGGCGATGCGGTACTCGGTGAGCGCGCGCCGCAGCCGGGCGAGCGCCGCGCCGCGATCCTCGGCCCAGACGATCAGCTTGGCGACGATCGGGTCGTAGTCGAGTGGCACCACGGACCCGGCGCGGACCCCGGAGTCGACCCGCACGCCCGGCCCGCCGGGGCGCTCGAGGATGGCGATCGTCCCCGGCGACGGCGCGAAGCCGCGCAGCGGGTCCTCGGCGTAGATCCGGCATTCGACGGCATGGCCGCGCGGCACGATCGCCGCCTGGTCCAGCTCCAGCCGCTCGCCCAGCGCCTCGCGGATCATCAGGTGGACGAGGTCGACGCCGTAGACCATCTCGGTCACCGGGTGCTCGACCTGGAGCCGGGTGTTGACCTCGAGGAAGTAGAACGAGCCGTCCGGGGCGAGGAGGAACTCGACGGTACCGGCGGACCGGTAGCCCGCGGCGCGGGCCACCGCCAGCGCCGTCGCGCCGAGCTTGGCGCGCAGCTCCGGCGTCACCGCCACCGACGGCGACTCCTCGAGGACCTTCTGGTGCCGCCGCTGCAGCGAGCACTCGCGCTCGCCGAAGTGGGTCAGGTTGCCGTGGCGGTCGCCGAGGATCTGCACCTCGACGTGGCGAGGCTTCTCGATGAGCTTCTCGGCGTAGACCCGCTCGTCGGCGAAGAACGCCTTGCCCTCCGAGGCGGCGCGGGCGAGCAACGCCGGCAGCTCCTCGGCGTAGCGGACGACGCGCATCCCCTTGCCGCCGCCGCCGCCGACCGCCTTGAGGAGGATCGGGTAGCCGACGCGGTCGGCGAACGCCGCGGCCTCGCCGGCGTCGGCGAGCGGCGCGGTGCCCGGCACGACCGGCGCGCCGACCTTGACCGCCAGTTCGCGCGCCGCGGTCTTCGAGCCGAGCAGCTCGATGACCTCCGGCGGCGGCCCGATCCAGACCAGGCCGGCGGCCTCGACGGCGCGGGCGAACGAGGCGTTCTCGGCGAGGAACCCGTAGCCCGGGTGGACGGCCTCGGCGCCGGACTGCCGGGCCGCGGCCAGGACCCGCTCGGGGTCGAGGTACGACTCCCGGGCCGGCGCCGGGCCGATGCGGATCGCCCAGTCGGCCTCGAGCACGTGGGGCTGCACCCGGTCGGCGTCGGAGTAGACGGCCACGCTCTCGTGGCCCAGCTCGCGGCACGCCCGGAGCAGCCGGACGGCGATCTCGCCCCGGTTCGCGATGAGTATCCTCACCCGCCCACCCTCCCGGTCGAGCGTCGAGCGTCGAGCGTCGAGCGTTCCCCTTCCCCCTCAGGCCCTTTCGCAACTCTCGCCCGCAGGACGGACAGCATCCTCGCGACGTGGTTCGCCTCCTCAAGGAGCGAAGCTGCGGCCTCATCGGAGGCGAAACCGATGTCGCGGCCGAGTATCAAGAGCTCCTCCACCTCGGCTCTCGAGCCCTCGGCGATGTTGAGGAAACGGGCGTAGTCTCGACGCGACTCACGCTTCGAGCCTTCTGCGATGTTGGCAGCCACAGACACAGCAGCGCGCCGGAGCTGCGCCGTGAGCCCGAACCGCTCTTCTGACGGGAAACCAGCCGTCATTCCATAGATCTCGACCGCAAGTCGGTGACTCCGTTGCCACACGCGAAGAGCGGTGAATCGCTGCATTCAGACGCCCAGTGGCGCGGTCGTTCCGCTCAACGCTGAACGCTCGACGCTTGACGGATTCATAGCGGGATGTTGCCGTGCTTTTTCGGGGGCATCCAGTCGCGCTTGTTGGCGGCGAGGGCCAGCGCGGTGATGACCCGCCGACGGGTCTCGCGCGGGCGGATGATGGCGTCGACGAAGCCCCGCTCGGCCGCGACCAGGGGGTTGGCGAACTTGTCGATGTAGGAGCGGACCAGCTCCGCGCGCTTCGCCTCGGTCTCCGCGGCCGCCTCGATCTCCCTCCGGTACAGGATGTTCACCGCGCCCTGCGGACCCATCACCGCGATCTCGGCGGTCGGGAAGGCGAAGTTGAAGTCGGTGCGGATGTGCTTCGAGCCCATCACGCAGTAGGCGCCACCGTAGGCCTTGCGGGTGATCACCGTGACCTTCGGCACGGTGGCCTCGGCGAGGGCGAAGAGCAGCTTGGCGCCCTGGCGGATGATCCCGCCGTGCTCCTGCGCCACGCCCGGGAGGAACCCGGGGACGTCTTCGAGGATGAGGAGCGGGATGTTGAAGGCGTCGCAGAACCGCGTGAAGCGGGCACCCTTGACCGAGGCGTCGATGTCGAGGACGCCGGCGAGGTGCGCCGGCTGGTTGGCGACGACGCCGACCGGGCGGCCGGCCATCCGGACGAAGCCGACCACGATGTTGCGGGCGTACTGGTCGTGGACCTCCATGAAGTCGCCGGCGTCGGCGACGCAGCGGATCAGCTCCTTGATGTCGTACGGCTTGTTGGGGTCCTCGGGGACGAGGTGGTCGAGGCGCTCGTCCTCGCGGTCCGGCGGGTCGTCGCAGACCCGGATCGGCGGATCGGCGGCGTTGTTGAGCGGCAGGAACGACATCAGCCGACGGATCCCGGCCAGGGTGTCCATGTCGTCGGCGCAGGTGAAGTGCGACACGCCCGAGATCTGTCCGTGGGTCTGCGCGCCGCCGAGCCGCTCCATGGTCACCTCTTCGTGGGTGACGGTGCGGATGACCTCGGGGCCGGTCACGAACATGTAGCTCGACCCCTTGGCCATGAAGACGAAGTCGGTGATCGCCGGCGAGTACACGGCGCCGCCGGCGCACGGGCCGAGGATCGCGGAGATCTGCGGGATCACCCCGGAGCAGATGGTGTTGCGCAGGAAGATGTCGGCGTAGCCGCCGAGCGAGACCACGCCCTCCTGGATCCGCGCGCCGCCGGAGTCGTTGAGGCCGATCACCGGGATGCCGACCTTCACGGCGAGGTCCATGATCTTGCAGATCTTCTCGGCGAACGCCTCGGACAGCGAGCCGCCGAAGACCGTGAAGTCCTGGGCGAACACCGCCACCGGACGCCCCTCGATGCGGCCGAACCCGGTCAGCACGCCGTCACCTGGGATGCGCTGCTTCTCCATCCCAAAGTCGTGGCAGCGGTGGGTCACGAGCTGATCGACTTCCTCGAAGGAGCCCTGGTCGAGCAGCAGGTCGAGCCGCTCGCGGGCGGTGAGCTTGCCGGCCGCGTGCTGCTTGGCCACCCGCTCCTGGCCTCCACCCTCGAGGCTCGCGCTCTCGAGCCGGCGGATGCGGTCGCGCACGTCTTCGCTCACGCCATCTTCCTCCCCACGGTGACCGGCTGTGCCGAAAGCGGCTTATGCTATCACGGCACTGTCATGACCACGCCCGCCGACCTCGCGCCCCTCGCCGTTGCCATCCACCGCCTCCGTCTGCGTGACCTCGTGGACCTGTTCGTCGAGCGCGTGGCGATGGCGAGCTGGACGATCCGCGGCGGGCGGGTCACCGAGCATGCCGTGGTCCTGCGCGAAGGGGCCGCGGTGCGGCGCGACGGCCGACTCGTCTCGGCGGACGGTCTCGACCGCACCGTCCTCGCCGGGCTGCTCGACATCCCCGCCCGGCCGCTGCCGGCCACGCCGTGGCCGGGCTTCGTCCCGCCGCCCGCCGTGGAGACGCTCCCGATCCACCCCGGTCTCGACGTCACCCTGCGCTGGTGGTGGACGTGGGCCGCCGTGATCCGCGACGGCGCCGTCGCCGAGATCCGCCGCCCGCAGCTCCTCGACGTTGAGGCGGCGGACGGCCAGCGCCGGCTGACCGTGTGGCCGGCCGCGCCCGGGGCCGACCTGACCCTGTCGTCGGCGCCGCACGCCGCGCCGCGGCCCGGCAGGGTCGACGTCCTGCTCGCGCCGACGGCGGCGACGGTGTTCGTCCACGAGCTGCTCGGCCACCCGCTGGAGAGCGACGCGCTGCTCGCCGGCGGCTCGCCGTGGGCGGGCTCGTTCGGCGAGACGCTCCTGCCGCTCCCGCTCGACCTCGACGACGACCCGACCCGCGACGACCTCCCCGGCGCCTTCACGGCGGACGACGAGGGCGTTCCGGCGGCGCCCCGGCCGCTCCTGCGCGGCGGCGAGCTGGTCGGCGCCCTCACCGACCGGGCCGGCGGCGCGGCCTTCGGATCGGGGGGCGGCAACGCCCGGCGGGCGAGCTGCCACCTGCCCCCGCGGCCGCGGATGTCGAACCTGATCCTCGGCGCACCCGACGGGGCTTCCGTGCCGCCCCGCGAGGAGGCCCGGCTCGAGGTGCTCCGCTTCGCCGCCGGCACCCTCGAGCCCCGCTTCGGCCTGCTCCTCCTCGCCGTCCGCGAGGGGTGGGAGCTGCGCCGCGGCGAGCGGCACCGGCCCGTCGGTGGGTTCACCCTCGTCGCCGACGCGCGCGCCGCCCGCGACGGGCTCGTGGCCGCGGGCGGCCCTGCCGAGGCGAGCGCCGAACCGGGGTGGTGCGGCAAGGATGGCGACGTCGTCCCGACCGGGGGCATGTCGCCGTGGCTCCTGGTCCGCGGCATGGAGATCCGGTGAGCGCCGACCTCGGGCCCCTGGCCCAGCCGATCGCCAGCGCGCTCGAGGAGCTGCAGCGCCACCGGCTGAGGGGCGAGGCGTTCGCCCGCGCCGGCGAGACCGAGCTGCTCCGCCGCGACGCGGCGGGCGCCTGGGAGACGCGCCGCAACAGCGAGGCCGGGATCGCCTGCCGGGTCGCAGGGGG
>JACQZW010000046.1 GCA_016213675.1 Acidobacteriota bacterium | reverse complement strand
GCCCGTGCGCCCTCGGCCTCGCCGTGCCGCTGGCCGGCGAGCTGACGGCGGTCGCCCTGCGGCGCGCCGGCGTGTTCCTCCGCGAGCCGGGCTTCCTCGACCGGGCGGTCGCCGTCCGCACCGTGCTGTTCGACAAGACCGGCACGCTGACGCGCGGCGGGCTCGTGCTCGCTCCGGCGGGGCGACAGGCCCTGGCGGCGCTGTCGGACGACGAGCGGGCGGTGCTCGCGGCGATGGCGGCCCGCTCCAACCACCCGGCGAGCCGGGCGCTCGCCGCCGAGGTGGGCGGCGCGGCGGCCGGCGAGTCGCCCGCCGGGATCGACGGGCTCGAGGAGACGCCGGGCCAGGGGCTCGAGTGGCGGCGGGACGGGCGGGTGTGGCGCTTCGGACGGGCGGCGTTCGCGGTTCCAGGCACGGCGGCGCCCGACGGCGAGGCGTGGTTCGCGGCGGCCGGCCGGCGGCTCGCCGCCTTCGCCTTCGACGAGGAGCTCAAGCCCGGCGTCGCCGCCGAGCTCGCGGCGCTCGCCGCCCGCGGCCTCAACGTGCGGGTGTTGTCCGGCGACGCGGCGGCCAGGGTGCGGGCGGTGGCGACCGCCATCGGGCTGCCCGCCGACCGTGCGGAAGGCTCCCTGTCCCCCGAGGCCAAGGCGGCCCGGGTGCGGGAGCTGGACCGCCGCGACACCCTGATGGTCGGCGACGGGATCAACGACGCCCCGGCGTTCGCCGCCGCCTTCTGCACCGCGACGCCGGCGGTGGACCGGCCGCAGCTCCCGGCGCGGGCCGACTTCTACTTCCTCGGCGACGGGATCTCCGCCGTCCGCCACGCCCTCGAGGCGGCGGCGCGGTGGCGACGGGTGGTGTGGGCGAACCTCGCTTTCGCCCTCGCCTACAACGCCGTCGCCCTGGGCTTGAGCTTCGCCGGGCTGGTCACGCCGCTGCTGGCGGCAGTGCTGATGCCGGCCAGCTCGCTCACCGTCGTCACCCACACCATCGCCCGCCTGGCGGGCCGGAGGGCCGCATGGAGGTCCTGATCGTCCTGGTCTTCGTCTGCCTCGTGCTCGTGACGGCGGCGGTGGTCATGTTTATCATGCGTGTCCGCGCGGGGGACTTCGAGCACGGCGACCGCCTCTCGCTGCTCCCCCGCGACGCCCGGGCGAGGGTGGCCGCGCCGCCGACCGCGGCGGCCGACCGGGACGAGGATGGGGGAGGACCGCAGTGACCGACCAGCACACAGTGGGCGCGACCACGAAGGAGATCGTCTACGACGACTGGGTCGTCCGCGCGTTCACCGTCGCCACGATGGTGTGGGGCGTGGTGGCGCTGCTCGCCGGCGTGCTCATCGCCAGCCAGCTCCCCTTCTGGCAGGCGAACTTCGGCGTCTCCTGGCTGTCGTTCGGGCGGCTGCGGCCGCTCCACACCAACGCCGCGATCTTCGCCTTCGTCGGCAACATGATGTTCGCCGGGATCTACTACTCCACCCAGCGGCTGCTGAAGACGCGGATGGCGTCGGACCTCCTGTCGCGGATCAACTTCTGGGGGTGGCAGGCGATCATCGTGGCGGCCGCGATCACGCTTCCGCTCGGCCTGTCGCAGAGCAAGGAGTACGCCGAGCTGATCTGGCCGATCGACATCCTGGTCGCCGTCGTGTGGGTCGTCTTCGCCGCCAACTTCTTCTGGACGATGGCCATCCGCAACGAGCCCAACCTCTACGTCGGCCTGTGGTTCTACATCGCGACCGTCGTCACCATCCCGGTGCTGTACATCGTCAACAACCTCCACCTGCCGACCTCGCTGCTCCACTCGTACTCGGTGTACGCGGGGGTGCAGGACGGGCTCGTGCAGTGGTGGTACGGGCACAACGCGGTCGGCTTCTTCCTGACCACGCCGATCCTCGGGATCATGTACTACTTCGTGCCGAAGGCGGCGGACCGGCCGATTTACTCCTACCGCCTGTCGGTGATGCACTTCTGGGCGCTGGTCTTCGTCTACATCTGGGCCGGTCCCCACCACCTGCTCAACACCGCGCTGCCGGACTGGGCGCAGACCCTCGGGACGGTGTTCTCGATCATCCTGCTCGCGCCGTCGTGGGGCGGCATGGTCAACGGGCTGCTCACGCTGCGCGGCGCCTGGGACCGCCTGCGCACCGACCCGGTCCTCAAGTTCTTCGCCGCCGGCATCACGTTCTACGGCATGTCGACGTTCGAGGGGCCGCTGCTGTCGATTAAGTCGGCCAACGCGCTGGGCCACTACACCGACTGGATCGTCGGCCACGTCCACGGCGGCGCCCTCGGCTGGAACGGCTTCATGGCCGCGGGGATGCTCTACTGGCTGGTGCCCCGGCTGTGGAACACCAAGCTGCGCTCGGTGCGCCTCGCCGAGACGCACTTCTGGATGGGGACGTTCGGCATCCTCCTGTACATGGTCGCGATGTGGATCAACGGGGTGAACCAAGGCCTGTTCTGGCGCGCCCTCGACGCCGACGGCTTCCTCAAGTACCCCGACTTCATCCAGGGCCTCGCCAACTCGCAGATGCTCTACGTCGCCCGCCTCGCCGGCGGCGTCGCCTACCTCACCGGCTTCGTCCTCATGGTCTGGAACCTGTGGCTGACCGCGAGGGGTGGGAAGGCGACGGAGAGCCGCGTCACGGTGGCAGTGCCGGACGCGACACCGGACCCCGGCGTGTGGGACCTGGCCAAGGGGGCGCCCGCCGTGCTGTCGGTGGCGGCGCTGGTCCTCGCGCTCCTGCTCGGCCGCGCCAACCCGGTGATCGCCGCGGTCATCCTCGCCGGCGGCATCATCCTGGTCGTCGCCGCGATCCTCATCGCGCACGACCTGCGGAAGGCGCCGACGAGCTGGCACCGCCGGGTGGAGCGGGCGCCGCTCGCCTTCACGCTGTTCGTGCTCGTCACCATCCTCATCGGCGGCCTCGTCGAGCTGATCCCGTCGATCGTGATCCGCCACGAGGTGCCGCTGGCGGCCGCCGAAGCGGTCCAGCCGGCGACGGCGCCGGCCGCTGCCGCCGGGGACGCCACGGTCGTCCCGGCGGTCTCCAAGTGGAAGCAGAAGCCGTACTCGCCGCTCGAGCTCGAGGGGCGCGACATCTACGTCGCGGAGGGGTGCTACAACTGCCACAGCCAGATGATCCGGCCGTTCCGCGCCGAGACGCTGCGCTACGGCGAGTACTCGCGCCTCGAGGAGTTCATCTACGACCGTCCGTTCCAGTTCGGCTCCAAGCGGACCGGGCCGGACCTCCACCGCGTCGGCGGCAAGTACCCGAACCTCTGGCACTACCAGCACCTCATGGACCCGCGCTCGACCTCGCCGGGCTCCAACATGCCGGACTACGCGTGGATGAAGACCGCGCACCTCGACACCTCGCGGACGGCGAAGAAGCTCCAGGTCATGCGGACGCTCGGGGTGCCCTACACGGATGCCGAGATCGGCCGCGCGGTCGACGGCGCCCGGGAGCAGGCAGCGGCGATCCGCGACGACCTCGCCAGGCAGAACGTGCGGATCGACGCCGACACCCGGATGGTCGCGCTCATCGCCTACCTGCAGCGGCTCGGCCGCGGGCCGCAACCCGCCGCCGCACCGGTCGTCGGGAGCCGCTGACGTGTTCCGGGAGTTCATCGCCGCGACGGGCCTCGGCGGCCTCCACCTAGTCGCCATGCTGATCCTCTTCGTGTGCTTCGTGGCCGTCGCCGGCCACACCCTGTTCAGCCGCGATGCGAAACGCCGCGGCGAGCGCGCGGCGCGGCTGCCGCTCGACGACGGCGAGCCGGTGGCCCCGGGGACCGGCGAAGGGAGGGAGGCGCGATGACCGGACGCGACGACGAGATGCTCGACCACGAATTCGACGGCATCAGGGAGTTCGACAACCCGCCGCCCAACTGGATCATGTGGCTGCTCTACGCCTCGATCGCGGTCGCCGTGGGCTACTGGCTCGTCTACCAGACGTTCGGCGTCGGTAGCTACCCGACGACGCGGTACGAGGCGGAGATGGCCCGCGCCGCGGAGCAGCAGCTCGCCAGGATGGCCAAGGTCGAGCTCAACGACCGGACCCTCGAGTTGATGGCCGCGATCCCGGCGAAGGTCGGCGAGGGGCGGAAGATCTTCGAGCAGTTCTGCGTCGCCTGCCATGGGGCGGGAGGCGAGGGCAGCGTCGGGCCGAACCTGACCGATCCCTTCTGGATCCACGGCGGGACGCCGATGCAGATCCACAAGACCGTGACCTCCGGAGTGCCCGACAAGGGCATGGTGGCGTGGGCCGGCCAGCTCGGGCCCGCCCGTGTGCAGACCGTGACCGCCTACGTCCTCACCCTGAAGAACACCAACAAGCCGGGCAAGGCGCCGCAGGGCGAGCCCGAGGTCGCGCCCGCGCCGGGCGCCGCGCCGGCGGCCGCCGCGGGCCAGACGGGTGCCGCCGCGGCGCCGGCGAGGACGTAGGTGGCGGAGGGCACCCCGGCAGCGCGGCGGGGAGGCGTCCGGACCCCCGACCTCGAGACGCCGTTCGTCTTCAACGCCGACGGCTCGCGCAACTTCCTCCACCCCGCGGACGTCCGCGGGCGCTGGCAGCGGCGCAAGAACGTCGTCTACGCCGCGCTGATCGCCTTCTACCTGGCGCTCCCGTGGGCCAGCGTCGGGGGCCACCCGGCGGCGCTCTTCGACATTCCGCGGCGGCAGGCGTTCCTCTTCGGGCTCGCGCTGACCAGCGAGGACTTCTGGCTGCTGTTCTTCGTCCTCTCCGGCGCCGGCTTCGCCCTCATCGTCGCGACCTCGCTGTGGGGCCGCGTGTGGTGCGGCTTCGCCTGCCCGCAGACGGTATTCCTCGAGGGCGTGTTCCGCCGGATCGAGCGGCTCGTCGAGGGGTCGCGCGACGCGAGGATCCGGCGCAACCTCGGGCCCCTGACCGGCGACAAGGTCGCGCGCAAGCTCGCGAAGCACGGCATCTTCATCGCGCTGTGCGTGGCAGTCGCCCACGCCTTCCTGGCCTACTTCATCCCGGCCCGGGAGCTTCTCGGCATCGTGCGCGCCGCGCCCGCGGCGCACTGGACGGCCTTCCTGTGGGCGACGGTGATGGCCGCGCTGCTGTACTTCGACTTCGCCTGGTTCCGCGAGCAGACCTGCCTGGTCGTCTGCCCCTACGGGCGCTTCCAGTCGGCGTTGATCGACGACGACTCGGTGGTCATCGGCTACGACGCAGCTCGCGGCGAGCCGCGGGTCAAGGCGACCGAGACCGGCGGCGACTGCATCGACTGCCGGCGCTGCGTGGTCGTCTGCCCGACCGGAATCGACATCCGCAACGGCCTGCAGTTGGAGTGCGTCGGCTGCTCCAACTGCGTCGACGCCTGTGACGAGATCATGGACAAGCTGGGACGGGCGCGGGGGCTGATCCGCTACGACTCGAAGCGCGGCTTCGACGGCGTGCGGCGTCGCTTCCTGCGCCCGCGCGTGGCGATCTACGCCGCGCTCGGCCTGATCGGGGCGACGGTGTTCGCGTTCAGCGTCGCGGGCCGCGCCCCGTTCGAGGTGCGGGCCCTGCGGACGCGCGGGATGCCCTACACCTTCGAGGGCGACAAGCTGCGCAACCTGTTCAACGTCCGCGTCGAGAACAAGCGGGCCGAGGCCCGCACCTTCACGCTCCGCGCTGGATCGCCGGCGGGTGTCAGCCCGGCGCCCGAGGTGATCGTCGCCCAGGGCGAGGTCACACTCGAGGGGTTGAGCGACACCACGGTGCCGGTCTTCGTGACCCTGCCGGCGTCCGCCTACCGGGAGCCGTTCCCGGTGCCGCTGACCGTGACGGAGACCGCGAGCGGGCGAGCGACGACGATCGAGCTGCGCGTCCTCGGGCCGTAGCGGCTACCCCGCGACAGCAGCTCGCAGGAGAGCGGCGTTGTCCGCCCGGCCCGCCGCCTCGGCGAGGTCGAGCGCGGTCTTCCCGTCGTCGGTCGTCGCGCGCGCGTCGGCGCCGTGCTCGAGCAACAGGCGCACCTGCTCGGTCGGACCGTGGGCCGCCGTGGCGTGGAGCGGCGTCCACCCTCCCCGCTGCGTCACGTTGAGCCGCGCCCTGTGGGCGAGGAGCAGGCGCACCAGGGCGAGCGACACGACGGGATCCCGCTGGGCCACGGCGGCGTGCAGGGCGGTGACCCGCATCTCGTTGGCGGCGGCGACGTTCGGGTCGGCACCGGCGGCGAGGAGCAACTGGACGGCCGCGAGCCGCCCGAAGAACGCGGCCAGGGCGACGACCGGGAAGCCGTCCGGGGAGACCGCTCGGGCGGCGCCCAGGTCCTTGCCGACCAACGTCCCGAGCCGCTCGCAGTCGCCGAGCGCCGCTGCCTCGAAGACATCGAGGGTGGCCTTGCGTCCGGCGAGAAGGTCGCGGGCCGCCGGCTGACCGTGGTACGCGGCAAGCAGCACCGCGGAGACCCCCTGGCCGTCGCGCGCCTCGGCCAGGGACGGGTCCTCGGCGAGCAGCCCTTCCATCTCGGCGGTGTCGCCCGCCGTCACGGCCGCCAGGAAGTCGTCGCGCGTCGTCATCGGACAGCGGTCCTTCCGCAGCAATGGTGTGACGCCCGCCGCTATTCCACCCCGCAAGACGGCGCCAGCCCTTCCCAGAAATCGTCGCGCTGCCGTTCGACCGCGCAGCAGCTAGATTGGAACATCTTGCACGGTCATCGGAACGTGAATCACTGACATTCGAGCAGGGTGCAAGGCCGTTTGAACGTACGACGTTGCCATGGGAACACGATGCGCAGCGATCAAGGCACGAAGCACCACCATTGGAACACGACGCCCTGCCATGAGAACGTGCAACCCGGCCCTCTGGGCTGCCTCGCACCGCCGCGGGAGCATGTCGCAGGGCCTCGGGACCGTGTAGCTGCGCCACGGAAGCCCTTCGCACCGCCGCGGAAGGGCTTCGCAACGCCGCGGAGGCGCGACGCAGCCGCGCGAAGGCCCTTCGCGACACCGCGGAGGCACGTCGCAGCCCCGCGGAGGCCCTTCGCAGCCCCGCGGAAGCGCGACGCGGCCCCACGGAACCGCTTCGCAACGCCGCGGTGGCGCCCAACAGCCCCGCGGAACCACGCAGTCGTCATCCGGGGGCACATCGCGGCGAGACGGCCTCGGCACGAGTGCCGTGACCGTCGTGGGTGTCCAGAGTGGCAGCGGCGTCCCGCCGCTGCTGCGGAACCGGGGCGGCTCCGCCAGGCACCGTGGCGCTGGCACGCCCGCCCCGCTCACCTTGCCATCGCGCTCGGGGTCCGTGGCCCCCTCGCGGGACCCCGTCGCTGTCGTGCCACTTCGCCGTTACACGAAGAGCGGAGCACGAGCTGAGCAGCCACGCCGTGGCTCGTGGGGCGCGTGTCCGCGCGCGCGTTTTCGCCAGCGCCTGCGGAAACGCCAGCGCCCATCACGCGTCGTAGCCACGCGTGGGGTACGACTTCACGTCCAGCGCGGGCTCCCTGAGTCGGATCTCCCGGCCGTGCCCGTCGAACACGCGAAAACGCTCGCCGACGGCGCGCTTGAGGTCGATCGCGAGGGCCAGCTCATAGGCGCTGGCCGCCTCGCAGTCGACCGCCGGCTTCGGCATCTCCGGCCGAGGCGAGTCGAGCCAGTCGCACCAGTAGATCATTCGCTCGACCAGCTCGTCGGGAAGTCCGAGCCAGTCGCACGACGTGTTGGCCCAACCCTGGCCGGGGTCGCGCACCCACACGGCCGTGCTGCCCCAGTCGTGGGAGATCATGAGGTCACGCGTCGTCGAGGACCTGAAGGCGCCCTCCTCGCGGCGCCGGCCCGAAGGCGCCACCCGCGGCATCTCACGCGCATCACGCCCCGTCCGCTGACGTTGACGGCGTAGCGGCCGGCATGTTCGGGGAATGGCTGTGGTCTGATCGCCCGGCGAGCCCACTATGCCGCGTCCTCGCCAATCGGTGGCCACAACCTGGCCTGTCTACGTGGTGCCCTGCGGGGGCCCATCGGGCGCGCGGGCGTACAATCGGTGCGGACCTGTTCCGGACGAACGCAACGAACGCATGGATGTGGCCCCCAGAGGTGTCGACATGGACGACACGAGCGATTCGGCCATGCAGCCCGAGCGCCCGATTTCCGTACCGTCTGGGATCTTCCCCCATAGCCCGAATGCCCAGGGCGAGTGGCACGACCTTCGCGACCATCTCGAGTCGGTCGCACGGCTCGCGCGGCCCTTCACCCGGCCCCTCTCCAAAGGCGCTTTCGCGGAGCTGGCGGGATTCTGGTGTCGACTCGTTAACAAGCCGCAGCGCACGGCGGCCACTTGCGGTGCAGCACCAGGCTCCACAGCGCGTTCGCGTGCGAGGTAGAGGTGCCGGCGTTGTCAACTGCTAAGCCCATCGCACACGTACGGGAGCTAGACCAAACTGTCCAGTCGCTCGATGCGCACCTCCTCGCGGTCGCGGGGCTGGCCCGAGCCAATGCCTCGAAGCTCTGCAGCGGTGGTTCAGCACGGCAGGGCATCGAAGCTGCCGGTGAACTGCTAGGCTTGGTTCACGATCTCGGGAAGTACAGCTCTGAGTTCCAGAACTACATCCGGTCGGCCGCTGGCCTCCTAGACCAAGATACGGATGAGGATGCACGCGCGGCCGGGCTGCGAGGCACGATCGACCACTCCACTGCTGGCGCGCAACTCATTTGGAGAGAGCTCTCTGGGGTCAGCGGAATGGGCGGCCTTGCAGGTCAGATTCTGGCGCTCTGCGTCGCCTCGCACCACTCCGGCCTGATCGACTGCCTCACACCCCAAGGTCAGAACGAGTTCGGCAGGCGGATTGGGAAGAGCAGCGACCGGACCTTCCACGACGAGGTCATAGCGAGCTGCGACGCGGAGGTGATGAGGCGCGTGATGGCGATACTCCACTCGCGAGAGCTGGTGGAAGCGATCAGAACGACGCTCGAGGCTATCTGCAACTCATCGTCAGCCAAGGGCAACAGGCTGATCCAGCAGCAGCAGATCGGTCTCCTGGTGCGGTTCCTTTTCAGTTGCGTCGTCGACGCGGATCGTGCCGACACCGCCAGCTTCGAGAGAGGGCATCTGGTCGCGAGGAAGGGGGTCCCCAACCCGCCAGAATGGGCACCGCTCGCTGAACGACTGGAGGCGCACATCGCTGATCTGACACCCAAGAGCCCCATCGATGCAGTTCGCAAGGAAATCTCACGGCATTGCCTGGAAGCAGCACACAGGGAGAAGGGGTTGCATACGCTCACCGTGCCCACCGGGGGCGGTAAGACGCTCGCGAGCTTGCGCTTCGCCCTTCACCACGCCGCGCAGCACGGAATGCACAGGGTGATCTACGCGATTCCGTACACGTCAATCATCGACCAGAACGCCGAGGTGGCCCGCCAGATTCTTGACCCCGAGGGCATGCGCGCCAGCCGGGGCCGCGTCGTTCTGGAGCATCACTCCAACTTGACTCCCGAGACGCAGAGCTGGCACGACAAGAGGCGGTGCGAGAGCTGGGACGCGCCCGTGGTCTTCACGACCAACGTCCAAGTGCTGGAGGCCCTCTTCGGTGCGGGGACGAGGGGCGCCAGGCGCATGCACCAACTGGCCCGGGCGGTGATCATCTTCGACGAAATCCAGACCCTCCCGGTCCGGTGCGTGCATCTCTTCAACAACGCCATCAGCTTCCTCGTCGAGCAATGTGGAAGCACCGTACTCCTTTGCACCGCCACACAGCCTCTCCTGCAGGGGGTCGACCACCGCAATGGCGCAATGCAGGTTCGTCCCGGTTGCGAGATCATGCCGAACGTTGCCGAGCTGTTCGCGCGCCTCAGGCGGGTCGATGTTGTGAGCCCGAGCAAGGCTGGTGGGTGGGCTAACGAGGAGATCGCCGAGCTCGCCGTCGACGAGTGTAAGCAAGCCGAGAGTTGCCTCGTGGTAGTCAACACCAAGGCCATGGCAGCGGACGTGTTTGGGAAAGTGCGCGAGAGAACGCAGATCCCAGTTGCACATTTGAGCACAAACATGTGCCCCGCGCACCGCAAGCGTGTCCTCAGGATCATCAGGCATCGGCTGCTCCACCGCAAGCCGATCCTGTGTGTGAGCACACAGTTGATCGAGGCTGGTGTCGATGTTGACTTCGGCAGCGTGGTCCGCTGCACCGCAGGGCTGGATTCGATCGCCCAGGCAGCCGGCCGCTGCAACCGACACGGAGAGCGAGGCGTCGGCAAGGTCCATGTTGTCAAGGCCCGGGAAGAGAGGCTGAGCAGCCTAGTCGACCTCCGGCTAGGCCAGGAGAAGGCCGAGCGCGTGCTTGCCGACTTCAAGGACGATCCTGGGCGCTACGACAACGACCTGCTCGGGCCGGCGGCGATGAGCTGGTACTTCGAGAACTACTTCTTCGCGCGCGCGACCGAGATGGCGTACCCGGTGTCGGCCGCTGAGGTAGGGCGCGATGACACTTTGCTCAATATGCTCTCGGCCAACACCCTTGCCACGCATGACTACTGCCAACGTCATCCCGGTGCCTCACCTCCACACCTGCGGCAGGCCTTCGCCACCGCAGCAAAGGCCTTCGAGGTTATCGACGCCCCGACACGCGGCGTTGTCGTGCCCTACGGCCGGGAGGGGCGGAGGCTCGTGGCGGAGCTGTGTGGTGCTGTCGACCCCGAGAGGCAATTCAGTTTGCTACGGTCAGCGCAACAGTTTACGGTCGGGGTCTTCCCGGGAATGCTGCAGAGGCTGGGGCAAGCAGGTGCCGTTCACCCCATCCAAACAGGTAGTGACATCTTCTTTCTGGATCCCTGCTACTACAGCCCTGAGTTTGGGCTGACCAACGAGCCTGTCGGGAGAATGGAGGTGCTGCTTTCGTGACAAAGCCGACGCTGAACATCCTCGAGTTCAGTCTGACCGGGCGCTTCGCCCTCTTCACCGACCCCCTGACGAGGGTCGGGGGCGAGAAGTGTTCCTACCACGTGCCAACCTACGAGGCGCTGAAAGGAGTAGCGAAGTCCATTTACTGGAAACCGAGTCTGATTTGGGTCGTCGACGCGGTCAGGGTCGTTAGGCAAATCAGGACCCAGACGAAGGGTGTGAAGCCCCGCGTGTTTAGCGGAGGTAACGAGCTTGCAATCTACACGTTTCTGGCGGATGTCGAGTATCAGGTGCGGGGCCACTTTGAGTGGAACAAGCACCGCCCGGAGTTGGCTGACGACTGGATCCCCGGCAAGCACAACGCGATCGCCCAGCGCATGCTCGATCGGGGTGGGCGGCAGGACATCTTCCTCGGCACCAGGGACTGCCAAGGCTACGTCGAGCGATGCGAGTTCGGTTCCGGCAGGGGTCACTTCGACGACGCGGGCGAGCTCGCGCACGGGTTCATGTTCCACGGGTTCGACTACCCCGACGAGACAGGCGAGGACGTGCTGTATGCCCGCTTCTGGCGTCCAACGATGCGGGATGGCGTCATCGAGTTCTGTCGGCCCGAGGGTTGCCCGCATCGTAAGCTGATTCGCTCAATGAAGCGGAAGACGTTCGAGTTGGCCAAGAGCATACGGCCTGTCGATGCAGATGCCGCACAACTGGGGGCGACCGATGCCTTGGCTTGAGAAGCTCTTTCGCACCTACGAAAACTGCGCCGAGAACATCGAGCCCGTCGGCACGCGCCTTTGGCCCTTGGCGCACGTCGTTAAGCGAGCGCATGTAGAGGTCGCCCTCGATGCCACAGGCAAGCTGAGAAGGGTGCGCAAGCTCGGTAGGGACGAGGCTCAGACGGTCATCCCTGCCACGGAGGCTTCGGCCGGCAGGACATCAGGACCGGCACCACACCCGCTCAGCGATGAGCTTGGCTACTGCGCTGCGGACTTCCCTGGGCTGGACCGCGCACGCCACGACCTCTACATGAAGCAGCTTAGTGAGTGGTGTGATTCAGCGTTCGGCCATCCAAAGGCCAAAGCAGTCCGCACATACCTAGCGGGAGGGTCGATTTGGTCCGATCTTTCGCGCGAGGGCTTGTTTCCTGTGGAACTCGAAGACAGCCAAGGGAAGAAGACGAGACTGGCTGACGAAAAGGTCTTTGTGCGCTGGATTGTCGAGTTGCCAGAGGATGCTAACACCCACGCCTGGGAGGACAGAGGTCTTATCGAGTCGTGGGTCTTGTTCGATGCCGCGAAGAATCCGGACATTGACCTATGTATGGTCACCGGACTCAAGGCGCGGCCGGCCCAAAGCCATCCACGTTTCGTTCGAAGGTCCAGGGATGGCGCCAAGCTCATCTCCGCAAACGACTCGGACGGGTACACCTTCCGTGGGCGATTCACCGATGGCAAGAAGGACTTTGGCCGCCAGGCCTGCACGGTGTCGTTCGACGTCACACAGAAGGCCCACAATGCACTTCGTTGGTTGATCGGGCGCCAGTCGTACCGCGACCCAGGGTCAGGGCAGGTTTTCATCGCTTGGTCTATCGCCGGAAGCCGAATCCCGGACCCCTTCATGGACACCTTGAGTCTCATCCTTGGGGACCAGAACGGCACCGAGTCCTCCGGGGCCCACTCTCAGGCCCTGGTGAGTGACGCTGGCCAGGAATTCGCTCTGCGATTACGTGGCGCCATAGCGGGTTTTCGAGCCAAGCTACAGCCGACCGAGGACATCGTAGTCATGGGGATGGAGTCCGCGGCGGCGGACAAGGGCCGCCTCGCTATCACGTTCTACCGTGAGCTCAAGGGCTCCGAGTTTTTGGATCGTCTCGAAAACTGGCACAAGCAGTATGCGTGGCCGCAGAACTTCGGCAAGGACGCGCGGTTTGTCGGCGCGCCAGCACCGCGGACAATCGCCGAAGTCGCTTACGGCGCACGCCTGGATGACAAGCTCCGCAAGGCGACCGTCGAGCGTCTGCTGCCCTGCATCATCGACGGCCAGCCAATGCCGCTCAGCCTGGTCACTGCAGCATCCCGCCGAGCGGCGAGCCGCGCCGGTCTGGATCCGTGGGAGTGGGAGAAGTGCTTGGGAGTGGCCTGCGGTCTCTTCCGTGGTTACTCCAAGTCGGAGGGGAAGGAGTATCAAATGGCATTGGAAGAGCAGAGAACCACGCGTGACTACCTCTACGGCCGGCTGCTCGCCCTGGCCGACAACATCGAGGGCTACGCGTTGAGGCTGGCCGACGAGAATCGGGACACAACGGCCGCGCGTCTGATGCAGAGGTTTGCCGACCGCCCCTCCTCAACGTGGCGCAACATCGAGCTTGCCTTGGTGCCCTACAAGTCGCGACTGCGCGCCTCGGAGAAGGGTGCGGCCTTTCTCTGGAAACGTGAGAGGCTGCTTGACGAGATCCAGAGCCTGTTCAGCTCTGACGACTTCACAAGCGATCGCCCGCTCACTGCCGAGTTCCTCCTCGGGTTCCACTGCCAGCGCGCCACGTTGCTCAAGAAAGCAGAACCCGACGACGCCACCGACAAGACTGTCAATGAGTAACTAGGGAGGCAACGACGATGAGCACTCTGAAGACCAAGGTTGATTTCGCGATCGTGCTCCGCGTGAAGAACGCAAACCCCAACGGCGACCCTCTCAACGGCAATCGCCCGCGCACGGACTACGATGGCTACGGCGAGATCAGCGATGTCTGCCTCAAGCGGAAGATCCGTGATCGGGCGCTTGAACTGGGCCAGTCAATCTTCGTCCAATCGGACGATCGGAAGGTCGACGGGGAGACTAGCCTCAAGAACCGCGCAGAGTCCGACAAGAACGGCCTCGGGAAAGCGAGCTTCGGCAGCAAGGCCGACAAAGGCGAAACGGCGAGGCGTGCTTGCGGGAAGTGGTTCGACGTGCGCGCCTTCGGGCAGGTTTTCGCGTTTGGAAAGAGTGAGGACGCAAGCGGTGTTTCGATCCCGATCCGTGGTCCAGTCACGATCCAGTCGGCGTTCAGCGTCGAGCGCGTCAGCGTGACGAGCACGCAGATCACGAAGAGCGTGAGCGGCGAGGGCGATGGGACGAAGCGGGGTTCCGACACCATGGGTATGAAGCACCGCGTTGACAAAGGCGTGTACGTCACCTTCGGCAGCATCAACCCACAGCTTGCCGAGCGCACTGGGTTTTCGGATGCCGACGCCGAGGTGATCAAGAGCATCCTCCCGAGGCTCTTCGAGAACGACGCGTCGTCCGCGCGTCCGGAAGGCAGCATGGAAGTGCTGAAGGTGTTCTGGTGGCAGCACAACTGCAAGGCGGGACAGTACTCCTCCGCCAGGGTGCATCGCAGCCTCGCGGTCGACGCCGACGGCACCTTCACTCTCGCTGCTCTCGAGGGACTGGCGCCGGCACAGGTCGACGGCTTCTAGCTTTCTGGCCATGCGCGTAATAGGACCGGCGACGATGGGCGAGGACGACCTTGTGCCTTTGTCTGCCCTTCAGCACCTCGTGTTCTGTGAGCGGCAGTGCGCGCTGATCCACGTCGAGCAGGCGTGGGCGGACAACCGCTTGACGGTCGAAGGCTCGCACCAGCACGCGCGGGTCGACGAGGAGGGGCGGCGATTCGAGCTGCGTGGCGACGTGCTGATCTGCCGCGGATTGCCGGTGCGATCGTTTCGGCTTGGTTTGTCCGGTCGGACCGACGTGGTCGAGTTCCACCGCCTCGATGGCTCCGAGCGGACGCAAGGCGTCGCCCTTCAGGGCCGGCATGGGCGCTGGCAGCCGTTCCCGATCGAGCACAAGCATGGCAAGCCGAAGATCGACGACTGCGACGAGGTGCAGCTCTGCGCGCAGGCGATCTGTGTCGAGGAGATGCTCGACACCGTCGTTTCCGAAGGCGCCCTGTTCTACGGCAAGACCCACCGCCGCCACGGGGTGACGTTCACCCCGGAATTGCGGTCCCACACGGAACGTGCCGCGGCCCGGCTTCACGAGCTCCTCGCTTCGGGCGTGACCCCTGCTGCGGTAAAGACGAAGAAGTGCGACGCGTGCTCGCTCCTTCCTCGCTGCCTGCCGAGCCCGGTGGAGCCGGCCCGTTCGGCAGCCGAGTTCACGCGACGACAGCTCCGCCGGATCCTCGCGGACGATGGCCTGGGGGAGGAACGGTGAAGAAGCACCACAACACGCTGTACGTGACGACCCAGGGCGCGTATCTCGCCAGCGAAGGTGAGGCGGTCGTGGTCCGCGTGGAGCAGGAAACGAAGGCGAGGTTTCCCCTTCATCTCCTCGAGGGCATCGTCTGCTTCGGTCGGGTGTCGGCGAGTCCGGCGCTCATGGCGGCGTGCTCGGAGCGCGGGGTCGGGATTTCCTTCCTTTCCGAGAGGGGGCGGTTCCTGGCCCGGGTTCAGGGACCGGTCTCAGGCAATGTCCTCCTTCGCCGCGAGCAGTACCGCCGGGCCGACACCCCGTCTGCGCGAGCGGCGATCGCCCGCGAGTTCCTGACGGCCAAGCTCGCCAACTCGAGGGCAGTCCTGCTTCGCGCGCTGCGTGACCACGATGGAGGAGACGGTGGGCAGGCCGTGAGGCACGCGGCGGGCTGGTTGGCCGAGGCACTGCGCGCACTCGAGGACGACCGTGACGTGGACGCCCTGCGCGGCATCGAAGGCGACGCGGCTGCGGCCTACTTCGGTGTCTTCGACCATCTCATCGTCGCGCAGAAGGAGGGGTTCTCGTTCACGGGTCGGACGCGCCGGCCGCCCCTCGATCCCGTCAATGCCTTGCTCTCCTTCGTCTACGTCCTATTGGCGCACGACGCGGCCTCGGCGCTCGAGGCTGTGGGCCTGGATCCTCAGGTCGGCTTCCTCCACGCGGACCGCCCTGGGCGGCCGAGCCTCGCCCTCGACCTCGCGGAGGAGTTTCGGGCCTTCATGGCCGATCGCCTGACCTTGTCGCTCATCAACCGACGCCAGGTGACGCCGCAGGGCTTCGTGACCGGCGAGACCGGCGGCGTCGTGATGGACGATGACACCCGGAAGGCTGTGCTGGTTGCGTACCAGGAACGCAAACAGGAGGAGATCCGTCACCCCTTCCTCGACGAGCAGACGACCGTCGGGATGCTGCCCCACCTGCAGGCGCTGGTCCTGGCGCGCTTCATCCGGGGGGATCTCGATGCGTATCCGCCGTTTCTCTGGCACTAGGAGGGAGGTTGGATGCTGGTCGTCGTGAGCTATGACGTCTCTACGAAAGACCCGAAGGGCTCAAGGCGGCTGCGGCGCGTCGCCAAGGCGTGCCTGGACTTCGGCCAGCGTGTCCAGAACTCGGTCTTCGAGTGCCTCGTGGACCCGGATCAGTGGACCAGACTCAAGCTGCGTCTGCTCGACGAGTACGACCCAGAGGAGGACAGCCTGCGCTTCTACTACCTCGGCGCGAACTTCAAGTCGCGTGTGGAGCATTTCGGCGCCAAGACCGCCGTCGATCCTCAGGCGCCGCTGATTCTGTGAGGGCTCGTGGCGAACCATCAGCGAGCACGGAAACACCGGGACCTTCGCGGCCCCGGGAAGCTGTTCCTTGACAAGTGTTTGGGGACACGTGCGGGTTCCGAGGTCAGCGGCGGACCGCGTTGTGGCAGAGGGTTCGCGGAGGTCGGCCTGAAACACCCGGTGGGCTAGCAACTTACGACACCCACGGTCGCGCCCTGCGCGGGGCGCGCGGATTGAAACGGCATCTGCACGGTGTGCGGCGGGTCCGGCGAGGTCGCGCCCTGCGCGGGGCGCGCGGATTGAAACCTCCAGGAGGTCGCGGACCACGCGATGCACAACGTCGCGCCCTGCGCGGGGCGCGCGGATTGAAACGCCGAGCAGCAGCCCGATGGACCGCTGCCGGACGTCGCGCCCTGCGCGGGGCGCGCGGATTGAAACACCTGGTAGACCACGCCCGCGGATGGCCCCTCGGGTCGCGCCCTGCGCGGGGCGCGCGGATTGAAACCTCAAGAACATGAGCGGCCGGACGATCCCGCACATGTCGCGCCCTGCGCGGGGCGCGCGGATTGAAACACGTCGGGCTCGACCTTCGAGGTCATGGCGCTGGTCGCGCCCTGCGCGGGGCGCGCGGATTGAAACCATCTCAGTGCAGGAGCTCAGGCCCGGATCAACGGTCGCGCCCTGCGCGGGGCGCGCGGATTGAAACATCCCCGGGATGAGCAGCTTGCCCCAGGTGTAGGGTCGCGCCCTGCGCGGGGCGCGCGGATTGAAACATCGAGTCCTCCGAAGTGAATCGCCCCGGCCGGCGTCGCGCCCTGCGCGGGGCGCGCGGATTGAAACCCAATCGGCACCCACTGCGGTGCAAGGCACGGAAGGTCGCGCCCTGCGCGGGGCGCGCGGATTGAAACGTCCTGCTCGTCTCCTCAATCCTCGGCGGCGTTGGTCGCGCCCTGCGCGGGGCGCGCGGATTGAAACGATGGAGGGCGGGCGGCCGCGGAGGAGGACGATGGTCGCGCCCTGCGCGGGGCGCGCGGATTGAAACACCCTCGAGGAAGGCGTTGTAGACGATGTAGTGGTCGCGCCCTGCGCGGGGCGCGCGGATTGAAACACGGAAGACCGATGACCTACGCCCTCGCCCTCCCGTCGCGCCCTGCGCGGGGCGCGCGGATTGAAACAGCGCGTCATCGGCGCGGCGATCGACGTGGTCGAGTCGCGCCCTGCGCGGGGCGCGCGGATTGAAACAACGGCGCGGTCATCGCGACATCCCCACGCGCGTGAGGATGGTCCGGCCAGACGTGGGACCGGTGCGCACCGCAATGCCGACGCACGATCGCCCCCCCCCCCCCGGCGCACGGTCCGGCCGGCGGTCGCGTGTGGCAGGGCGCGCGAATCGGAGTTTGTTCAGCGTGGTGGACATGGTTCCGAAGGCACTGGTTCGGCTGACGCGGAATCCCGCCCGGAACGAGGTGGAGCGGCCCGGCCGGAGAGAGCCGGACCTCGAGTGCGTGATCAAGGTGAGTCGGGACGGAGCGGTCGGGGGTGCCAACCCCGTGGTTCGTGGCGGGGCGGTTTCGGCTCTGAAGCAGCGGCGGGACGCCGCTGCCACTCTGGACGGACATGGCGGCCGCGGTATCCGTGGGGGGCGAGCGTCGGCCCAGAGACTGCAGGTTTGCGGAGCTGTGCTGGGGCGGGGTATTTGGCGGAGAGGGGGGGATTCGAACCCCCGGTCCCGGCGTAAACCAGGACAACTGCTTAGCAGGCAGCCCTGATCGGCCACTCCAGCACCTCTCCGCACAGGGAGGGAGAGTCTACCGCCCATGCCGCAGCGCCGCAAGCCGAGGCATCGCCCGAGCCGGTACACTGCAAGACATGGCGGTCATCCCGAAGCGCGGCGACATCGAGTCGGACGGCACCCTCGTCCTGGTCACCGGCGCGACCGGCTACATCGGCGGCCGCCTGGTCCCGCGGCTCCTCGACGCCGGCTACCGGGTGCGCTGCGTGGCGCGCTCCCTCGCCAAGGTGCGCGCCCGGCCGTGGGCGACGCGCGACGGCGTCGAGCTGGTCCAGGCCGACGTCGAGGACGAAGCCGCGCTCGGCGAAGCCCTGCGGGGCTGCACTGCGGCGTACTACCTCGTCCACTCGATGATCGTCGCAGGCGCCGACTACGCCGAGCGCGATCGGCTCCTCGCGACCTCTTTCGGCCGCGCCGCCGCCGCGGCCGGGGTGGCGCGGATCGTCTACCTGGGCGGGCTCGGCGAGGAGGGGCAGCACCTGTCGGCGCACCTGTCGTCGCGCCGCGAGGTCGAGGCGGCCCTGGCGGCCGGCGGAGTGCCGGTCACGACGCTGCGGGCGGCGATGATCATCGGCTCGGGGTCGGCGAGCGTCGAGATCCTGCGCTAGCTGGTCGAGCGGCTCCCGGTCATGGTGACGCCGCGCTGGGTCGGCACCGTGAGCCAGCCGATCGCGGTGCGCGACGTGCTCAACTACCTCGTCGCCTGCCTGCGGGTCAAAGAGACCGCAGGTCGGGCCCTCGACATCGGCGGGCCCGACGTCCTGCCGTACCGCGAGCTCATGCAGATCATGGCCGCCGCCCTCGGGCTGCGGCGCCGCCTCATCGTCCCTGTCCCGGTCCTCACCCCGCGCCTGTCGTCGCTGTGGATCCACCTCGTCACGCCGGTTTCCAGCCGCATCGCCCGGCCGCTCGCCGAGGGGCTGCGCAACCCGGTGGTGTGCCGCGACGCCGAGGCCGCGCGGCTCATGCCGCACGACCCGCGCCCGGTCCGGCAGGCGATCGCCGCCGCGCTCGGCAAGCTCGAGGCCGGCGAGGTCGAGACGTCGTGGTCGGACGCCGGGCCGGTCCCCGGGGATCCCGACTGGGCCGGCGGCACGGTGTACGTCGACCGGCGCGCCGTCGAGGTCGCGGCGGGCGCGGACGACGTGTTCGCGGCCGTCTGCCGGATCGGCGGCGGGCACGGCTGGTACGCCGCCGACCTGCTGTGGCGGGTCCGCGGCTGGATGGACCGACTGGCCGGGGGGCCGGGGCTGCGCCGGGGACGGCGCCATCCCGAACGCGTGGCGTACGGCGACGCCCTCGACTTCTGGCGCGTCGTGGGCGTCGAGCCGGACCGCGAGCTCCGCCTGCGCGCGGAGATGAAGCTGCCCGGCGAGGCGGAGCTCGACTTCACGATCGAAGCAGGAGGCGAGGCGCACGAGCCGACGCGCCTGATCCAGACCGCCCGCTTCCAGCCGCGCGGCCTCCTCGGCCTCGCCTACTGGTTCGCGGTGAAGCCGCTGCACGCGGTCGTCTTCGACGGGATGCTCGAGGGCGTGCGGCGCGAGGCGGAGCGGCTGGCGCGCGCCGGCCGCCCAGCGACGCCGTGATCAGCGGATCGCGGCCAACTGCGCGTTGACGGCGGCGAGGTCGAAGGCGGCGGGGTCGAACGGACCGCCGACCCAGCGCCGGACCTCGCGGTGCCGCGGGTTCCGGCGGTCGGCGAGGACGGCGAGGATGTCGGCGTAGCCCGGCGGGCCGCCGGAGTCTTCCGGCGGGCACGCCCGGGCGCCGGCGGTGCAGACGACCCGTGGTTCGTTCTCCGTCCCTGGCTCGGCGGCCGTCACCGTGACGGCATGCCGCCAGCCGTCGCCGAAGTCGTACAGGTACTCGAACCGACCGCCCGGCGCCAGGGCGAGGTCCATAAGCCGGACCGTCTTCTCGCTCTTGAGGTCCGGCGGGTCGTCGACGTCGCCGCGCGGGCCGTAGCGCGCGCCGTCGACGCGGAACTCGTGCAGGTGCGCGTCGCGCCAGCCCATGGCCGCCTGGAAGATCCGGTGGAGCTTGGACAGCCGGGTGTCGGCGCGGACGCGCAGCTCACGCCAGACCGGGGGCGACGTCCACAGGAGGTCCAGCTTGAGGACGAGCACGTCGCCGGGTGGGTTCTGGTTCGTCGTCATGACCGGCTCTCCGCGGACGAGCGTACTACGGCAGGGTGTCGGCCTGCCAGTTGGCGTGCGGCGGCTTGTTCTCCACCAGCCACCCCCAGACCAGCTCGCCGTAGCCCCGGGCGGGGACGCGGTGGGCGGTGAGGAAGCCGGCGAGGGCCCGGCGCAGCGCGGGCAGCCGGTATGCCGGCACGCCGGGGAAGTAGTGGTGCTCGAGGTGGTAGTTCGACCACAGGTAGATGAGGTCCCACGACCGCGGGGTGCGCTTCATCAGGGTCCCCCAGCGGGCGGGGTCGGCGGGGTCGATGTCGTAGTGCTGGCCGAGGCGGTTGAGGGCGAACCAGGGCGGGAAGGCGACGAACAGCGGCAAGACGTGGACGCGAAGCCAAAGGCCCCAGCCGCCCGCGACCACCAGGGCGGCCGCCAGGGCAAGGTGAAGCGCGACCCCGCTCCACCGCTCGAGCGCGACGCGCCGCCGCAGCGCCGGCTCGTAGGTGGCCGCCTCGCGGCGGGCGGCGCGGAAGTAGATCGGGAAGAGGACCGGCGTCCCGTAGAGCAGCTTGACGAGGCGGGAGTTCCGTTTCGGCGACAGGTGGTGACGCTTCGGGTCGCGCTCGCCGTCGCCGAGCTCGGCGTGGTGGTCGAGGTGCCAGCGGGTGAACTGGCTCGGCGAGATGCCGCACGGGAGCGCGTAGGCCAGGCCGAGGAGCCGCTCGACGGCGGGGCGGTGGGTCGCGAAGACCAGGCCGTGCAGGACCTCGTGGAGGAGCCCGGTGCCGTTGAAGGCGAAGAGGCCGGCGAGCGCCACGCCGAGCGGCCAGAGGACCGGCCAGGTCGGCTGCGCGGCGAGCGCGACGCCTGCGGCCCCGGTCACCAGCCACGCCGACGTCATCAGGAAGTGGCGGGGCGCGCTCTTCTTCTGGAGGTCACGGAGGCGGTCGCGACCGACGGCCGCCGCCGCCTCGCGAACCACCTGGGCCGCCGCCCGCTGCCAGTTTCCCTGTCTCGCCATCCGCTGGGGCGCAACGCCTCCGGGACCGATTTGCTTCCCCGGCCTACGAGCTGACGTCGAAACGCGCCGGGTGGAACTCCGGGACCTCGAACAGTCGGACGATCAGGCCGTGGCGATCGCGCAGCTCGTCGAGGATGCCCCGCAGTTCGCCCGACAGGAGCCGGACCACCTCGGGGTGGGCGCGGACCGCGAACTCGGTGGCCTCACGCTCGGCGGCGTCGCGCAGGATCGCGCGCCGGACCTCCAGCGCCACCGTCTCCGCCGACTTGATGCGGCCGAGGCCGTCACAGGTCGGGCAGGCCTGGGTCAGTGCGCGTTCGAGCGATCGCTCGGTCCGCTTGCGGGTGAGCTGGACGAGGCCGAACGGGCCGACCGGGCCGACCAAGGTGCGGGCGCGGTCGCGGCCGAGGGCGCGCTGCAGCTCCTCGAGCAGCGCCTCGCGGTGCGCCTCGACCTCCATGTCGATGAAGTCGACGACGATGATTCCGCCGAGGTTGCGGAGGCGAAGCTGCCTTGCGACCTCGCGGGCCGCCTCGAGGTTGATCGCGAACACGGTCTCCTCGAGGTCGCTCGAGCCGACGTAGCGCCCGGTGTTGACGTCGATGGCGACCAACGCCTCGGTCTGGTTGATGACCAGCGAGCCGCCGGAGCGCAAGAACACCTTGGGCTGCAGCGCCTGCTCGAGCTCGGCCGCGATGCCGAAAGCCTCGAACAGGTCGACGGGGCGGCGGTAGAGCTTGACCCGGCGGGTCAGCTCCGGCTGCACCCGGTCGAGGAACTCGACGATGCGCTGGTAGGCGTCGGTGTCGTCGACCCACAGCTCCGAGAGCTGCGGCCCGGTGAGGTCGCGGGTGGCGCGCAGCGAGAGGTCGAGGTCGCGGTGGAGCAGGCAGGGGGCGTGGACCTCCTCGCTCCGCTTCTGGACGTGCCGCCACATCGACTCGAGGACGGCGTAGTCGGAGAGGAAGTCGGCGCGCTCGCGCCCCTCGCCGGCGGTGCGGACGATCACGCCGCCGCCGGGCGCGATCTCGGCGAGCAGGTCGCGCAGCCGGTCGCGCTCGGCCTGGTCGGTGATGCGCCGGGCGACGCCGATGTGCGAGGAGTCCGGCAGCAGGACGAGGTAGCGGCCGGGGAAGGTGACGTGGGAGGTGGCGCGCGGCCCCTTCGACGACCCCAGCTCGCGGGTCACCTGGACCACGACCTCCTGGCCCTCGCGGAGGAGGTCCTGGATCGGCACCGCGGCCACCTCGCCGGGCTCGACGTCCTCCTCCTCGAGCGCCTCGACGACGTCGTCGACGTAGAGGAACGCGTCGCGGTCGAGGCCGATGTCGACGAACGCGGCCTGCATGCCGGGAAGGACGCGCGAGATCCGCCCCTTGTAGAGCGAGCCGACGATCGACCGCTCGCGGGTCCGCTCGAGCAGCACCTCGACGAGGACGCCGTCCTCGCGCACCGCGACGCGGGTCTCGTACGGCGTCACGTTGGCGTAGAGGACTGTGCTCACGGTCTCAGTCTACCTGCCCGCCCCCGCCGCGCCAAGAAACGCGACTCTTCGTCATCGCGAGGAGCGGAGCGACGAAGCCCCTCCGTCATCCTGGGGGAGCGAAGCGACCGAAGGATCTCGTCGCGCTTGGAGGCCCTGCCCCACGGCTTGCCCGAGTCACGGACCCAGGTCCGTCCCCTTGCTTGGCCGCCCCTGTGGCGGGCTCGCGCTGCCAGCCGCGTTCCCACGCGGCCGGCAGCGCGATCCTCCGCGCGCGACCGAGCAGGCCGGCTCGCCATGGGGCCCCTCGTCATTCGCTCGTCGCTGCGCTCCTCGCGCTGCCGACACCCCACGGCGATCCGGCCGCTCGGTGTCCCGCGCGCTCCGGATCTATGGCCTCGCCACAGGAGCGGCGGAGTTTTCTCCCCCACCCGCCCTCGCGCCCCGCGCCCGTCCCCCACCCTGCGGCTGGCGAGGATCTGCAACCACTCTGGATTGTCAGGATCACCGGGCATGCGAGCCTGCCCCACCTTCGCCAGAATCAGCGGCATGGGATACTCGGCACCCGAGTGAGGCGGTGCGACCGATGATCTCCCCGGAAGAGTTTGCCGAAGCGGTTGAGGTCAGTTTCGGTTTCCTAACGAGGAGGGGCTTTCAAGTCACCGAGCGCTACCTTCACGTGCCGGAGTCGTATGTGGTCTTCTCCCGCGCGCCTGTACGGATCACCGTCGCAATAGAGACCGGCTCTCCTCCATGGGTCGTCGTTAGCGAGCCGCCAGGATGTCTTTCGCTGTTTCGAGGATCGGCCTGCAACTTGGAGACCTTCGCGAGGAAGCATGGACTCGTGACCCCACCTGGGGGGGAGAGCCCAAGTGCGGCGCAAGATCGCCCGCCGGAAGCGGAACTGGGTCGTCAAGCTGCTTTGCTCAGTCGATGTCTGCCCTACCTCGGCGTGTCCGACGAGTCGGGCGCAGCCTGAGGAGACGGCGGGACCGACGAGCCTGACGGCCTCGGTGTGTGGACGGGTTCGGGCGGGGGACGGGCGCGGGGCGAGAGGGTGGGTGGGGGAGAAGACCCCGCCCCTGGGGTGCGCGGCCCATCTCTGCAGAGCGAGCGGGTCACCGGACGCGCGAGCCGCGGTGGGGTATCGGGGGCCCGAGGAGCGAAGCGACGAGGGAACCCCGAGGGGCCCCACCGTGGCTCGCGCCAGTCCGGTCGCGAGCGGAGCAGTCTCGATCCAGCCCCGCGGGGGCGAGGCCGGATCGAGGGGGCCGCGCACCCCAGGGGCCATAACAGGGGACGGACCTGGGTCCGTGACTGGCGGCAAGTCTGGAGGCAGGGCCGCCAAGCTCGACAGGATCGCTTCGTCGCTCCGCGCCTCGCGATGACGGTGGGGGCGTCGGGGCGTTGCCGCGGCATTTCTCGCGATGACGGAGGGTCAATCAGACGTTGGCGAAGCGGAGTCGCCAGACGCTCTGCACGAGCCCGAGCGCGATCGCCGTCGCCAGGATCGACGAACCGCCGTACGACATCAGCGGCAGCGTGATGCCGGTGGTCGGCGCCATGCCGGTGACCATGGCGACGTTGACGATCACCTGCGAGGCGAGCACGACGCCGATGCAGCCGGCGACGAGGGCGCCGGTGCGGTCGCGTGCGTGGAGGGCGATCAGGAAGATCCGCGCGATGAGCAGGCCGTAGGCGAGGACCAGGATGCTGGCGCCGACGAACCCGGTTTCCTCGGCCCACACCGCGAAGATGAAGTCGGTGTGCTGGGCGGGCAGGAAGCGGAGCTGCGACTGGGTGCCCGACCGCAGGCCCTTGCCAGTCACCTCGCCGGAGCCGACCGCGATCTTCGACTGGCGCTGCTGGTAGCCGGCGCCGTATGGCGCCCGCTCGGCGTCGACGAAGGTGAGGATGCGCTCTTTCTGATAGGGCTTGAGCAGCCACAGCCATGCCGCGCCGGTGACCACGAGCGCGCCGGCGACGAGTCCGACCCACACCTTCCAGGGGAGCCCGCCGACCCACAGGGCGGCGAGGAGGATCGGTGCGTAGGTTAGGGCGACGCCGAGGTCGGGCTGGAGGACGACGAGGATGACCGGAAGGGCGATGATCGCGACCAGCCGGAGGACCAGGCCGCGGCTCAGCGTCTCCTTGCGGTGCTCGCCGGCGAGGGCGGCCACCGCCAGGATCGTGGCGATGCGGGCGAACTCGGAGGGCTGGAGGGTGAACTTGCCGATGACGAACCACGAGTGGGTCCCGGCGCGCAGCGGCGAGGCGACGAGGAGGAAGACCAGGACGGCCAGCGAGGCGACGTAGAACAGCGGCGAGAAGCGCGCCAGCACCCGGTAGTCGGCGAAGGCGAGGAGCAGGACGAGCGCGCCGCCGAGGGTGAGCCAGACGAGCTGGCGGTTGGCGTACCCGGGGCTGGCCAGGGCCTCTGCCGTCGAGGTCTGGGCCAGGTAGGCGCACACCCCGATGACGAGTGTGGCCAGCAGCAGCCAGGGATCAAGGCGCCGCACGGTTCCCTCCGGGCGGCGTGACCGCGGGTGGCTGGGGCTGCTGCGGCGCCGTCGGCGCGCGCTCCGGCTCGGCGGGCGCGGGCGGCGGGGCCGGGGGCGCCCCGACCACGGCGGAGGTCACCGGCGAACCCGGCAGCGAGATCGTCTGGGCGCCGATCTCGGCGGCGAGCGTGGCCTGGTCGACGTCCGGTCCGAACGCCCGGGCGAGGATCCGCCCGCAGATCGGCGACGCCACCGAGGCCGCGTCGCCGCCGTGCTCGACCAGGACGGCGACGACGAGCTGGGGCGCGTCGGCCGGCGCGTAGCCGACGAACCACGCGTGGTGCCGCTGCTCCCAGGGCAGCTCGCGCCACGTGACGCCCTCGACCTTGCGGATCACCTGCGAGGTGCCGGTCTTGCCGGCGATACGGACCGGCAGGTTGGCCAGCCGCCGGGCGGTGCCCCGGTCGCCGGCGACGACCGACTCCATGCCCCCCCGGGTGGTCGCCAGGACGTCGGCCGGCAGGCCCAGCGGCGTGCGGGGGAACTCGCCCTCGGCGACCAGGTGCGGCTTGACCAGGTAGCCACCGTTGACGAGCGCCGCGTAGGCGACGGCGAGCTGGATCGGCGTGACCAGGATCGGCCCCTGCCCGATGCCCACGGAGATCGTCTCGCCGCCGTACCACGGCTGGCCGCGAGCCTGGCGGCTCCAGGCGTCGTCGGGGACGAGGCCGGGGTTCTCGCCGCCGAGCTCGATGCCAGTCGGGCGGCCGAGCCCGAAGGTGCGCGACCACGAGGCCAGCCGATCGACGCCGGCATCCCGCGCGAGGTAGTAGAAGAAGGTGTCGCACGAGCACTCGATCGCCTCGCGGAGGTCGACGTGCCCGTGCCCGCCCCGCATCCAGCAGCGGTAGGGGTGGTTGTAGATGTTCACGCCGCCGGTGCAGAACGCGCCCGAAGCCGGTGTGCGCACGCCGTCGCGCAGCGCCCCGGCGACGTACAGCGGCTTGATCGTCGAGCCGGGCGGGTAAAGCGCCTGCAGGGCGCGGTTGTGCAGCGGCTTGAGCGGGTCCTCGACGAGCTCGCGCCACTTCGCCGGTTCGAGGTGGCCGGCGAACAGGTCGGGGTCGAACGCCGGCTGGGAGAGGAGCACCCGGACCGCCCCGTCGCGGGGATCGAGGGCGACGACGGCGCCGACCTGACCCGCCATGGCAAGCGCCGCCTCGCGTTGGAGCCGGAGGTCGAGCGTGGTGCGCAGCGGGTGGCCGGGCACCGGCGGCTCGTCGTCGAGGGTCGAGACCTGGCGGCCGAGCGCGTCGACGACCACGACCAGGTTGCCCGGCTTCCCGCCGAGGGTCTGCTGGTAGGCGCGCTCGAGCCCGGAACGGCCGACGAGCTGTCCCGGGCGCAGGGAGGGATCCGCCGCGAGCTGCTCCGGGGTGACCTCGGAGAGCTGGCCGACGAGGTGCGCGAGGATCGTGCCGACCGGCAGCGAACGGCGGGTCGCGGGATGGGCCTCGAGCTCGCGGAACTCGGCGCGGTGGGCGGCCACCGCCGCGACCTGGGCCCAGGTCAGGTTGTCGGCGATCACCGAGGGGAGGTGCGAGGTGCGGCGCGCCTTGTCGATGCGGGCGCGGACCTGTGGCGCGTCGGCGATCCCGATGCGGACGAGGAAGGCCTCGGTGCGGGCCGCGTCGGCCATCTCTTCCGGGAAGAGGAGGAGCTGGAACGCCGGCCGATTGTCGAGGACAATCTCGTCGCGCACGTCCCTGACTGTCCCGCGCGGCGCCTCCAGGGGGATGCGCCGCAGGCGGTTGTTCTCCGCCAGCGTCCGCCAGTGCGAGCCCTGCATCACCTGGAGCACCCAGAGTCGCCCGAGGAGCAGCGCGACCACCGCGAGCGCGACGACCAGGAGGACGACCACCCGCCGCTGCGGACCGCGCAGGTCGTCGCGGACGAAGGTCATAGGTGCTTCAGCACGCGCCGGCGCTGTCGCTCGGGGGAGCGCCACCAGCGCAAGACGCGGGCGGCGGCGGCGACGGCGAGTCCCGCGGTCCCGGTGGTGGCGAGCACGGCGAGGGAGCCGAGCCAGCGGTGGTCCGGAGTCGCGCCGAGGGTGGCGACGAGCAGGGTGAGGGTCAGCTCGCTGCACGTGGCGGCGAGCAGCGAGCCGACGATCCAGAAGAGCGGGCCCTCGAGCTCGAACCGGCGCACGGTCACCGCCACGACCAGGCCGGCGACCGCGCCGGCGATGCCGCCCGGTCCGATGATGCGGTCGGCGATCGCGTCGGAGGCCAGGCCGAGGCCGAGGCCGAGCCAGCCCACCGACACCGGGGCCAGGCGGCGGGACGACGCGACCACGACGAGGAGGAGCGGCTGGCAGGCGGCGAGGACCCACCAGACGTGGACGCTCTGCAGGGCGAGCTGGACGACGAGCGCGGCGAGGAGGGCGAAAGCCAGGCTCACGGGGTGCTGCCTCCCGCAGGTTGCAGGAGCAGCACCACGACCACGTCGGATGGGTGGGCGGCGAGCTGCATGGGGACCACCGTGAACAGGCCCTGGGTGCGGGCCTCGAGCGTGGTGCCGAGCAGCAGGCCGGGCGGGTAGATGCCCTCGGACCCGGTGGTCACGACGGGGGTGTCGGGGGCGACCGTGGTGTAGGGCGGCAGGCCGGTCATGGTCGGCCGGTCGCCGCCCTGGACCAGCCCCTCGACGTCGAGGCCGACCGGCTTGGCGGCGGCCGCCGCGGCCGGGTGGGTGAGGAGCTGCACGCGGCTGCCGTGCTCCCACACCCGGTCGACACGGCCCAGGACGCCACGCTCCGCGAGCACCGGCGCGTCGACGCGGACGCCGTCGGCGCGTCCGCGGTCGAGGCGCATCGAGTGTGTGACCGCGGCGTCGCGGGCGACCACGCGGGCCAGGACGGTCCCCTCGGAGAGCTGGGGAAACGCCGCGAGCAGCCGCGAGCCCTGCCGGGTCGCCAGCAGCTCGGCGGCCAGGAGCTGGTTGGTGTGATGGAGCTGAGCCGTCTCGCGGCGCAGCCGCTCGAGCTCCTCGAGCGTCTTCGCGAGGTCGGCCCGGCCGGCGAGGAACGACTGCCAGGCGTTGCCGACCGCGTCGGCCACCGCGAGGATGGGGGACGAGACCGCGGCGACGGCGATGGTCAGCGCCGAGCCGCGTGGGCTGCGGACCTGTGCGGCGGCGACGATGTACAGGCCCACGCAGACGACCGGGAGCGCGTAATCCGAGCGGAAGCGGAGTCGGGCCACGTCACTCGATCGAGATCTTCTTGAGCAGCGCCATATCGGTGAGCATCTTGCCGGTGCCGCGCACGACCGCCGACTCGGGGTCCTCGCAGTGGGCGACCGGGATCGAGGTCTCCTCACGCAGTCGCTGGTCGAGGTTGCGAAGCTGCGAGCCGCCTCCGGCCAGCACGATGCCCTTGTCGATGATGTCGGCGGACAGCTCCGGCGGGGTCCGTTCGAGCGCGGTGCGGACGGCGTCGACGATGGTGTTCACGGTCTCGGCGAGCGACTCGCGGATTTCCTCGTCGTTGATGGTCAGCGTCTTTGGGATCCCCTCCACGAGGTCGCGTCCCTTGACCTCCATGGTCCGGCTGACGTCCGACGGCCAGGCGTTGCCGAGCTCGATCTTGATCGCCTCCGCGGTCCGTTCACCGATGAGCAAGTTATACTTGCGCTTGATGTACGCGATGATCGCCTCGTCCATCTCGTTGCCGGCGACGCGGACCGATCGGGCGTACACGATGCCGGCGAGGGAGATCACCGCGACGTCCGTGGTGCCTCCGCCGATGTCGACGATCATGTTGCCGGTCGGCTCGGTGATCGGCAGTCCGGCACCGATGGCGGCCGCCATCGCCTGCTCGATGAGGTAGACCTCAGACGCACCGGCGCGAAGGGCGGAGTCCTTCACCGCGCGCTTCTCGACCGGGGTGATCTCGGACGGCACCGAGATGACGATCCGCGGGCGAACGAACAGGTTGCGGCCGTGCGCCTTGCGGATGAAGTACTCGAGCATCTTCTCGGTCACCTCGAAGTCGGCGATGACGCCGTCCTTCATCGGCCTGATGGCGACGATGTTTCCGGGCGTCTTGCCGAGCATGTCCTTGGCGCTCTGGCCGACCGCCTCGACCCGGTTGGTGACCTTGTTGACGGCGACGATCGACGGCTCGAAGACGACGATTCCGCGGGCCCTGGTGTAGACCAGGGTCGTGGCGGTACCGAGGTCGACCGCGAGGTCGGATGAGAACAGCGAGAGAATCGATGACAGGCCCATAGACTTCAGTCGACCTCCACATACACCTGTTTGCGATCTTCGGTGGTATTGCCTGCCGGGTCTGTCGCCCGGATCACCAGTGTGTTGAGTCCCTCGCGGTTGAGCGCGACGGTCTTGCGGAACGAGCCGTCCCCGCCCACCTCGACCGTCTCGCCGTTGACCGTCACGGTGGCCCCGGGCTCGGTCGTCCCCTGGACGATGATGAGATTGCCCATCTGCGTCGGCTTGGCGACCTCGAGCGGTGGGGCCGTGCTGTCGGACAGGACCTCGACCCGGGCCCCGGCGTAGGCCTTGAACGCCCGCGGGTCGCTCCACTCGGACCGTACGTCGTCGGAGCTCAGCGCCGACACCCGCCAGTAGTATGTTCCCTTGCGCGAGATCTTCAGGACCGCGCTGTTGGTGGGGCGGCGGTTGGTCTCGAACTCGAGGTTGTCCGGCGAGAAGACCCGGGATCGGCTGACCTGCAGCTCGTAGGACACCGCACCGGTGGGCTGCCGCCAGCGCAGCTCGACCCGGTTTCCCTGATCGAGGTTGACGACCGCGTTGGCCGGGGGAGCCTCGAGGACCGGGCGCTCCGGTACCGCGCGACGCGGGCCGAGGGCTCCGCCGGGCGCGGCGCGGACCGCCTGCAGCGACGACAGGTCGACGCGCTGACCCTCGCCGCCGGTGACGGCGGCCCGGCCGGTGTAGGCGGCCACGGTCGTGGTGCTGTCGTCGGCGACCTCGACGCCGATCCGCGAGTCGCGCTCCACGTCGGCGCGAGCCGAGTCGGTGAGCACCGACGACGGGTTGAGGGCGGTGTAGACGTTGACCTGACCGACCTTGACCTTGACCTCCCCGGAGGAGCCGTCGCGCCCCGAGCGGGCCTCGCGATGTACCTCGAGGAGCGAGTCGGGACCGATGCGATAGACGGTGCTGTCGGAGAACAGCACCTCCGCCATGCCACCCGACGAGGTCTTGACGAAGTCCCCGTTGTAGAGCGGTTGCTTTTCGTGGGCCCGCTCCCAGACAGTCTGATTGGCGCGCTGGACCTCGACCTTGCCCTGCACCGCGATGAGCTGACCCGAGCCGGTGAACTCGCGGTGGACCAGCCCGGAAAGCAGGTCGAACCGGCGCAATGCGTCCTCGGCGCGGGCCAGGCAAGCGGGGTAGTCCTTGCGTTCCCAGTCGCGTTGAGCCTCTTCGAGCAGGCGCGACGCCTGGTCGTACTCGGCGCTCAGCCCCTCGGAGATCCCCGCACGTCGGACCTCCTCCTGGGCGGCCGAGGCCCGCCGCAGCATGCGTTCGGCCCGCTTGGAGATCGGCTCGTGAAGGAAGTACCAGCCTCCCCCGGCGGCACCGAGCCCGAGGAGGACGAGGAAGGCCACCAGGCCCCAACGGCGAAGCCCCTCGATCGAGACGACCACCCAATCGAGCTCCAACCGCCGCGCTGAGCGAGGGGACGACGACGAACGCATTATCAATGCCCGGGACACCTTAACACCGCCGACGACGAGGGCGCAACACGCGGGCGCGAGCCAACTTGCCGCATTTCGAGGGGTGGGATAGAATCTTCCGCCCTCGGGCGTAGCGGAGGTCGTGCCAATGCTCAAGCTGATGCGTGAAAAGTTCAAGCACCTGAAGATCATCCTCTGGATGGTGGTGTTCGTCTTCGTCCTCCTGATCTTCGTCGACTGGGGCACCGGTCGCCAGGGCGGCCAGCGCGGCCTGCAGGGCGTCGCCGCCCAGGTCGGGAAGACCACGATCACCGAGCGGGCGTACCTCCGCGAGATGCGCAGCAGCGAGGAGCGGTTCCGCCAGATGTACGGCCAGCAGTGGGAGACGGTCCGCCAGCAGCTCGACCTCGGGACGATGGTCATCCAGAACCTCATCGAGCGCGAGTTGCTCGGCCAGCAGGCCGACGAGATGGGACTCGGGGTGACCGACAAGGAGCTCCTCGACAAGATCATCTCGTTCCCGGCGTTCCACCGGCAGGACGGCTCGTTCGTCGGTCCCGAGATGTACGAGCGCATCTTGCGCACCTCGTTCCAGCTCACCCCCGAGGAGTTCGAGGGCGAGCTGCGCTCCGACCTGAAGATCGAGAAGCTCCAGAAGGCGCTCACGTCCGGGGTCGTGATCCCGGACGGGGACGTCGAGCGCGAGTACCGCAAGCGCAACGAGAGCGCGTCGTTCGACGTCATGTTCGTCGGGATCGACCGTACCCTCGCGGCGGCGACTCCCACCGACGCCGACGCCAAGGCGTACTACGACGCCCACCAGGACGCCTTCACCCACCCCGAGCAGCGGCAGCTCCGCTACCTCCTGGTGGACGACGTGCGGCTGCGGCGCTCGATCGTGATCCCCGAAGCCCAGATCTCCGAGTACTACACGACCCACAGCAGCGAGTTCGGCACCGGCGAGCAGGTGCGCGCGCGCCACATCCTCGTCAAGCCGACGACCCAGGACGACGCCGGCTTCCGCGACGCGCTGACCCGCATCCGCGAGGTCTACGGGCGCGCCGTCGACCCGAAGACCGACTTCGCGGCCCTGGCCCGCGAGGTCACCGACGACACCGGCAGCAAGGAGTCGGGCGGCGACCTCGGCTGGTTCGGTCGCGGCCGGATGGTCAAGGAGTTCGAGGACGCCGTCTTCGCGCTGCGGCCGGGCGAGATCTCGGCGCCGGTCAAGAGCCAGTACGGCTACCACGTCATCAAGCTGGAGGAGCGGCGCTCGGCCGGGATGAGGCCGCTCGACGAGGTCCGCCCGCAGATCCAGAGCAAGCTCGCGGAGGGTCTTGCCGACGCCGAGGGCAGCCGCCGCGCCACCACCCTCAAGGAGAAGATCGACGCCGCCAAACTAACCAGCGAGGAGCAGTGGCGGGGCCTCGCCGACGACGTCGTGAGCTCGAACGTCACGCCGTTCTTCGCGCAGGGCGACACGGTCCCTGGCCTCGGCCGCGATCCCGAGATGGTCACCGAGGTGATGGCCGCCAAGGAGGGCTTCGTCGGCGGGCCCCGACGGACCTCCCGCGGCTGGGTGATCTACCGGGTCGCCGCGATCCGCAAGGCCGGGACGACGCCGTTCGACGAGGCGAAGGCCGAGGCCCGCGAGGGCGCCAAGCGGGCCAAGGCGCTCGAGCTCCTCAAGCAGGAGGTCGAGGCGCGGCGGTCGCTCTTGGCCGCGGGCGAGTTCACCTCGCACGAAGCGGCCTTCGGCGGGAAGGCGAGCTCGGTCGCGGACCACAAGCGCGGGGCGGCGATCCCGTCCGTCGGCGCCTCGCAGTCCGTCGAGGAGGCGGTGTTCGCGACCCCCGTCGGCGGGCTGACCCCGGTCGTGGAGGTCGGCGACCGCGGTGTGGCCGTGGCTCGGGTGCAGGCGAAGAAATCGGTCGATCCGGCCGCGTTCGCCGCCGAGAAGCCGGGGCTGCGCGCCAGCCTGGCGCAGGAGGAGATGCAGCGCCTGCTCCAGTCGATCCTCGCCGAGTCCCGGCGCGAGAAGGACGTCACGATCAACAACGATCTGGTGGATCGCTTCAAGCCCAGGCAGGGATGATCGCCTACCTGGACGGCGAGCTCGTCGACCTCCAACCCGGCCAGGCGGTCGTCTCGACCGGCGGGGTCGGGTACGAGGTGCGGGTTCCGCTCTCCGCGCATCCCCACCTCGCCGGACGCCAGCGGGTCGCCCTGTGGATCCACACCCACGTCCGGGAGGACCAGCTCGCCCTGTTCGGCTTTCCCAGCCGCGGCGAGCGTGACACCTTCCGGGCGTTGATCGCCGTGTCGGGGGTCGGGCCGCGAATGGCGCTGGCCCTGCTGTCGGGGCTGAGCCCCGAAGAGCTGGCCGTCGCCATCGACGGCGAGCAGTGGCGACGCCTCGCCGCCGTGCCCGGGATCGGCAGGCGGACCGCCGAGCGGCTCGTCGTCGAGCTCAAGGGCAAGCTCGTGCCCGCGGCGCCGGCCGGCGGCGCGTCGCTGCGCGAGGACGCGGTCTCCGCGCTGGTCAACCTCGGCTACGCGGCCCGCGCGGCCGAGGAGGTGGTCTCGGAGGTCCTTCGCACCCGGCCGGAGATCGAGTTGGGCGAGCTGTTGCGCCGCGCCCTCCAATCGCTGACCCGATAAGGGGCGGGGACAGGGAAGAGCCGTCCCGCCCGGCGCTCGCCCACGAGGCGAGCCCCGTGCGGTCCGGGCGTCGTAAGATACACGCGTGCCGGACAACCTGCTCCAATCGACCCGGAACCCCGAGGACGCGCGCTTCGAGGAGGGGCTGCGTCCGCGGCTGCTCGACGAGTACGTCGGCCAGGCGAAGATCACCGAGAACCTCGCCGTCTTCATCGCCGCGGCCCGGGCCCGGGCCGAGAGCCTCGACCACGTCCTGTTCTTTGGACCGCCCGGCCTCGGCAAGACGACCCTGGCCCACATCGTCGCCAACGAGATGGGTGTGCCGCTGCAGATCACCTCGGGACCGGTGCTGGAGCGGGCCGGCGACCTCGCCGCGATCCTCACCAACATCGCGCCCGGTGGGGTGCTCTTCGTCGACGAGATCCACCGGCTCGGACCGGCCGTGGCCGAGATCCTCTACCCGGCCATGGAGGACTTCTCGCTGGACCTGGTGGTCGGGACCGGCCCGGCGGCCCGGACGATGCGGCTGACGCTGCCCCGCTTCACGCTCATCGGGGCGACCACCCGCGCGGGGCTCCTGCCCGCACCGCTGCGCGACCGCTTCGGCATCGTGCACCGTCTCGACTTCTACGAGTCCGCCTCGCTGTCGCACATCGTGAGGCGTTCGTCGGGGCTGCTGGCCATCGACCTCGACGACGACTCCGCCGAGGAGATCGCGCGGCGGTCACGCGGCACGCCCCGCATCGCCAACCGGCTGCTGCGCCGGGTTCGCGACTTCGCCCACGCTCGCGGCGAGCGTCGCGTGACGTTGGAGACCGCGCGGTTCGGGCTGGAACGGCTCGAGGTCGATGCGTTCGGCCTCGACGAGCTGGACCGCCGCCTGCTGGTCACCGTCATCGAGCAGTACGCCGGGGGACCCGTGGGCCTGAAGGCGTTGGCGGCTACGCTCGGCGAGGACCAGGGTACGCTGGAGGACATCTACGAACCGTACCTGCTGCAGACCGGTTTCTTGCAGCGCACGCCGCGGGGGAGGGTCGCCACGGCGAGGGCCCGTCGTCACCTGGGCTACCCGGTCGAGGCCGGCACCCCGGGCGAGCTCTTCGACGCGGAGGGCGGGTGAGCGTCCTTCCGGTGATCGTCAATCCCGCCGCACGGGGAGGACGCGGCGCGCCCCCGCGGGAGTCCCTGGAGCGCGCGGCGGCGGCCGAGGGGACCTCCGTCGAGTGGTGGGAGACGACCGCGCCCGGCCATGCCACGGAGCTGGCCGCGAAGGCGGCGCGTGACAGGTACCCGATCCTCGCGGCGTGGGGCGGTGACGGCACCTACAACGAGGCGGCGCGCGGTCTGCGCGACACCGAGACCGCGCTGTTGCTGCTCCCGGGCGGGACGACCTCGGTGCTGGTCTACGAGCTCGGCGTCCCGCGCCGGCCCGACGAGGCGCTCCGGGCGCAGCTTCGCGGCGAGCGGCGCGCCATGTCGTTGGCCCGCACCGACCGCGACCAGCTCTTTCTGCTCATGCTGTCGGCCGGTCCGGACTCGCTGATCCTCGAGCGCCTGAGGCCGGGGCTCAAGCTCCACGGCGGCAAGTTCGGCATCGGGGTGCAGGCGGTCGTCGAGTTCGCCCGTGCCCGCCTGCCGCGATTCTCGGTCCACATCGACGGGAGCCGGCGCAACGCCTCGTGGTGCATCGTCGGGAACTCGCGGTGCTACGCGGGGCCGTACCCCGGGACGCCGGGGGCCGATCCGTTCGCGGAAGGTCTCGAGGCCGTCGTCCTCACCCGCCACGGGCGGCGCGCGGTCATCCCGTTCTTCTTCGCGATTCCCTCGGGCCGGCACCTGACGATGCGCGGCGTCGAGCGCCTGCCGGCCCACGAGGTCGCACTGGTCGGTGCGGAGGATGTCCCGTATCAGCTCGACGGCGACCCGGCCGGTCACCTGCCGGTGACGGCGCGCGCCACCGCGGAGACGCTTTGGGTGCTCGTCCCCCACGGCTCCTCCCGGGCAGGCTAAAGGCAGAAAGAGGGCAGACGAAGGGCAGAGTAAAGGCAAGAAGAGGGGAGACGGGGAGGCGGAGGGTGCTCGTGAGTCCACGCCCGATCCTCGTGTCTTTCCCTAGCCTTTCTCCTGCCATTTCCCTGCCTTTCTCCTGCCTTCCTTCTGCCCCCCACCTGCCTTTCTCCTGCCTGCTTCTGCTAGCATCATCGGCCGGCGGAGGTGCGAGTGAGCAACCTCGACCCGATCCTGAGGCCGCGCTCCCTGGCGATCATCGGCGTGTCCTCGAAAGCCGACTCGCTGTCCGGAAAGCTGTTCGCGAACCTGTTCAACGCCGGGTACACCGGGGCGGTCTTCCCCGTGAACCCCAAGGCCGGGTCGATTCGCGGCCTGAAGTGCTACCCGGCCGTGGCGGCGATCCCCGACGCCGTCGACCTGGCGATCGTCATGGTCCCGCGGGACGCGGTGCCGGCCACCCTCGACGACTGCCTGGCGGCCGGGGTCCGCGGCTTCGTGGTGATCACCGCGGGTTTCCGCGAGGGGGGCGAGGTGGGGGCGGAGGTCGAGCGACAGGTGCTCGACCGGGTCCGGGCCGCGGGGGTGCGGATGATCGGCCCGAACTGCATGGGGCTGATCAACACGGCGGAAGACGTCCGTCTCGACGCGACGTTCTCGCCGGTTCCGGCGCTGCCGGGGAGCGTCGCCTTTGCCTCGCACTCCGGCGCGCTCGGCGTCGCGGTGCTCGAGACGGCGCACGCTGCCGGCCTCGGGTTCGCCCAGTTCGTCTCGCTCGGCAACAGCTCCGACCTCAACGCGTGCGACGTGCTCGAGGCGTGGGAGCACGACGACGCTGTGCGCTCCGTCATGCTCTACCTCGAGGCGCTCGAGGAGCCGCGCCGGTTCCTCGAGATCGCCCGCCGGATCACCCCTCGCAAGCCGATCGTGGCGCTCAAGGCGGGCCGGTCGGCGGCGGGGCAGCGGGCCGCGTCGTCGCACACCGGGGCGCTCGCCGCTGCCGACACCGGGGTGGACGCGATCCTCAAGCAGGCCGGGGTCATCCGCGCGACGACGCTCGAGGAGATGCTCGACCTCGCCCGGGTTTTCGCCGCCTGTCCGCTCCCGCGCGGTCGCCGAGTTGCGATCCTGACCAACGCCGGCGGCCCGGCCATCGCCGCCTCCGACGCCCTCGATGGCGACGGCCTGCAGCTCGCGTCGCCGTCCGACGCGACGCGGGGGAGCTTTCGTGCCTTCCTGCCGGCGGAAGCCTCGGTCGGGAACCCGGTCGACATGCTCCCGTCGGGCACCCCAGAGAACTTCCGGCGGGGCGTCGAACTGCTGGCGCACGACGAGGGGGTCGATACTGTCCTCACGATCACGGTCACCCCGCCGATGTTTCCCCCCGCAGAGGTTGCACGCGCCATTGCCGCAGCCACCCAGGGTGCCGGTGTCCCGGTCCTCTCCGTCTTCATGACCAACCCCGGCTTCCATCGCGAGGTGCGGTCGATTCCGGGCATGCCGCCGATGTTCCGCTACCCGGAGGCGGCTGTCCGTGCCCTGGCGGGGCTGGTCCGGCATGCCGAGCGCGTGCGGATCCCGACGCCCGTGCTGGGAGCATCGTCGCAGCGCAGCCCGATCGTCGAGCGTTGTGTCGCGGCCGGGGGAGGCTTCCTCGCCGTACCGGAGGCCTTCGCGCTCCTCGCCGAGGCGGGGGTGCCGGTCGCGGCCCCGCAGGTCGCGACCGCCGAAGGTGACGTGGCTGCAGTCGCCCGCTCCATCGGTTTCCCTCTGGCCCTCAAAGCCTTCGGTCCGGGTCTGGTCCACAAGAGCGAGCTCGGGGCGGTCGCGGTGGGGCTCCGCGACGAGGGCGAGGTCGAGGCGGCGCGCGCCAGGATGGCGGCACGCCTGGCCGCAGCGGGGGTACGTCCGGAGGGCTACCTGCTCCAACGCATGGTCGCGGGCGGTCGCGAGGTCATCCTCGGCATCACCCGCGACCCGCAGGTCGGCGCCCTCGTCATGTGCGGCCTCGGCGGGGTCGCCGTCGAGGCGCTGCGCGACGTCGCCTTCCGCCCGGCGCCTCTCGGCGCCGACGATGCCGAGGCGATGCTCGCCGAGTTGCGCGGCAAAGCGCTGCTCGGGGCCTTTCGCGGCCGGAAGCCGGCTGACCGGGCGGCCCTGGTCGGCGCGTTGGTCGCCCTCGGTGCCCTCGCCGCGGCACATCCCGAGATCGCCGAGTGCGACGTGAACCCCCTCCTCCTCCTCGACGAGGGGCAGGGGTGCGTCGCGGTCGACGTCAGGGTCCGCATCGAGCGCTGAGCCGGCGCCAAACAGGCCAGTGCCTCAGTCTCCGATCGTGGGGCCGGCGAGCCGCTCGCACGGCTGTTCAGCGGGATCGAGCGCGGCGGCGAGCACGGCGAGGGAGCGGTGCAGGCGGGGGTGGACCCAGTCGGCGGCGAGCTCTGCGCCGGGAAGGAGGGCGAACCGACGCTGGTGCAGGCGGGGGTGCGGCAGCGTCAGCTCTCGACTGACCACGACCACGCCCTCGACCATCAGCAGGTCGAGATCGAGCGGACGGGGTCCCCACCGGGTCTCCCGGGAACGGTCGCGGCCGGCGGCGGCTTCGAGCGCATGGCAGAGCGAGAGCAGTCGGAACGGGTGCTCGTCGGTGTCGACGAGCAGCGCGGCGTTGAGGAAGTCCGGCTGTGGCAGGCCGATCGGCGCGCTCCGCCACGTCGAGGAGTCGCGGAGCACTCTCACGTGCTCGCGCAAGGCCGACGTGGCCGCCGCAAAGGCCGCGGACACGTCGCCGACGTTGCCGCCGAGGCCGAGGAGGACTCTCGTCACTGGTACTCCCGAGGCGGAATCATAGGGCCGTTCCGCCGCCAACGGATTCGCGGAGCACCTGGCAGGACCAGGCCGGAGCCAACGGTTCCGGGCGTGGCGGGGTGGGCCGGGGCCTAGCCGGGGGGTTCGCGACCCGGTGTCCTCATGTCCGCCTCGTCCTCGGGGAACAGCGACGGCATCGGGCAGACTAGCGGCTCCAGCCGCGCCATGACCATCTCGCCCCAGCGGTCGCGATCGTCGTTGTCGAGTCGCAGCGGACGAAGGCCACGCCGTTCGATCTGCTGCTCGAGGTGCTGCTCGATCTCGCGCTGGAAGAGGAGATCGACGTCGCGCACGCCGTCCCAGCGGGGCGTGGTCCACAGCGGCACCTTGATCAACAGGTCATAGGTCGCCAGCCAGCCGCTCAGCAGCGGCTCCCACATCGGCTGCGGCCCGGCGGCGAACACGAGGTAGCAGTAGTTGTCGAGAACCGAGCGATCGCAGAGCACAAACGGGTGCTGCGCCGCGGCCTCGAGCTCCCAGGCCATCTGGGTCGAGAGGATCCACGACTGCGCCTGCACGCTGGTCTCGCGGTTGATCGGCAGCGGGCAGCGGCGGGCGACCTCGCGCACCAACTCGACGTCGACGTCGCGGCGCTTCAGGCGGGCCGCGATCTCGAAGCACAACGTGGTCTTCCCGACGCCGTGCGTGCCGATCAGGGCGACCTTCATCGCGGTGAGCCTTCGGACAGCGCGTTGAGCGCGGCGAGCAGCGCGCCGCCGTCGCGCGGCCGCTGGGCGCGCTCCTTCGCGAGGCAACGAAGGATGACGTGGCTGATCGACGGCTCGAGGTCCGGCGCCAGCGCCTGCGGGTCCGGAGGCGCCTGCTCCAGGTGGGCCCGCAGCACGTTGCCGGTAACGAACGGCAGCTTGCCGGTGGCCGCCTGGAAGAACGTCACCCCGAGGGCGTACACGTCGGTTCGCTCGTCCGGCTCCTCCCCGAGGATCTGCTCGGGCGCCATGTAGTACGGCGTGCCGGTCGCCCCCGAGGCGGAGAGGTCCAGCTCGTCGAGTCGCCGGGCGATGCCGAAGTCGAGAATCTTGATCTGTCGACGCTCAGCCAGGATCATGTTCGCCGGCTTCAGGTCGCGGTGGACCACGTGGTTGGCGTGGGCGTAGGTGACGGCGTCGACGATCTGGCGCATGAGCGGCAGCAGGTTGTGTCGCACGAAGGCGTGCTCCTCGCGGATGAGCTGGTTGAGGGTCGGACCCGACACGAACTCCATCGAGATGTAGAACGACTCGAAGCCGCGGTCGAAGTCGTAAATGTGGACGATGCCCGGATGCGAGAGCGCCGCGGCGGCTCGCGCCTCGCGTTCGAACCGGCGAAGCGCCTCCGGGGTGTGCTGTCGGGGGTTCAGGACTTTGATCGCCACCGTGCGGCCGAGGCGCTGGTCGAAGGCGCGATACACCACGCCCATCCCGCCGCGACCAAGCTCTTGTCCGAGCACGTAGCGCGACGAGGGGTCGCCGGCGGCTCCCGAGAGCGTGTCGGAGGTAAGAGCCCGGATGACACCGGAGCCCTGGCTGTCCTCGGCCGCGCGCCGTGCGGAGACGGTCTGGAGCCGCTGGGCAGCGTCGCGATAGCCGTAGTCGAAATCCACGATCTTCCGGAGAGCGCCCTCGGCGCTCCGGAGGTCGTTGTGCTCCTCGAGGAGTTCGGCCTGGAAGTAGAGTGCGTCGAGGATCTCGCGGCTGACCGGCAGCCCGCTGATCGCCCGCTGGACGGCCGTGATCGCGCCAGTGAGGTCGCCGCGACTCTGCATCCACGAGCCGACCTTGACGAGCTGCTCCGCGAGGCCGGGGAACGTGCCGCCGTAGGCCGACAGGAGGCTCCAGGCCCCCTGCAGGTCCCCCTGCTCGAACAGAGTCAGGAAGCCGTCCTCGACGCGGCCGAGCAAGGCCAGGAGCTGAGCCCTCTCACCGGTGAGGTTCGCGTCCGTCAGGAGCGCCAGTGCACGTTCGTAGTCGCCGATGCGCTGGTAGCACCGGGCGGCCTCGAGGGGCTCCGCGGCTCGTTCCCACGCAGCACCCGCCTCGCCCCAGTCCTCGATCTCGCTGAACAGGCGTGCGGCCTCGCGTGGGTCGCGGTGGTCCCGGGCGAGCTCGGCGGCCTCGCGGAGCAGCCCGGCCTGTTGGTAGAGCCTGAACGCCTCGTCGTGACTCCCGACCTGAGCGAGGGCCGCCGCGGCCTCGGGGAGCAAGCCGGCGCGCTGGTACTCCCGCGCCGCCTCCGCGAGTTGGCCCGAACCGACCAGGCGTTGTGCGCGCAAGCGTGCCGCCTCGTCGGTGTAACCGGCCTGGCGGAGCGCCTCGGCGGCCCGGAGCGATTCTCCTGCACGCTCGAACGCCCTGGCCGCGTCGAGGGGTGAGCCGGCAGCCAGGAACAGGTCCCCGGCCTCGCGAAACCTCCCGGCCGCCAGGGCCACCGACCCGCCGAGCTGTGGGCGCTTCGTGTCCCGCGCCGCCCGCAGCGCCGGCTCGACGAGGGCGGGGACGAAGCGCTGTGTGGCCAACGCCAGCTCGACGGCATGAGCGGCGCGCCGCGGGTCCCCGGCCCGCAGGAACGGCTCGATCGCAAGCTCCGGTTGCCGGCTCTCGACCAGGTACTGCCCGTAGCGCGACCAGAGTTGCTGTGCTTGCCCCTCGTCACCGAGGCGGGCGTAGATCTGCGCGGCGCTCCCGAGCGAGGCTCCACCTTCCTTCTTGAGCAGCGCGGCGGCGTGCCGGAGCCGGCCGGCCGAGCGAGCCACGTCGGCGGCCCTGGCCCAGTTCCGGGCGCGGAGGAAGGAACGGTACGCGCGGTTGGGACGTCCGGCTTCGAGCCAGAACTCGCCGGCTGCGAGGTAGTCGCCGCGTCGAGCGGAGCGGACCGCGAGGTCGGTGGCACTGCCGGGGCTGGGCGAGAACAGCCCGAAGGCAGCGAGGAGCAGGGCGATGGCGACGAGGTGGCCGAAGACGAGCACCGTGGTCGAGGAAGGGACGAGGAGGATCGCGGGCAGATCCTGCCGCACGTCGAGCAGTGGCAGCACCCACCACAGGTTGAGCCAAACGAGCAGCGCGGTGGCGCTCGTGCCGGCCAGCGATCGCGAGCCCCGTGTCAGGAAGAGTGCCCCGACGGGCACGAGGAGGACGACGGGTCCAGCGATCATGGGAGGATTCTAGCGCGCCACGCCCCACTTGAAACTTTACAAGAACTCGCTCATATTTTGAGTGGGCGGCGGGGCCGCCGGGAGCACATGATGCGAGATCCCTACGAGGTTCTTGGTGTCGCGCGGAGCGCCTCCAAGGACGAGATCAAGAAGACTTACCGCAAGCTGGCCAGGAAGTTCCACCCGGACGTCAACCCGGGCAACGCGGATGCCGAGAGGCGATTCAAGGAGATCCAGTCGGCCTACGCGGTGCTCTCGGACGATGCCAAGCGGCGCCAGTTCGACGACTTCGGCACCGTGGACGAGGCCGAGGTTGCAGCGCGCCACGCGAGGAGTCGGCGCAGGAGCACCGGCCCGTTCCCTGGCTTCGATGTCCGTGGGTTCGGAGGAGTGGGCGATCTCGGCAGCCTGTTCGGCGACCTGTTCGGCTCGTTCGGAGGCCGGCCAGGCCCAGGCCCGACCGTCGCCGCCGAGGCCCAGGTCGAGCTCGACTTCGGTCAAGCGGTCCACGGCGCCACGGTCGTCGTGCCGGTGCGCCACGAGGTGGCCTGTACGGAGTGCGCCGGGACGGGACGGACCGCCTCGGGCCCCTGCCGTCGGTGTGGGGGAACCGGCCTGCTCGTGCAAACTGAGCGTCTCAGGGTGAGGCTGCCCGCCGGGGTCGGGGACGGAGATCGGGTACGCGCGGCGGGGAAGGGCGGCGACGGCGAGGTCTCGGTGTCGGTGAGGGTGCGACCGGACCCGTTCTTCGAGCGAAAGGGTGACGACATCCACACGGTCGTCCCCGTGACCTTCGCGGAGGCGTACTTGGGTGCCGAGGTCGAGATCGGCACGATACACGGCCCCGTGCGAGCCAAGATCCCCGCCGGAACCCAGTCAGGACAGCGGTTTCGCCTCCGCGGGAAGGGTGTGCGCAACCTGCGCACGGGTACCCACGGGGATCACTATTACGCTGTCCACGTCGCGGTCCCGCGGGTCGTCTCACCTGCCGGTCGCGAGGCGGCGCGACGGGTCGGCGAGCTCTATGGCGTAGACCCCCGCGCCGGCCTGCCCCGATCGCTGGAGTGATCGGTCGCCGCGACATCTGGGGTGCGCCAGAAACGCGTCGGCGAGAGGTCACGCCTCTCGCCGCAGTCGCACCACCGCACGCGTTGCGCTAGCGGGCCAGGTTCTCCACCAGGGAGATCGCATCCTCGACGGCCATACCCTGGTCCAGGGCCAACGAGCGTTTGGGACTCCAGCCGGAGTCGGTGGCCAGCGCGTACTCGACGACGTGGCCGTACACCCGATAGGCAAGCGGGCTCGAATTGCCACCGAGAATAATCCGGGTCCCCAACATCGAGAAGTCCTGGGGGATCTGGTACGTCCGCCGGATCCCGAAGATCGGGACGCTCCGCTTGCGTTGCACCGTCACGTTGATCGGGCCGCCCGGAGGGGGCAGCGTCGGCGGCTCGAGCTCGAATCGGACCTCCGCGAGGTGGAGAAGGCAGATGCGCTGGGAGCCGAAGAACAGGAGTGCGCGGTCCAACCCTGCATTGGCCGCGAACACCGGGTGCTCGAGCACCTCGGGTGAAGCCGGCGTGTCGCAGGCCAACCCCAGGTTGGTGAGCTCGTCCAAGTCTCGCTGGAGCAGGCTGTCCGGGTCCTCGGGCTCCGCGTTGAGCCGAAGTAGGACGTAGGAGGCGTGCTGGGTTTCGCCCGACCCCTCCCACCAGACGACGTGGAGGTAGCTGTCACGCACCTCGATCGTCGCCCCGGGGTTGTCCGGGTTGTCAGGGTCGGGAATCGACGTGTTGAATTCGGAGAGCTGGACCGCCGGGTTTCGCGGCATGGCGCCGAGATCGTCGGTGAGGTGCTCGACGCGCTCCCATTCCTCGTCGCTCCATACCGCCAACATGATCTCGGAGGCGTTGGCCGACCAGTTGCGCTGCCACACCACGACGACCTTGCCCGTGTTGGCGTCGGCGGCCACCTGGATGTGGGCGTCGCCCATTCCGGCGAGTCCCAGCTCGAAGGGAAGAAGCGCCTGCGCCGTGACCACACCGTCGCGCTGACCGGTGAGCACGAGCCCTTCGTCCGACGCGGCAGCATTCCACAGCGTGCCGTCGCGGTCCAGGAAGTAAGGCGTCCCTGCGCTCGCCGCGCCGGCGACGAGGAGCAGGACCAGGGGAGCGATCATGCGACGCATGTCTGCCTCACGCCTTCAGGTTGATCACCTCGCGCACGTTGAACGCGCGGAGGAAGTTCTTCATCCCGTGGAAATCCGGGTAGTAGGCCGCCAAGCGGTCGAGGTACGCCTCGGTCGACTCCTCGTCGCCCTCATCCATGGCCGCGTCCGCTAACAGCATGAGGGTGTTGCGTTCGATCGTAGGGAGCTGGAACCGCCGCGCGTGTTCGAGGGCCTTCTCGCCGAAGGCCCGCGCTGCGCCGAACTCGCCGCGCTGCAGGTGCCCGTAGCAGAGGTCCTGGAAGACCTCCGCGAGGTACTGGGCACTGCCGGTACCCTCAAGCGTGGCCGCTGCGTCTCGACACAGCTCGATGCCGGAGTCCACCTCGCCGGTGCACATCAGGCAGTAGCCGAGGTTGTCGCGAATGATCGCGCGGCCCATCGCGTCGAGGTCCGTGGCCTCGGAAAGACGGAGAGCCTGCTCGAAGCACGCGCGTGCCTCGGCGAAGCGCGAGTCGACCAACGCGAGCGTTCCGTGCTCGTTGGCCGAGGCCGCCACCGCCCGCGTCTCGCCGCTCGCATCGGCGAGCTCACTGGCGCGGCGGACGTACGCCAGGGCACGGGCCACATTCCCCTCGGCCTTGTAGACCTGGGACGTGTAGTACGCCGCCATCCAGGAGGTGAACGGATCGCGCGACCGCATGAGGACGTGCTTGAGCTCGCCCACCTCGGAATCGAGTCTCTCGAGCTCGAGAAGGACCACGCACCGATTGCAGAATGCCCGGTCAGCGAGCGCACGATCTCCCAGGTGCTTCGCCTCGGACTCGGCGGCCTCGAACAGGCGCAACGAACGCTCCAGCCGAGCGCCGGAGAATGCTCTCTGGGCGAGCTGCGTGAGCCGCACGTACCGTTCGGACGTCCCCATTACTCCTCGTGATCCTCGCGCCGCCGACGCTTGAACTCTGCGAACTCAAGTACCTCGCGTTGCTCGTCCATCGGGAGCGACCGGAAGGATTGTAGCAGGGAACTCTCGCGCGAAGTCAAGCTCTGTTGCGCGAGGTCGCCGAAGAACTCGCCGAGCGACATCTCGAACACCTGGAGGATGCGAAAAAGGACATCGAGCGAGACCCGGTACTCCCCCTTCTCCATGCGCGACAGGTCAGACTGTTGGATGCCAATCTGACGCGCCAACTCGGTCTGCGTGAGGCTCCGCTCCTGCCGATGCTGGCGGACGAGCTGCCCCACCGTCGCAGTGGGAAGGGGTGGACGGGCGGGTCGGGCCACGGTCTCCTTGTCGCCCCGGCCGACATCTGCTAACGTTCGTCGGGGTCGCAGGCTTATGCTAAATCCCCATACGGGTTTTGTCAAGGAATCGGTTTGGCGACCGCGATGATTTCGACGATCGCCGCGGTCTTGCATAACCGTAGAACAGTCATCGAGTTGGCTCGGCGCGATTTTCGTGCGCGGTACGCTGGCTCGGTGCTTGGCCTGACATGGTCGGTGCTCGAGCCGATGGTTCAGTTCGGACTGTACTTCGTGGTGTTCTCGAGCTTCCTTGGCATGAGATTTGTAACAGCGTCGGGCGTGAACATGACCGGTTTCTACCTCGTGGGGGGGCTGATCCCGTATCTGGCACTGCAGGAGATGTTGGTCCGCGCGGCAGGCCTGGTGCGCAGCAGTGCGCAGCTCATCCGGCACGTCGTGATTCCTGTCGAGGTCCTGCTGGCTGGTGCCTTACTCGCGGTCCTGGTCCGCTACGCCATCGCGTTCGGCCTTGCACTCGGAGTGGCGGCTGCCATGGGTGCGCTGGCCTGGACCCAGTTGCCCTGGCTCCTGGTCGCCGTGGTTCTGCTGGTCGTCGGGGCATGGGGGCTGTCACTACTCCTGGTGCCACTCGGCGCTTTCCTTCCGGACGTGGTGCAGCTGGTCGGTACGGCGATGATGGCCCTCTTCTTCCTGACGCCGGTGGTCTACCCGGAGACGCAGCTCCCGACTTCCGTCGCGCGGTGGCTCGTGATCAACCCGCTGGTCGGCCTCCTCGATGCGTTCCGCGCGACGCTCACCGGGCAGAGCGTCAGCCTGGTCCGTGTGGCGGTGACGCTCGCCGCAGTGATCGTCTTCGCGGTCGTTGGCAGCCTTGTCTTCTCACGGCGCGCTGCCGCGCTTCGTGATCTCGCGTAATAGCAGAAGTCAAGGCTCTTCCGAAAAGGTTGTGAAAGGAGAACGTTGTGAACCGTCTCGTCGCCGTGCTTGCCGTTGTGACCATATCCGCCGCAGTTGTCGGCTCTGCCCAGCAACCGCCGCCACCTCCACCGATGGCGCCATGGAGGCCCGTGCCGCGTCAACCGTCGCCGGCCCCGTCGCCCGTCGCCACCGATGCGACTCCGACGCCGGATCCCGGTACCGGCGATTCCTGGGAGCGTTGGGTGAAGCAGTACCACGAGATCGTCAAGGTCAAGAAAGGTATGGAGTTTCGCGTCGACGAGACGCACGCGTACCCCGACCTGCGGGTCAAGGCCCTGATGGAGATCGTCAAGGAAGATGACGAGTACCTCTACCTGCAGAACCTCCCGCTAGAGGACCCGCGATCCTCGGGCCACAAGGCGTGGCTGATCCATGAGAGCACGCAGGCCAACGATGCCGCCTACCTCGAGTTCCTGGCCAAGAAGTACCTCATCCCCCACGAGGAGGTCCCGGTCCCTCCGCTGGTGGTCGATCGCGTGCGATTCACCGAGCGGAGCGAAGGCCTCCCCAAGCAGGGGTTGTGGCAGATCGGATTCGACCTCGCCGACATCAACAGGGACGGCCGCCAGGACCTCGTGCTGCCGCCGGCGCGCAAGGGCGCCCTGGCCCCCTGGGTGTTGTTCAACGATCCCGACGGATGGAAGATCTGGAAAGAGGTCAAGTGGCCGGGGGCGGACGGGGTGTCTTTCGACTACGGCGACGTGGCCGTCGCCGACTTCGACCGCGACGGTAACCTCGACATTGCCTCGGCCAACCACTTCAAACAGGCGTACGTTCTCTACGGGGACGGGAAGGGCGACTTCACGCGATTCAAGGGGTTGCCCCGGCACAACCCGGCGGTGACCTCAAGGGCCATCGCCGTCGCGGACTTCAACAAGGATGGTCGGCCCGATGTCGTCCAGCTCGCCGAGCTGGACATCGAGCTCGGTACCAACCGGGCGCTCAAGGACGACCTGGTCACTGTGGACCTCAACCTCCCCGGGGGTTGGCAGCTCTCCCCGGCCACCTTCCCGGAGCACATCTACGGGGACCAGGTGACCACCGGCGACTTCAACGGTGACGGCCTGCCCGACATCCTCATCTCCTCGCACAAGCGCAACAACGACGCTCACATCTTCCTGAACGAGAAGAAGGGGGCGAGCTTCACACCGCTGCGGGGCGACGCGTTCCCCTTCCAGCCGTTCGTCCTTGGCGTCGCGGCGGCCTCGCTCGACGGCAAGAAACCGGAGCAGGCCGTCCTCGCCCTCACCCAGACGGTCAGACCGAGGGCGGGCGAGCACTACTACACACATGGAATCGTCGCCTATCGGGTTGCCGATGCGAAGGGCAAGATGCTGGCCGAGCCGGATCGGCGGCTCGTCTACAAAGACCAGAGCGGCGAGTACAACCAATTTCGGTGCTTGGCCGTCGGGGATCTCGACGGCGACAAGCGTCCGGACATCGTCGCCGGGCGGTCGCTGGGCGAGATCCTGATCCTCCTGCAGATGCCGGACGGTCAGTTCGCGGTGCAGAAGACCGACTCCATGGGCCTCAAGGACGCCGCGCCCAACCACGTCATGATCCGCGACCTCGAGGGTGACGGCACGCCCGAGATCATCGTCAACTTCAGCGACGGCAAGGAGACGCCGGGGTCGGTCCGGGTGTGGAGCGTCACCAGGGCACGTGCTGCCGACCAGTCGAAGTCGGGATCCTAGGCGAGCTCGGACGACCGTCCTTCCGACCAGCGGGCGGCCGGGAATCTATACGCTTCCCGGCCGCCCCCAAGTCTTTTCATGCAGGTCGGGAATTAGACGGCAGGCGCGTGAAGAGCTTCGGACAGGCGCAGGGCATCACCCGCGCGGATGGCCATAGAGCTTGACAGGCAAAGCACTTGGGGGATAGACTCGCGGAGCTGTCCTGTACCGGGCACGCCGAGGGGTCCTCGGAGGGCTTGACAAGGGCAGAGGGAGCAACTAAGTTAATGCCGATGCAGCATAGACTCGAGGAGCTGGACTGGAAAATAATGGACGGGGAGGTGATGCGATCGGGTGCGGGATCTCCCAGGTCACAGGTCGTGGTTCTGTCAGCAGTAACGACTTTCAAGCAAGGAGGAATCAGGTTATGAAGAAGGCTTTGGTACTGGGTTTGGCCCTGGCCCTCGTGGGCGGCGTGGCTTACGCCAATTTCTGCGCCCGCGACGTCGTCCCGGCCGCCACCATCCTGGTCCCGTACGTCGTGGTCGACGTGACCGCGAGCGGGGCTCCGGATGACACCGGCGTGACGACCATCACTGGAATCACCAACGTGTCGCGCGACGCCATCGTCGTGCACTTCACCGCGTGGGACGCCACGTCGGACCCGAAGGTCGACTTCGACGAAATCCTTTCGGGTTATGACGTGATCCAGATCAACTGGCGCGACTTCCTCAACGGCCGGTTCGACTTCTTCGACACGTCCCGCACCAACTTCACCACCGCGGCCCCCTACATCTTCGACCCGTTCGAGTGGGGTCCTGATGGCCGCGGCCAGGGCGGCGGTCTCGTCGCTCCGGCGAACCGCAACACCAACCCGGCCGCGTGGCCGAACTGCAAGCCCCTCGGCAATGCCTACGGTCCTGCCTACGGCAACCGCTCCGACCTGGCCGGCACCATCCAGAGCCTGCTCCAGGGCGTGCTCATCGGCTACGACCACGACGGTTGCGGCGACCCCGGCAACCTGCGCTCGACCCGCCTCGGCTACTGGGAAGGCCTGACCGCCGACCCGACGTTCTTCTACGTCACGGCCGACGTGGTCCTCGACTGCAACCTCTACTTCCCCAGCAACGACCTGTACTGGGGCACCTCGATCGCCTCGAGCGCCAACGTGCTCATCGGCGACACCATCTACCTCGACTCGACCAACGGCTACTCCGAGATGATGCCGGCAGTCCACGTTGAGGCCAACCAGCAGTGGGGCCGTCCGGACTTCAACGAGTTCTACGGCGAGAAGCTCACCGACGTCACCGAGACGTGGCGTGAGCCCCTGGCCACCGCGTTCGCCTTCCGCTATGCGAACGACACGGCCGGCGGCATCTCCTCGCACGTGATCCTGTGGAAGAACTACGCCGAGTTCAACGCCGGCTACATCGACGACTGCGGGTCCTACGTCTACTACGCGTGGGACATGGACGAGCGTTCGCTCTCCACCACCACAGAGCCGATCTCCGGTCTGCCGTCCTCGGGCCGCGACCCCAACCAGTTCCCCTTCGAGACCCAGAAGGTCCCGCTGGTCAGCAACTACTTCGACCTGCCGGGCGCCTACGGCTGGATGCTGATCGTCCTGCCGCCGTCCTACGGCACCTTCACCGACCCGACCGTCGGCGACCTCGACCCGACCTCCAACCCGAACTACCAGGGCTGGGCCGGGCTGACCTTCGAGTGGGCCGGCTACTCGGCTGGTACCGATGCCGCGACCATGGCGAATGCGAACTGCCTGCCTGACCAGGTTCTTCCGGCTCTCGGCGCCAACACTGGCGTCTTCCCGGTTGACTGGGTTCCGGCTGCGCTGTAAGCATCACGCTTCTGCTTCACCCGAAGGCGGGGCCTCGTGCCCCGCCTTCGTCCTTTTTTCTTCGAACAAGCGGGAAGCACGTCGGCGCAGATCGCGTTGCCAAGGCTATTCCCGTGCCCACGGTGATTGCGCCGCGCGGGCGGTCGGAACGCGGAAACTCGTGACCCGGCGTGCTCTCCATCACACGCCGCGCCTTGACGCTCCGGACGACTTTGTCTACATTGGCTCGGGATGGGGGCTAAGGTGAAGAGTATCTTGCGCTTTCTGTTCTGTGTGGGGGTCGCCGGCGTGCTCGTTCCGCGTGCCGGCATCGCGCAGTGCAACCTCGGGACGACGTCGTTCTTCGACCAGTCCTCGACGTGCGTCGGCGT
>JACQZW010000044.1 GCA_016213675.1 Acidobacteriota bacterium | reverse complement strand
GGGTCACCGGACGCGCGAGCCGCGGTGGGGTATCGGGGGCCCGAGGAGCGAAGCGACGAGGGAACCCCGAGGGGCCCCACCGTGGATCGCGCCAGTCCGGTCGCGAGCAGAGCAGTCTCGTCCCGGCCTCGCGGGGGCGAGGCCGGGACGAGGGGGCCGCGCACCCCAGGGGCCAATACAGGGGACGGACCTGGGTCCGTGATCGGCGGCAAGCCGTGGGGTTGGCCCTCCAAGTGCGACGGGATCGCTTCGTCGCTTCGCTCCTCGCGATGACAGTGGATGACGCGCTCGGTCGCGATTGCGATGTTCGCGGAGCATGGGTTGTCGGAGCGTCAATGCTGTTATGGCATTACTCCGATGCTGTCACGACATTGCAGGAAAACCGGGGGGCACCGCGAGCGGGAGGCTAGGAGGATCGACCGGCGAGGTCGCGGAGGGCGGCGACGGCCTCGGGGTTGGCGACCGAGGCCAGGCTGCCGGGGTCCTCGCCGGCGAGCACCTTGCGGATGATGCCGCGCAGGATCTTGCCCGAGCGTGTGACCGGAAGCGCATCCACCCAGACGACGCGGGACGGTCGCATCGTGGCCCCCAGGTGCGCCCCGAGATGCGCCGCGACCTCGGTCGCGAGCGCCGGCGTGCCATCGAAGCCCGGTCGGGTCACGGCGAGCACGACGAGCGCGATCCCCTTCACCGGGTCGGGGAGCCCGACGGCGGCGGCCTCGCGCACCGCCGAATGGGCGATCGCCGCGGCCTCGACCTCGCCGGGTCCGACGCGCTTCCCGGCGATCTTCAGCGTGTCGTCGGCGCGGCCGGTGAGGAACCAGTCGCCGTCCTCGTCGACGAACGCCCAGTCGCCGTGGCTCCAGACCGAGTCCCCGAACTGGCCGAAGTACGTCTCGAGGTAGCGCCCCGGGTCGTTGAGGAATCCCCGCGTCATGTTCGGCGCCGCGTTGCGACAGACGAGGTAGCCGACCTCGCCGCGCACGCTCGCGCCCCGCTCGTCGACGACGTCCACGTCCATGCCAAGGGCCGGGCCCTGGAGCGACGTGGCCTTGAGCGGGGCGACCGGCAACGGCGCGAGGAGGCACCCCATGAGCTCGGTGCCGCCGGAGATGTTGATGATCGGGCAGCGACCGGCCCCGGCGACATCGGAGAACCAGCGGTACGAGGCGTCGTCCCACGGCTCGCCGGTCGAGCCGAGGATCCGCACGCTCGACAGGTCGTGGCGCGCGGCAGCCTCTGTGCCGTGAGCCGCGAGGGCGCGGACCAGCGTCGGCGCCACACCGAGGTGCGTGACGCGGTGCCGTTCGACGATCGACCACAGCCGGTCGGCGGCTGGATGGTCCGGAGCGCCATCCATCACGACCACCGTCGCGCCGTGGAACAGCCCGCCGAGGATCGCCCACGGACCCATCATCCAGCCGATGTCGGTGACCCAGAACAGGACGTCGCCGCGCCGGACGTCCATGTGGTAGCCGACTTCCTTGGCGGTGACGAGCTGTACCCCGGCGTGGGTGTGGACCGCACCCTTCGGTCTCCCGGTCGTGCCGGAGGTGTAGAGGACGAGCGAGCGCGCGGAAGCATCGAGGGAGACCGTCGGCTCGTGCGGGTCGCCACCGACCTCGAGCTCGTGCCACCACACGTCTCGGCTGCCGAGCCGCGAGGACTCTCCGGCGAGGTTGCGCAGCACGACGACGTGCTCGACGCACCCGGCCAACGCGCGGGCCTGGTCCGCCAGCGCCTTGAGTGCCACGACCTTGCCCCGCCGGAGGGTGCCGTCGGCGGTGAGCAGGACGCGGGCTCCGGCGTCGGCCAGACGGGCCGCCAGGGCGTCGGGACCGAATCCGCCGAACACGGGCACCGGGACCGCCCCGATCTTCAGGCAGGCCAGCAGCGCGACGACGACGTCGGCGGTCATCGGCAGGTAGAAGCCGATCGAGTCCCCCAACCCGACCCCGAGCCGGATGAGCGCCGAGGCGAAGCGGCACACGCGCTCGTTCAGCTCGGCGTAGGTGAGCAAGACCGGCGCTCCGCCCTCGCGCTCCGCGACGACGGCGAGCTCGTTCCCCCGCCCGTCTCGCACGTGGCGATCGAGGACGTTGTGGACGAGGTTGAGTCGGCCGCCGAGGAACCACTCCGTCCACGGCAGGCCCCGGGAATCGTCGCGCAGGCGATCCCACGGGGCGTCGAACTCGATCCCGAGGTCCTCGATTACCGCCGGGTAGAACCAGTGCGGGTCGGCGGCGGCGCGGCGACGTAGCTCGGCCGGGCCGGCGATGCCGTGGCGCCGCATGAGTCGCGCGACGTGCGAGCGCTCCAGGTCGTCGGCCCGGGGCCGCCAGACGATCTCGCGGTGCGTCATTTGCCCGCGAAAAGCGGCGCGGCGTCCCCGCTCACCACGCGACCGGGTCCTTCACGCCGCCGCCGGTCTGCTCGCCGCCTGCCTGCTGCACCCAGCTCCGGTTGTAGGACGGATCCTCGACCTCGCGGGCAAAGCGCGTCGGCAGCAGCGGGGAGAACGTGTCGATCATCACGGCCACCTCGTCGGTCCGCGTCGTGCCGATCGAGGCCTCGTAGCGACCGGGATGCGGGCCGTGCGGCAGCCCGATCGGGTGCAACGTCACCGAGGCGGCGTCGATCCCCCTGCGGCTCGTGAAGTTGCCGTCGACGTAGAAGAGGAACTCGTCGCAGTCGACGGACGAGTGGGGGTACGGGCACGGGATCGCGCCCTCCCGCGTGTCGACCAAGCGCGGAACGAACGAGCACACCACGTAGCCGCTGCCGGCGAAGGTGATGTGGGTCGTGGGCGGGAGGTGCACGGCGCCGGTGCGCGGCTGGTAGGCGCGGATCGGGAAAGCGTACGGCCAGAGTTGGCCGTCCCACCCAACCACGTCGAACGGGTCGTTGGCCAGCTCCTGCAAGGTCACGCGGCCGTGCCGCAGGATCTTCAGCAGGCGCGGGGCACCGAGCGCCTGCGGCCCGCCCTCCGGCCAGACCGGCTCGCGGAAGTCGCGGTGGCAGTACGGCGCGTCCATGGTGAGCTGACCGACTTGGTTGCGGAACTGCTTCGGGAGGTCGAGCGGCGAGCGTCCCTCGACGAGGAGCAGGAAGGCGGGCCCGTCGAGGCGCCAGCGGTGCGGCAGGGCGCGCGGGACGAACACGTAGTCGCCGGCGGCGAACGGCACGACCCCGAGCGGCGTCTCGACCCGCCCCGAGCCGCCGTGGACGAAGGTCAGCTCGTCGCCGTCGGCGTTGGCGACGAGCGTGTCGTCGTCGGCATCCGGGCGCGCGAACCACACGGAGACGTCGGGGTTGGCCAGGAACAGTCGGCGCGCGGCGAACGGCGAGCCGCCCACGGGAAGCCGGGCAGGCTGGAAGTGCCGGCGCCGCACCGCCCCGTCCCAGGCTGCCTCGACGTGGCCGGGGTGCTCGCCGAGGTCCTGCTCGTCGCGGACCCAGTGAGGCGGCCTGCGGTGGTAGGCGATGGTGTAGACGGAGTCGAAGCCCCGCCGCGTGATGCAGTGCTCGAACGCGAGCTCGCCGTCGACCCTGAGCGCCACGTGGTGCTTCTCGGGGACCAGCCCCCGCTGCAGTCGGTGGATCATTCCCGTGCCTCCTCTGCCGGCACCGTCGCCGTGGCGACCTTTAGGAACCGGCGCCGGCCTCGAGCTGCGTCCGCTCGGTTCCCCGGCGCTCCTGGTCGCGCTCGATCGCCTCGAACAGAGCGCGGAAGTTGCCCTCGCCGAAGCCGCGCGCGCCGCGCCGTTGGATGATCTCGTAGAAGAACGGCCCGGCGGTGGCGTCCTCGTACATCACGCCGCCCTCGACCATGAAGATCTGCAGCAGGTAGCGATCGTCCTCGCCGTCGACCAGGATGCCGAGCCGCTTGAGCTCTTCGAGATTCTCGGTCACGGTCGAGACCCGGCGGGAGACCAGCCGCGACGGCAGCATGTCGTAGTAGGTGGCCGGGGTGTCGAGGAAATCGATCCCGGCCCGGCGCAGCCCCTCGACCGCCGGGACGATCTGCGGGACGTGGAAGGCGACGTGCTGCACCCCGGCTCCGTGGTTGGCCTCGACGAAGGCGTAGATCTGGCTCGCCTCGTAGTTCGGAGCCGCCGGTTCGTTGTTCGCCAGCTTGATGCCCGACTCCGGGTCCCACATGACGGTCGACGCGAGGCCGGAACCGCCCTGGGCGCCGCGGATGTCCGCGGTGTGGAAGTGCACCCGCCAGTACTCCTCGAAGCCCAGCACGTCGCGCAGCCAGGTGACGTGCGGCTCGACGGTCAGGAAGTTCGACGTCACGTGGTCGATGGCCTGCAGCCCGAACGAGTTCGCCGGCTGCTTTGCTTCGAGGCGGCGGAACCCGGGAGGCAGGGCGTCCGTGGCCCGTTCGACGAGGCGGAGGCGCACGTCGCCGAGCGACGTGGCGATCTCGAAGTGCCGGTAGGGCCGCCACTCGTCGTCGACCTCCTGAGCCGGCCCCGAAACGAAGGTGGCGCCACGGCCCGCGAGGGTCCGCTGAGCCGACTCGAGGTCGCGCACCCGCAACGCCAGCACTCTCACGCCGTCGGGGTGACGGCGCAGCCAGCGCTCCGCTGCCGACCCCCGCTCGCGCGGGCTGACGCAGAGGACCTTGGCCGTCCCGGCCGCGAAGACGACCGCGTCTTCACCGCGCTCGGCGGCGGCCCTCTCGCCGAGGCGGGCGACCTCCGGCACGTTCATCTGCCCGGTGTAGAACCGCCGGCTGCGCTCGAGATCGGCGACGACGAACTCGTAGGCGTCCCAGCCGATGATCCCGAGGCCGCTGCCGATCGTGGTGTGGGGTTGGCCGCTCATGGGTACTCCAGTCGTGGATGACCCGATCGTAGCACAGGTTTTGTGATGGAGTCGCAAGACCTGGCGTGACGCGACGACCCGCGCCCGGCCAGTCACCCGGCGGCGAGCGCGTGCAGCTCGGCGTCGCTCAGCGTGTGGTCGGACGCCTTCGCGGCGTCGACCATCCGTGCGACGCGCTCCGGGTCCTCGGGGTACCCGTGGGCGCGGAGCCAGTGGCGGACGTTCGACCCGCCGGACATCGGCCCAACCTCGACCTCCTGCCTCCGCCCCAGCCACGACGCCGGCACCGCCGAGTAGACGAGGTCGACCAGCCAGTCCTCGCCCTCGGCCTGGGCCTTGAGGATCGCTGCGGCATGGACGCCGGTCGCCGTCCGAAACGCGTCGCGACCGACCATCGGCGCGGCCGGAGGCACGGTCACGCCCAGCATCCGCGAGGCGGCCGCAACGTAGTCCGGTATCCGGGTCACGTCGGCGCTCGTCCACCCCTCGATCCGGGCGTTGACGAGAAGCTGCTCCATCGGTGGGTTCCCGACCCGCTCCCCCACCCCGAGGGCGGTCGCGTGCAACCGGTTCGCGCCCGCCCAGGCGGCGGTCAGCGCGTTGGCGACCGCGAGCCCCCGATCGTTGTGCCCGTGCCAGTCGATCCCGTACGGCCCTCCGGCGATCCCGGCCAGCATCTGGCGGGCGAACCGGACAACACGTATCACGGTGATGGGCGTGGCATGGCCGGCGGTGTCGGCGAGGCAGATCCGCGTCGCGCCCGCGTTCACGGCGGCGAGGCACAGGCGGCGCAGCGTCTCGGGGTGCGACCGCGTGGTGTCCTCGGTGACGAAGGTGACCCCGGCTCCTCCTTCGACAGCCAGGCCCACGCACCGCTCGGTCCGCGCCACGAGCTCGTCCAGGCTCCATCCCTCCACGCGACAGCGAATCGGCGAGGACCCGATGAACAGCGCCACCTCGATCGCCACTCCGGTGCGCTGGGCGATCTCGACGATCGGCCGGACGTCGGACGCCACCGTGCGGGCGGCGCAGTTGGGCACGATCGGCAGACGCGCCCGGACGATCTCCCGGCACAGCGCCTCGCAGTCCGCGGCAGCCCGGCCGCCGGCCCCCGGCATCCCCACGTCCGCGGAGGTGATCCCCACCGCAGCCATGAGGTGCAGGAAGGCCACCTTCTCAGCGAGCGAGGGATTCCGCACCGACGGGCTCTGCAACCCGTCGCGGAGCGTCTCGTCGTCGAACGACAGACCGCCCCGTGGTCGTCCCACCCCGCCTCCGGAGCGGTTCCAGTCGAAGATCAGTTCTGCCCTGTCACCCGCCATGGTCTCGCCGCCTGGCAGCTCCGGGTACCCGGGCTAGCGGCCGGGGAACGACGCCGGTCGCTTTTCGAGGAAGGCCGCCACGCCTTCCCGGGCGTCCTCAGCCGCGAAGCACATTCCGAAGAGGGTCGCTTCGAGCTCGAGGGCGCGCTCGAGCGGCATGCCCTCGCCGACAGATACCGACTCCAGGCAGCGCGCAACGGCGACAGGCGAAACCGCCAGGATCGACTCGGCCAGCTTCTGGACCGCCGCGCGCAGCTCGGCCGGCTCGGTGACGCGGTTGACCAGTCCCCAGGCCTGCGCGGTCGCCGCGTCCACCGTGCCGCCGGCGAGGAGCAGCTCCAGCGCGCGCCCTCGCCCGACCAGCCGGGCCAAGCGTTGCGTTCCGCCGTAGCCGGGGATCAGCCCCAGCTTGACCTCGGGCTGACCGAACTTGGCGTTCGTCGAGGCGACCCGCAGATGGCACGCCAGCGCCAGCTCGCATCCGCCGCCGAGCGCGAACCCGTTGACGGCGGCGATGACCGGCTTCGTCAGCCGCTCGATCCGTGAGAAAAGCGACTGGCCCCGCCGGGCCATCTCGGCCGCCTGGGCGGCGGTCAGTCCGACGAACTCGGCGATGTCGGCGCCGGCGACGAAGGCCTTCTCGCCGGCCCCGGTGACCACGATCGCGGCGACCGCACCGTCGCCCGCGGCGGCTTCGAGCGCCGCGCCGAGATCATCCAGCACCTGGCGGTTCAGGGCGTTGAGCTTCTCCGGTCGGTTCACGGTGATCCACCGCACCGCCTTGACGTCTTCGATCAGCAGGGTCGAGTAGGCCATGAGTTCGTCCTCGCCTTCGCCGGACCCGGCGACCCCGGTCGCCGGATCCGCCGGTCGTGCCGACGCCGCGGAGCTTAGCACTTGACCTGCCGGCCAGGTCTGCCACCCTGGGCCATGGACCACGAGGACACCGGCCTGCGGATCTCACCGGACATCCAGGTGGAGGAGCTCGTCCGGCTGCTGCCGCGGGCACCGGCGCTGCTGCGCGAGTTCGGCATCGTCTGCATCCAGTGCGGCGAGCCGGTCTGGGGCACGCTTCGCCAGGCAGCCGCGGACAAGGGCATCACCGACCTCGCCCCGGTGCTTGCGAGGCTCAGGGAGGCGGCGCGAGGCTGAGCAGCTTCGCGGCGTCGGGGCGTAGGCAACCCGCCGGACGTCGCCTCGTATACTCCCAACATGAAACCGCTGTGGATGCTCCTCGTTCTCGCGACCGTCGCCTGTTCGAGCACGTCCAGGAACCTGACCAACCTCTCGTCCGAGGCCTGGGACTTCGAGGTGCGGAGCCGGGGCGTCGATCCCCGCGAGGCGCCCAACCCGCTCACGATCACCGAGCCGATGCGGAGCGAGGCGTTGCGCATCGCGGGGCACGGCGGCATCCTCGAGCGACTCAAGCAGCTTCAGATCTCGCTCTTCGACTCGGACACCTTCCCCTTCTCGTACGCCAGCAGGGTCACGCTCACCGCGGCCGAGGCGTTTCACCGGCGCGAAGGGAACTGCCTGTCGTTCACCAACCTGTTCGTGGCGATGAGCAGGTCGATGGGTGTACCGGTGACCACGGCCCTGGTCCTACGGTCGAGGGCGAGCGAGAAGGAAGGCGATCTCATCGTCGTCAACAACCACGTGATCGCCGTGTTCGCTTACGGAGGAGGGACGGAGTTCTACGACTTTGACCGTACCCGCGAGCAGCGGCCCGCGGCGATCAAGGTCCTCGACGACATGTGGATCACCGCCCTCTACCTGAACAATCGCGGCGCCGACGAGCTGCGGGCCGGACATCCGGACGTCGCCGTCCGGCACTTCCGCAACGCCGTCAAGCTCGCTCCGGCGTTCGCCCCCGCCTGGGGCAACCTGGGCGTTGCGCTGCGGCGGGTGAACGAGATCCCGGCGGCGTTTCAGGCGTACGAGCGCGCGCTCGCCATCGAGCCGGACAATCCGACGGTCCTGACCAACCTCGCGGGCCTCTATCGATCGACTGGACGGGAGCCCGAGGCCCAGATCGCCCTCAAGGCCGGGCGGGTGTCGGGGGCGTCACCTCATGTCCTCCTGATGCGCGGTGACCTCGAGCTGGCCCAGGGCAGGCCGGAGAAGGCGCTGGAATTTTACCGGCGTGCCCGCCGTTTGAATTCGCTGCTGCCGGACGCCTGGACCGCCATGGCCAAGGCGAAGCACGCGCTACGCAAGGACTCCACTGCCGCGCGTTACCTCAAGAGGGCCCTCGAGCTCGATCCCGACGCGGCCGACGCGCGCGCGTTGCTCGACCGCATCGCCGACGGCCGCGCCAACGGGTCCCGACCCGCGCGCCCTCCGGACTGAGTACGACCTTCACGCAGACCTCGCACCGGTGGTGCTAGGCTCACGACCGATTTCGACTTGGCGGCCGTCGCGGCCGGCCACGGCAGGGAGCAGGAATGCCAGCACGACGTTCGACTGACAAGGGGGCGGCGCACGCCCGGGGAAGTGCGCAGAAGTCGTTCTTCCGCCGTATCGAGCGCACCCTCGACACGATCCAGCACAGTGACGACATCCTCGGCACCGTGCGCAACGTCGCCGAGTACATGACCGCCAACTTCCAGGACGAGCTGGGCATCGTCGGCGGCCGCATCTACCACCTCAACGAGGACGAGTACGTCCTGGTCCACAGCTTCGGCACTGCCCAGAATGCGCCGATCGGCACCATCGTCTCCCGGCACTACGTGGCGATCGACGCGGTCCTCGAGTCCGGACTCGTGGTCATGGACCGGAACGCGCCGGAGCTCGATCCCGAGCTCGAGGCCCAGCTCGGCACCCAGGAGCGGTTCGCGGTGATCGCGGTCGCCGACGGCGACTACGTCATCTCCTTCGACGTCCCGCCCGGGCGGGGCTCGCTCGAGGACCTGCGCGCCTCGCTCAACATCATCCGCCTAGCGATCAACCAGAAGCTGCGCACCGAGCGATTCGAGTCGATCATGCAGGACGCCCGGCGGATCCAGGGGTCGATCTTGCCCAAGCGGACCCCGCGCTACGCCGACTTCGACATCGCCGGGGACTCCAGGCCAGCCGAGGTCGTCGGCGGCGACTTCTACGACTACATTCCCCTCCCCGCCGACATGTTCGACCTCGCCATCGCGGACGCCTCGGGGCACGGCCTGCCGGCGGCGCTCCAGGTCCGCGACATCTACATGGGCCTGCGCATGGGGCTGTCGCGCGACTTCAAGATCTCCCGCACGGTGGAGCGGCTGAACCTGATCATCAACAGGTCGAAGCTGGCCTCGAAGTTCGTCTCGCTCTTCGTGGCCGAGCTCGAGACCAACGGCAACCTCATCTACGTCAACGCCGGCCACGTGCCGCCGTTCATCCTCCACGCCAACGACGGCGTCGAGCTGCTCCGCGAAGGCGGGATGGTCCTCGGGCCCTCGCCCGACATGACCTACTCGCGCGGCTTCGCTCACCTCGAGCCGGGCGACATGCTCGTGCTCTACACCGACGGCATCACGGAGTGCCACCACCACGCCAACGGCGAGGAGTTCGGCCTGCAACGCCTGCAGCGCCTGGTCAAGCGCCTGGTGGGCCGTCCCGCCGTCGAGATCGTCCAGGCCGTCTTCAACGCCGCCTCGTCGTACGCCGGCACCTCGACGCCCGAGGATGACCAGACGGTCGTGATCGTCCGCCGGCCTCGCGCCGTGTGACGCCGCCGCTTCTCCCTGGAGCGTCGCTATACTCGGCGGCATGAGCGACTTCGCCCCTGCCGCCTTCTTCGACCTGTCCGACTACGCGCACGCCGGCTTGTTCGCCGGGATCGAGACGGTCTGGGAGGCGCTCGGCCCGACCCTCGACGCGTACCTGGAGCAGTGGCCCGAGTGGCGGGTCGAGAGCGATCTTCCCGCCGGTGTGCACGTCCTCGGCGGCCCGATCTCCATCGCCCCCGGCTGCACCGTCGAGCCCGGGGCCGTTCTGCGCGGACCGCTCATCGCCGGGGCGGGCTGCGAAATCCGCACCGGAGCCTACCTGCGCGGCGGCGTCGTGCTCGGCCGCGGTTGCGTGGTCGGCGCTCATAGCGAGCTGAAGCGCGCGGTCCTCCTCGACCGGGCGCACGCGCCGCACCAGAACTACGTGGGCGATTCGATCCTCGGCGGGCGAGTCAACCTCGGCGCCGGCACCATCCTGTCGAACGTCAAGAACGTCGGCCGCGAGGTTTCGTTCCGCCACGGCGACCGCGTCGTCCACACCGGCCTCCGCAAGCTCGGGGCGATCCTCGGCGATGGCTGCCGGACGGGCTGCAACACCGTCCTGAACCCGGGCGTCCTGATGGGGCCGGGCTGCGTGACGTACCCCAACACGTCGTTGCCTTCGGGCTTCTACCCGGCGAGGACATTGGTCAAGCTGCGCCAGGTCCAGCAGCAGGTGGTGATGCGCGAGGGCATGCTCGACTAATGGCACACGGATTGCTTAGGCGTCTGGCGGAGCGCGTAAGGAGGCCCACCATGAAAAGGCAACTCGCAATCACCACACTGGTCCTCGCCGCGGCGGCGACCGGCGGCGTGGCCTTCGCGGGGGACGACCTGACCTCACTGAGCTACATCTCGTACCTCGAGAGGTACGCGACCGTCAGACCGGGACAGGGAGGGGAGACCCTCGATGCCGTCGTGAACATGCCGGTTCTCGCGGGCGATCGACTGGACACCGCGCGCGGCGCCCGGGTCGAGCTGCAGCTCTCCGACGGCTCCACCGTGTGGGTGGACGAGTTCACCACCCTCGACTTCGACGCCCTGGCCTACTCGCGGGAGAGCTCGGCGCCCCGCACCTCCCTCTACCTTTCCGAGGATGGCGGATTGGCGGTGGAGATCCCGGCCACCGCGCTCGGCTCCGGCTCCCTCCGCGTCGATACGCGAGCTGGCGCCATCTTCCTCAACCGGCCCGGTTTCTATCGTGTCGCCGCCAGGTCGGGCGAGCTCGGCGTCGAGGTCCACGCGGGCTTGGCCGAGCTTCCTGAGGGCCTCGGCTCGGCGCTGCTGCGCGCGGGCCAGCAGGCCTGGCTCGACGAGGACGGCGATATCGATGAGGCCGTCCTCGAGGAGGAGCTCGACGACTTCTGGTCGTGGGTGCAGGAGCGCCGGCACCCGGCCTCGGGCGGCCGCACCGGCCAGTACGTCGACTCGGGCCACGGCGGGCGCGCGGCGGTTCTCGACTCCTACGGCGACTGGGTGTACGTACCCTCGTACTCGACCCACATGTGGCGTCCCAGGGTGTCCAGCATGTGGACCCCGTACTCCAGCGGTCGCTGGGTCTGGACGCCGGTGGGCTGGACCTGGGTCGCCTACGAGCCCTGGGGCTGGTACCCGTATCACTACGGCTCCTGGTACTGGGACGTCTCCGTCGGCTGGGCCTGGTATTGGGACCGTGCCTGGGCGCCTGCTTGGGTGCACTGGATGTACTGGGACGGATACGTCGGCTGGTGCCCGCGCGGCTACTACGACTCCTGGTACTGGGGCCAACATGGGGGCGGAGGGCGCCACGGCGGTCCCGGCGGCCGCCAGCCCAACCGCTGGTCCGACGTGACTCACGACTTCCACGGCCGCGTCCGGCTGCGCGAGGTAGATTCGCGGCCGTGGACGGTCGTGCCTGCCGACCGCTTCACCGACTCCCGGCTCGACCGCGTGCGACTCGATCCCTCGCGCCTGCTCCGTGACCTGCCGGCCGACCGCTACGGTGAAGTGCGTTCGGGACCTCTCCTCACGCCGTCGCCCGACCGTCTCGGTTCCTCGCGCACCATCGAGAACGCCTTCCGGCGCGAGGTTGGCGGGCGCACCCTGCCCGAGGTCTCCGACATCTTCCGGCGCCAGGAGGGCATCCAACGAAACTCTGGCGAATCGCCCTTCCGGCAAGTCCGGACCGGTGACGTCGTGCGCGGCTCGCGTCCCGTCGGCAGCGACGACGGGACCCCGCGGACCATCGACAGGCGCGTTGGCCGCGACGGCGTCGGCACCCCCGACCGGACCACGGGTCGCGAGGTCTGGGATCGGCGTGCCCCGGGCTCCTCTGGCAGCGGCGACGGCCGTGTGGTCCGCCGCGGTGAGCCCTCCTCCCCCGGCCGCGAGGTCACCAAGCCGACCGATCGCGCGCCCTCCCGTCAGGTCGAGCGCAAGGCGCCGGCTCGCGAGGTCGGCCCACCGCCGCGGAGCGAGTCGGGGACGCGCGAGGCCCCGCCCCCGGCACGCAGCGAGCCGACGACCAGCCGGGAGGCCCCGAAGTCGCAACCGGCGCCGCCGCCTGCCCGTTCCGACCGGAACCGAACGTCCGAGCGGTCCCGGGACTCGGCGACGGTGCCGTACGGCACGCGCTCTCGGCTCGAGCGGCGCGAGGTCACGACCTCACGCCGCTTCGAGTCGGCGCCGCGCGGCGAAACCAGGACCTTCTCCCGTGAGGCGCGCGGATGGTCGCCATCCAGCAGCGGGCGCAGCGGCACCTCCCCGTACGCCGCCTCGCGGCCGTCCAGCGGCAACAGTACCCGCTCCGGCACCAGCGCGCCGCGGGTGTCCTCGCCTGCGAGCCGCGGCTCGTCGAGCTCCGGCCGGTCGGTCTCGTCCGGCAGCCGCTCTTCGTCGTCCGGGTCCGGCACGTCGCGGTCGTCCGGAAGCAGCTCGTCGCGGTCGTCCGGAGGCGGTTCCTCGCGTTCCTCCGCCCCGAGCGCCTCGCGGCGCTGAATGGCCGGCTGCGGCGGGGCGGCTAGAATGGCCCCGTGCAACCCCTCCTGCCCCGTGACCTCCGGCGCCGCCGCACCGTGGCGCTCGCGGGCGGTCTGGCGATCCTCGTCGCCCTGACGGCCTGTCTCCGGAACGAGACCGGTGCTCCCTTTCCGGTGGCGAGCGGGACCCGCGCCCACGGAAGCCTGCCCCCCCGCCACGACGAGCTCGCCTGGGTCCTCGCGGTCGCCAGAGACCATGGCGGGGTTCCCCGACTGGGCCTTCCCGACGCGCGACTCCGGCTCTCGCGCGCGCTGGGCGACCTGGCCGCTGGCGGCCCCTTCGCAGAGCCCGGGCGTTTTCCCACCGACGAGGACGCCCTTGCCTGGCTCGTGAACGCCCACGTGGCCTGGGTCGTCGCCCTCCACAACGCGCCCGACCTGGCGACACGCGAGGTCGAGGCGCTTCGTTCGGTTCCCTTCCCCCTGGCGGGCAGTCGCTGGACTCTGGCCCGGCTGGAGGGCGAGGTGCTCGCCCGCGCACCTTCGGAGCCCAGGCTCGCCCTGTTCCTCAACCCGGGCTTCGCCGGCGGTCCGCCACTCCCGGGGACGGCACTCGAAGGTCACACCCTGTCATGGCAACTCGCAGAGCACGCGGCGAGCTGCGGCCGTTCGGCCTCGTTCTGGTCGTTCGACCCGGCGCGGCGGGAGCTCCGGATCAGCGCCTTCACGGCCTACATGCCCGGGCTGCCCGCGCCGCTGCCGCAGCGGGCCCGCCGCCTCCTCGACCTCGTCCCGCCGCCGGCCGAGCTGCGCGTCGCCATGGTCGCCGGATGCGGCGAGGCCCTCCAGCGATGCAGCGTCGCGCTCCTGCCCCTCGACACGCGCCGCTGGGGTCACTCGTCGTAGCCCCCCCGGTCAGGTCGGAGGAGCAGAGCGCCGACGTCTCCGGCGGGCTAGGTCCACCGGCGCAGCCAGTGCTCGAGGGTGAGGAGTGTGAAGACCGCCCGTGCGGCTCGCCGGCGATCCGGCATGCGGCTCCAGCCGGCCCACCTGGCCAGCTTCGAGCCGGGCACGAGCCGCCGGAGCCGGGAGCCAGGGTCGTCGACGAGGGCCTTGACCTCCCCGGCCCAGGCGCCTGAAAGCCACGCCTCCAGCGGCACCTCGAACCCCCTTTTCGGAGCCCTCCGGACCTCGGGGGGCAGCAGGCCGACGCCGGCGGCACGCAGCACCGACTTGGTGCGGAACCCGCGCAGCAGCAGCCCGGACGGGTAGCGGGCGACGCGCTCGAGCAGGACATGGTCGAGGAACGGCGAGCGCGCCTCGAGCGAGGCGGCCATCGTCGCGCGGTCCATCTTGACGAGCAGGTCTCCCGGCAGGAAGAACTCCAGGTCGAGCCGACGCAGGAGATCGGCGGGGGCAGTCGGTCCGGGGGCCTGCAGGATTGCGTCGACCGCCGACGTCGTCGCGGGTCGCGGACCGACGAGGTCCCCGACCTCGTCGGTCGTCAACTTGGTCGGGCCCCAGGCGAGGTAGGACCGGTCGCCGGCGCGGAAGCCGCGGGCCAGCCGGTCGGCGGTGTCGCGGGCGACCGGCAGGAGCGCGGCCAACCTCGGTCCCCACCAGCCGGCTCCGGGCCACGCCGACACCCGCGCGGCGAGGAACCGCCGGTAGCCGGCCAGCGCCTCGTCGCCGCCGTCGCCGTTCAGCACGACGGTGGCCCGCTCGCGGGCACGCACCGCGATGAGCATCGTCGGGATCGCCGACGAGTCCGCCAGTGGCTCGTCGAACACCTCGGCGAGGCGAGGCAGCAGCGCCAGGCCGTCCGCGGCATCGATCGTCATCTCCTCCAGGTCGACGCCCGCCCGCTCCGCCGTGGCCCGGGCGAGCGCGGTCTCGCCGGCCGTGCCGGCAAGTCGGACCGTGATGGCCCGCAACCCCTCGCGGTGGCGTGCGGCGAGCGCCGTGACCATCCCGGAGTCGAGCCCACCCGAGAGGAAGACCGCCAGGGGCACGTCGCTGCGCAACCGGAGGCGCACGGCCTCGTCGAGCAGTGCCACGACCTCTTGGACGGCGTCGGTGAAGCAGATCGACTCGTCGGGCGCCAGATCGAGCCGCCAGTAGCGCCGCTGCCTGACCTCTCCGGTCAGCATGTCGAGTGACAGCCAGTGTGCCGGTGGGAGCTTCGCGATCCCGCGCAGGATGCACTGCCCCTCGGGGACGAACCCGAACGCGAGGTAGGCCGCGAGGCCGTCGAGGTCGACCTCGGGACGAGCGCTCAGCGCCTCGCGCAGCCCCTTGAGCTCCGAGGCGAAGAGGAGCTTGCGCCCCTGCCTGGTCCAATACAGCGGCTTCTTGCCCACCCGGTCACGGGCGAGGAAGAGCGTCCGGCTCCGCTCGTCGGCCACTGCGAGGGCGAACATGCCGCGCAGCCGCCCGACCATGTCCGGCCCGCTCTCCTCCCACAGATGGACGAGCACCTCGGTGTCGCCCGTCGACCGCAGCCGGTGACCGCGGGCGAGGAGCTCCGCCCGCAGCTCGACGTAGTTGTAGATCTCCCCGTTGAGCACGGCGTGGATGTCGCCCCGCTCGTTCGACACCGGCTGGTCGCCGGTGACCAGGTCGATGATCGCCAACCGGCGCGCGCCCAGCCCCCAGGTCTCGCCGGTGCGCACGCCTACAGCGTCGGGGCCGCGATGCACGAGCGCGGCGAGCATCCGCCCGACGAGGTCGCTGCCCCGCTCCTCCCTGCCCCCGGCGAACCCGGCGATACCGCACATGTCGTCCCCAGTCGGCACCGGGACCTCACGCGCGCCCCGGCGACCCTGGAGGAAACTATACTTCGAGCCGTGTCCATCGACCTCGCCCGCTGGCTGCCCGAGTTCCCGGTCCGCCAGCACTGCCTCTACCTCGACCACGCCGCCGTCGCGCCCCTGCCCCGCCCGGTGGCCGATGCGATGCGCGCCCGGATCGCCGAGCAGGAGACCCGCGGCGCCCACGACTGGCAGGCGTGGCGGGAGAGCGAGATGGCCGTCCGCGCGCGCGCATCAGAGCTGATCGGCTGCCGCGGCGACGACGTCACGCTGATCCGCTCGACGTCGGAGGGACTGTCGCTGATCGCCCAGGGCTTCCCGTGGCACGCCGGCGACGCCGTGCTCGTCGGCGACGAGGAGTTCGCCGCGAACGTCGCGCCGTGGCTCGCGCTCGCCGACCGGGGCGTCTCCGTCCGCCGCTTCGCGACCCCCGGCGGGGTCGTGGAGGCGGAGCAGGTGATCGCCCTGCTCGAGCCGCCGGTCAGGCTGCTGGCGCTGTCCTGGGTCGCCTTCCACACCGGCTGGGTCGCCCCGGTCGCGGAGATCGCCGAGGCGGCCAGGGCCCGCGGCATCGTCGTCGTGCTCGATGCCATCCAGGGTCTCGGCGTGCTCCCCGACCGCTTCGACACCCTCGGCGTCGACGCCGTGGTCGCCGACGGACACAAGTGGCTGCTGGCGGCCGAGGGCCTCGGCGTGATGGCGACCCGTCCAGAACTCCGTGAGCGGCTGAGCCCCGTGCTGGCCGGTTGGCTCAACTGCCGGCGCCCGCCGCACGACCTCTTCCTCAAGGAACTCGAGTTCCAGCGCGACGGACGGCGGTTCGAGCCCGGGTCGCTGCCGAGCGTCCTGGTGGCGGGCCTCGCCGCATCCCTCGACCTGCTCCTCGAGGTGGGCAACGCCGAGGTCTACCAGCGGATCGTCGCCCATGTCCGGACCTTGACGCACGCCCTCCTCCAGGAGGGCTGGCAGGTTGGCTCCCCCGGGGCGCAGCACCGGACCGCCGGGATCGTCGCGGCCAAGCACCAATTCCTGCCGGCCGACGAGGCCGCCCGCCGGCTCCGCCAGCGGCACATCGAGGTCTCCGCCCGCCAGGGGTGGGTCCGCTTCTCTCCCCACTTCTACGCCACCTCCGGAGAGCTCGAGGCGCTTCGCCTGATCCTCGGGAAGCTTTGAAGGCGTGTCGCGTTAGGAGACTCGTCTATGGCATCCGAACGTTCCGTCGACGTCCTGATCCTCGGTGGCGGGCCGGCCGGCAGCACGGCCGGGGCGATGCTCGCGCGCGCCGGGATCGAGGCCGTCATCGTCGAGGGCGAGAGGTTCCCCCGCTTCCATGTCGGAGAGTCGCTCCTGCCCCACACGGTCCCGCTGCTCGACGACCTCGGGATCCACGAGGCGGTGCGCGCCCTGCCCCACACCCGGCGCAAGGAAGGGGCGAGCTTCGTCACCCACGACGGCAGCCGCCACGTGGCCTACTGGTTCGCCGAGGCGTTCCCGCCCGCCATCCCGCACGCCTACCAGGTCCGCCGCGACGAGTTCGATGCCTGCCTGCTCGCCAACGCCTCCGCGCTCGGCGTCGAGGTGTTGGAGGGCTGGAAGGCGACCGCGCCGATCTGGGAGGGCAGGCGGCTGGCCGGCCTGCGGATCGAGGGCCAGGGTGGCGAGGAGCGTGTCCTCCGGGCCCGGGTGGTCCTCGATGCGAGCGGGCAGGTCGCGTTCCTCGCCAACCGGATGGGCTGGAGGTTCCCCTACGCGATGCACCGCAAGGTCGCCGCGGTGTCGCACTTCAGGGACGTCTGGCTGCCCGACGGACGGGAGGCGGGCAACATCACGATCGCCGTGACAGACGGCGGCTGGTTCTGGCTCATCCCGTTCGCGGACGACACGGTGTCGGTCGGGGCGGTCATGGACGTGGCCAGGTGGCGGCAAGCCGGCACGGGTCCGGAGGCGCTGTTCTCCAGTTCGGTCTCGGCCACCCCCGAGGTCGGGCGCCGGCTGGCGGGCGCCACCCGGCTGCTCCCGTTTAGCTCGGTGCAGAACTTCTCCTACCGCGTCATGCGCCTCGCCGGCGACGGCTACTGCCTGATCGGCGACGCCGCCGGCTTCCTCGACCCGATCTTCTCCACCGGCGTGTTCGTCGCCACGACCACGGCCGCCTCCGCGGCCGAGGACATCATCGACGCCCTCGGCAGGCACGGGAGGGTCGACTCCGGTGACTTCGCCCCCACCGTCTCGGTCACCCGCTCGCTCCACCGGCTGTTCTTCTCCTTCATCCGCGCCTACTACAACCCTCACTTCCTGGCGTTCTTCTTCAACCCGAGCCGGGGCCTCCAGTTCCCCCAGGCGATCGTCTCGCTGCTCGCCGCCGACGTGCTCGGCCCCGGCCTGTTTCGGAAGACCTCCCGGTTCCGCTCCCTCCTCGCTCTCGCCTGGATGCAGGAGCTCGGGAGCAAGGTCGGCAGGCCGCTGGTCGCGCCGCTGGGAGCCACGCCGGGAGGTCCGGCGACATGACCCCCGTCCCTGAAGCGGCCGTGGCCCCCGGCAACCGGACCGACCGGACGCTCCTGCGCTGGCTGCTCGTCTGGGTGAGGCCGTATTGGCGGCGGGTGATCGCCGCGACCGCCCTGGTGGTCGCCGGCTCGGCGCTGCAGATCGTCGGCCCGCTGCTCACTGCCGGCGCCATCGACCTCTACCTCAAGCCGCGACCCGAGCCGACCGCGCTTCGGCTGCAGGCGCTGCTGGTCCGCCTCGGCCTGCCCAGCGAGGGCGGGGCGGGCCTCGCGACCCTCACGCTGCTCTACCTGGCCAGCCTGATCGTCTCCGCCGCCCTGCTGTCGGTCCAGGCCCGAACCATGCTGATGACCGGCCAGCTCGTCATGCGCGACCTCAGGCAGGGGCTGTTCGCCCACCTGCAGCGGCTCGACCTGGCCTGGTTCAACCGGACGCCGGCCGGTCGCGTCATCACGCGGCTGACGAACGACGTCGAGGCGGTCAACGAGCTGTTCACTTCGGGCCTGGTCGAGATCCTCGCCGACGTCTTCCTGCTCGGCGGCATCGTCGCGGTCCTCTTCAGCCTCGACTGGCGTCTCGCCCTCGTCGCGTTCTCGGTGCTCCCCTTCCTCATCCTGCTGTCGATGTGGTTCCGCGCCAACGCCAGGTCGATCTACCGCGAGGTCCGGACCCGCCTGGCCGCGATCAACACCTTCCTCCAGGAGCACCTCGCGGGCATGTCGGTGGTCCAGCTCGCGAGAGCCGAGGCCCGGGTCCAGGACCGTTTCACCGAGGTCGACGCGGCCCACCGCGATGTCAACGTCAAGGGGATCTTCTACTACGCCGTGTTCTATCCGGCGGTCGAGCTGCTCACCGCGACAGGGCTCGCCGCCCTGCTGCTGTTCGGCGGCATCTGGAGCGCCTCGGGAACGGTGTCGCTCGGCGTCCTCGTGGCGTTCCTGCAGTACGTCCAGCGCTTCTACCGGCCGATCTCCGACCTCGCCGAGAACTACAACGTGCTCCAGGCGTCGCTGGCGGCCGCCGAACGCCTGCACGCCCTGCTCGATACCCGGCCGGAGGTGGCCGAGCCTACGGCACCGGCACCGGAGCCGGCGCGGGACGGCAGCCTCGCCTTCGAAGACGTGTCGTTCGCCTACGAGAAGGACCAGTGGGCCCTGTCCGGCGTGAGCTTCACCGTGCGGCCCGGCGAGCGGCTCGCGGTGGTCGGCCACACCGGCGCCGGCAAGAGCACCCTCGTCAACCTGCTGCTGCGCTTCTACGACCCGCAGCGGGGCCGGGTGACGGTCGACGGCGTCGACGTGCGCGACTGGGCGGCGCCGCGCCTGCGGCGGCGGTTCGCGGTCGTGCTGCAGGAGATCGACTGCTTCGCCGGAACCGTCGGCGAGAACGTCAGGCTCGGCCGTCGCGACATCGACGACTCCCGCATCCGCTGGGCGCTCGACCAGGTCGGCGCCGGCGACCTCCTGGCCCGCCTCCCGAGCGGGCTCGAGACGCAGCTCGGCGAGCGCGGCAGCGGGCTGTCCGTCGGCGAGCGCCAGCTCGTCGCGTTCGCCCGCGCCCTGGTCGGCGACCCGGAGTTCCTCGTCCTCGACGAGGCGACCTCCTCCGTCGACCCGGCGACCGAAGCGACGATCCAGAAGGCCCTGCTCCGCCTGCTCGAGGGCCGGACCGCCGTCATCATCGCCCACCGCCTGGCGACGGTCATGGGCTGCGACCGGGTCATCGTGCTCCACCACGGCCGGCTGATCGAGGAGGGAACGCACGCCGAGCTGCTCGACCGGGGCGGCCTGTACCGCACCCTCTACGAGCTGCAGCTTCTCGGACCGGCCGATCTCGCCGCCGGCGGGCCGTAGCGCGAGGGCGCGTCAGGTCGCGGGCACCGCCGCGCTCACGACCTGGCCGCCGCGCCCCCGGACTGTCCCCGCAGCTTCGTGACCGCCGCCTTCAGGGTCCCGAGGGCGAGCGTCGCGCAGCGCGGCCGGCCCTGGACCACCTCTCGCCCGAGCGCGTCGATCATTTCCGGGTAGCCCATCGCCTCGATCTCGGTGAGCGTCGCGTTCTCCACGGTCTCGCTGAGCAACGAGGCGGCGGCCTGGCTGATGATGCACCCCTCGCCCTCGAAGCTCACGGCCTGGATCCTCTCGCCGTCGGGTTCGGTCCGGAGGAAGAACGTCACCACGTCGCCGCACTCCAGATGACCGCCGGACGCCACCGCGTCCGGAGCCTCCAGCCTCCCCCGATGCCTCGGCGAACGGGAGCGCTCGAGGAGGAGGTCGATCGTCTCCTCGCGCGTCACATCGCCCCCACCGCCGGTCGCGCCGAGGGCTTCTGCGCCGTCTCGCGGCGCCGCTCGAGCGAGGGGTTCCGGACCGGCAGCCCGACTACGTTGCCCCACTCCGTCCACGAGCCGTCGTAGTTGCGCACCTTCGGGAAGCCGAGGAGCTCGTGGAGCACGAACCAGGTCAGCGCCGAGCGCTCGCCGATCCGGCAGTAGACCACGACGTCCTTGTCCGAGGTGACGCCTTCCGCCTCGTAGATCTTCCTGATCTCCTCGGCGCTCCTGAACGTGCCGTCGTCCGCGACGGCCACGCCCCAGGGGATGTTGACGGCTCCCGGGATGTGGCCACCGCGGATCGCGCCCTCCTGGGGATAGTCGGGCATGTGGAGCAGCTCACCCGAGAACTCGCCCGGCGAGCGGACATCGACGAGCGCCCGCCCCGCCGGCAGCTTCACGGATTCCTGCCGGGCGTCGGGGTTGCCGAGGTGGCGCAGGACGTCGGTCCGGAAGGCGCGAATGTGCCGGTGCTCGCCCGCGACCTTGTAGGTCGTCTCCGGGAACTGGTAGGCGTCCTGCGTGATGGGTCGTTTCTCGTCTAGCCACATCTTCCGCGAGCCGTCCATGATCTTCAGCTTCTTGTGGCCGAACATCGCGAAGACCCAGTACGCGTAGCACGCCCACCAGTTGCTCTTGTCGCCGTACAGCACCACGGTCGTGTCGTTGGTCACACCGATGCGTCCCATCAGGCGCTCGAACTGGCGCGCATCGATGTAGTCGCGGATCCGCTCGTCGTTGAGGTCGCTGTGCCAGTCGACCTTGACAGCGTTGGCGATGTGGCCGGTGTCGTAGAGGAGCACGTCCTCGTCCGACTCGACGATCCGCACCGACGGGTCGGACAGGCGGTCGGCGACCCAGTTCGTACTCACGAGCACCTCGTGACCTCTGTTGCTCGAGTTGGGCATGGCTGCCTCCTTTCGCCGGCAGCGCGGTCGCGCCGCCGTTGACGCCCAAGCCGGGACCCCGGGGCGCGGGGGGAGCACGCCACGAAGACCGCCGCCCGATCCCGGCGGCCTCCGTCACGTACCCGTGAAAACCGGCTGTCCCAGGCACCGCATTCCGCCGCGCCAACGCCTGGAGAGGTTCCGCCCCGCTCGCCCCCGTCTGCTACATTCGCACCGGGGCCGGCTCCGAGGGCGGCCCGGAGCGATCATGGAGACACCACCCACCCTGACCTCGCTACGGGATGAGATCGCGGACGTCGACCGCGCCCTGCTCGAGCTGCTGCGCCGCCGGCTGGACCTGGCCGCAGACGTCGGCCGCCTCAAGGCCGAAGCGGCGCTGCCGGTCGTCGTCCGTGACGTCGAGGACCGTATCCTCACCCGCGCCCGCGCCCACGCCCAGGCGTGCGGGGTCTCCGAGGACGTCATGGCCGCGATCTTCCAGGCGATCATCGGCTCGTCGGTGGAGCGGCAGCACCGGGTCGGCGTGGAGCTTCGCGCCCGGCGCGGCCTGCGCGTCCTCGTCGTCGGCGGAGCCGGGGCCATGGGCTCGTGGCTCCGCTCGTTCTTCGAGGTGATCGGCCATCACGTCGACATCGTCGATCCGGCCCTCGCCACGATGCCGGCCACGGAGGGGAGGTTTGCGTCCGCCGTCGTTCCCGACGACCTGTCCCGCTGGGACGCCGTGGTCGTCTCCGTCCCGCTCGGGCTGACCCCGGCGGTGCTCGACGACGTGCTCGCCCGTCGGCCGCCGGGGCTCGTGGTCGAGATCGCGTCCATCAAGGACCACGTCCTCCCCGTCCTCAGCCGCGCCCGCCGCGAGGGCCTGCGCGTCGCGGCGCTCCACCCGATGTTCGGCCCGGGCAAGTCGCTCTACGAGCCGCTGACCTTCGTCCTCGCCTGCCTCGACGAGCCGGCCGACGAGCGCGCGCGCCTGGAACCGTTGCTCCGGCACCCCTACACCCACGTGGTGGCCGTGCCCCTCGACCATCACGACCGCCTCATGGGCTGGCTCCTCGGTCTCGCCCACCTGACCGGGATGTTGTTCGGCGCCGCGCTCTCGAGGTCGGGCCTGGACCCCGAGGAGCTGCGCGCCTGCGCCTCGACGACGTTCACCCGGCAGGCCGCGACGGCGCTGTCGGTCCTCTCCGAGGACCCCGACCTGTACCTCGACATCCAACGCCTCAACCCGCACCGCGGCGACGTCTACGCGGCCGCCCGCCAGGCCCTCGCCGACCTCACCGCGCGCGTCGAGGCCGGCGATCGCGAGGGGTTCCGCGAGGCGCTCACGGCGGCCCGGCGGGCCATCGGCGACGAGGGCTGACCGCTTCCGGCGGGTGCGCCTACGCGGCGTTCAAGGGGACCACGCACGACGGGTCGTCGGCGCCCGGGCTGTTGACCCGCAGGCTGACCGGGTAGGCGGTCATGTCCCTGCCCGGGTACGGGCGAAGCAGGGCGGCGACGGTGGCCGGGTCGCGTGTCCCCGGGTCGAGCCAACGGTCGAGGTCGGCCGGCGCCAGGATCACCGGCATGCGGTCGTGGATCGGCGCGACGACCTCGTTCGGCACCGTGGTAATGATGGTGCACGACTCGACCGGGTCACCGTCGGGCGGCGTCCAGCGTTCCCACAGCCCGGCGAAGGCGAACGGCCGCCCGTCGCGCATCCGGATGTGGTGCGGCTGCTTGCGCGTCCCGAGCTTCTGCCATTCGTAGAAGCCGTCGGCGAGGACGAGGCAGCGGCGGGCGCGCAGCGCCGCGCGGAACGCCGGCTTCTCGCCCACCGTCTCGGCGCGAGCGTTGATCATGCGGCTGCCGATCGCGCGGTCCTTCGACCACGACGGGATCAACCCCCAGGTCAGGGCGACCAGCTCCCGCCCGCCGTCGGCGCGGGCGCGCACGGCGGCGACTGCCTGCGTCGGCGCGATGTTGAACCGCGGCGCCAGCTCCGGAACCTCGTCGAGGCCGAAGACCTCGGCGATGACCTGGCCCGGCGTCGCCATGGTGAACCGCCCGCACATGTCACGATCATACAGGCAGCGCGGAGCCGTCCGGATCGCTCAGGAGGTCGACGGCCAGCGGCCGAAGTGCTTGCGGAGGAAGGCCGAGATGACGTCGGCGGTGATCACCGGGCGCTCGATCATCGGTGTGTGACCGGCCTCCGGGACGAGCGCCAGGGTCGCACGCGGCAGGCGCCGTGCCATCTCTTCGGCAACGTTCGGCGGCGTCACCGCGTCGTCCTGGCCGGTGATCACGAGCGTGGGGACGTCGATCCCGGGCAGCAGCGAGGTGCTGTCCGGACGGTCCCGCATCCCGGCCAGGCAGCCGATGAGCACGTGGTCCGGTACCTCGGCGGCAAGCAGCAGCAGCTCGTCGACGAATCGGCGGGCGCGCCGGCGGGTCTCCGGACCGAGCAGGTTCGGGATGAAGTCGGCGAGGAACTCCGCCGAGCCGCGGCGACGGATCCAGTCGATCGAGGCGTTGCGCCGCGCCTTGGCCTCGAAGCTGTCCGCCTCGGCGCGGGTGTCCGCGAGGACCAGGCCGAGCAGGCGGGCCGGGTGACACGCCGCGATGCGCAACGCCACGTAGCCGCCCATCGAGTGCCCGCCGAGCACGAACCGGTCCAGACCGAGCACGTCGGCGAGCCGGAGGACGTCGTCGGCCATGGTGTCCACGTCGTAGTCGCCCTCGCTGGCGTCGGATCCCCCAAACCCGCGCAGATCCGGGGTGATCAGCCGCGCCACCTGCTCCAGGGCGGGCCGGATCGGGTCCCAGATCCCCGAGGAGAGCGGGAAGCCGTGGAGCAGCACGACCGGAACGCCCTCGCCGTGGTCCTCGACTTCCAGGGTGACGTTCGCCAGCTCGACCCGCATCGGCAGCCCTCCCTCGGCTTTGATTTGAAGTGTAGCCTGTCGGTCTGCCGCCCCGGTGCAAGACCGTCGCGTGGACCCCGGCGACGGGCGCTGCTACGATGCGCCGATGCCGTCCCCACGGCTCCTTCTCAGCTTGACACTGGCGGTCGCCGCGGCGGGTTCGAGTCCCGCCGTCGCCGACGTCGGTCGGATCGTCTCGCCGGCCGGCGGCGAGGTCTTCGTGGCCGGAACCGTCGTCGAGATCCGCTGGGAGGGACTCCCACCCGACATCGACGAGATGGAGCTCCTGCTGGCGGTCGACGGCGGGCCGCGGAACCAGCTCCGGCTCACGCCCCAGCTCGCCCCCGGCCTCGATCGCTACGTGTGGGTGGTCCCGAACCTCCCGACGCCCCATGCCACCCTCCGGTTACGGGTCGGACGGCACGGGGTGGAGGTCGAGGGCGAACCCGGAGAGCCTTTCGCGATCGCCGGCCGGGCCGGCGTCCCGGCCACCACCCTGCGGCTGTCGGGCGGCGAATGGTGGCCCGGCGCTCGCGTCGCTCCGTCGCCCGCTCCCGAGCACCGGCCCTTCACGCGGGCGCCGCCAGCGCCGCCGGCCCTCCAGGTGGCGGAGACCTTGGCACCCACCAGCCACGAGCAGCTTGCAGCCCCGCCTCGTTGCGCGGCGAGGAACCAGGACCCGCGCTCCGAGAGGAGCACTTCGCAGTCCACCGAGTCCACGGCGCACCGGCCGCGCAGCGTCCCGCAGCGCGAATAGGCCGGCCTCCTCCTGTCGGCAATCCACTCGAAAACGTTCTCGAAGGAGGAAGAATGCGCACCGCCAGAAGCCTCGCGGCAGTGTTGTGCTGCCTGTCCTGTTCGCTTGCCCTCGCTCTCGAGTGCCGCGTCCTCGGGCCCGACGGGAAGCCCGTTGCCGGCGCCCGCGTCCAGGTCCTCGGCCGACCCGGAACGACCGTCTCCGACCGCGACGGCCGCTTCACGCTCCCGGGCCAGCCACAACCCCCGTTCGACGTCCTCGTCTCGCTCCCCGACGGCGTCGCGGTCCGGCCGATCCCGGTCGACGCGCTGCCGGAGACCGGCCCGCTCGAGCTCCACACGGAACTGGCCTTCGCCGACGAGGTGACCATCGTCAGCGTCGCCGCGGCCGACCTCGATCTGCCACCCGCCGCGGCGTTCACCCTGGCGGGCCGCGCCGACATCGTGCAGCGCGCCCCTCAAAACCTCGCCGACGTCACCGAGAACATTCCCGGTGCCGGCAAGGTCGGCGACGACCACGCCGCCGTGCCGACGCTGCGCGGCCTGTCCGCCGGGCGGACGCTGATCCTGCTCGACGACGGGCGAGTCACCGCCGAGCGGCGGGCCGGGCCTTCCGCGACCTTCCTCGATCCGTCCACGATCGGGGAGGTCGAGGTCGTGCGCGGCCCGGGCTCGGTGGCATACGGCTCCGATGCGTTCGGTGGCGTCATCCGGGCGAGGACGCACATCCCTGCCCCCGGCGAGCCGACGACCGTGCGCTACAACCTCGCGGGGGCGAGCAACGTCGGCGAACGGGCGGCCAATGTCGAGGTCGGCACCAACGTGCTCGGCGGCGGCCTCGCCCTCGGCGCCTCGTACCGGGAGTTCGACGACTACACCGACGGGAACGGCGACGAGGTCGTCAACTCCAGCGCCGAGTTCAAGGGGTTCCGCCTCGGCTGGCAGCGCGACGTGGCCGGCGGCAACCTCCGGGTGCTGTGGCGCAGCGACCTCGCGCGAGACGTTGGCAAGCCGGCGGTCGATTCCGACGTCTCGCAGACGTTCTACCCCGAGGAGGACTCGCATCGCCTCGCGCTCCACTACGACCGGCCTGGCCCGGGAGACTGGTCGCGCCTCTCCATCGCGGCGACCTGGGACTCCTACCGGCTGCTCACCGACCGCGATCGCTTCGCCACCGCCACCACGGGCCGGCAGTACACCAGTGCCGACGTGGATGCGAACGACTATGGCCTCCGCCTCGAAGCGGAGCGGCCGATCGGCGCGACGCGGCTGCTGCTCGGGGTCGATGCGAGCGGGCGCTACGGGTTGGCCGCCGTCAACGACACCTCCAAGTACGGACTCGACGGCAGCCTCACGTCCTTCGTCCACGAGGTGTCGATCGAGTCGGCTCGCCGCGACGACCTCGGCGCGTTCGTCGCCCTCAACGGCAGCCTCGGCATCGTCTCGCTGTCGATGGGTCTCCGTGGGGACCAGGTCAAGTCCGAGAATTCCGGGGGCTACTTCGGCGACCGCGACACCTCGAACTCCAGCCTGTCCGGATTCGCCGCCGCCACCTTCGCCCTCACGGACGGTCTGGAGCTCGCTCTACAAGGCGCCCACGGATTCCGCGACGCCTTGCTCTCCGACCGCTACTACCGGGGAATCAGCGGACGCGGGTTCATCACGGGCAACCCGGACCTCGAGTCCGAGACGAGCAACCAGCTCGACGTCGCCCTGCGCTATCGCGGCGAATCGTGGCAGCTCGCGCTCTACGGCTACCTGTACCGGATCGACGACCTCATCGAACGCTACAAGAGCGGCGACAACTACTACTTCCGCAACCGCGGCGAAGCCGAGATGAAGGGGGTCGAGCTCGAGGGGAGCCTGGCGCTCTCTCCGCGCGTCACCCTGCAGGGAGGCCTGCAGTTGCCCCACGGCGAGATCCGGGACGACGGCCGGCCCACGGACGGCGTGCCGGCCGACGGCGGCTTCGTCGTCATCCGGCAGGAGCTTTCCCCGAGCTGGTGGTGGCTGGCCCGCGTCGCCTCGTACACTCGCGACTCCAACGCCGGACCGACCGAGCAGGAAATCCCCGGTTACACGCTCTTCGACGCTGGGGTCGGCTACCGGCTCTCCGAGCTCCTCGAGCTGCAGCTCTACGGGCGCAACCTCACCGATCGGGCGTACTCGAGCTCGGCCGACTCCGCGGCCGTCCTCGCCCCTGGCCGCTCCGTTCAGCTCGCCCTCCGCGGAACCATCTGAGCCGACTTGATTGTCTCGACCACCCGCCCGCCTCCGGGCGGGTGGTCGCTTTCTTCTCCCCAAGCCCCAGGCCTCAAGCCCCACGCCTCCCGCCCCCTTGACGCCGGCGCGGCCGGAGCGCACATTGGCCTTCGGCTGTAGCGCTCTTTGATCGCCAGTGCTGTTTCCGTGGGGGTGCCCGCCGGCCGGCGGGCTGAGATCACACCCTTGGAACCTGACCCGGGTCATACCGGCGGAGGGAACGGATGCGCGTAGCGTCGGGGTGAGCACCCGCGCCGCCCCTCCTTCCAACCGACCGGGAGGAGGACGGATGAAGCGGATTACCCTGACGCTCGCGTCGTTTCTGCTCGCTGCCGCGCCGTCGATGGCCGCCGAGGTCGCCGGGACGGTGCGGGACGCCGTGACCGGCAGCCCGCTGGCCGGTGTCCGGATCGAGATCCTCGAGGCGGGGCACGCGGTCACGACCGATGCCGGTGGCGTGTTTGCCGTTGCGAAGCCCGACGTCGGACGTGTCACCCTCGCGGTCTCCCACCCCGGCTACCACGTCTACCGCCTCGTCGTCACCGCCGGAGCCGGCGCCGCGCTCGACGTCCGCCTGGCGCCGGTGGTGTCGTACGCCGACGGCATCGAGGTGACCGCGACCCGCGCCGAGAGCGGGCGCGACCCGGCGACGCTGACCAACCTGACTCAGGAGCGTATCGCCGAGAACCACTGGGGCCAGGATCCCGCCATGCTCCTCGCCGACGTCGCCCCCGGCTTCTTCGCCTACAACGACAACGGCAACGGCATCGGCTACTCCTACTTCACCATCCGCGGGTTCGGCCAGGCCCGCACCCGTGTGACCATCAATGGCGCGCCGCTCAACGACGCCGAGTCCGGCGAGCTCTTCTTCATCGACCTGGCCGACTTCATGGCCACCTCGGGGGACGTGCAGATCCGGCGCGGCGTCTTCGGCCTGTCGGGCATCGGCGGCGCCGTCGACCTGACCAGCGCGCCTCCGCCGGTCGAGCCGTCGTTCGCCCTCCACCTCGGCGCCGGCTCCTTCGCCACCCGGCGCGGCTCGGTGCGCTACGAGTCGGGGCTCATCGACGGCCGCTGGTCGCTGTCCGCGCGCGCCTCGAAGATCTCGACCGACGGCTACCGCGATGGGTCGTGGGTCGACTCGTGGAACGTCCACCTCGGCCTGACCCGTTACGGCGAGCGCTCGCGCCTCCGCCTGATCCTGCTCGGCGGCCCGGAGCGCACCCACCTCGCCTACAACGGCGTCCCGCAATCCACCCTGGACGGCGGTCTGACCGGCGACGCCGAGCGCGACCGGCGCTTCAACCCGCTCACCTGGGAGGGTGAGGTGGACGAGTTCTTCCAGCCCCACGTCCAGATCGTGCACGAGCTCGAGATCTCGCCGGCCACCCGGCTGGACGAGACGTTCTACCTGTTCCAGGGCGACGGGTTCTACGACCAGTACCGCACCGACCGCGCGTTCGTCGAGTACGACCTTCCGGACGTGGCGCTGCCGGACGGGACCGTCGTCACGCACACCGACCTGGTGCGCCGGCGGAACGTCGACGAGTGGGACGCGGGTTGGACGCCGACCCTGACGCACGTCGCCGGGGCATGGGAGCTCACCGCCGCCGGCGAGCTGCGCCTTCACGAGGCGCACCACGTCGGCGAGGTGCGGTGGACCGAGGTCACCCCGCCCGGCATCATGCCCGATCATCGGTACTACGACTACCGGGTCGGCAAGCGCACCGCGTCGCTGGCGGCCGGCGCGAAGTGGACCGCGACACCCAGCCTCGTCGTGTCGGCCGGCCTTCAGGTCGCCCACCACCGCTACGAGATGAGCGACGACGCGATCCGGGGCGTCGCGTTCACGGAAGGCTACGACTTCCTGCTCCCCCGCCTCGGAGCTGTCCTCCGCGTCGCAGCGGACACCGACATCTACCTCAACGTGGCGCGCGGGATGCGGGAGCCTGCATTTCGGCAGCTCTACGACCCCCAGGACTACTACGGGACGCGCGCCTCCCTCGACCCCGAGGACGTCCTCGACGCCGAGGCCGGCGTCGCCGTTCGCCGTCGGGCCTGGCACGCCCGCGCCAACCTGTTCTGGATGCGCTTCGCCAACGAGATCGTCTACGCCGGCGCCATCGACGACAACGGCGTCCCGCTCTACGGCAACGGCGCCCGCTCGGTGCACCGAGGCGCGGAGCTCGACGCGTCGTGGCAGCCGTCCGACCGCCTCGGCCTCGACGCTGCGCTCACGCTGTCGGACAACACCTTCACCGACTACCGGGAGTTCGGCTGGGACGGCTCGGTGAACGTCTACGACGGAAACCGCATCGCCGGCTATCCGGACCTGATCGCCTCGGTCACCGCGCGGACCCGGCTCGCCGGAATCCTCGCCGCGCTGACCGCGCGCCACGTCGGGCGGTTCTACCTCGACAACACGGAAGACAACCGCCGGTCCCCGGCCGCCACGCCGGTGCCGGGGTACGTGCCGCGCGTCAACCCGTCGTTCACGCTGGTCGACCTGTCGCTGCGCGGCGACCTCCCGGCCCGCCTCGCGGCCGCCGTCGGGCTGGGTCGCGTCGGGCTCGAGCTGCGGCTCAACAACCTGCTCGACGAGACCTACACCGCGTTCGGCTATGTCGAGGAAGGCTCGCCGCTCTTCATCCCGGCCGCCGGCCGCAACCTCTACGCCGGGGTGACGCTCGGGCTGTGACCAACACGACCCGCTCGGGTCCGGCGCGGGGCACGGATCGGCACCATCGTCCCGGGTCCAGCGGCCGGCGCGCCACCGATCCGTCGTCGGGCCTGCCGCCCTTGCTATCCTGAACCGGTGCCCCGATCCAACCCGATGACGCCTTCGAGGTCCGTGGCATGCCCCTGACCCTCGCCGACCTGCCCCTCGAGGAGCTCCTGCCGTCGCTCGCCGACAGGGTCGCGACCGGCACCCTCTCGGTCACGACTCCGCGATACCGCAAGAAGCTCTACCTGGTCGACGGGCGACTCGCGGGCATCCGCACCTCCGGACACCTCGTGCCGCGACTGTCTCGGACCGGACTCGACACGGCGCTGGTGCTCAGGCCCGGCGAGGCGTTCGTCCTCTCCCGCGTCAACGACCGCTGGAGCCTCGATGAGATCGCCAGGATCACGCCGGTGAGCAACTTGGAGTTCGGCGTCATCGTCGACACGCTCCAGCGCTCCGGCCTCGTCGAGCTCCGCGCTCCCACGAGCGGTCCCACCGGCCGCTGAGACCGCGCGACTGCCCGAGCATGGCCGTGCGCGGTGGTGCCGGCGACTTGCCTCCTGGGCCTCAGGCGGGCGCGGAGGTGAACGGCGGCTTCGTCACCTCGCCGCGCTCGAGCTTACCGAGCCAGTCGTGGATGCCGCGGGCAGCGACCTTGCCGGCACCCATCGCGAGGATGACGGTCGCCGCGCCGGTGACGATGTCGCCACCGGCGAACACCCCGGGCAGCGACCTGCTCATCATCGTCGCCTCGTCGACCACGATGCACCCGTGCCGGTTGAGCTCGAGGCCCGGGGTCGCCCGGGTCGCCAGGGGGTTCGGGCTCTGGCCGATGGCGACGATGACGGTGTCGACCTCGATGTCGTACTCCGACCCGGCGACCGGGACCGGGCGCCGGCGCCCCGAGGCGTCGGGCTCGCCGAGCTCCATGCGCTGGATCTTCATCCCGGTGACGAACCCGTCGTCGTTGCCGTAGATCTCGAGCGGGGCCGACAGCCAGCGGAAGTCGATGAACTCCTCCTCGGCCCGCTCCAGCTCTTCCTTCCGGGCCGGCGACTCGTTTCGGGTACGCCGGTAGACGCAGATCACGTGCTCAGCCCCGAGCCGCTTGGCGCAGCGCAGGCAGTCCATCGCGACGTTCCCGGAGCCCACGACCGCCACCCGCTTGCCGACCCGGACGGGCGTGTCGTAGTTAGGGAAGTCATACGCCTTCATCAAGTTGACCCGGGTGAGGAACTCGTTGGCCGAGACTACGCCGATGTAGTTCTCGCCCGGCACGCCGAGGAACGAAGGCAGGCCCGCGCCGGTGCCGAAGAAGACCGCGTCGTATCCCTGCTCGTGGAACAGCTCCTCGACCGTGGCGGTCTTGCCGACGACGTAGCCGGTGCGGATCTCGACGCCCATCCGCTTGAGGTTCTCCACCTCGAAATCGACGATCGCCTTGGGCAGGCGGAACTCCGGAATGCCGTAGACGAGCACGCCGCCGGTCTTGTGTAACGCCTCGAAGATCGTCACCTGGTGGCCGAGCTTCGCGAGGTCCGCCGCGCAGGCCAGACCGGCAGGGCCGCAACCGATGATCGCCACCTTGTGCCCCGACGGCGCCGCGCAGTGCGGCATCTCGGTCGTCCCCGCGTCGCGCTCGACGTCGGCGACGAAGCGCTCGAGGCGACCGATCGCGACCGGGGTGAACTTCTTCTCCAGAACGCAGACGACCTCGCACTGGTCCTCCTGCGGGCAGACGCGCCCGCAGATCGCCGGCAACGTATTGGTCTCCTTGATCTTCGCAACCGCGCCCTTGAAGTCGCCCTGGCGGATCAGGTCGATGAACGCCGGGATGTCGATCTCGACCGGGCAGCCGGCGACGCACAGCGGCTTCTCGCACTGCAGGCAGCGCTGCGCCTCCTCCATCGCGGTCGCCGCAGTGTAGCCGAGCGCCACCTCGGCGAAGTTCTCGACCCGCGCCTCGGGCGTCTGCTCCGGCATCGCGTGCCGGGCGATCTTCATCCGCTCCTTCTTCGTCAGCTCGGGCAGGCCCTCGATCCGCTCAGGCATGAGCAACTCCCTCGAGCGCGCGGCAGGCGTGGTCGGCCATGTAGCGCTCGCGTGCCTCCTGTTCCTCGGGAAGGAACATGCGCAGCCGCTTCAGCAGCACGTCGAAATCGACCTTGTGGGCGTCGAACTCGGGGCCGTCGACGCAGACGAACCTGGTCTGGCCGCCGACGGTCACCCGGCAGCAGCCGCACATCCCGGTGCCGTCGATCATGATCGAGTTGAGCGAGCACAGCGTCGGGATCTCGTGCTTGCGGGTGAGGTCGGCGACCACCTTCATCATGATCGCGGGGCCGATCGCGACGACGAGGTCCGGCTTGCCCTTCTCGGCGATGAGGTCGGCCAGGGCGTGGGTGACGAAGCCCTTGCGGCCGAACGAGCCGTCGTCGGTGGTGAACGTGATCTCGTCCGACGCCGCCGTCATCTCGTCGCGCAGGATGACCAGCTCCTCGCTGCGCCCGCCGAGGATCGACAGCACCCGGTTGCCGGCCTTCTTCATCCCGGCGGCGATGGGGAGCATCGGCGCGATCCCCGCGCCGCCGCCGACGCACACCACGGTGCCGAAGTTCTCGATGTGGGTCGGCGTGCCGAGCGGTCCAACCACCGAGAGGATCTGGCCGCCTTCCTCGAGCTCGCCCATCGACATCGTGGTCTTGCCCACCTCCTGCACCACCAGGGTGATGGTGCCGGCCTGCGGGTCCGAGTGGGCGATGGTCAGCGGGATGCGCTCGCCGCGGTCGGAGAGCAGCACCATGACGAACTGGCCCGGCCGATGGCGGCGCGCGATCTCCGGCGCTGCCACCACGAACCGCCAGAACTTCGGGGCAATCAGCTCTTTCCTGTGTATGGTGTGCACGGCGTGGTCTCCCCTTCCGGCGCTTGCGCCGCTCCGGCGGTCCGTTCGGTACCCGGGCCGCCAGCCCCCCGGCGTCGCATTCTAGTCACTCGCAAGGAGTTCGGCAACCTCGCGGTCCTCGCAAGACTCAGTTCCAACCTGCACTCTTGAGGACATCGCGATGGCTGCGGCACCTCGACGTGGACTCGCCGCGGAGGTGGCATCGCCGCGCCGAATACGTACACTATGTCGATGGTGCGCCGACCCTGCCGAACGATCACCGCGCTCGTCCTCGTCCTGTTCGCCGGCCTGACCGCCACCGCCGATGCCGGCGGTGACTCGCCGGCCGGGCCTCCGGCACGGCCGCGGGTCTGCCTTGTGCTCTCCGGAGGCGGAGCGCTGGGCCTGGCCCACGTCGGCGTGCTCCAGGTCCTCGAGGAGCTCCACGTGCCGGTGGACTGCATCGCCGGGACCAGCATGGGCGCCATCGTCGGCGGGCTCTACGCCGCGGGCTACTCGGCCGACGAGCTGACGAGCATCTCGCTTGGCATGGACTGGCGCGAGATGCTCCGCGACGCCCCCGACCGCCGGGACCTGCCGTACCGCCGCAAGGTCGACGACCTCACCTACCTGACGCGGTGGGAGCTCGGTTTCTCCGGCGGCAAGCTCCGCCTGCCCTCGGGCCTGGTCCCCGGCCAGAAGCTGCAGACCGCCCTCCGGATCCTCGCCCTGCGGGCCGCCGACGTCGACGACTTCGACCGCCTCCCCGTCCCGTTCCGCGCCGTGGCCACCGACATCGGGACCGGCGAGACCGTCGTCCTCGGCCACGGCGACCTGGCCGAGGCGCTGCGGGCCAGCATGGCGGTCCCCGGGCTGTTCTCCCCGGTCGAGGTGGACGGCCGGCTGCTCGTCGACGGCGGCGTGGTCGCCAACCTGCCGGTCGAGACCGCCCGCGCCATGGGCGCCGGGGTCGTGATCGCGGTGGACCTCGGCGACCCGCTCTCGTCGCTCGGTCGCCCGGAGTCGATCGCGGGCATCCTGTCGCGCACCTCGGGGTTCCTCAGCCGCCTCAACGTCGAGAAGTCGCTCGCGGACGTCGATATCCTCCTCCACCCCTCGCTCGGCGGCCTCAAGCTCCTCGACTTCCACGCCGCGCCGGAGATCCTCTCCCAGGGCGCCGCCGCCGCCCGGGCACAGCAGGACGCGCTTCGCCGGCTCGCCGTGGACGACGCCGAGTGGCAGCGCTACCTCGGCCGCCAGCGCCGGGAGACGCCGAGCTTCGAGATCAAGGCGGTGACCATCGATCCCGGTCCCGGCCTGGCGTCCAGCGTGGTTGCGCGGAGCGTCCACTCCCGTCCCGGCCGGCCGCTCGACGTCGAGGTGCTGCAGGCCGACCTCAAGCGGCTGCACGACCTCGGCGAGTTCGAGACCGTGGACTTCCGGCTCATCCCGCTCGGCGACGGCTGGACGCTCGCCATCACCGGCCATGCCAAGTCGTGGGGGCCCAACTACCTCCGCTTCGGCCTGGGGTTGGCTTCCGACCTCGAGGGCGAGAGCCGCTTCAACTCGCTCGCGGCGTTCACCATGACCCGCCTCAACCGGGTCGGTGCGGAGCTGAAGGTCGCCGCCCAGGTCGGCGAGAGCCCCCTCCTGTCGGCCGAGCTGTACCAGCCGCTCGGCCCGTCGCGGGTGCCGTTCGTGGCCGTGGGGCTCGCGGGCAGCCAGACCAAGACCCAGCTCCTCGTCGACGGGGAGTCGCTGCAGTACCGGTTCGGCGAGCAGCGGGTCGGCCTGGACCTCGGGCTCTCGCTAGGGCGCTACGGTGAGGTGCGCGTCGGCGCGCGGCGCGACGCGACGACCGGCCGCGCCAGCCCGGGGGGAGGCAGCCATCCCAAGTTCGACCGGGTCGACGCCGGGGTGCACCTCGACGTCACGATCGACCAGATCGACAGCGTCAACTTCCCGCGCAACGGGCTGCTGGCGTTCGCCCGCTACTACGACGCCCTTCCGGGGCTGGGCTCCGACGACGAGTACCGCCGCCTCGACATTCAGACGGTGGCGGCCGAGAGCATCGGTCGCCACTCGCTCGTCGGCCTGCTTACTTGCACCTCGGCCCTCGGCGGGACGCTCCCGCCCACCGAGCGGTTCTACCTCGGCGGCCTGTTCAACCTCTCCGGACTCCCGCCCGGCGAGGTGAGCGGGAGCTATGGCGGTGTCGCCGCGCTCCTCTACCTCTACCGCCTCGGGAGGCTGCCCAACTTCGGGGAGGGCATCTACCTCGGCGCCTCGGCCGAGGCGGGCAACGCGTGGGAGCGCCCGTCGGACGCGAGCCTCTCCGACCTGCGCTACTCCTTCTCCCTGCTCGTCGGGGCCGACACCTTCATCGGTCCCGTCTACCTCGGCCAGGGGTTCAGCTCGGGCGGCAAGGACTCCTTCTACCTCCTCGTCGGCCGCAACTTCTGACCCTGACGCTGACGACCGGGACACGCTCGAAAAGGGAACGACCGCCGGACGATCCGGCGGTCGGTTTGGTGTTCGAGGATGCGGGCCGAGGGGGACGTTGGTGGGCAGTTTTGGGTTGGCTTCGGTTGGTGGGATTCGTTTGGTAGGCCTTGTCTGATTGGCTTCTACACTGGGCCCCCGCCCGGGATCTCCTCATTTGAAAAGAACTGCCTACTGCTCTTTGCATACCGCGTGCCACCTCTGACCACGCTCCCAGATCGATTTGCCTCCGATCGGGCGCCATTTCGCCCCACCTGGAGGACAATCGCCCACCCCCCGCCCCCCCTGGCGGCCAACCAGATCGTCGTTCCCCCTATCCCCTGGCTGGGCGGGTGGGTGGGGGCCCAGGCCGCTGCGCTATCCTCGCCACCGTGACCGACAAGCCGGTCGTCCGCAAGGTTGCCCTGCGCGCCCCGACCGGCACGTCGCGGAAGGTCGACTACGCGGCCGAGCTCAACGCCGAGCAGCTCGCGGCCGTCATGCACCCGGGCGGGCCGATGCTCGTGCTCGCCGGCGCCGGTTCCGGCAAGACCCGCACCGTCGTCTACCGCGTCGCCCGGCTGATCGAGGACGGTGTCGAGCCGTCCGGCATCCTGCTCCTGACGTTCACCAACCGGGCCAGCCGCGAGATGCTGTCCCGCGTCGGCCAGCTCCTCGGCCGCGACGCCGGTCGCGTCATGGGCGGGACGTTCCACTCGGTCGGCAACCGCCTGCTCCGCCGCTTCGGCGACCGGCTCGGGTACCGCGACAACTACGGGATCCTCGACCGCGAGGACTCGCGCGACCTGATGGGCAACGCGCTCGCCGACGTGACGCCGTCGGCGCCGGACCGCAGGCTGCCCGGCGCCGCGCTCCTCGTCGAGGTGTACTCCCTGGTGATCAACACCGGGCGGTCGCTCGAGGAGGTCATGGTGTCGCGCTACCCGCAGTTCTCAGGGGAGCTCGACACCATCCAGGCGGTCTTCCGCCGCTACCTCGAGCGCAAGCGCGCCGCCCAGGTCATGGACTACGACGACCTGCTGCTCAACTGGCTGCTCCTCCTGCGCCGCCACGACGACGTGCGCCGCCAGCTCGCCGCCCGCTTCCGCCACGTCCTCGTCGACGAGTACCAGGACACCAACCGGCTGCAGGCCGACGTGGTGGATACCACCCTCGGTCCGGAGAGGAACCTCATGGTCGTCGGCGACGACGCGCAGTCGATCTACGCCTTCCGCGGCGCCGAGTTCGCCAACATCCTCACCTTCCCCGACCGCTACCCCGGCTGCGGCGTGTTCCGCCTGGAGACCAACTACCGCTCCCTGCCGCCGATCCTAGAGCTCGCCAACGCGTCGATCGCACAGAACGAGAAGCAGTTCCCCAAGCACCTCCACGCCGTGCGCGAGGGCGGCGAGCTGCCGGTCGTGGCGGCCGCACCGAGCCCCGAGGCGCAGGCCGCGTTCGTCGCCCAGCAGATCCTCGAGCGCATCGACGAGGGCGTGCCGTTGTCGGAGATCGCCGCCCTCTACCGCAACCACGCGCACGCGCTCGAGCTCGAGGTCGAGCTGACGCGGCGCAACATCCCCTACGAGGTCCGCTCCGGGCTGCGTTTCTTCGAGCAGCGCCACGTCAAGGACGTGCTCGCCCACCTGCGTTTCGTCGCCAACCCGCGCGACGAGGTGGCGTTCGCCCGCATGGCCCGGCTCCGGCCGCGCCTGGGCGCCCGCCTGGTCGCCCGGGTGTGGGAAGCGCTGGCCGCCGCCGCCGAGCCGATCGCCAGTCTCGCCCGCCTCGACCCGTCGTCGGTCGGCCTGCCCGGCGCCGCGGCGCACTCGGTGCGCGAGCTCGCCAAGGTCGTCGAGCGCATCGTCCGGCTCGGCGCCCGGCCCGGCGAGGCGGTGCGCGAGGTGGTCGCCTCGGGCTACAAGGAGTACGTCCGCTCGCAGCTCGACAACGCCGGCGCCCGCCTCGAGGACCTCGACCAGCTCGCACTGTTCGCCGACGGCTACGACGAGCTCGGCGCCTTCCTCGACGAGGTCACGCTGATGAACGAGCTGTCCGGCGAGGACGAGGCCGCCGAGGCCGGCGAGCGCGAGCGCGTCACGCTGTCGACGATCCACCAGGCCAAGGGGCTCGAGTGGCGCGAGGTGTTCGTCGTCTGGCTCGCCGAGGGGCGGTTCCCGTCGGCGCGCGCCGACGACATCGAGGAGGAGCGCCGGCTGTTCTACGTCGCCTGCACCCGGGCCAAGGACGAGCTCTACCTGTGCTACCCGCTCATCGCCCGCGATCGCTATCGCGTGGACGTCATCACCGAGCCGTCGCGCTTCGTCTCCGAGCTCCCCGAGCCGGCCTTCCAGCGCTGGCTGGTCCAGGAGGCCGAAGCCCCCGCCGAGCTGCCCTCCGGCGGCCGCTACGCCCTCCCCGACTTCCTCGGCGGCGGAGGCGACGATGTCAACTGAGGGGGGCTTGAGGCTTGGGGCATGAGGCCTGAGCGTCGGAGGCGATGGCCGGTGAAGCGGACCGACCCCGGGCCGACGGCTTGCTGAGGCAGAATGCATGCATTATGATGATTCGTGGCTGGGGCTACCGACGAACGGAGGAAGAAATGGGCTCCCTGCAAATTCGCGAGCTGCCGGTTGACGTGTACGACGCCCTGACTGAGCGGGCGCGACGCGAGCGGAGAAGCCTCGCGCAGCAGGCCGTGGTCGAGCTGCGCCGGATGCCTGAGCTGGTCGCTCGCGAGAGGCGCCTGGCTGTCGTCGAGGAGCTGCGCCGCGCACTGCGGGCAGAGCCCCGGCGGCGGCTGTCGGTCGCACCGGAGAGCCTGGTCCGCGAGGACCGCGACCGATGAGCCGCCGGCTCGTGCTCGACGCCTCGGCGGCGCTGCACGCAGTCCTGGCCGGACCCGCCGCCGGCCAGGGCCTCGACGCCCTGGCATCGGCATCCGTCGTGCTCGCGCCGGACCTCTACTGCGCCGAGGTCGCCAACGCGCTCTGGAAGTACGTCCGCGCGGGGGAGCTCGACACCGAGGCTGCCGTGCACAACCTCGAAGACGCGATCGCCATCGTCGATGCCTTCGTGCCGAGCTGCGAATTGGCCAAGGAGGCGCTGGTCGCGGCCGCGACTGTCGGCCACTCGGTCTACGACTGCACCTACGCGGTGCTGGCCCGGCGCGAGGGAGCGAGCGTCCTGACGGCCGACCGCGCGTTGGCTTCATGGCTGGAAGGCCTGCAGGTTCCAGCCACATTCATCGGCTCGAGCACGCCTCCGGCGTCGGGCCAGCGGCGGCGACAGCGATGAAGTACCGTCGGGGTAGGATGCGCCTCGCATGAGTGGGACGCCGAGGAGCTGCGCGATCGTCGGGGCCGGGCTGACCGGCCTGGTGTCGGCGTGGCGGCTGGCCCGCGCCGGCTGGCACGTCACCGTGTTCGAGCGCTGGCCGGGACCCGGCGGCCTGGTCGCCCTGTTCGAGGTCGGCGGCGAGCGGCTCGAGTGCTTCTACCACCACATCTTCACCACCGACACCGACTACGTCGCCCTCGCCGGGGAGCTCGGCCTCGCCTCCGAGATCGAGTGGCTCCCCTCGCGCATGGGCATCTACTCGCAGGGTCGGCTGTGGGACTTCGGCACGCCGGCGTCGCTCCTCGCCTTCCGGCCGATGCCGTGGCCCGACAAGGTGCGCTTCGCCCTCTCGACGCTCTACCTGCGGCACCGCTCGGGTCTCGCCGAGTTCGAGAAGGTCACCGCGCGGGAGTGGCTGCTCGCCCACGCCGGCCGCAAGGCGTTCGACACCGTCTGGGGCCCCCTGCTCGAGCAGAAGTTCGCCGAGCGCGCCGACGTCGTGTCGATGGCCTGGCTGTGGCAGAAGATCTACCTGCGCGGCCGCTCGCGGTCGTCCTCGGGGCTCGGCGAGCGGCTCGGCTACATGCGCGGCTCGTTCGGCCGGCTGGTCGACGCCCTCGTCGACCGCCTGCGGGAGGCGGGCGTGGCGATCGAGTTCGCGACCCCGGTCAAGCGCGTGCGCCCGGCCGGCGGCGGCCTCGAGGTCGAGACTCGCAAGGGCGCCGGGCAGTTCGACCGGGTGCTGTTCACCGCCGCGCCGGAAGAGCTCGACCGCGTCGCCGGCGACCACCTGCCGGCCGACTACCGCGCCGCGCTGCAGGGGATCGAGCACGCCAACGCGCTGTGCGCCGTCCTCGAGCTCGACCGCTCGCTGTCGCCCTACTACTGGCTCAACGTCGCCGACCCCGGCTCGCCGTTCGGCGGCGTCATCGAGCACACCAACTACATCCCGGCCGCGCGCTACGGCGGCCGGACGGTCGTCTACCTCTCCAAGTACCTGCTCGACGACCACCCGCTGTGGAGGGCGCCGGACAGCGCGGTGTGGGCCTCGCACCTGCCCCACCTCGCCAAGGTCGCCCCCGCCTTCGACGAGTCGTGGATCACTGCCCGGCACGTCTTCCGCGCCGCCTTCGCGCAACCGATCGTGCCGTGCCACTACTCGCGGATGGTCCCGCCGTTCGCCACCCCGCTCCCCGGCCTCCACCACGCCTGCATGGCCCAGATCTACCCCGAGGACCGCGGCCAGAACTACGCCGTCCGCTCCGCCAACCGCGCCGCCGCGACCCTGATCCAAGCTGGCTGACCCGCATGCTCTTCGTGTTCGCGGCGGCCAGGCGAGTCTGAAGGCTTGTCGTACGCCGGCCCGCGCGGTAGCGTGGTCGCGCGGAGGCTTGGCAATGCGACTCTTCCTGCTGATGAGCCTTGCGGTTGTCCACACCTCGTTGGCCGGCCCCCAGGCGGCACTCCCGCTTGCCCAGGCGGCGCCGCCGACGCTCGCCGAGGTGCGGGCCGGCATGGGGATCCCCTCCGCCGGCGACGTGCGCGGCCAGCAGGACACCGTGGGCTTCGCCTCGACGGCGGCGCAGATGGCGCGGGTGTGGGAGCTGTCCGCGACGCCGCCCGCGCCCGAGCGGCTCGGTCCCGATCCGTCGGGCACCGTGGTCGGCGTCCTCTGCCCGCACGACGACTACCTGTATGCCGGACGCGCCTACCGCCAGGTGCTGCCGCTGGTCAAGGCGAAGACGGTCGTCCTCATCGGTGTGTTCCACAAGTACCGCGCCTTCGGCGCCCGCGACCTCGTGGTCTTCGACGACTACCGCGCGTGGCGCACTCCCGACGGCGAGGTGCCGGTCTCGGCGCTGCGCGGGGCGATCCTCGCCCGGCTGCCCGCCGCCGACTTCGTGCAGGACGACGCAGGGCACGACCGCGAGCACTCGCTCGAGCCGCTGGTCGCGTGGCTCCGGCACCACCGTCCCGACGTCGAGATCGTGCCGATCATCGTCCCGGCGTCGCCGCTCCCGCGCCTCGAGGAGCTCGCCCGCCACGTCGGCGGGGCGCTCGCCGCCGCGATGCGCGAGCGCGGCCTGCAGCTCGGCCCAGACGTCGCCGTGGCGATCTCCTCCGACGCCGTGCACTACGGCTCCGACTTCACGCACACGCCGTTCGGCGAGGGCGGCATCGAGGCGTACGCGCAGGCGGTCGCCCGCGACCGCGAGCTGCTGGCCGGTCCGCTCGCCGGCCCGCTGTCGGCCGGCAAGGCCCGCGAGTTCTCCGCCGCTTGCGTGAGCCCTGACGACCCGAACGTCTACCGGCTGACCTGGTGCGGCCGGTTCTCGATCCCGTTCGGCCTGCTGCTGCTCGGCGAGACGGCCAGCGCGCTCGGGCTGCCGGCGCCGACGGGCTTCCCGATCAGCTACTCGACCTCGGTGGGGCAGCCGGAGCTGCCGGTGCGCGAGGTCGGCCTCGGCGAGACCGCCCCGGCCAACCTCTACCACTTCGTCGGCTTCCCCGCCGCGGCGTACGCAATCGCGCCCTGAGTCCGGGAGATCCGCGGACCGTCCCATTCTCCCAAGTAACATCACCCGCCACCACCCCGGAAGAGCAGTCAAGACCGGAAGTCATCTGTGGAGCGCGCCCTCCGGGCGTGCTCACGGGAAGACGAGCACGCGCGGAGCGCGCGCTCCACAGAAACCCTCCGCCGTCGACACGTCCTGTTACTTCCACGAAGAAGCGGCCCGCCGCGGGCCGTACTGAGCTCGCAATGACGGAGGGGGCGATGTCCCTTCGGAGAGATGTCGTAGGGCCGAGGCGTGTCCGCGGTCAGACCTTCGACCAGAAGTCGACGAACGCGACGGTCGACAGGAAGAACCCCAGCGGGACGTTGACCGCCACGCCGATCGTGAACGCCCAGAACGGCTTCATCCCGAACGTCATGAGCTCGGCGAAGCGGGTCGACAGGCCGATGCACAGGAAGCACAGCACGAACGCCCACGAGCGCAGCTTCTTAATCGGCGAGATGACCTTCGGCTGGAGGACCGACTCGAACCAGTTCGAGGCGGTGGCGAGCTGGTTGAGCGCGAACTTCTGGTCCTGCGAGGAGGCCGCTCCCTGCAGCAAGTGGAGGTCGTCGCGGCTGAGCAAGCCCCGCGCGGTGAGCGTGCCCTTCGCGACGTCGACCTCGACCCGGTCGCGCAGGGCGTCGGGCACGGCGTAGCCGGCGAAGTCGGCGTCGTACTTCACGCCCTGGACGCTCCCCTCGAACTTCGCGACGCCGACGTGACCCGCCGGCACCCGCGCGGCGACCACGCTCATGATCACCGAGGCGGCGAGGAAGCCGATCACGAACTTGGGGAAGCGCTCCCAGACGATGCCGGCGCCGACCGCCCGCTGGGAGGCGTCCTTCTTCTCCCAGTAGACAACCGACACCACCGACAGGATCAGGCACCAGATGCCGATCCAGATGTCGCGGCCTATGACCTTCATGAGGGTGAAGGCGTTGATCGGCGAGTCGCCGAAGCGGGTCGCCAGCTCCGCCACCACGGCGAACCCGGCGGCGTCGGCGAACTCCGAGGTGCCGACCCAGGCGCCCGCCACGCCCGGGGCGATCGTCCCCGGGACCAGCTTCTTCAGGGCGACGGTGAGCACCAGGATCATGACGATGGCCCACACCGTGACCACGGCGATGGCGATCGAGATGTGGTCCTTCTTGGCGCGCACGGCGCCGCCGACGGCGATCGACGCGGAGACGCCGCAGACTGCGCCGGCCGCCCCCAGCGTCGCGCCGAACTGCGGCTCGAGCTTGAAGATCTTGGTCGCCGCCAGGAAGATCGTCAGCCACGTGAACACCGAGACCAGCGTCGCCTGCAGGAAGGCGATCGGCCCGGCGGAGAAGATCAGCGTCAGCGGCAGCGTCGCGCCGAGCAGGACGATGCCGACCTTGATGTAGTACTCGGTGCGCAGGGCCCCCTTGATCCACTCGGGGATCTTCACCAGGTTCGAGATGACGAGCCCGACGAGGAGCGCGAGGAGCGGCGCCTCGACGTTGAGGTCCTCCATGACCTTCCACCCCGAGGCGATGAAGATCGCCAGGGAGCCGAGGAACAGCGTGACGAAACCGGCGATGAACTGCCTCACCTTCACGCCCATGATCGCCATCGACACCGTGAACACGCCCCCGAACATCAGGAAGATCGTGAGGTAGCCGCCGGCGTTCTTCGCCAGGTCGGCGAGCGCGACGCCGAACGCGCTCCACTTCGCCGGGGTCACCGCCCAGCCCCGGATGGCCGAGCCCGACCAGAACGTCACCAGGGCCATCACGACGATGCCGAGGCCGAACCACACCGACCACCAGTCCTCGGTCTTCCACAGCTTCGCGAGCGGGTTCGTCATGTCCCCTCCTCCACTGGACCACCGTGCGGTGCGCTGTCGGATGTTACCGCGCCGGGCTGTCCCCCATCGCGGCACCCCTGCCGGCGGCGGACGAACGCCGGGCAAGCCGGCGACGGGTCCTGGAACGTGTCGGAGACGCGGCACACCCCGGCGCGCCCGCGGGTCGAGCCGTACGCCGAGGAGAGCGCGGTCATCCCGACGAACAGCGCCTCGAGCTCGGCGGCATCGTCGATGAACTCGGCGCACTCGGCGCAGGTGGCGATCTCGGGCCTCGTCCCCTTCACGTCCTCGGTGTTCCTCCGCGTCCCTCAAGGTACCCCGGCCGGCCGCCCCCCGCCGCCGGTCGAAGAGTCAGAACCTGAGCTGCACCATCGACCGGAAGCGCGTGTCCTCCTGGTCGGCGGGATCGAACCCGGCCAGCGGCTCGAAGCTGCGCCCGAGCCGCGAGCAGTCGAAGAACAGCTTGTGCTGGTGGCCCTCGCCGAGGTAGAGGTTGACGCCGACCGTCGCCTCGGAGAGCGTGCCTTCGAGCGCGTCGGAATAGTCGCCGGCTTCGTCGAGGACCCTGACGAGACCGAGCCCGGACTCGACGGCGGCGTCCCTGGTCGGGTCCTTGAGCCGCCGCACCTCGGCGACGCGCCCGACGACCTCGACGCGGGAGCGGACGACGAAATACCCGAAGTTGGCGCGCCAGGCCTCGCGTTCGAAGGTGTTCGCCGGCAGGTCGCGCTCCATCTCGTACGTCTCGGCCGCCCACTCGAGCGCGGCGTAGAAGCCGCGGACATGCACCACGACGGAGAGGTCGTGGCCGGTGTCACGGGTGTCGTACGGCCTGACGGCGGCGCCGGTGGCGTCGAGCCGGCGGGTCTTGTCGTCGCGGTAGATCGAGGCGATGAACGCGAGCTTGAACCGCTCGGTGTGCTCGAGGTCGCCCTCGTTCTGCAGGTTGACGGCGCCGAACGGGTAGAGGTGCAGGCGGGCCGCATACAGCATGCCTTCGGTGCCGTTGCTCGAGCCGCGGGTGTCTCGCCCCTGCCAGACCCCGGCGTCGTAGCCGAAGGTCAAACCGCCCTTCGCGGCCCTCTGGCCGGAGAGCGAGACCCCCTGCGAGCGGAACAGGTTGAGCCCGCCGAGCGGGAAGCCGGTCGCGGGGTGCTCGTTGGAGGTGCCGAAGTTGGCGTTGCCGCCGGGCCACCGCGAGAACCCGCCGCCACTGTTGATATCGGTCTCGCCGGAGAGGATCGAGCGGTCGACGAAGTCGTTGTTGAACCCCGAGGCGAGGAACTCCGTGCCGTACGGGACCTTGTTGCGGCCCACGCCGACCGTGAGGAGGTCGCCGAGCTTGTAGGCGACCCACGCGTCGTGCAGGTTCACCGCGGACTGGGGCTCGAGCTGGAGGTGGAAGTAGTACGTGAAGTTGGGACTGAACGCGTGGCCGTCCCACCACAGGCGCGCCCGCCGCGTGAAGAAGCTGGAGTAGTCCTCCTCGTTGCCCTTGACCCGGTGGTCGTAGCGGAGGTACGTGTAGCGGAACTGCAGGGCGCCGAAGAGGCGGAGCGAGAAGCGCCCGTCCTCCGTGGTCAGCTTGAACCCGTTCTTGTACTCGGCCTTGAGCCCCAGCGGGTTCTTCTTCGGCTCTTCCGCCATGGCGACGGCCGCGCCGGCGAGCACGCAGGCGAAGACCAGCACGGCGTCGAGTCGGCGGCACCACAGACGCATCGCTGCCTCCCAGGGGCGTCGCGTGCGACAGCGCGGCCGTGCCCCGCGGCCGCGTCCGACCGCCGGGGTTCGCAACTCCCGTGCCCAACTCGATGCACTCGGAAAGTGTCTGAGTTCGCGCTACTTCTGAGTCATGGAAAGGCGAAACGCGGCGCGCACCGCTCTGTCGTTACCCGCTCGTAACAGTCGCTGGCGTTCGTCGCGGTCCGTCCCGCCTGCGGCCGGCCGCTATTCGAAGACCTCTTGGAGGAACGACCGCATCGCCTGCCAGGAGCGGCGGTCGGCGCGCTCGTCGTAGGCGGCCCCCTTGGCCGGGTCGCTGCCCGCCTCCTTCTGCGTGAACGAGTGCACGGCGCCGGCGTAGTACACCATCTGCCAGTCGACCTTGGCGTCGCGCAGCTCCTGCTGGAAGGCGGCAATGTCCTTGGCCGGCACGTATGGGTCGTCGGCGCCGTGCAGGACGAGGACCTTGGCCCTGATGTTCTTGCCGTCGGCGGGGCTGGGCGAGTCGAGCCCGCCGTGGAAGCTCACCACCCCGGCGAGATCCGCGCCGGAGCGGGCCAGCTCGAGGACCGCGGTGCCGCCGAAGCAGTAACCGATCGCCGCGATCCGCTTCGCGTCGGCCAGTCCGCTGGCCCGCAGCGCATCGAGTCCGGCAGCGACCCGGGCGCGCAGCAGGGCCCGGTCGCCCTTGTACTTCCCGGCCAGCCCGCCGGCCTCGCCGGGATTCGCGGGCCGCACCCCGTTGCCGTACACGTCGACCGCGAAGGCGACGTAGCCGAGCTTCGCGAGCTGCTCGGCGCGCATCCGCTCGTAGGCGGTGAGCCCCATCCACTGGTGGACGATCAGCACGCCGGGGCGCGTCCCCTTGACGGCGTCGTCCCACGCCATGAACCCCTCGAGCGTCGTGCCGCCGTGGCTGTACTCGACCGTCTTCGTGGTGATCGCGGCCGACGCCGCGGACGCCGCGACCAGCACCAGCCCCAGCGCGAGGATGCTCTTCATGCCAACCTCCCGAGCCTGTTCGGCTTCACGAGGCGACAACCGCCGCAGGGCCGGGTTTTGTTTCCGCCGGACAGAGCAGGAGGGTCCGGGGCCCTCCGGCTCTGGCCGGTCGAGCGTCGAGGGTCAGGACTCGAGAGGCCGGGATCAGGCGGCGCCGAGGGCGCGCAGGCGGCCGGACGCGGCCGCTCCGACCTCGCCCTGCGGGTCGCGGCCGACCGCCTCCTTGTAGGCGTTCACCGCCTCTTGCCGTCGGCCCAGCGCCTCGAAGGCCCGGCCGCGCAGGAGCGCAACGTCGGCGATGCCGGGGAGGATCTTCTCGGCGGCGTCGAGGTTGGTGAGCGCCTCCGCCGGAGCCGGCTTGACGAGCAGCTCGCCCGCGACCAGGCGGGGGATGAACACGTCGCCCGCGAGGCGTGCCCCCTCGCGCGCCTCGGCGACCGCCGCCCCGCCCTGCTTGGCCCGGTACAGGCCGATAGCGTGCAGCGTCCGGATCACCCCGGCGGACGGCGCCTTTCTGGCCGCCTCGGCCAGCCTGGCCTCGCCTTCCTGCACCGTCTTGCCGGCCAGGAGGGTCTGGCCCTCGACCACGAGGTCCCACGCCGGGCGGTCGGCGATGACCTGGCCGGCGATCCGCCGGTACGGCTCGCTCCGCAGCGGCCGGTCGCGGACGTCCGGCGGCAGCTCCGCCACCCGCTTCTCAGCCGTCGCCAGGCGCTCGGCGGACATCGGGTGCGACGCGAACATCCGCTCGGCCAGACCCGGCGCCCGCTGCTGCAGCGAGAGCAGGACCCTGTGGGTCTCGATCATGCCGCGCGGCGAGAAGCCGGCCTTCACGGCGTACTCGAGACCGAGCTCGTCACTCTGCCGCTCCTGGTCGCGCGAGTACTTCGCGAGCACGAGCTGGGAGCCGATCATCGCGCCGAGCCCGACGAGCGGCGCGGCGTCGTCGTCAGAGGTCGACGCGTAGACCCCCGCGCCGAGCACGACCAGGCCCGCCAGGATCTGTCGGTTGTAGGCGGCGACCGCGTGACGGGCGGTCACGTGGCCGATCTCGTGGCCGACCACGGCGGCCATGCCGTCCTCCGACTCGAATCGGGACAGCAGGCCGCGCGTGATGCAGATCTTGCCGCCGGGGAGTGCGAACGCGTTGGGCGTCGGGTCGTCGACCGCCGTGAAGTCGTAGGGGAGCCCCGGCCGGTGGCTGACGGCCGCCAGCGACCCGCCGACCCGGCGCACGTACGCCTGCAGGTCGGGGTCGTCGATCGGACCGAGCGACTGCTGGATGTACGGGGAGTACAGGCTGCGACCCAGCTCCAGCTCCTGGGACTCACCCATCAGGTCGAGCTGGCTCTTCCCGGTCACCGGGTTGGCCACGCACCCGGCGGCGGCCAACAGCAAGACGCCACCCATGACGATCAGGACGGTCCGACGCATGGTCACCTCCGCTGTCACTCCGATGGTAGCCCCAACCCCGCGCCTCAAGCCCTTGTTCCCTCTGGCCTCAAGCCCCAAGCCTCAAGCCTACTTCCCCCGGTGCCACACCGTCCCGTGCGGGGTGTCCTCGAGGACGATGCCGCGCGCGGTCAGCTTGGCGCGGATCGCGTCGGCGCGTGCGAAGTCGCGGGCGGCCCGTGCCGCCTTGCGGTCGGCGATCAGGGCGTCGATCTCGGCGTCCCCTCCGGCCGCCTCGACCAGCGGCACGACGTTGAGCACGGTCGCGACGCGGGCGACCGCCTCGTCCACGCGTCGCCTCATCGCCGCCGGGATGCCCTCGGCGTCCAACGCCTGGTTGACGCGGGTGAGCAGCGTGTGGAACGCGGCCAGCGCCCGCGCGGTGTTGAGGTCGTCGGCGAGCGAGTCGTCGAAGTCGGCCAGGAACGCCTCGACGTCGACCGGGGCGAGCGACCCCTCGCCGGTGGCCGGCGGGGTGTGGGCGAGCCGCCGCAGCGTGTTGGCGATGCGCTCGATCGCCGCGCCGGCTCCGTGCAGTCCGTCGAAGGTGAAGTTGAGCTTCTGCCGGTAAGGCACCGAGATGAGCAGGTAGCGGATCGCCAGCGGGTCGTGGCCCCGCTCGAGCAGGTCACGCAGCGTGAAGAAGTTGCCCAGCGACTTCGCCATCTTCTGGCCCTCGACGACGAGGTGCTCGGCGTGCAGCCAGGTGTGGACGAACGGCTTCCCGGTCGCCCCCTCGCTCTGGGCGATCTCGTTCTCGTGGTGCGGGAAGATGTTGTCCACCGCGCCGGTGTGGATGTCGAAGCTCTCGCCGAGGTACTCCATCGACATCGCGGAGCACTCGATGTGCCAGCCGGGCCGGCCGTCGCCGAGCGCCGTGTGCCACACCGGCTCCCCCTCCTTGGGCGCCTTCCACAACACGAAGTCGCGCACGTCCTCCTTCTCATACTCGTCTGCGTCGACGCGCGCCCCGGACTTGACCTCGTCGAGCCTGACGCCGGAGAGCCTGCCGTACGCCGGAAACGACGCGATCCGGAAGTACGTCGACCCGTCGAGGACGTAGGTGTGACCGCGCTCGGTGAGGCGCCGGACGATCTCGACCATCTGCGGCACGAAGTCGGTGGCGCGCGGGTAGTGCTCGGCGCGCTCGACCCCCAGGGTGTCGATGTCGGCGAAGAACGCCGCGGCATAGCGGTCGGTGAACTCGCGCAGCCCGATCCCCTCGGCGTTGGCGCCCTTGATCGTCTTGTCGTCGATGTCGGTCAGGTTCATCACCTGAGTGACGCGGAAGCCGAACGCCTTCAGGGTGCGGCGGAGGACGTCCTCGAACAGGAAGGTCCTCAGGTTCCCGATGTGGACGAAGTTGTAGACCGTCGGCCCGCAGGTGTAGATGCGGACGTGACCCGGCTCGAGGGGCACGAAGGCCTCGGCACGCCGCGACAGCGTGTTGTAGAAGCGGATCTCTCGGGGCATGGCGCCTCCCGGACGGATTATAGGTGCCCGGGCCGCCGTGCTCGCAGATCGGGGTCGGGGCTCTGTCCCCTGTCCCCCTGTTCTCTCAGAAATCGAGGTAGCCGCCGGCGCGGGCGCCGACGCCCGGTCGCCGTACCCGTACCTCGACGCCGTGCCACCGGCCGTCGTGGCGCGCCTCGGCGGGGTAAAAGCCGAGCACGTACTGCTCCCGGAGCTCGCGCAGGACTTCGTCGAACTCGGCCGTCAGGTCGTCGAGGGGGTTGCCCTCGAGGATCCGTCCGCCGCTCTCGGCGACGACCTCGGCCAGCAGGTCGAGCTCGTCGGCGTGCTCCGGTCCGCTCTTCCACGCCGAGTAGAGCCTCCGCGCGCGGTCTGGATCGAGCACGCGACCGCCCCGCTCCAGCGGCCTGATCCAGTAGACGAGCGCCTGGCTCCGCCGCACCTTAAACAGCACCTCGCGCAGCCTCAGGGCGCTCGTGGTGTCCATCCCGTCCGACAGCAGCACCACCACCCGGCGCCCCTGCCGGGCCTCGAGGAGCTTGAGCGCGAGGTAGAGGTGGTCGTTGACGGAGGTCCCGCCGGTGGCGACCGGCTCCCCGAGGCCGAAGGCGGCGGCGTCCGCCGGGCCGGCGAACGGCGTCGCGGCGATCATCCGATCGGAGAACACGACGACCTTCGCCTCGTCGAGCGGCCTCATGCCGCCGACGAACGCCCGCGCGCCGGCGAGGGCGATGGCGAGCTTGTTCGCGTCCATGCTCAGGCTCGCATCGACGAGGACGACCGCGGTGAACGGGATGTCGCCACGTGCGAACGTGACGAGCTGCTGGCGCCTGCCCTCGTCGAGAACTTCGAAGTCGCCCCGCGTCAGGTCGAGCACGCGCCGGCCGTCGAGCCTGGCGGTGACGTAGAGCTGTTGCAGCTCGACGGAGAACTGCGCGTCCACCTTGATCGCCGGCGTGGTCACGGCCGCCGCCGCCGTCGCCGCGCCCGGTCCGTGCGCGACCACCCGAAACTCGTGCGCGACGTTCTCCTGGCCGACGTCGACGACGAGCTCGTGGGGAGGCTCCGCGCTCACGCCGACCAGCCGACCGTCGACGAAGAACTCGACCCGCTCCGCGGCATCGGGCGGGACGACTGCGGCCACCACCCGCACGAGCCCGAACGCGGCTTGACCCGCGGGCGGAGCCGAGAGCTCGACCTCGAACCCCGCCGCGCCGGCGGCCGCGGACAGGAGCCCGGCGGCCACCCACGCCGCGGGACGCCTCACCGGGCCTGCTCCGCGACGGACGAGGTGGTGGCGATCGCCGCCGACAGCGCGCCGAGCGAGGCCTGCCCTCGCTGCCGGAGCGCCTCGCGCGCGCTCGCCAGCGCGACGTCCGGCCACACCGGGTAGCGGAAGCGGTCCGACTCCGGCCGGCTGCCGGCCTCGACCCGGTCCGGCAGCGTCGCGGCGAGTCTCCTCGCCCGCAGGGGGACCTGCAGCCGATCGAGCACGTAGGAGAGCTGGACGATCATCGCCTGGCTCGGGCCCAGGGCAGCCTCCGCCTCCTCGAGCACGGCGGCGGCATCCAGCCAGCGCTCGCCGTCGAGCGCGAGGCGGGCCAACTCGTCGTAGGCCACGCCGCGGACCCAGCGGTCGTACCTGGGCTGGGTGCACTCGGCGAGGTGCCCGCGCGCCTCTGCTGCCTTCCCGACCCGCCGGAGGTTCACCGCGAGCCGGATGCGGGCCTCCCCGGCGTCCGGGTGGGCCTGGACGAGCGGACGCAGCACGTCGACGGCGTCGCCGTAGCGGCCTTCCCGCTCGTCGAGGGCGCCGAGCAGGAGCCCGGCGATCTCGCTCCCGGGATCGAGCCTGATCGCCCGCTCGAGAAGCCGGCGCGCCTGGCCGAAGGAGGCGACCGAGCCAAGCGTGCCGGCCATGCAGGCCATCGCCGAAGACGCGAACCCTCGCGCTGCGATGGTGCCCTCGAGACCCGCGTAGAGCTCGGCGAGGTGAGCCGCCACCGTCGAGGAGTGCGTCACGAGGGCCGTGTCGGGACCCTCGCGGTACGACTCGAAGGCTCCCAGGTGGAGGAGGGTGATCGGCGGCAGGCAGTCGTGGGTGATCCCCGCCAGCCGGCCCGCCACGTCGATCTGCGCCCTGGACAGCTCGGCCAGTCCCTCGACCGGCGACTCCCGCGCGACGGCGCGCTCGAGCTCGACCACCGAGTCGCGGGCGCCGGGCCACTCGTTCATGCCGGCGAGGCTCAGCGCTCCCCAGTAGGCGGCGCGGAGCTGCGGAGGCCCGGGCAGCCTGGGGAGTACGTCGTCGCCTGCCGCGCGGTCGCGACCGCCCCGCCCCAGGGACTCGGCGTCGACGCCCGCGCTGACGGCCACGAGGGCGAGCGGAAGGAACGCGGCGAGGAGTTTCCGGTGCGCCATCCCGACCACCAACTCACTTGGACTGAAAACCGCCGCGCGGGCGCGCCGCATTCCCCTGGCCGGCCTATTCGAGGGGCATCCTCGCGAGGACTTCGCGGGCCGCCGTCGGCCGGGCGAGGCACCTGCCCGGCGTCGGGAGGGTTGGCGGCCGGCGCTCACCAGGGCAGCAGGGACTCGTCCGCGGGGAGCCGGGCGAGCAGGACCTCGATGGCCCGCTCGAGCTGGGCGTCACGGTCGCGGGCCAGGTCCTGCTCGGGCGGCTGAGCCACGACGTGGGTCGGCGGACACCCGTGGTTCTCCATGTTGACTCCCGACCCGGCCACGTGCCAGCCCCGCTCGGGCAGTCGCACCGTCGAGCCGTCCGTCAGCACGGCGGCGCCGGTCGAAATCACCGCGCCGAAGGTCTGCATGCCGACGACGGGTCCCCGCTCGAGGGTCCTGAACGCCCACGAGAAGATCTCCGCGTTGGAGTAGCTCGCCTCGTCGCACAGCGTCGCGGCCGGCCGCGTCCAGGCCGGCAGCGGCAGGCGGTCCTGCGGGTAGGCCTTGATCTTGGGGTCGCCGTCCCGCGGCACCGTCCAGGCGTGCCGCCGCACGTTGAGGATCGCCATCAGGACGTCGGTGGTCCATCCGCCGCCGTTGTTCCGCACGTCGATGAGCAGGCCCTGCTTGCCGCTCGCCGCCGCGAACAGCTCGCGCTGGAACTCCTCCAGCGACGGCGCGTTCATCCCCTGGATGTGGATGTAGCCGAGCCTGCCGCCTGAGGCGGCGTCGACGATCGCCCGCCGCTCCTTCCGCCACTGCTGGTAACGCGCGTCGCGGACGTCGGCGAGCTTGACCGGCGTGAGCGTGACGTCGCGCTCGCCGGTCGGGCCGGCGAGGCGCAGCCTGACCCGCTGCCCCACGGTCTCGGCGAGCGCCGCGAAGAAGTTGTCGCCGGCCCCGAGCTCCCGCCCGCCGACCGCGACGATCCGCTCACCGACCTGCAGCGCCGCGTCGACGCGCGACGCCGGCGTCCCCGGCAGGATCTCGGTGATCCGCACCCCGCGGCGGTCGGCGGACGGTTCGACCTCGATGCCGAGGTGCCCGGTCGCCGGCGCCGCCGTGCCGCGCGGCGGCCTGAAGCCCATGTGCGAGGCGTTGAGCTCGCCGAGCATCCAGTTCATCACCTCGTCGAAGTCGCGCCGGGTCGACGCGGCCAGCGCCAGCGGCCGGTAGCGCTCACGCAGGGCGCCCCAGTCGGCACCGTGGAAGGCGGGATCGTAGAAATGGGCATCGAGCTCCCGCCATGCCTCGGTGAACACCTGGGCACGCAGCGCCGGGCGATCGATCGTCACCCGCGCGGCGAACGGCGTCGGGTCGCCGGCCTTGCCCTCGAGCGTCACGTTGCCGACCGTCCCCTTCCCGGTGCGGTAGAAGACGCTCTTGCCGTCCTTGGCGAAGGCGAGCTGCGAGGGCTGCACGTCGCCGTCGGTCAGGCGGGTCAGCTCCTTGCCGTCCCAGCGGACCTTGTAGAGGTCGCGCTCGCCGTCGAGCCCGGTGACGAACACGACGGTCCGGGCGTCGGGTGCAAGCGCGATTTCCCCCTCGTCGCCCGGCAGCGTCGTGAGGGGGCGGGCCCGCTCGTGGATGTCCCCGAAGTCGATGGCGACCGGCCTGGGCGGCCCGGCCTCGTCCCTCGGACTCCCGCCGCCCGGTCCGGGCTTCGCGGCGTCCGCCTTTTCGCCCTTCCGTGCGGTCCTGTCGCCGGCCTTGGCGGCGTCCTGCGCCGCCTTCTCGTCGTCGAAGAGCTGGAGCCACTCCTCCGGCGACCTCTCGTGGTCGGCGCGAGTCAGGTAGACGCTCCACACGTCGACGGTTCCGGCGTGTCGCCTGGACAGCCAGAACAGGCGCCGGCCGTCCGGGGACCACACCGGGTCGGTGTCGTCCTGCGGGTGCTGCGAGACGTTGACCGCCGCCCCGCCGGCGGCGGGGATCACGAACACCTCGGTGTTGTGGGACTGGTCCTCGCGCGCGAAGGCGATCCACTTCGAGTCGGGCGACCAGGCGAACGAGACGTCGCCCCAGTGCTCGAACAGGGTCCGCGGCTCGCTCCCGTCGGCCCGGGCGACGACGAGCGAGCCCTTGCCGCGGACCCAGGCGAGCCGCTCGCCGTCGGGCGACGGGCGCGGCGAACGCTCGTCGAGGTCGGGGCTCGCGGTCAGCGGAGCCTCGGCGAAGACGTCGGCGCGGAAGAGCTTGCCGTCGTCGCGACCGACGGCGGATGCCGCGAGGAGGTCGAACCTGCCGGTGCGGTCCGAGGCGTAGAGGAGGCGCTGGCCGTCGGGGCTCCACACCACGTCGCGTTCCCTGCCGACCGTCTCGGTGACCCGGACGGTCGGGGCGTCGGCAACCGAGGCGAGGTCCTTGGCGCGGCGCTGCACCACGTAGACGTCGCCCTTCACCACCAGCGCGACCTGGGAGCCGTCGGGCGACGGGACGACCCGCTCGGCGTCGGCACGCACCGTGTCCCGCTCGACGGCGGCATCGACGAGGTCGCCGGGCACCTCGATGTCGAGCTTGCGCGGCGCTGAGCCGCCGTCCGTCGCGACGATCCACACGGCGTCCCACAGCTCGTACGCCGCCAGCCGACCGTCCAGCGAGGTGCGCGGCGCGCGCACGTCGGCCCCCTCGTGCCGGGTGAGCGGCACGGTGCGCCGGGACGCCAGGTCGAGGCGGTAGAGGTTGCGGTCGCGGACGCCGGCGTCAGTGCGGTAGACCAGGGCGCCGTTGCCGGCCCAGGCCACCCCGTCCTCGTCCCAGTCGGTCTCGGTCAGCCTCTCGAGCCGGCCGGTCGCGAGCTCGAGCTGCCAGAGGTCGCGGTTGGCGGAGCCGCGGTAGTGTCGGCGCTCGCCCGGCGTGATTCCGCGGACCAGCGCCAGGAAGCGTCCGTCCGGCGACGGCACCGCGTCGAGTGCCAGAATCCGCGTCAGCATCGACTCGGTGCCGCCGGCCAGGGGCACCCGGTAGACCGCCGGCATGCGGTCCCACGCCTCGTGGCGCCGGGACGTGAACACGACGTCGCTCCCGAGGACGCCCTGCAGGCTGTCCGACGACTCGTGGAAGGTGAGCCGTCGGGGCGTCGTGCCGCCCAGGTCGAGGACGAACACGTCGTCCGCCCCGTCGCGATCCGACATGAAGGCGAGTGCCGCACCGTCCGGGAGCCACGTCGGGTGGTGGTCGTAGCCCGGGTTCGCCGTCAGGCGACTCGCGCTCCCCCCGGTGGCCGGCACCACCCAGAGGTCGCCCTGCCAGGAGAAGGCCAGGCGCGTGCCGTCCGGCGACGGCGCCGGGTGCCGGGGCAGGGGCGGTTGCACCGCGATCGCCGCGGTGGCCACGGATCCGCACACGAAGGCCAGCAAGGTGCGCCGCATCGACATCCTCCAAGCCGGAGGCCAGCCTCCGGGAGTCTACTCAGACACCGGGTGCCGCGCGGACCTCGGCGGCGACGAAACGGCCGAAGGAGAGCACGATGGCCGTCAGCTCGCCGTTCTGCTCCCACGGCAGCGGGTACTCGAGACCGAGGTCGGCCCCGTCGCGGTCCGCGAATCTCGTCCATGCCTCAGCGGTCGGCGCCACGACCCGCACAGCGCCGGCCGGCTCCCGGCGCCATTCGCGGACGCGCTCCGCCGCGCCGTCGAGGTCGCGACGTTGGACGAGCTCGAACAGCGACGGGCCGGACGCAGATCGCCGTGCCGCGGGCACCGGGAAGCCGCACACGACGTCCCACCGGGCGGCTTCCGCCGCAGCCGGGACGCCGCCACCCGGCACCGCCGCGACGCCTCCCCACAGCGGACCGGGATCGCCCTCGGAAGGAGCAGCCAGCGGCGGCCATCCCGCCGGGAAGCTGGCGGCGGCCGTGACTACGGTCAAGGCCTCCGGCGCGCCGACCGACTCGATCGCGACCCAGCGCGACTCGCCGAGGTCGAGGTCGTGGACGGCGACCACGGTGCGGGCGCCGGCACGCCGCAACCGCTCCGGCAGTCCGGCGGCTTCCGGGGCGAGGAACTCGTCGAGCTCGACCGGGTCGAGCCAACCGCCGAGGGCGAGCACGTCGGGCAGGACCAGCGCCCCCTCGGCCGCGCCGAGGCGCTGCCGCCAGGCCCGGATCCGCGGGCGGAGCAACGGGCAGCCGAGCTCGGCCTGGCGGCGCCAGCGCCGTTCGATCTCCTCGGTCTCACCGAGGGCGGCGAGTGCGGCGATGTGGGCTCCGAGGCCGGCGCCGGCAGTGACCCGCCAGCGGGCGCCCGAGCGGGCCAGCGCGGCCACGGCACCGGCCGCGAATGCCGCGTGCGCACCGTCGGCGAGCACGATCAGGCCAGGCCGCTCAGGCTCCCCACCCACGGCGCGGATGCTAGCACGCGGGGCGCCTGCTACGCTTCGCCGCGAGAGGAGCGCGAGGATGACCGCTGCCGCCTTCGGCGAGACGTTCACGGAGCACGAGCGCGAGCTCCTGGCGCCCTACTTCTCCAACTCCGACCGCGCCGTCTTCGCCCTCACCAACCTCCCCGAGCTGGTCAAGGCCGCCCTGTTCGCCCGCTACTCGCGCTCGCCGAAGAGCCTGCGCCGGCTGTTCCTGGACGAGTTCCTCGACCAGGTCGGCGCCGACGCGGCCCCGACCGTCGGCGCGCAGCGGGCGGAGCGCCTCTTCGAGCGGGTCTTCCTCGAGTACGGCGACGACTCCGTGGCTCAGCTCGCCGGCGTCCACGTCGCCTGCGAGGGCGTCTCCAACGTCGCCACCAAGCTCCTCGAGTGGGGGCGGCTGATGTCGTACCTCGAGCAGTCGACCCGATACATCCCCTACACCGACCGCCCGGGCGGACAGTGGCGGTACCTGGTCCCGGCCGAGCTGGAGGGCCGCCGGGACCTGGCGACCCGTTTCCGGACGGTCCTGGACAATGCCTTCGCGACCTACGCCGGCGCCATGGCGCCGCTGAAGACGCACCTGGAGCGCGTCAACCCGCGCGATCCGGCCGTCCCCGAGGCGGCCCACGCCCGCGCGCTGCACGCCCGCGCGCTCGACCTCCTGCGCGGCCTCCTCCCCGCCGCCACCCGCTCCAATGTCGGGGTCTTCGGCAGCGCCCAGGCCTACGAGCTGCTGGTCCTCCGACTGCGCGCGCATCCTCTGGCCGAGGCGCAGGATCTCGCCGAGGCGATCCTGGCCGAGCTCCGCACCGTGGTGCCGGCGTTCATGGACCGGGTCGACCGGCCCGACCGCGGCGTCGAGTGGACCGGCTACCTGAGGGACACGCGCACCTCGACCGAGGCTCTCGCCCGCTCCCTGGCCGACGGCCTGGCCGCCGAGGACCGCCCCGAGGTCACCCTCACCGACTTCGACCCGGAGGGCGAGGTCAAGGTCGTCGCCGCCGCCCTCTACGCGTCCAGCCGGCTGCCCGACGACCAGCTCCTCGCCCTGGCCCGGTCGATGCCGGCGGCGGCGCGGGCCGAGGTCCTCGCCGCCTACGTCGGCGAGCGTCGCAACCGCCGCCACAAGCCGGGGCGCGCGTTCGAGCGCACCTCGTACCGGTTCGACGTGCTCGGAGACTACGGGGCGTTCCGCGACCTGCAGCGCCACCGCCTCCTCACTCTCGAGTGGCAGCAGCTCTCCACGGCGCACGGCTACGTGCTCCCGGAGGACGTGGTCGGGGCGGGGCTGGCGACCGCCTGGCGCGAGGTCATGGAGGGATGTGCCGCCCTCCACGCCGAGCTCGTCGAGGCCGAACTGCCGGCGATCGCCCCGTACGCCGTGCCGATGGCGTTCAGGATCCGCTTCTCGATGCAGATGAACGCCCGGGAGGCGATGCACGTGCTCGAGCTGCGCACCGCGCCGCACGGCCACCCCTCGTATCGCCGGGTCTGCCAGGCGATGCACCGCCTCATCGCCGAGCGGGCGGGGCACCGCGCCATCGCGCAGGCGATGGGGTTCGTCAACCACGAGCAGGTGGCGCTCGAGAGGCTGCAGGCCGAGACCCGCGCCGAGCGGAAGAAGCACGCGGGCGGCTGAGCGCGCGAGTCGTCCGGGCTAGAATGCGGGGCACGGGGGTTTGATGCCGATCTTCGAGTTCCTCTGCCCTGCCTGCAACCGCATCTACAGCTTCCTCTCGCTGTCGCCCTCGCCGGCCCGCGAGCCCTCCTGCCCGAAGTGCGGGGCGACCGGGCTGACCCGCGTCCCCTCAGCGTTCGCCGTCACGGCCTCGAAGAAGTCCGCCGGAGAACCGAGGCCGGACGCCGCCGGGGGCGGCGACGACGCGGCGATGCAGCGCCTCGAGCAGGAGGCGATGCGGATGGCTGGAGAGCTCGACGAGAAGGACGCCGAGGATCCCCGGGTCATGGCGAGGATGATGCGGCGCCTGGCCGAGGCCTCCGGCGAGGCGGTCACGCCGACGATGGAGGAGATGTTCCGCCGGATGGAGTCCGGGGAGGACCCCGAGGCGCTCGAGGAAGAGCTTGGGCCGCGCCTCGAGGAGGAGATGGGCGACGAAGAGGGCGCCGGCGGACCGTCGGGACCCCCGACCCGCGACGACGGCCTCTACGACTACTGATCCCCCACCCAGCCGGTTCGACGGTCACAGCCGAGCCTCCTGCAAAACTCAACGAGACCCTTCGCTGCGCTCAGGGTGACAAGCCCTTACTCCTTGTCAACGAACACGTTGTCATTCTGAGCGAAGCGAAGAATCTCGTCGCATCACGGGTTCTGCAAAAGGCTCAGCCGACAGCTCACAGGTCCCGCCTTGCCCCGATCCGGTCTCCTGGCTTAGCCGCGTATCGGTCCCGGATGTCGGGCTCGACGAAGGCTCGCCCGTGCCGGCTCTCAACTGGGTGGGCCGGTGGGATCACACCGGATCGGTGTGGACCATCACCTGGGCGGCAGCGCCGTGGCGTCGGCGGATCGCGTCGGCGGCCTGCTCCGCGACTTCGTGCGAGCGCTCGAACGACGTCGAGCGCTCCACGAGGAGCGCGAACTCGAAGAACTGCGTGCCTCCGGCCCGGCGCGACCGGAACTGCCGATAGCCCCGCACCTCGGGCGCGAAGCCGGCGATCAGGCTCTTGACCTCGTCCTCGACCTCGCGCGGCAGCCCGCGGTCGAGCAGCTCCTCGGCGGCGTCCCGCAGAATCTCGATCGCACTCTTGATGATGTAGGCCGCGATCAGCATCGAGGCGACCGGATCGAGCCAGAGCCAGCCGAGCAGCCAGTAGCCGAGGAGCGCGAGTCCCGCTACCACGTTGGTGGCGATGTCGGTCACGTAGTGGAACGCGTCGGCCTCGAGCGCGATCGATCGCGTCTCGCGGGCCTCGCGCCGGAGATAGGCGACGAGGACGAGCGAGACCGCCAACGCCCCGACGCTCACCGCGACACCGGCCTCGGGGGTCGTCACCGGCAGCGGCGCCACCAGCCGGTGCACGCCCCTGACGAGCAGCCAGACGCCGCCCATGGCGATGATGACGGCCTGGATCACTCCGGACAACGCCTCCGCCTTGCCGTGCCCGAACGCGTGCTCGGCGTCGGGCGGGTCGGCCGCCAGCCGCAGGAAGTAGGCGTTGAGGCCCGAGCACGCCACGTCCATCAGCGAGTCGACCGCCGAGGCCACCACCGCCAGCGAGCCGGTGACGATCCCGATCACCAGCTTGGCTGCGGCCAGCACCGCAGCCGTCGAGGTCGCCACTATCGCGGCCAGGATCTTCCGGCGTTCGTCCCTCATCGCCGCGTCCGCACCTGGCCCGCGATCATGAGCTCGCCGTCGGCCTCCCCGGGCTGGTCCGCCGCGCCGAACCAGCCGATCCCGACCCGCGCGGCGAGCAGCTCGATCGCGGCGGGCTCGACGACACGCGTCTCGATGGACGCCCGCACGGCCTGCACCGTCGCGACACCCGCGTCGCCTTGCAGCGCGCCGCCGCGGACCGCCTCACCCAGCGCGGCCTGGCAGCGCCGCCGGAACGCGTCGCGCGGCTCGCCGATCTCGGAGACGAGCCCGAGCGCCGCCGACCGGTGAAGCTCCGGCCGCCATCCCGCGAGCAGCCCGGAGACGACCTCCTCCGCCCGGGCATCGTCGAGCTCAGCCTCGCCCGCCCGCAGCTCCGGTGCCGGTTCGCCGACAGCCCCGGCGCGGCGTCCGCTGTCGAAGACGACGGCGTCGGCGATTGCGGGCGCGCCGCCCCGGAACGGGACGGCCCAGCGGCGCCAGAGCGTCGCGTCGACCGCCCAGGAGTCCACGCTCACTCTGAGCCTCGTCGACACCTCGAGCCACGGGTGGAAGGTCCGGGATGCATGACCGCGTCCGCATGGGTGGAAGCGCGTTGGGAGCAGGTCGATCCGAGCCACGGCCAGCATGTTACACTCGCCGCCCGTCCGGGAGGGAAACGTGGCACGAAGCTCCGACGAGTGGACCGGCCAGCTCAGCCTGTTCGAGGACAACACCGCCCGCGAGGCGCCCAAGGGCAAGAGCATCCTGGTCTTCGACCTCGAAACGCAACGCTCGTTCCAGGACGTCGGCGGTCGCACGCAGATGCGCCAGCTCGGGATGTCCGTCGGCATCGTCTACTCGTTCCTCGAGGATCGCTTCATCACCTTCTACGAGCCCGATGCCGGCAAGCTCGTCGACCTCCTCCTCGGCGCCGAGCTGGTGGTCGGCTACAACCTCCTGGGCTTCGACTACGAGGTGCTCAAGGGCTACCGTGACGTGCCGATCGAGAAGGCCCCGACGCTGGACCTGATGGTCGACCTCCAGCAGCGGCTGGGCTTCCGCCCGAAGCTCGACTCCGTCGTCCACGCGACCCTGAACGCCGGCAAGAGCGCCGACGGCCTCCAGGCCCTCGAGTGGTGGCGCGAGGGGCGGGTCGACCTCATCGAGAAGTACTGCATCGACGACGTCCGCCTGACACGGGACCTCTACCTCTTCGGCAAGCGGAACCGCTACGTCCTGGTGTCGCGCTTCTCGGGCGCCCCGCAGCGGGTCGAAGTCGCCTGGTAGTCAGTCCCGGGTCCTGAGTCCCGAGTCCTGAGTCCCGGGTCGACGGCAGCGATGAGATCTCCGTTTCGCTGCTCATCACCAGGAAAAACGGCGGCCCGGAGGCCGCCGTTCGTTGATGTCCGTGCGGAGCTACTACTTCGCGGGCGCCTTGTGGGCGTGGACGATGGTGGCGTCGAAGGTGATGGCCTTGTGGTGCTCCTTGCCATCGTGACACCCGTCGCAGGTCGCCTGGGTCGGGATCACGAGCCCGGCGGCAACGGCCTTCGCCTTGTCCTTCATGACTGCGATCGGCTTGTACTCGGAGCCCGGCCCGTGGCAGGCCTCGCACTGCACTCCGGCCATCGCCTCGTCCTTGTTGGTCGCATGGCAGGTCAGGCACGCCGCCTCGAACTTCCACTCCGTCGACGCCTTGGCCGCCTCGGTCGCCTTGGCGTGCTTCGTCTGGCCCCACGACTCGTACTGGATCTTGTGACACATCTTGCACTTCTCCGCCCCGATGTAGGTCGGCGCGGCAGTCGCCATGGAACCGAGAGCAACGATCGCGATGATCAGGCCCCCCAGCAGCAACGTGCGCTTCATCGATCCCTCCCTTCGCCCCATCACGGGGCTGTCATGGAATGTTAGCTCCACTTAGCCGGCGACGCAAGCCCGGTTTCCCCCGGTTTCCCAGGTTTCCTGGGCAGCTAGTGACACTCAGTTGACACTACTTGCTGAAATGTCCTAATTCCGCTACTATCACCTCCGGTGAGGGGAAGCGCCGATCCCGCCCCGCTTCGACGGGTTCACGAGCCCGGCCTCACACGAAGAGTCCCGGATCGAACACGACCTCCCCTCCCGAAGGTGATGACATGAGCCTACGTCGCCGCGATTTCCTGAAACTCACCGCAGCCGGACCGGTCGCCTTTGCCGCGGCCGCCACCCTCCCGACCTCGGCCCACGCGTCCCCAGCCCCGGACAACGCGTTCGACGACGCCTACGGGGTCCTGGTCGACACGACGTTCTGCATCGGTTGCCGAAAGTGCGAGTGGGGCTGCAACGAGGCCAACGATGTGCCTCGCCGCGCACGGACGGAGTTCGACGACAAGAGCGTGACGACGGTCCACCGGCGCCCTGACGCGACCGCCTACACCGTCGTCAACCAGATCGCCGCCCCGCCCGAGACCCCGCAGCCGGTCTACGCCAAGGTCCAGTGCATGCACTGCAACCATCCCGCCTGCGCCTCGGCGTGCATCGTCGGCGCGCTGCGCAAGCAGCCCGAGGGCCCGGTCACCTACGACGCCTGGAAGTGCATCGGCTGCCGCTACTGCATGGTCGCGTGCCCCTTCCAGATCCCGGGCTACGAGTACGCCAAGGCGCTCCAGCCCCGCGTGATGAAGTGCGGCTTCTGCGCCGAGCGCATCATCAAGGAGGGGCGCAAGCCCGCCTGCGTGGAGAACTGCCCCAACGAGGCGCTGACGTTCGGGCGGCGGCGCGAGCTGAGGTCGCTGGCTCACCAGAAGGCCGTCGCGTCCCCCGGCCGCTATCTCGACCATCTCTACGGCGAGACCGAGGTCGGCGGCACGAGCTGGCTGTACTTGACTGGCGTCGACTTCGCGCGCGCCGACCTGCCGCCGCTCGGCAGCCGTCCGGTCCCGGAGCTGACCGAGAAGATCCAGCACGGCGTGTTCAAGAACTTCGTCCCGCCGCTGGCGCTGTTCGGGCTGCTCGGGCTGGTGATGGCCAGCCAGCACAGCGGTGAAAACGGAGGCAAGTGACGTGAGCGAGCACGCCGTCCCGATGCGGTCCCCCTACTTCACCCGCGGAACCCTGGCCGTGCTGGCCGTCGCCGTCGTCGGAATCTCCGTCTACCTCGGGCGGATGACCTTCGGCCTGCAGACCTTCACGAACCTCAACGACCAGTGGCCGTGGGGCATCTGGATCGCGCTGGACGTCGCCACCGGGATCGCGTTGGCCGCCGGCGGCTTCACCTCGGCGGCGCTGGTGCACATCTTCGGCCGCGAGCGATACCACTCGCTGGTCCGGCCGGCGCTGGTCACGGCCATGCTCGGGTACACCTTCGCGGTCATCGGTCTGCTCGCCGACCTGGGACGCTGGTACAACGTCTGGCACCCCATCCTGCCCTCGATGTGGCAGGGAAACTCGGTCCTCTTCGAAGTCGGCATGTGCGTCATGATCTACTCGGGCGTGCTCTACATCGAGTTCGTGCCGATCGTCGTCGAGCGCTTCAAGGGGCGCGTGGACCTCCCCGGCGTGCTCAGGGCGCTCAATCGGCCGATCGAGGGTCTGCTCCGCCTCGCGGAAGCCACGCTCTCGCGGTTCATCTCGGTGTTCATCATCGCCGGTGTCACCCTGTCGTGCCTGCACCAGTCGTCGCTCGGCACCCTGATGGTGATCGCGCCGACCAAGATGAGCGCCCTGTGGTTCACCCCGGTCATGCCCGCGCTCTTCCTGATGTCGGCGATCGCGGTCGGCTTCCCGATGATCATCTTCGAGTCGCTGATCTCCTCGCGCAGCTTCCGGATGGCCCCGGAGATGAACCTCCTGTCGCGCGTCGGTCGCATCGCGACGTTCACGCTCGGTTTCTACGCGGTGGCCAAGGTCGTCGACCTGACGATCCGCGAGGCATGGCCGCTGGCGTTCGCCGGAGGCAGCCAGGCGATCATGTTCTGGGTGGAGATGATCGTCGGGATCCTCGTGCCGCTGGCCATGTTCGCCAGTCCACGCGTGCGCAGCAACCCGCGCGGTCTCTTCGTCGCCGCCACCCTCACCGTGGCGGGCGTCGCCATCAACCGACTGAACGTCTTCCTCGTCGCGTACCGCCCGCCGTTCAGCGACCGTTCGTACTTCCCGACGTTCTACGAGATGCTCCTGACCGCGGGACTCATCGCGACGCTCGTGCTCATTTACCGGGCGATCGTCATGATCTTCCCGGTGATCGCCGCCCCGCACGGGACGGCCGACGACCGCTCGGCGGCAGAGAATGACCGCCGCGCGGCCTGAATCAGGAAGGGTGGGACAGATGAGCCCGACATTCCGTCGACTCGCGTGGGGGATCGTCGTCCTCTCCGCGCTCCATGCGCCTGCACTCCGCGCTCAGAAGGTCCAGACCGAGGCCGAGCAGCGCTCGCACATGGAGATGATGAAGCTCGACTGCAGGCAGTGTCACACCTGCGAGTCACCGACCACGACCACGCCCTGCCTCATGGCCTGTCCGCGCCTGACCGTGGCCCAGAGCTCCGGCAAGCATGTCGTTTCGGAGGCGCCCGAATCGATGGTGCTCGACAAGCTGGCCGACCAGTACCAGGGTGTCCAGTTCGATCACAAGCTGCACGCCGGGATGGCGGAGATGAACACCAGTTGCTCGACCTGCCACCACTTCTGCCCGCCCGGCAAGATCCCGGCCTGCGTGAGCTGTCACAGCATCGAGGCCAACGAGCAGAACCTGCGGCAACCGAGCCTCAAGGGCGCGTATCACCGGCAGTGCATGAACTGCCACCGGGAGTGGAGTCACGACACCGACTGCAACGTCTGCCACCTCCCCGTGGGAAAGTACGCGCAAGCTCATGACAAGACCGATCCGACCGACATCATGGGCAAGGCGCACCCGGTCGTCGTGGCGCCCAAGATGAAGAGCTACGTAACCCCGTACGCCAAGGGCCCGGTCGTCACCTTCTACCACGAGGAGCACATCGAGCTCTTCGGCCTGCGCTGCGTCGACTGCCACCAGAAGGAGAACTGCAGCTACTGCCACGACCTCAGCAAGCCGCAGGCCCAGAAGAAGACGATGGAGCAGGTCCACAGCCTGTGCTCCTCCTGTCACCAGAACGCCAAGTGCTCCAAGTGCCACGACACCGTCGAGCGACCCGCCTTCTCGCACGCCTCGACGGGCTGGTCTGTCGGTCGCTTCCACTCCCGGCTCGAGTGCCGCGCCTGCCACCCGACCGGCAAGCGCATCTCCAAGGTCAACCGCGACTGCACCTCATGCCACGGCGGTTGGAACCAGTCGAACTTCCGGCACGCGGTGACCGGGCTGCAGCTCGACGAGACCCACGCCTCCGCCGAGTGTGCCGACTGCCACGAGAACCGCCACTACAACCTGAAGCCCACCTGCGCCGGCTGCCACGACGACAAGCGCGACTTCAAGGCGGTGCCTCCCGGCAAGTACGTGACGGTCTCCCGCAAGCGCTAGCCCGGACCAACAACAGGGCGGCGGGAGACCTCCCCGCCGCCCCGTCGGGCCTCGTGATCGACCTTCGCCCCGATCAGTGAGGGTCAGTTGGCCGGCCGGCGCCCGGCAGGACCTCCGGCTCCACGCCGGTTTCCTCGACCTCGCGGCCGTGGTGGTGGCGCCACTGCTCGACCGGCATCCGGCCCGTGACCCACGTCCAGCTCATCGGGTACTCGCGGGGCAGGAAGATCGTGAAGAAGAAGTGCCAGATGACGATCGCGCCGACCGCGAGGATCGCCTCCCAGAAGTGGATCGCCTCGGCCACGCGGATCATCCAGGCCGGTAGCCAGCCGGTGGTCAGCTCGGGGAACATCAGGACGAACCCGGTGACGGTCATGACCAACGTGCCCCAGATCAGCGCCCAGTACTCGGCCTTCTGCGTGTAGTCGAAGCGGCGGAAGACCGGCGGCTGGCGGCGCAGGCCGGCGTGGTACAGCACGTTGTGGATTGCCTCACCGACGTCGGCCGGACGCGGCAGCATCGCCCGGAGCAACGTGCGGCCGCGGCCGGTGGCGACCATGTAGGCGATGTGCCACACCGAGACGCCCACCATCGCGACGGCGAGCCCACGGTGGAGCCAACGCCGCACCTCCTCGCTCATGCCGCCTGCGCGGAGGATCTCGACCCACCAGGCGTCGGGGAATCGCAGGGCCAGGCCCGTGATCGCCAAGCCGATGAACGAGACGGACAGGACCAGGTGCTGCCACACCTCGTTGGTGGTCATCCGGCGCACCGCCGGCTCGGCGAGATGGGCGCGGTAGTGCTGCCGCGACTGGCGGAACATGATCAGGCAGTTGTGGAGGAACATCCCACCGAGGGTCAGGCCGATCAGCCAGAGATAGATAATCCGCACCCAGTCGTGGGTCATGCGCTTGCCGCGGGCCAACACGTGGGTGTAGCTGGCCGCGAACTTCTGGTTGGAGTCGGGATGGCACCGGCCGCACGTCGCGACCACCTTGTCCGGGTGGATCGACGACGTCGGGTCGGCGAGGCTGCCGATCGCATGGGTGTTGTGACAGTCCTCGCAGGTCGCGGCGACCTTCCCGCCGTGACGCAGCGCCCACCCGTGGTAGCTGTCCTCGAAGCTCTTGATCACCTCGGGCGGCAGCCCGTAGCGGGCCGCCATGCGCGGATTCTCGTGGCACTTGGCGCACGCCACCGAGCTCTGGTTCTGACGGCTCACGGCGGATCGCGCGTCGGTGGTGGCGAGGATCATGTGTTCGTCGTGACAGTCGGAGCAGCTCGGTGCGTCGCGGATGCCGTGGGTCACCGCCCGCCCGTGCACCGACTCGGAGTACTCCCGGGCCTCCTTGGGGTGGCACTGGCCGCACGTCCGCGCCAGGTTCTCCCGCGCGATCGTCGACACCGGGTTGGCAGCCGACGTCAACGCGTGGACGCCGTGGCAGTCGCTGCAGTTGGCGGTGTGCTTGCCCGCCTTCAGCCCGATGCCGTGGACCGACTGGTCATAGCCGGCCAGGACAACCGGCAGCCTGACGTAGTCGGACGTCACCACGCTCTGGTTGGTGTGGCACTTGCCGCAGGTGTCGGGCACGCAGGTGTGATGGACCGGGCTCTTGGGGTCCGAGGACCGCAGGACCTGGTGGCCGCCGTGACAGTTGGCGCACGAAGCCGCCACCGAGCCCTTGCGCAGGCGCGCCAGCCGGTGGGCGCTGGTCCGGTACTCCCGCTCCACCCCCTCGTGGCAGTTGCCGCAACCGAAGTCCTCGCTCTCCTTGGCGTCGAGGACCGAGTGCGAGCGGTGGCATGACAGGCAGTTCATCCGGCCAGCCGCGAGCTCCGGCTCGTGCACCGAGCCGGCGAACGTCGCCCGGGTGTCGGCGTGGCAGGTCGAGCACGCCGTCAGCACACCCTTGTCGAGGTGCGGCCGGTGGGTGCCGTGGACGTCGTGGCACGAGGCACACGAGATCTTGCCCTCCATGGTCTCGCTCGTGCCGTTCGTCGTGCCGTGCCGGAGCGCCACCATCGAGCCCTTGTGGCACGACTCGCACAGCTTGTTCACTGCGCCGGTCGAGGGCGGCAGCGCGCTGCTGTGGGTGGGATGACAACTGGTGCAGCCGGGGCTGGGCCGGCCCTTCGCGGCAGCCTCGGCGTGGACGCCGCCGTCGTAGCGCGACGTCTCGGTCTTGTGGCAGCGCCGGCACGCCTCCTCCGAGCTGCGCAGGTCGAGCCGCCGGATGGCGTGAGGCGAGCCGGCCGCCCCGTGGCACGACGCGCAGTCCGGCGCGTTGCGGGTCCCACTCGCCAGCGCGCGCCCGTGAAAGCTCGGACCGAAGCTGGCCGCTGCCTGGTCGTGGCAACTCCCGCAATCGACCTTGCGGTACGCCTGAAAGTGTGGCACCTCCTCCCAGTTGCCCTCCTGGGAGTGGCAGTCGGTGCACTCCAGCCCGGCGTGCACGCTGCCGGCCAGCATCTGGGCGTTGACCCCGATCTTGTGCCCCGCCTCTGACGTCATCTCCATGTCGCTGTGACAGGTCAGGCACGTGTCCTTGTCGACAGCGTGTGCCGGCATAGCCACGCACGCCAGGAGCGTCGCGGCGATGAGGACGATCGTCGGACGGTGGTGCATCGGGACCTCCATGGTTGTGAAGCACCGGGCCGGGGGGGAGCGGCCCGCACACAGACAATGCAAAGAGTAGCACGCGTCACCAGAGCGTAACAGCCGTTCGCGCACCCGCCATCGCCTGGGAACCGCCGAGGGAGTTGGGGCACAATACGCGGCAGCCGCCCCCTGGCGGCCGTGGAGGCGACGTGGTGCGACGCACGATCATCGCGGTTTTGGTCCTGTCGGCCCTGGCAGCACCCGAGGCGAGCCGGGCGGCGGCGCCCGTGTTCTCGGCGTCTGCAGAATGGCAAGCGGGCGGCGCCCCGGCCGAGGGCGCGAGTACGACGCTCGCCGTCACCGTGGCCATCCAGGAGGGCTGGCACGTCAACTCCAACATCCCGCTCGAGGACTACCTGGTCCCGACCATCGTGCGGCTCGACCTGCCGGCCGGCTGGACCGCGGGACCGGCGGTCTTCCCACCGCACCGTGAAGCCCGCTTCGCCTTCTCCGAGAAGCCCCTGGCCGTGTTCGAGGGGCTGATCACCGTGACGATCCGGGTGACGCGCGCGGCGGCCGCGGCCCTGCCGGCGTCGATTGGCGGCGCCGTCGAGGCTCAGGCCTGCAACGACAAGATGTGCCTGGCACCGACCGAGGTGCCGTTCACGGTCGGGACCGGCGGCGCCCCCGCAACGACGACCGCGGCGCCGGCGGTGATGCCTGAGGTCACGGCGAGTGCCCGGACGCCCGCCGGACCCGAGGGCGCCGGCGGCCTGTCGGCAGCGTTCCTCCGTGGCGGCCTGCCGCTTCAGCTTGCGATCGTCTTCCTCGCCGGCCTGGCCCTCAACCTCACGCCGTGCGTCTTCCCGCTGATCCAGATCACGATCGGGTTCTTCCTCGCGCAGAAGACCTCGCGCGGCTGGCTTCTCGCCCTCACGTACGCCGGCGGCATGGTCCTCATGTACTCGGCGCTGGGCGTCGCGGCCGCACTCACCGGCTCGCTCTTCGGTGCCGCGCTGCAGTCGGTGTGGGTCGTCGGCGGCCTCGTGCTGCTCCTGCTGGTCCTGGCCTCCTCGATGTTCGGACTTTGGGAGCTCCGCGTGCCCCAGTGGGCGACGCGCGTCTCGGGAGGACGGCAGGGCTACCCGGGGGCGTTGATCATGGGCCTCGTCGCAGGCGTGGTCGCGGCCCCATGCATCGGCCCATTCGTGCTCGGACTGCTCACGTACGTCGGCCAGCAGGGTGACGCGGTCCTCGGCTTCGCCTTGTTCTTCGCCCTTGCGCTCGGCCTGAGCCTGCCCTACGTCGTCCTGGCGTCGTCGACACGGCTCATCGAGAAGCTCCCCAACGCCGGGGTCTGGATGCTCGGCATCCGCCAGCTCTTCGGCGTCCTGCTGGTGATCCTCGCCGTCCACTTCCTCAAGCCGTTCCTCCCCGCCGGCAGCGGCGACATGATCGAGGCCGTGCTGCGGATCGCCGGCGGGCTGTACCTCCTCGTCGTCGCCCGGCCGGGCCACGACGTCCCGTGGGTCGATCGCGTCATGCGCCTGGCGAGCGCCGCCATCCTCGCCGCCGGCCTGCTCGCTCTGCCTGGCAGCTCCCGGCCCGGCGTCCAAGAGCTCGCGTGGCAGTCGTACGACGAGCCGACCGTCAAGGCCGCCATCGACTCGGGCCAGGGCGTGGTCCTGGACTTCTTCGCGACCTGGTGCGTGCCGTGCAAGGAGCTCGACGAGAAGACGTTCTCCGACCCGCGGGTGGCGGCCGAGCTCGCGACGTACTCACGCTTCAAGATCGACCTGTCGCGCTCCGACGAGGTGACGGAGGCGATCCGGTCACGGTTCAAGGTTCAGGGAGTGCCGACGATCGCGTTCTTCCGCGCCGGCGACGAGGTCACGGGGGCCCGACTCACCGGCTTCGAGCCGCCGGAAGCCTTCCTCAGGCGCCTCGAGGCGACGGCCCCGCGCTGACGTCCCGCTTCCCGCCCCTTTCTAAGACTCGGGACTCGGGACCCGGGACTCGGGACCGTCTCTGTTGTCCCACTGCCAGGTCTTCTCGTCCTCGTCGAACGGCGGCAGGCTCGGCATCCTGCCCCGCCGCTCGTTCTGCCGCCACGCCCACAGCGTGGCCCACTTGCTGAAGGTGGCGAACGACTGCAGCTTGCAGAACACCAGCCCGGCCACCCCGTCGAGAATCCCGAGCTGCAGCACGTACATCCGGAAGAACCGCCACGCCGGACGGAGCAGCACCTCGAGGACGTTGGTGGAGCGACCCTTCCGCCAGGCCTGGGCGGCGCCCCAGACGCCGTACTTGACGACGCGGGGCACGTACTCGTCGAACTGGTCGATCATCAGGTGCAGCATCGGGTGCGAGAAGACGATCGGTGTGCTGCGGGTGAGCATGTCGGCGTGCACGCGCTTGTTCGGGTAGCGCGCCGCCCCCCTCCTGAAGAGCCGGACGACGCGGTCGTTCTGCCAGCCCGAGAAGCGGATCACCCGGTCCATGAAGAACACGCGGCGCTTGATGACGTAAACCTCGGCACGAGGCGCGCGCAACTCGTTCTCCATCTCGGCCTGCAGCTCCGGCGTGCAGCGCTCATCGGCGTCGAAGACCAGCAGCCAGTCGTGCACGGCCTGGTCGATGGCCCAGTTCTTCTGCGAGGCCGAACCGAAGTACTTCCGCTCGAAAAACCGGACCTTCTCGAACGACCTGGCGATCTCGGCGGTGCGGTCGGTGGAGAACGAGTCGACCACGATGATCTCGTCGCACCACCGGAGAGACTCGAGGCAGTCCCCGATGTTGTGTTCCTCGTTGAACGTGGTGACGACCGCCGAGAGCGGCGGACGTCCCCCCGAAGCTGTGGCCTTCTCCCCCATCCACGCCTCCTGCGCGATGGTACACCGAGCCTTGGCGCCAGAACCGAAACCGCCCCGGGCCGAGACGACCCGGGGCGGTCCGATCCGGTAAGGGTGCGGCTACATCTTCCCGACGATCGCCTCGCCGAAGCCCGAGCACGACGTCAGCGTCGCGCCCTCCATGAGGCGATGGAGGTCGTAGGTCACGGTCTTCGCAGCGACGGCTCCCGCGATGCCCTTGGCGACCAGGTCCGCGGCCTCGCCCCAGCCGAGATGGCGCAGCATCATCTCGCCCGAAAGGATCAGCGAGCCCGGGTTGATCTTGTCCTGGTTGGCGTACTTCGGCGCGGTGCCGTGGGTCGCCTCGAACAGCGCGTGCTCGTCGCCCTCGTTCGAGCCGGGGGCCATGCCGAGCCCACCCACCTGGGCGGCCATCGCGTCAGAGAGGTAATCGCCGTTGAGGTTCGGCGTGCAAACCACCGAGTACTCCGAGGGACGGAGCAGGATCTGCTGGAACATCGAGTCGGCGATGCGGTCCTTGACCAGCACCTTCTTGTCCGCCGGCATCTTGCCGTTGAAGTTGTCCCACAGGTCCTGCTCGGTCACGATCACGGACCCGAACTGCTCGCGGGCGATCTGGTAGCCCCAATCCCGGAAGGCGCCCTCGGTGAACTTCATGATGTTGCCCTTGTGGACCAGGGTGACGGAGTCGCGGCCGCTGGCCACGGCGTACTTGATCGCCTTGGCGACCAGGCGCTGCGTGCCGAACGCCGAGATCGGCTTGATGCCCAGTCCGGAGTTGGGCCGGATCTTCTTGCCCAGCTCCTTCTCGATGAACAGCCGCAGCTTCTCGGCCTCGGGGCTCCCGCCCTGCCACTCGATCCCGGCGTAGACGTCCTCGGTGTTCTCACGGTAGATGACGACGTCGAGGTCCTGCGGACGCTTCACCGGGGAAGGAACGCCTGGGACCCAGCGCACGGGTCGAACGCAGGCGTACAGGTCGAGGACCTGCCGCAGCGTGACGTTGAGGGAACGGATGCCGCCACCGACCGGCGTGGTCAGCGGTCCCTTGATCGCGACGCGGAACTGCTGGATCGCCTCGACCGTCTCGTCGGGGAGCCAGCTTCCGGTCCGGTTGAACGCCGACTCGCCGGCCAGCACCTCGACCCACGCAATCTGCTTCTTGCCGCCGTACGCCTTGTCCACGGCGGCGTCGAGCACCCGCTTGGTGGCCCGCCAGATGTCGGGACCTGTGCCGTCACCTTCGACGAACGGAATGATCGGTTTGTCCGGCACCTGGATCGACGTTCCGTCCCAGCCGATCCGCTCTCCCCACGATGGCACCTTCAGATTCTCGAGACCCATCACGCAGCCTCCTTACGCACGTCCGTGCGCTGGGGAGAGTACACGCCGCCGCGGGATTTGGTCAAGAATTCACAAGCCCGCCACTTGAGCGTCGCACGGCGAAGGGCTATGGTTCCCCAATGACGCTCGCTCCCGCCACCGCCGAGCGCCTCCTGGGCACCGCCCGCGAGGCCCGGCAACACGCCTACGCGCCCTACTCGAAGTTCCGCGTCGGCGCGGCCGTCCTGGTCGAGGACGGACGCGTCTTTGCCGGCTGCAACGTCGAGAACTCGTCGTTCGGCCTCACCGTGTGCGCCGAGCGCAACGCGGTGGCCGCGGCCGTCGTCGCCGGCGGCCGGCCGATCGCCGTGGCGGTGGTCACCGACGACGACCACGTCGGGCCGTGCGGCGCCTGCCGCCAGGTGCTGGCCGAGTTCGACCAGGACATGACGGTGGTGCTCGCCGACCACGACGGCGGTGACGCTCGCTCGGTCAGCCTGAGCGAGTTGCTCCCCGCCGCGTTCCGCTTCGAGAACCGCTAGCGCCGTCAGCTCGCCCGGCGCCGGCGCAGATAGCGGTAGTCGGGGACGCTGTACTCCTTGAGCTTGGTGATCAGGGCCCCCCGCGAGATCCCCAGCACGCGCGCGGCCTTGGACTGGTTGCCCTTCGACCGGCGCATCACGCGATCGATGAGGAGCTGCTCGATCCGCGGGACCATCTCCTTGAGGTTGTCCGAGGCCAGGAGCTCGACCAGTTCGGGCGACAGCTCCCCGCCCCGGCCGGCCAGGGCCAGTCCGTTGGCGGCCTGCCCCAGTGGGTCGCATCTGACCATCTCGCCATCCGGGGTGGCGGTGACCAGGCGGTTGATCTCGCCCACCAGGTCCGCCACCTCGCCGGGAAACGGCTGGGCGAGCAGGACGTTCAGACAGTCCAGGGTGATACCCCGGAGGGTCTTGCGCTGCTCCGTCGCGGCACGGCGCAATAGGGCCGCGATGAGAAGCGGCAGGTCCTCGCGACGCTCTGCGAGCCTCGGCATCCGAAGCATCCGCTGGGACACGACCATGAACAGCGGGGACGCCAGCCGACCCTGCTGGACCAGCGCCAAGGGGTCCTCCCCAGACGTCACGACCCAGCGCATCGTCCCCGCCGACAGCGGTTCCCTCTGCTGCGCGGCGATCAACGCAGCCAGCTCGGACTGCACCGGCAGGGGGAACTGGTCGATGTTGCGCAGCACCAGCACGCCTCCGCGCGCCCGACCTACGACCCCGCCGGCCTCGCTCCCGAACGACGGGTGGCCCGAGGGGCCGAAGAGCTCCTGGCGAAGTGCGGCGACATCGTTGTCGCGGGCGGCGAACACCAGGACGGCGCGGCCGCCGATCGGGCCGAGGGTGGCGAGGATGCGTGCCGCCTCGGTCCGCCCGGTTCCCTCGGCGCCGCAGATCAGCACCGGTTCGTTGCCGTGGGCCGCCGCGACCAGGCCGCTCCGCAGGACCTGCATCGCCGACGAGCTGCCCGGCAAGAGCGCGTCGAGACGGTGGCGGGCCTCGAGCTCCCACGAGGTGAACGTCGTGTCCTCGCGCTCGACCTCCTGCCAGTTGAGCCCCAGGAGCCTCGCGGCCTCGAAGATGAGGGCGATCCCCTCGTCCCCGAGGGCCCCGACCGGACGCGCCATGACGATCGCAGCCAGGCTTCCCTGCGGGTCGATGACCGGCAGCACGGCCACCGCAGCGCCCCCGACGTTGAGCACTGCGTAGCGGCCCGGCGTCGCGAGCTCGTTGAGCACGCGGCGCGTGAGTCGCGGCAGGTCTCCGCCCCAGACCGACGCCAGCACGACGGAGGAGTCCGTCTCGCCGGGGACCACCACGGCGACCTCGGCCTCCGGCAGCGCCTCGCGGAGAAGCCCCACGAGCTGCTGCAACCTGTCGGCGCGCGCCTTGAGGAACAGCTCGTGGATCCGCGTCCGGCTCTCCGAGAAGCCGGCCGGGTCGCTGCGGAAGGTGACCTGCTCGACCCCGGCCGGGCCCGCCCCGGGTGCTGCCGGCGGCTGCGCGGCCGCGGCAGCCTCCGCGACCAGGACGGACTCCGTGCCGTCGCGGCCGCGGAAGATCAGCGTCATGGCTCCCAGCCTCAGCTTGTCGCCCGGGTTCAGCACACCGCGCGAACGCCGCTCCCCGTTCAGGACCACGGTCTGGCGGTCGGTCGTCACGAAGGTGAACACGTCGTTGTTGCGATGGATCACGAGGTGCCGTTCGGCGACACCCGGAGACCGCACGACGACGTCGTTCCTGCTCGACGAGCCCACAGTAATCTGCAGCTTCGTCAGCCGATAGGTAAGAACGGCGCCGTTTTCCGACTCGACCGAGAGCAAAACCATGCTGTCCTCCAGCTCGGCGTGCCCGATCGTACTGTATCCACGCAACCGAGGCAAGCCCGGCACGATCACCCGTCATTCCCGAGACACTTTGAGGTCCTCACGTCAGGCGACCGTCAGGACTGTCCAGGGTTTGCCGAGATCGCGGGCCCGACCCGCGCATCCCCGAACCGGGGTCTCCCGCTTGACGATCCGCTGCACACGTCCGAAACTCCCGCTGTGCGACCCGTTCTTGCGCTTGCCGGTTGCGGCCCCCGCCTGGAGGTCGCGCTCGACCTCGGCGACGCCGAGCCGCCCGGCGGCGTGTCCCTCGCCGGACGGACGCCGCGGAGCGAGCTCGTGATGGCCGCCGTCGACCTGCTGTTCCGCGCGTCCGGGCTCGAGGCCCGCGAGCTCGGCGCCGTCGTGGCCACCCGGGGACCCGGGTCGTTCACCGGCATCCGCGTCGCGCTGGCCACCGCGCAGGGGCTCGCGACCGCCTTGCAGATCGACTGCTACGGCATCCCCTCGCTGCTCGTCCAGGCGTTGCGCACCGACGGCCACTGCGTCGCCGTCCAACCTGCCCGGCGCGGGCTCGTCTACGCGCAGCGGTTCGGCCGCTCGGCCGGCCTGCCGGAGCCGCGGGGCCCGATCGAGATTCGTCCCCTCGCCGCCCTGGCGGACTCGGCGTGGCCCGTCGTCGGACCGGCAGGCCTGCACTTCCCTCCCGGCACGCCGCTCGCTGCGACGACCGGCTCGACCGCCGAGGCGCTCCTCGCCTTCGCCCGTTCGGCCGCGCTCGACGGCTCCTGGCCGGCCGTCCCGCTCTACGCCGAGGAGCCGGGGGCGGTCGCTGCGCTCGGAGGAGCGTGACGATGGCGGCTCTCCCGCAGGGGTTCCTGTCCCGGCCGGCGGTCACCGAGGACATCGTGGCCGTGGCCGCCCTGGAGGCGCAGGTCTTCCCCGACCCCTGGCCCAGGCACCTCTACCTGCAGGAGGTCGGCCAGCCACTGCGTTTTCAGAGGGTCATCGACGACACCGACGGCGCGCTGGCCGCGTACCTGTTCGCCTGCTGGCAGGTCGACGAGCTGCACGTCCTCAAGGTCGCGAGCCACCCGATCTACCAGGGGCGTGGCCTAGCCACGACACTGATCGAGGAGGCCCGCGCGGAGGCGGAACGGTCAAAGGGCCGGGGCCTGATCCTCGAGGTCCGGCCCTCGAACCGGCGGGCGTTCATGCTCTATCGCTACCTCGGCTTCCACGTCCTCGGCCGGCGCCCCCGCTACTACTCGGACGGCGAGGACGCCCTGGTGATGTTCCTCCCCACTGCACCGGCGGGCGACGAGCCGGCGGTCGGCTAGCGCAGCTCGCATGCGAAGCCCGCTGCAGCGCTATACTTCTTGGATTGGAGCAGTAACGACGTGGACCGACTCGGCGAGATCCTGATCGCGAAGGGGGCCGTCTCCGCGGACGGCCTGCGCAGTGCACTCGAGGCCTGCCGCCGCAACGGCGGGCGGCTCGGCACCTGGCTCGTCCGCCTGGGCTTCGTCAACGACCAGACGCTGCTCGAGGCGCTCTCCGAGCAGACCGGCTGCCCGACCGCGTCGGCGCTCGACCTGGCCACTGCCCCGGCCGAGGTGCGCGCGGCCATCCCGCCGTCCCTCGCCCGCCGGCACATGGTGGTCGCCTTCGGTCGCCAGGGGCGGCACCTCGACGTGGCGATGAGCAACCCGAGCGACGTCATGCTCATCGACGAGATCGCCAGCATCACCCGTTCGGTCGTGCGACCACACGTCGCCACCGAGGCAGCGTTGTCCGCCGCCCTGGCGATCCCCGTCGCCGCCACCGAGGGCGCGCCGCTCCCGCCGGCCCGCACCGCCGTCCGTGAGTGGCGCCAGTTCTGGCGGATGGAGTCGGCACTTCCCGAGATCTTCCGGACGATGGAGCCGCGCCACCTCGAGGGACCGGCCGTCGTCGCCGCCTCATTCCCAGACCTGGCCGCGCTCGGCGTGCAACCCCTCCGGACGGCCGGCGGAGGCACCGAGGAGCTCGCCGAGGCGCTCGCCAACGTCGGGCATCGGGACCGGGCCGCGGCGCTCGTCATTTCCTACCTGCACACCGTCGCGCCGCGTGCGGCCCTGTTCTCGTTCCAGCAGAACCGCGTGGTCGGATGGGCGGCCGCGGGGCCGGCGGTCGACGAGGACGACCTCCACGACCTGGTCCTTTCCCTCGACCAGCCGTCGCTCTTCCTCAACCTCACCCGGGGCGCCGAGTTCCACGTCGGCCCCCTCGGCGGGGGGAACGGCCACGCGGCGCTGCTCGCAGCGCTCGGCCCGCCGCCGCCGCGCGAGGCCGCGGTCGTGCCGGTGCGGGTGCGCGGGAAGGTGGCGGCGTTCGTCTGGGTGGATGCCCTCGACGGCCCGGCCGGCGACCTGCCGATGACCTCGGTTCGTGAGGTCGCCCGGCTTCTCGGCCTCACGCTCGAGGTTCTCGTGCTGCGTCAGAAGATACGGGCCGGCACACGCTTGACAGAAGGGCCGGGAGCGGATTAGGGTGACGCGCTCGGTACGAGGAGGGTTGGAGCGATGATCAAGGCCGATCTGGTGCGCAAGGTGATGGAGGCGGTCGACCTGCCGCAGGCCAAAGCGGGCGATGCGGTGAACACCATCTTCGACGCCATGCGCGATGCGCTGTCTCACGGAGAACGCATCGAGCTGCGCGGCTTCGGCGTCTTCATCGTCAAGAACCGCAAGCGCGGGATCGGCCGCAACCCCAAGACCGGCGTCGAGGTCGCCATCCCACCGGGCAAGACGATCCGCTTCAAGCCGGGCAAGGCGCTCCGGGTCATCGACTAGGTGTCGGAACCCCAGTTCGAGGTTGAGATCATCGGCCCCGACGGCGTTCCCGTCGGGGTCGTTCGCCGTCAGCCCCCGCCGCCGCGCCACGTCTGGCTCCACGTCCTCCTGTTCCTGCTCACGTTCGTCACGACCACGCTCGTGGTGGGGCTCTCCAATGTCGCGATTCCGGAGCTGACCTCGCTGGCTGCGCTGCGTCGGGCGCTGGCCATGCCGAAGATGTGGGCGTCGGGCATTGCCTTCTCCATTCCTCTCCTGTCGATCCTGCTCGCCCACGAGATGGGCCACTACATCGCCTGCCGCAGGCACCGGCTCGACGCCTCCCTCCCCTACTTTCTTCCGATCCCGCTGGGGATCGGGACCCTCGGCGCCTTCATCAAGATCAGGACTCCACTGGCCAACAAGCGAGAGCTCTTCGACGTCGGCGCCGCAGGGCCGCTCGCCGGCATCGTGGTCGCGCTGCCTGTCCTCGTGCTCGGGATCGCCCTGTCCCAACCGGTCAGTGAGCTGCCGCTGTCGGGGATGTGGGTCTTCGGCGAACCCCTCCTGTTCAAGGCTGTCGGGCGCCTCCTGCACCCGGAGCTGCGTGCGGGATCCGACCTCCTGCTCCACCCCACCGGCTTCGCGGCATGGTTCGGGCTCTTCGCGACCGCCCTGAACCTGCTGCCGTTCGGCCAGCTCGACGGAGGCCACGTCACCTACGCGATGTTTGGACGCCGGCAGCGCCGCTGGGCGTGGCCGCTGCTTCTCGTCCTCATCGCGCTGGGCTTCGTCTGGACAGGCTGGTGGCTGTGGGCCGTGATCGCCCTGGCCATGGGGGTGCGTCACCCGCGGCTTCCCGACGAGGACGCCCCGCTCGACCCGCGCCGACGCCTCCTCGCCTGGCTCTGCATCGTGATCTTCCTGCTCTGCTTCACCCCGGAGCCGATCACCATCGTGCCGTAGAGGCGGGCATGAGGCTTGAGGCTTGAGGCACCCTCCAAGAAGGCGGCACCGCGTCCTTTACCGTATTCCCAGGCCTCAAGCCCCAGGTCCCAAGACGGGGCGGGAGGGCGGTGGAGCTCAAGCCCCAAGCCCCAGGTCTCAAGCCTGGGTGGGCGGCGGGGCCGGCCGGTCCTCCCAGACGTACGTCACCGGGCCGTCGTTGACCAACTCAATCTCCATCTGGGCGCGAAACACGCCGGTCGCCACCCGCACCCCGGCTCGGCGGAGCTCCCCGACGAACGCATCGAAGAGCGGCTCGGCCTCCTCCGGCGGGGCCGCGGCGAAGAAGTCCGGGCGGCGCCCCTTCTGGATCGAGCCGGCCACGGTGAACTGCGAGACCGCCAGCACCTCGCCGCCGACCTCGTCGAGCCCGCGGTTCAGCTTGCCCTGCTCGTCCTCGAACGTCCGCAGCGTCGCGAAGCGGTGCGCGGCCCGCTCGGCCTGGTCTTGCCCGTCGCCGCGCTCGACCGCGACGAGCAGCAGCAGCCCGCAGCCGATCGTCCCGACCGGGCGGCCGTCGACGCGCACCTCGGCGCGGCTCACCCGCTGCGCCACGATCCTCATGCGACCCTGCGCCTGAGCAGCAGGTCCTTCGCCTCGCGCAGCTCCGGCGCCCGCAACGCGGCGAGAGCGCCGAGGTAGACGAGGCCGCCGAGCAGCGCGACGGCGACGAGCTGCGCGATCGATCGGACGCTGGTGACGAGCGGCACCGGGAACGCGCGCTGGGCGAGGAAGACGGCCACGCCCAGGGCGACGGCGGCGACGGCGTGGCGGGCGACTGCCGGGAGCACGTCCCGCGCTGAAGGCAGGCGCCGGTGCTTCCCGTCGAGCCAGAGCAGGACGGCCGCGTTGGCAACCTGGCCGCCGGAGGTCGCTGCCGCGACGCCACCGACGCCGAACGGACCGGTGAGCACCACGCCCAGGACGAAGAACACCGCGAGGTTGACCACCGAGGCGAGCACCGGCGAGCGCGTGTCCTTCCAGGCGAACGACGCACTCGCGAGCAGCTTCGACAGCCCGAGGAACGGCATCCCCAGCGCGTACATCACGAGTGCCGCACCGGCCGTTTCGACCGCCACGGGCGTGTATCTCCCGCCCCCGAAAAGCACGCCGACCACCGGCGTAGCCAGGACCGCCGCGAACACCGTGCTCGGCAGCGCGACCGCCGAAAGGAGCCGCACCGCGAAGCCGAGCGTGCCGCGGGCCGCCTGCTCGCTCGCCAGCCGCTCGGCCGCCAGCATCGGCAGCACCGCCGTGGTGAGCTGGACGATGACGACCCCGTAGACCAGCTCGTTGGCGCGCGACGCGTTGTAGATGCAGGTGACGGCGCCTTCGCCGACGCTCGCCGCGAACCGGGTCGACAGCAGGATCGTCAGGGGGTAGATGCCGAGGGTCGTCACGGTCGGCGCCATCAGCGACAGGACCCGCCGCACCAGCGGGTCGCTGAAGGCGCCGCGGCCGGGCAGGAGCGGGAGACCGACCCGCACGCAGCCGACCCACTGCATGGCGAACTGCAGGAAGCCCCCGACCAGCGCGCCGATCGCCATCCACTCGGGGCGCCCGCCGAAGACCAGCACCGCCGCGACGGTGCCGCCGGCGATGCACAGGCCGAGGGCGATCGGGGTCGACGCCGGAAGGAGGAACCGGCCCGACGCGTTGAGGACGCCCTGCGCCAGGGCCGCCAGCGAGATCAGGCCGAGGTACGGGAACATCAGGCGGGTCAGCCAGACCGTCAGCTCGAGCGTCCCCGGGGTCGCGGCGAAGCGGGCGGCGAACAGGTTGACGAGCCACGGCGCCGCCACGATCCCGGCGACCACGATCACCGGCAGGGCGAGCAGGAGCAACGACGTCATGGCGGAGACGAAGGCGCGGGTGCGCCGCTCGTCGCCCTCGGCCCTGAGCTCCGTCAGGGTCGGGATGAAGGCGGCGTGCAGGGCGCCCTCGGCCAGGAGCTGGCGGAACATGTTGGGGATCCGAAAGGCCGTATAGAACGCGTCGCTGACCATCCCGGCGCCGAGCAGCACGGCGACGGTTTTGTCCCGCACCAGGCCGGCGACACGACCCACCAGGGTGATCACGGCCATGCCGCCGGTGGCGGCGAGCAATCGCCTGCGGGTGGACATCGCCGGAACGTTACCACGCGCTGCCCCGCCGAGGTTCGCCGCGGCTCTACGCGTGTGCTACTCTCGTCAACCGTCCACGCCGGGAGGGCGAAGATGAGCATCAACAAGGTGATTCTCGTCGGCAACCTGGGTCGCGACGTCGAGCTGCGCCACACCCCTGGCGGGGCCGCGGTGGCGAAGTTCTCGGTGGCGACCAACGAGGTGTGGAAGGACAAGGCCGGGCAGCGCCAGGAGCACACGGAGTGGCACAACATCGTGGCCTGGGGCAAGCTCGCCGAGTTCTGCGGCACCTACCTGTCCAAGGGCCGCCAGGTCTACATCGAGGGCACGCTGCGCACCCGGACCTACGACGACGAAAAGGGCAACCGCCGCTACTTCACCGAGGTGAGGGCCGGCGTCATCCAGCTCCTCGGACCGAAGCCGGGCGGCGCGGGCGGTGCGGGCGGCGGTGTCCCGGAAGGCGGGCCGGCCGAGCCGCCGGACTTCCCGCCGGACGGCGAAGAGGACATCCCGTTCTAAGATCCGAGAGCGGCGCGGGGCGATGTCGCATTCGCTCCGCGCCGTTCCTTGCGTTCCCTCCGGTCTTGGCTCTCAACGCTTGACTCTCGACCGGGGGTCTGGGGGGCACACATGAGCGGTCCAGTGTGGCGTTTCGAGAAGGACCAGTCGGGCACCTGCGACGTCTGCCTGCGCCCGGCCACCGGCGTCTTCCGCGAGGGCGACGTATCCGACAACACCCTGTCCAGCCAGCGCCTGGTGTGTCCGGACTGCATGCGCCGCTGGAACCCGCTCGTCGTCGGCGGCGAGCTCGGCCGCAAGTCCAACGCCCCCGCCTACGCTCGCTGATCCGGCCCGGCTCATCTCGTCAGGTCCCCGCTCGTGAGCGCCGCGAGCGACCGCTCAGCCGGTCCCGAGAAGCTGGACCTGCCAGAGCTCGCGGTCGCTGATGTTGAGGATCGGCGCGACGGCGCGGAGCGCGGTCGCGCCGAGCGTACTCTCGAGGAACCGGACCTCGGCGAGACGCTCGTTGAACTCCTGATCGGCTCCCACCTTGAAGCCGGCCTTGCGCATGATGAGGATCCCCTTGGCCCGGATCGACAGCTCGAGGCGCAGCCGCAGCAGGCACAGCATGTCGGCGACCACGGTGCCGGCGAACCTCTGCTTGAGCTCCTCGAGGTAGTGACCGACACGGCTGTCGGAGACGCGCCCGGCGGTGATCAGCGCGAGCAGCTCCTGGTCGGTGTCGAAGCCCGTGCCCAGCCACTCGCGGGTGCGCGCCTCGCTGACCCGGAAGACCAGCGCGAAGAAGCACGGCAACAGGACGAGCAGGAGGGCGGTGGTCGCGTTGGGCGACAGGAAGAAGTGGTTGAACACCGAGTGCAGGACGATCGCGAGCGCCCAACCCGGGGCGATCGACGCGGGTCCGGGGCCGCCGCGCCGGTCGGAGAGCTGCTTGGCGACCACCGCCATGATCGCCGTGACGCTCCCGTGCATGACCGCGGTTCCGAAACCGCGGATCGTCCACAGCACCAGCGACGTGTCGCCGAGGACCGCGAAGTAGCGCAGGTTCTCGGCGGCGGCAAAGCCGGCCCCGACGGCGAACCCGGCAATCGCCGCGTCGACCAGGAAGCCGAAGCGGCGAGCCACGAGCAGGGCGATCACCGCCGAGCCCTTGAGCAGCTCCTCGACGAGCGGGGCGACGTAGCGCGCCCGCGCCGCCGTGTCCAGGTCGAGCAGGTGCTGGACGACCCCGTCGAGAAACAGGCTCGCCACCGCGACCAGGGCGCCCAGCACGAGCTGCCGCACCACCCGGCGGGCCGGCACCAGCTTGTAGCTGTCGAGGAGCACGAGAATGAGCAGGAAGACCAGGACCGGCAGCAGGCCGAGGGCGAGGCTCAGCACGACCCGGATCGTCACGCCCACGAGACTACATGATCTTCAGCGAGATCAGGTACTCGTCCGACGGGTCGCGACCGTCTCCCCAGGCCCGCGCGTAGCCGACGGAGAAGGTGGCCGACAGGTTCGTGAAGAGCACGATCTTGAAGTCCACCTGCCCGCCGACGTTCCAGCTCGTCGCGCCGGAATCGCCGCCGAGGTCGGTCTCCAGGGCGCTCGAGAAGAGCGCTGCGCTCGCCCAGGTGCAGTACAGGTTCGGGACCCCGAGTCGCCGGAACCGCACCGGGGGCAGCCGCCACTCGAGGAGCGCCCGGCCGAAGCTCGTGCCGGACAGCTCGTCGAGCTCCACCCCCGGGAAGGCGTAGTGGTCGCGATACCGCCGCACGTCGCCGTGGTCCACCCAGTTGTTGCCGAACCCTCCGAAGTAGAAGTTCGCGAGGGGGTCGTCCTTGTCCCCGTCCGCGGCCCCGGCCGAGAGCTGCGGCCAGAGCGACGAGTGGTCCCAGGCCAGCGGGATCCCGAACGCCAGGCTCCCCCACGCCCGCGGGTAGTGTTCGGAGCCGACAATCTTGTCGATCGCGTCGAGCGACCACTCGAGCCCCTTCTCCGGCTCCTGGCCGCCGATCGTCCTGCGGTGCGCCCGGTAGTCGAGCCGCGCGGAGAGCGAGGTGTAGTCCGCGACCGCGGTCGGGACGTTCTGGTACTCGGGCAGGGTGTCGAGGTTGCCGTAGCGGACGGCGCGCAGCGAGTAGTCGAGGCGCTCCGGCAGGTCGTACTTGAGGTTCCCGCCGTACGCCACCCCGAGCGCGTAGCCCTTGCGGGCGACCTCCGTCGGGCCGAAGAAGTCGTAGAAGTCGGCCCGGTTGAGGAACCCGAACACCTCCCACGGTGGGCTCTTGAAGCGGGCGGCGAGGTGCACCCGCTCGCTGTCCGGGAGGTCGCCGTCGACCGAGGCGGAGGCCGTGAGGTCGAGGCTGGCGAACCCCACCGGGTCCATGTAGTTCAGCCGGGCGCCGACCGCCGTGGTCCCACGGTACCGCTCGAGCACCGGGTACCACGAGGTCGACTCGAGCTCGGCCACCGGGCGGTAAGGGCTGATCTTCGGTCTGAGCGGCTCGAGGTCGATCGTGGCGGGCGACGGGAGCTTCCATTCCTTGACGACCGGGTGGGCCTCGACGATCGCCTGGCCGAGGAACCTGATCGGGTTGATGTCCTCGACCTTCGAAACCGTCAGCGACACCGGAACGAACCCCTTCGAGGTGTAGTGGAACGCGATCAGCTCGTCGGCCGAGACCGGGACCGGGCGGAAGAAGCCGTTCACGTCGTTGGTGATCGCGTCCATCTGCTTCGACTCGAAGTCGTAGCGGAAGACGTTGGAGACGCCCGTGTAGTACGAGGTGCCGTAGAGGAAACGGCCGTCATCGGAGTGGACGAAGTTGGCCGGCGAGTTGTTCGCGAACTCGTGGAGCACCTCGAACGGGCTCGTGCCGGCGAGGAGGTCCGCGATCTTCACGCGGACGAGCTGCTGCTGCCCGGTCACCTCGATGATCGAGCCGGTCAGGTACTGCCCGTCCGGGGAGATGTCGATGTCGAAGAGGTCGCGGCCGTAGGGCAGGACCATGACCTCGGAGATCGCCCCCCAAGAGTCGTAGGGGGGGGCGATGCGGACAAGGATCGACAGGCCGTTGTGGTGCCGCACCCCCCACAGCGACCGGTCGGCCCGGTCGAACGCGAGGTCGCCGATGCGCGGGTGGTCGACCAGCTTCCGCACCTGGCCGGTGTCGACGTTCACCGCGTTGAGGTCGCGCCACTGGCGGGCGTTGTGCGTCGTGAAGAAGATCGTCCTGCCCTCGGGATCCCAGGCGAGCGAGGCGACGTAGTACATCGCCGGGGTCGGGATCTCCGCGATCTTGCGCAGCGTCCAGGTGTCGACGTCGATCGCCACGATGTGGGCGAACTCCCCCGGGTAGTTGACGGCGGTGAAGAGCGTGCGGCTGTCCGCATCCCAGAACGCCCGCGACGCCGACCCGAGCGGCCGGTCGGACAAAGGGCGGAACGGCGTCATCGGGTAGGCCTCGACCCCAGCGATGTTGCTTCGCTGCCACTCCCTCTCGAACTCGATCCAGCGCCGCCACTCGTCGTCGAGGTCGTCCCCGTAGACCTCGCGGACCCGGGCCCGGTACGACGGCGCCGTCCCCTCCTCGCGCAGCATCCAGTCGAGCAGCTTCTCCGGACCGTAGCGGTTCGCCAGGTAGCTGACGAACCGCGTGCCGTAGAGGTACGAGAGCTGCCCGGTCTGGAAGTCGACCGCCTTGCCCTCCGACTCGAGGCCGACGGTGTCCCAGAACGGCGCCCCCTCGGCGACCATGGTGCGGAACACCATCTCGTCGTAGCCTCCGAGCGCCCGGCCGTAGCCTCCCGACATCCACGTCTCCATGAACACCGCCAGCCCCTCGTGGTACCAGCGCGGGGCGTACATGCGCGGCGTCGTCAGGTAGCTGTAGATCATCGACAGCGGCTGCTCGCCGATCGCCCCGACCTTGCCGCCGAAGAAGCGGCGGGCGGCGCGGTCCCGCCCGGCCGCCTGGTCGGAGGCGACGATATGGAGAAGCTCGTGGCTCATCACCCAGTTGATGCGCTCGTTGGTCGGCGAGGTCTCGTAGACGTACTCGAACGGCTCGATGCCGAGCGTCAGGTAGTTGAGCGGCATCGCCGAGGCGCCGGCGTAGCCGTAGTCGTCGAAGTCCTGCATGAGGATCGTGACGCGCTCGCTCGGCTCGAAGCCGAGCCGCGTCCGGTAGAAGGCGAGCGAGTTGTGGAAGCAGCGCGCCATGTGAGGCAGGACGTACGCCTGTGCCTCGTCCATGTAGACGATGCACATGTCGGCGGTCTCGTACTGCTTGAACTCGAGCCCCTGGGCTCCGGCCCAGGTCGCTCCCCAAAGGACGACGACAGCGGCCACGACCCCGGATCGCCTCATGACCGTCCTCCCCGGCTCTCCCACCCGCGCCGGTGCGCCACGGTCTCCCGTGGCGCCCGTGCGACTGGGTCAGCAGCAGGTGCTGCGTTCGCGGGTCAGTCCTGGGCCGCCCGCTGGTTGGACATCCGGTCCTGTGCGGCCCGGTCCACCATCATCCGATCGAAGGCAGCGCGCTGGTTGCTGTCCATCCGGTCCACGACCATCCGCTGCGTCTCGGAGTTGGCGCGCAGGAACTCGTTCACCCTCTCCGCCGGGCTCGCGTTGCCCCACCAGGCGTCCTTCAGCTCGAGCGCCGCCTTGTTCCACGACTCCGCCGAGAACTTGGCCAACTCGGCCGCGGCGCGGTCCTGCGCCATGCGGTCGGCCATCACCCGGTCGAACGCCGCTCGCTCGGCCTTGCTGTCCACCCGGTCCACGACCATCCGCTGCGTCTCGGAGCTGGCGCGCAGGAACTGGTTCATCCTCTCCGCCGGGCTCGCGTTGCCCAACCACGCGCTCTTCAGCTCGAGCGCTGCGCTCCCCCATGTCGCGGCAGAGATCCGGCCGACCTCGGCGGAGACCTTGCCGACCTCGGCCGCGATCCGATCGTGGGCGATCCGCTGCGCCGCGAGTCGGTCGAAGACCGCGCGCTCGGCCTTGTTGTCGATGCGGTCCACGACCATCCGCTGCGTCTCAGGGGCGGCGCGCAGGAAGGCGTGCATCCGCTCCGCCGGGCTCGCGTTGTTCCACCAGGAATCCTTCAGCTCGAGCGCCGCCTTGTTCCACACCTCGGCCGACACCTTTCCGAGCGCCTCCGCCGCGACCCGGTCCTGCGCGGCGCGGTCGGCCATCACCCGCTCGAGAGCCATGCGCTCGGCCTTGTTGTCCACCCGGTCCGCGATCATCCGCTGCGTCTCGGGGGAGACACGGAGGAAGTGGCTCATCCTCTCCGCCGGGCTCGCACTGTTCCACCAGGAATCCTTCAGCTCGAGCGCCGCCTTGTTCCACACCTCGGCGGACATCTTTCCGAGCGCCTCCGCCGCGACCCGGTCCTGCGCGGCGCGGTCGGCCATCACCCGCTCGAGAGCCGCGCGCTCGCTCTTGTTGTCAACCCGGTCGACGATCATCCGCTGCGTCTCGGGGGAGACACGGAGGAAGTGGTCCATCCTCTCCGCCGGGCTGGCGCTGTTCCACCAGGAATCCTTCAGCTCGAGCGCCGCTCTCTCCAGCGCCCAGGCCTGCCGATCGGCAGCGGCCCTGCCGAGCATCTCCGCCACCGCGGCCGTGCCCGTCGGGCTCGAAGGACCTGCAGCGCCGCTAATCCCGGTGTCTCCCGGCTTGATCTGCTCGGAGCGGTAGCGCTCGGCGGCGCCGATCGCCCCGGTGGCCTGATCGCGCGAGGCCGACGGCTGGCTGACGAGGACGATCAGCACCGCGAGTGTGGCACCGACCGCCACGCCGACGAGGCCTGCAACCCATGTCTTGTTCTCACTGGTCATGACCTTTGCCTCCCTTCGGGGCGAGTACCCTTCTGTACCTCTGGTTGAACTCCTACCTCAACTACCGCCGCGCCGCCGAAAAGTTGGAGGGCCTCAGCGCGGCGGGATCTCGTCAAGGCGAAGAGTGCGCTCCAGCAGTCTCCCCTCCCCGGCAGTCACGCGGAGGGTCACCGTTGCCTGGTCGCCTGAGGCCGTCACCCGCAGCTCGCTGCGGCTGGCGGGCTCGACGGCCATCGCGATCCGGGAGGCGCCGCGATCCACCTCGACCGAGGCCCGCCCTCCCGCGAGCAGGCCCTCGACGGCGAGGCCGCTGCCTTCGATCTCCAGGACGACCGGCGCCGGGCTGCGCCCGGTCACCTCCAGGTCGAGCAGGAGCGCCTGGCCGTCGCGGCGGAGCGTCAGCCGGCCGGCGCGGTCGCTCAGCTCCAGCGCCAGGCCAGCCTGGTCGCGACTCGAGGCCTGGCCCACCGATCCGTAGAAGCGCGCGACGTCCTCGTCGCCCTGCAGCCCGATGTCCGACAGGAGCAGGACCCCGCACGCGACTCCGACGGCGAGGCCCACGGCCGACCACGCCAGCCGCACCCGCCAGCGCGGCGTGAACAGCTCGTCGAGCCACGGCGCCCAAACTCGCGAGCTCCGCGGGGGCGCCGGCCGCCCTGCCAGCGCCCGCTCGACCCCGGCCGGCAGCGCTTCGGGCACCGGCAGCTCCTCGACCGACGCGAGCCGCTCCGAGAGCGAGCGGATCTCGGCAAGCTGCTCGCGGGCCGCCGCGTCGCCTGCGAGCCGGGCTTCGACCCGGGCGCGGTCCGCGGCGGAGATCGAGCCGTCGACGAGGTCCCACAACAGGCGATCGATCTCGCGGCGGGTCATGGCAACCATCCCCGCTCCCGCATGACGAGGCGGAGTCGTTCCCGCGCCTCGAACAGGCGGGACTTGACCTTCTTCTCGGGGAGCTCGAGGATCTCCGCGATCTCGGCGTACGACAACCCGCGGATGTGCTTGAGGACGATGATCGCCGGTTGCTCCGGCTTGAGGTGCAGCAGCGCCCGCTGCAGCAACTGCGCCCGCTCCTGCTCGGACTCCTCGGCCACCGGGTCGAAGGTCGGCACCGGGACGCTGTCGTCGAGCTCCGCCTCGCGGCGCCGCCGGCCGACCATGTCGAGCGCCTCGTTGATCGCGATGCGGTAGATCCAACTGAAGAAGCGGTGCGAGAAGTCGAAGGTCCGAAGACGCTCGTAGGCCTTCACGAACGCGCTCTGGGCGGCGTCGATGGCGTCCTCGCGGCGCTGGGTGATGCGGTAGGCGGCGTTGAAGAGCGGGCCGGAGTACCGGTGCACGAGCACCTCGTAGGCTGTGGAATCTCCGGCGAGACAGGCGCGAACGAGCATGGCATCCGGGTCCTTCACCCTAAGTACCGGGGCGGCGTCCGAAAGTTGGTCGCGGACATGCCGCTCCGCCCCCGACCCAGAGTCACGGAGCGTCCCGAAGGCCTGCCGACCGGCTTCAAGCCGTCTGTCCGGCGCTTTCACGATCTCTCCCGGCGGACCGACCTCGATCGGTCAGTCGATGGCGAAGATGCGGTCGAACCCGGCGATTCCGAAGAGCTCACGGATGTACGGCCTGAGGTTGACGATCGTCAGCCCACCGCCGGCATCCGTGAGCCGCCGGTGCGTGGCGAAGAGGAGGCCCAGGCCCGCGCTCGAGATGTACTCGAGCTCGGCGAAGTCGAGGACGCACGAGCTCGCGATCCGCTCGAACTCCGTCGTATGCAGCTCCACCTGCGCCGCGTCGAGCCTGCCCCGAAGCCGGATCGTGCCGTCGTCGCCGCGCGTCATCTCAAACATGGCCGCGCTCCAGGTTCTTGACGACGGCGATCCGCATCACGCGGTTCTCGTACTCGAAGGAGATGTGGTCGACGATCGCCCGCACCAGGTGCAGGCCCAGGCCGCCCGGCTTGCGCTCCGCCATCGGCGCATCCACGTTCACTTCCGGCAGCGTCGACGGGTCGAACCGGTCCACGTCGTGGTCGACCAGCTCGAGGCGCACCTGGTCGCCCTCCCGCTCGATCCGCAGGACGATCGGGTTCCTACTGACCGTGTTGTACCTCACCAGGTTCGTGAAGATCTCCTCGACCACGAGGCTCAGCGACAGCGACGTCCTGGCATCGATGAGCTCGGACCGGTAGAAGCTCTCGAGATGGGCGAAGATCCCGTCGAGGCTCGCGAGCGCCTTCGGAAACGTGCGTTCATCCACCATTGCGACTCACCCCCCCGGCGTGCGCCGGCCGGCCTGGCAGTGTTCGCCCCGTCGACAGCTCTTCCCCCGAGCGTCTCCCCGGGGAGACCCGGCGCGGGAGTAAAGCAACAACCGCGCCTTCCCGCCTGCCGGCCAGGGTGCGGTTGATTCCAGCTCGTGCCTTCGCAAAACCGAACTTGTCATAAGACTATCACACGCGGCTCGAACTGCAGGCAAGACGACCAATGCGGGACCGACCGCACGTGACCCCGGGCAGGTCAGGCTTCCCGCGTTGCGCGGAGCAGCGGGTTCTGAGGCAGGGCCTGGTCGGCCACACGGGAGCGCGGAGCCTCTCCGGCAGTCTCGGTTGCCCCCTCGGATACTCCTGTAGACCATCGAGTTTGCAGAATTTCATCCCGGGACCGACATTTGACGCAAGAGGATCAAGCAGGTGGCTTTCTCGACGGGGGACCGTGTGGTCCCGTACGAGAGTTCCGGCCTCCTTGGCGGTGGCGGGGCAACCGAAGTTCGCCGCGCCCGTGGTCTCGGGCTCGACCGCGAGACCGCTGTCGCGACCCCACCAACTTCGCTCGCCTCGGACCCCATCGCTTCCGCGGACACGAGTTGGGGGCCCGCGGAGACAGTGTCGTCGACCGCTCCGACACCCTGGACGTCCGCGGCATCGGGACACGCCTGGGCGTTCACGTCCTGGTCACCGGACTGTTCGAAGCGGGAACACCTCGCGATCGTGATGATCGGGACCCGCTCCCGGTCGGCGCAGCCGTCGAGAACGCCCCGCCGGTCCCCAGTGCGATCACGACAGCCCACACGAAGAGCGTCATGCGCGGCGGCCCGAAGCCCTCGCATAGCCCGCTCGCTCGACTGGGCCCTGCCGGGAGGCGGGACCTCAAGCGCGCCGCGATCCGCTCCGCGCCGAAGCAGCCCAAAAGTGCTGACGCAACGTACGCAACACCCCTCAACATCAACGCAGAGGCCGACCCCGGAGCGCCCCCTCGTCCATGTGGCGCGCCGCAGCCTGGGAGCCGGAGCGACCGGCGCCCTGCCCGCGGAAAGGGTCGATCGGCCCGCGCAGACGTGATTGGAGCACTCCAATGAAGCATCGGGTCCCGTTCGGATCAGCGTGCCGCGCTTCTCTGGCGGCGCTCCTCGCGCTCGCCGCGAATCCCACCGCGGGCCAGACGAAGCGGATCTGGGTCGGTCCCAACGTCAACATGGTCTCCGGCACCACCTGGCCGGATGGCGACCCGTTCCTGCAACGCCAGAACGAGCCGTCGATCGCCGTCTCGACCCGCAACCCGCTGCACCTCCTGGCGGGGGCCAACGACTACCGGACGGTGGATCTCCCAGGCCTGCCCGAGGGCAAGGAGACCGGCGACGCCTGGCTCGGCGTCTTCAGGTCCGCAAACGGCGGCGGGAGCTGGACGAGCACACTGGTGCGCGGCTACCCACAGGAGCAGGGCAGCGCCTCCCCCCCGTACGGGTACGAGGCCGCCGCCGACCCTGTCGTGCGCGCCGGCACGCACGGCCTCTTCTACTACAGCGGCATCGTCTTCGATCGCAGCCTGCTCCGCAGTGGCGTGTTCGTGCAGCGCTTCATGGACCTCAACAACGAGACGGTCGAGCCCGTCCGTTACGTCGACACGGTGCTCGTGGACTCGTTCGGGGCCGGCGAGGCGTTCATCGACAAGCCGTGGCTCGAGGTGGACATCCCGCGGGCAGGCGCCCAGACCGTCACTCTCGAGGTGCCCCAGGGCAGCGGCACGGTGAGCCAGACCGTCCCCTGCGGCAACGTCTACCTGGCCTGGGCCCAGATCACCGGGCAGGGCCCGTCCCTCCGGACCCTGATCATGTTCAGCCGCTCGACGGACTGCGGCGCGACCTGGAGCAATCCCTATCCGCTCAGCTTGACCGGCACGGTGGGCCAGGGTGCGACGATCGCCCTCGCGCCCGGTACCGGCAGGGTCTACGTGTCCTGGCGCCAATTCCACAGCGCCACGGGCGACTGCGTGCAGGAGAAGAGCTTCTGGAAGATCACGCCAAGCGCCTGGCCGGTCGGCTCGTTGCTCGTCGGAGGGGTGAGCTACACGAAGGCGCAGGCGCTTGTCATCCTGCAGAAATCGTATCCCCCCAGCGACGCCCCCGGGATCCTCGCGCAGCAACTCATCCCGGCCAAACTGAACGTCCTCTCCGGCGCCAACTGTGACGCGATCAGGCAGGTCATCGCCGACGCGGATGCCTGGCTCGTAAGGTACCCGCTCGGGAGCAAGCCCCCGTCGCCACAGAAGCTGGTTGGACTCGCGCTCAAGGACAAGCTCGAAGCCTTCAACAAGGGCCTCTCCGGGTCGCCCACGTGCACTTCTGCGACGACGACCTACCCCGACGCCATCCTGGTCGCGCACTCGGACGACGCCGGCCTGAGCTTCAGCGCCCCGCTCCAGGTCGCGACGGTCTCGCCCTTCGACCAGGGCACGTCCGAGTACTCTTTCCGCACCAACGCCTACCCGACCATGGCCGTCGACGAGACCGGCCGGGCCTACCTGGCCTGGGCCACGCGAGGCCTCGCGACGCCAAACAGTGGTTCCGTGGGCGGCGACGCCCGGATCGTGGTCACGACCTCGAGGGGCGGCACGACTTGGACCACGCCGCGCGTGATCGACCAGCCCGCGAAGCCCGGCCACCAGCTCTTCCCCTCCCTCACCTTCAACGCCGGCAAGCTCATGCTCGTCTACAACGACTACCGCTCCGACTTCTCCGACCTCTTCGAGCGGTTCGTCGTGGACCTCCTGGATCCGACCCGACCGACACGCCACACTGTGGACGTGCGCGCGGCGGTCGCCGCCCCTGCCGACGTTCCCCTGTTCACCGACTACTCGGTCCTCATGTCATCCGACCAGGTCTCGCGCTACCCGTTCATCGTGACCGCCTCGGGGGCGGGCGACGCGGCGGCCCTGCAGCTCCAGTACAACCCGCCCAACCTGCCGATGTTCGAGCTCGGCCACAAGCCGTTCTTCGGCGACTACCACGACGTCGCGGGCGCGCCCCGTTTCGTGCCCGGCGGCAACGGCGCCTGGGGCTTCAACACCGCGCCCTCGACCGCTCCCGTGTTCCAGGCCGTGTGGACCGACAACCGGGACGTCGTGGGGCCGCCCGACGGCAACTGGTCGAACTACGTCCCTCCGGGAACGGACAGCCACATCAGCCTGTTCGACGGCTCGACCCTGGTGCCCAACTGCGAGACTGTGACCGGCGGGGCCGACCGCACCCAGATGCGCAACCAGAACATCTACACCTCGCGCCTGGCGAGCGGCCTGTTCGTGGCGGTGCCGTCGAACGCCCGGCCCCTCTCGCCCGACTTCCAGCGCGCCTTCGTGGTCTTCGTCCAGAACGCGACCGACGCGGCGAAGCAGTTCGAGCTTCGCATCCTCAACCAGCCGGCGGGGGGAGGCAGCGCCTCGTTCGAGCAGTTCGGCACCGTCGTCGATGCCGTCTCGCCGGTCTCGATCCCGGCCTACTCGAGCATCAGCCAGGCCGTCTTCGTGAGCTCGGGCGACGCGGCGGCGAGCGTCAACGTGCGGGTGCGCGAGCTGGGCTCCTGCGCGGGCACAAGCTCGTGCCTCGAGAGCACGGTGCAGATCAACCCCGACGCTTCCAACCCACCACCCGCGGACCCCACCCTCCTGGCCGGCGAGGTCTACAACCCGGCGGTCTACAACCCGGCGGTCTACAACCCCGCGGTGTACAACCCGGCGGTGTTCAACCCCGCCGTCTTCAACCCGGCCGTGTTCAACGACTCGGTGATCAACTACGACCTGACCAACCCGGCGGTGTTCAACCCCGCCGTCCTCAACCCCGCCGTCTTCAACCCGGCGGTATTCAACCCGGCGGTCTTCAACCTCGCGGTGACGAGCCTCGCCGTGCTCAACCCGGCGGTGTTCAACCCCGCGGTGTTCAATCCCGCGGTCTTCAACCCGGCGGTGTTCAACCCGGCCGTCTTCAACCCCGCCGTCTTCAACCCGGCGGTGTTCAACCCCGCGGTGTTCAACCCCGCCGTCTTCAACCCTGCGGTGCTGAACCCGGCGGTCTTCAACCCCGCGGTGTTCAACACGGCGATCGCCGACGGCTCGGTCACCGAGGCCAACTTCGCGACCCAGAACACCGGCAACACGACGACCGCCTACAGTTTCAACCTCAACCTCGCGAACCAGCAGTCCGGGCTGATCTACCAGCTCATGATCTACCGGCTCTACTTCGTGCCGGTGGCGAACGGTTGCGAGCTGACCGAGGCCGCGCAGCAGGAGCTCCTGGTCAACGACCTCGCCCCGAACCTCGCCGCCAGCCTCTTCGACCCGGACGGCGGAGCTTCCTTCTACCTCGGCCCCGGCGACGTGGCGGTCGCCACCCTGCGGGTGCTCCCCGACCCCGACGCCCCAACGCCGGGCGACCCGTCCCAGTTCAATCTCGGGGACCTCTCGGTGTCCGTGGTCGCGAAGAGCGTGAACACCGCGGACGCCGCGGCCGGGGACACCCAGCCGCGCTTCGCCGAGGTCCTCGCCCCGAGCCTGCCCCCGCTCCTCATCACCACCGCCACGCTCCCCGACGGCGCGGTCGGGGGTGCCTACGCGGCCCCGCTGGCCGCGGCCGGCGGCTCTGGCCCGCTCACGTGGTCGGCGGTCGGGACGCTGCCGCCGGGGGTCTCCCTGAGCCCCGCCGGGGCACTCGTCGGAACGGCGACGACCGCGGGGACCTTCACCTTCACCGTCCGCGTCACCGACGGGACACAGCTTGCGGCGCAGGCCCTCTCCCTTGACGTCCTGGTTGCTTCGCTGCCGGCGACCCTGACGTTCACCGTGCAGCCCTCCGACGCCACCGGCGGCCAGGCGATGCCGGTGGTCTCGGTCGAGGCCCGCGACGCCGCGTCCGCGCCGGTGCCGGGCGTCAGCCTCACGATGACGCTCGGGTCGGCCGGATGCGCCGCCGCCACCCTGACGGGCGTCACCACGGCCGTGACGAACGCGGCCGGCGTCGCCACCTTCTCCGCGCTCGTCACCGACAAGGGCGGCTGGGGCTACTCGCTGACGGCCACGGTCGACGCCGCCCCGGCCGTCAACGTCACCTCGGGCTCCTTCGACGTCGAGGGCTTCTGCGACACGGGGATCCCATCCATCGAGCGCTTCAACACGACCTCCACCGGACTCGCCGACGGGCGCGTCCTACTCGCCGGCGGAAACGATTCGGGTACCACGATCCTGGAAACGGCGGAGATCTACGATCCTTCTACCAGTGCCTTCACGCCGACAACTGGAACGCTGAACGTCGCGCGCTACGGTCATGCAGCCGTGCTTCTCCCCGACGGGACTGTCCTGATAGTCGGTGGCGAGTCAGCCGGAGGACTGACAACCGTCGCTGAGATCTTCGACCCCGTCACTCAGAGTTTCTCCACGACATCCGGGGGACTCGGCACGGGCCGCTACAACTTCAGTGCCACGTGGGTGCCATCCGCCGCGAAGGTCCTGATCGCCGGCGGCCAGACGTCCACGGGGATTACGAGCAGCTTCGAGGTCTACGACCCGACCACGAGGACCTTCACGCCGGGCGGTGGTATGAACATGACTCAGGCACGCGCGTCGCATTCCGCCGCGCCTCTCGCCGACGGCCGCGTTCTCATAGTCGGCGGTGAGGACCCTTCGGGCAACTCTCTGAATTCGGCAGAAGTTTGGGATCCCTCAACAGGCGCTTTCACTGTGACCGGGTCGCTCGCCGCTGCGCGTTCGGCCCACGGCGCAGTCGCCCTTTCGGACGCCAGGGTTCTGATCGCCGGCGGCCACCTGGAAAGCGCCTTCGTCAACGTTTCCTCCCTCGCGAGCGCCGAAATCTTCGACCCCGTCTCAGGAACGTTCTCGGCAGCCGGCGCGATGGGTAGCACACGCGACTTCCCGGCCGTTGCCGGCCTACCCTCCGGAGAGGTTCTCGTAGCCGCGGGCCGAGGAGTGAAGACGGCCGAACTGTTCGACCCCTTGTCGAACACGTTCACCCCGACCGGCGCGCTGACCAACGCGTACTACGGGAGCTACGCCGTTCCCCTCTCCACGAGTCTGGTGCTCATCGCCGGTGGCGGACCGACCGCCGACCTGTTCTACCCCCTGCCACCTACGATCTTCCTCGTGACGAACACGCTGGATTCGGGCCCCGGTTCGCTGCGCCAGTGCATCCTCGACGCCAACGCGAACCCCGGCCTCGACGAGATCCACTTCGCGATCCCGGGAGCGGGGGTCCAGTCGATCAGCCCGGCATCGGCACTGCCCACGATCACGGACCCCGTCCGGCTCGACGCCACCACCCAGCCCGGCTACGCCGCCACGCCCCTCATCCGCGTCGACGGTGCAAGCGTTGGCGGGACCGTGAACGGTCTCGAGATCCTGGCCGCCAACTCGCTGGTGAAGGGATTCATGATCACCAGATTCCCTGCCCACGGCATCGAGGTCACCCATGCGACTGCGACACGCCTCGTCGGCAACTTCGTCGGCACCGACGGCAGCGGAGCCCTCGGAAACGGCGTCGGTGGGATTCGTCTTTCTGGCTGTTCCGCGGGCCTGGTCGATGGAAACGTCGTGTCCGCCAACAATGGCATGGGCCTCGCCCTCGTCCAAGGCCTCGACCTCCGCACCTCTCACGACAACCACGTCCTGAACAACAAGGTAGGTGTCGACGCCAGCGGGGCCGTACCGCTCGGCAATGCCGAAATCGGGGTCTACATCGACAATGCCACCTACAACACCCTCCGCGGCAACGTCATCTCCGGTAACGCGGCAACGGGCGTCTGGCTTGTCGGCTCGCTCTACAACCGTCTCGTCGGCAATCGCATTGGCACCAATGCCGCAGGTACCGTCGGCATGCCCGTCAGCGGCAGCAGCGGCATCGGCATGTGGGCTGCCACCAGCAACGTCATTGGCGGTCCGGCACCGGCGGACGCGAACGTCATCTCCGGCAACGGCGGTTATGGGATCTACCTCGGCCCGAACTGCGCTGGGAACACGATCTCCGGCAATCGCGTCGGCACGGACGCCGCTGGCGCTATAGCGGTCGCAAACCAAATGAGTGGAATCCACCTTGAGGGCCTCGATGGCTCGGAGGTCACCGCCAACCGCATCGAGAACAATATTTTGTCAGGTAACGCCTGGAACGCGGTGTCGCTGTCGAAGGCCGCTACCCACAACACGGTCGTCGGCAACCGCATCGGCACAAACGCGCTCGGCGGAGGAGCGTTACCTAACGGCGGTGCCGGCGTTCTCTTGCTTGACGGCGCCCACGACAACACCGTCGGTGGCCTAGGCCCGAGCGACGCCAACCTCATCTCGGGCAACGGCGCCAACGGCATCACCCTTGACGCCAATGCAGGCGCGGTGACCGGGACCGTAATCGCGGGCAACATGATAGGCACTGACGCCTTGGGCACTGGGGCGCTCGGCAACACCGGCGATGGGATCGGGATCTACGCGGGTGCAAACTCCAACACGGTTTCGGACAACGTTGTCGCCGGTAGCACGAACAACGGCATTCGCGTCCTCAACGCCACCGGCAACACCATCCGCCACAACTGGATCGGGACCAACGCGGCACTGGCTGTCGGCCTCGGCAACGGCGACCAGGGCATCTCTGTCGAGGGCAGCTCCGGCACAACGATCGGCGGCACGGAACCGGGCGACGGCAACGTGGTCGCCTCCAACGGCGATGGCGGGATCCTCCTCGAGGGCGGCGCCACCAGCACGCAGATCCAGGGGAACGTTGTTTCGGGCAACACGGGATCCGGGATCGGCGTGCAGGACAGCCAGACCGTGACCATCACCGGCAACCTCGTCGGCACGAACGCTGCCGGAACGCTGGCGTGGCCGAACGCCGGCACCGGCATCTCGGTGACAGGCGCCGGGACGACAGCCGTCACCGTCCGCGACAACCTCGTCTCCGGGAACGCGATGCACGGAATCTACCTCACCGCCGCGACCCACCACAACGCGATCCTCGGCAACAAGGTCGGGACCGACCTGAGCGGCGCCTCCGCGATCCCGAACGCGTGGGGGGGTGTCCTGGCTGCCGGGGGCGCGCACGACAACACTATTGGTGGGGCAGGGCCCACCGACGGGAACCTCGTCTCGGGCAACCTTGCTTCCGGCATCTGGCTGGAGCAGGTCTCCCTCAACACGGTGCAGGGCAACTGGGTGGGCGTCAACGGCGCGGGGGTCGTGGCCCTCGGCAACGAGAACGAAGGGATCATGCTCAGCGGTGGAGGGTGCACCGGCAACACGGTCTCGGCAAACGTCGTGTCCGGGAACCGCTGGGGCGTGCGCCTGCTCGGCAGCGGACCCGGGGACGGGCCGTACGGCAACAGCGTGGTCGGCAACATCGTCGGCCTCGATCCGACCTCGACGGCGCCGATCCCGAACGATTCCGGGGTGATGCTCTACCAGGGGGCCCACGACAACACCGTCGGGGGCACCGCTCCGGGCAGCGGCAACATCATCGCGGGGAACACCTACGGGATGCTCGTGGTGTGGGCGGACGGCAATGCAATCCAGGGCAACTGGGTGGGGACGAACCTGGCGCTCGCGTCCGGGCTCGGCAACACGGCGGTAGGTATCAGCATCTCCGCGTCGTCGAATACCCTGATCGGGGGCAGCGCGGCCGGCGCCGGCAACGTGATTGCGTACAACGGCGGAAGGGGCGTAGTGGCCGATTCGGGGCTCGGCAACGCGATCCAGTCCAACTCCTTCTTCGGCAATGCCCTGCTCGGAATCGACCTCGGGAACAACGGGGTCACGCTCAACGACCCTGGTGACACCGACACCGGTGCGAACGACCTCGTCAACTTCCCGGTGCTGACCTTGGCAGCCGACGACGGCTCGCAGACGACTGTCGCCGGCTCGGTGGACGTCGGTGTCCCGGGCGTCACGCTGACGCTTCAGTTCTTCGCCAACGACGCGTGCGATCCGAGCGGGTACGGCGAGGGCCAGACGCTCGTCGGCTCGACCTCCGTCGTCACCGGCGGCGGCGGGACCGCGACGTTCTCAGTCAACCTTCCGACCGGCCTGGCCGGGAAGTCACTCGCCGCGACGACGAACACACTCCTGGGACCTGGGGGCAACACCTCGGAGTTCTCAGCCTGCATCACGGTCGTCGGACTGTAGCGCCGACTCCCAACCGCCCCGGCGCGCTCGCCTGCCGCGGCCGCCGGGGAAATCCTTACCCTCGCGCACCTTGTCGTGTGGTGGATCAGTGCGCCTGCAGGCGCGTGCGGGCGTCGAGGACGAGGGGGTCGTCGTCGGCCTGGGGCCTGAGCTCGACGAAGTGGCGGTACGACTCCGCGGCCTTGGGGCTGCGCAGCCCCTCCTGGGCCCGGCCCAGGTAGTAGTGGACGGGCGGCAGGACGTGGTAGCTCGGCACGTCGTCGAGGAACACGGACGTCGCCTCGCCCCGGCGGTTGAGGCAGAGCTCGAGCTCGGCGTAGGCCTCGGTGAACGCCCCGGCGTCGAGGTAGGCGCGGCCGAGCAGCCAGCGGGCGAGCCAGGTGTCGTCGACGCCGGCCGCCTCCCGGAGGCGCACGGCCGCCTCCGCGGCCTGGCCCCGGCGGAGCAGGACCTGGCCCTCCACGAGCTTGGCGTAGCCGCGCGGCTCCGCCTCGATCTGGGCGGCGAGGGAGGCCGCGACCTGCTGCGCGCGCTTCTCCTCGCCGGCCGCCGCGAGCGCCAGGCCGGCCGCCAGTTGGATGTAGTTGCGCTTCGTGAGCGCGAGCGCGCGCTCGGCTGCCGCCGCGGCCGGCTTGGCCTCGCCGCGGGAGAGGAACGCTGCCGCGGCCATCGTGTGCTTGCGTGCCGCCTCGGCCGGGAGCTTGGCCGCCGTGTCGGCCGCGATGCCCTTCTCGAGGATCGCGACGGCCTCCCTGGTTCGGCCCTGGAAGAGCGCGAGGTCGGCCATGCCGGTTGCGGCCAGGCTCGCCCCGTAGTCTCCCTGGCCCTTGAGCCGCGTGTAGATGCCGCGGGCGCCCTCGACGTCGCCGGCGTCGAGGCGGGCCATGGCGGCGGCGACGTACGCGGTCTCGTAGCCGGGGTTCGCGGCGATCACCGCCTCCGCCTCGTGGGCGGCGGTGGCGAAGTCGCCGGCGTACATCGCGTAGAGCGCGAGGTTCCCGCGGGCGAGGACGTTGCCGGGGTAGGACTCGACGGCGAGGCGGCCGGTCTCGAGCGCGTGCTGCATGTCGCGCGCGAAGAAGTACGCGAAGGCCAGGTTGGTGGGCCCCGCGGGGTCGGAGGGGAAGCGTTCGACCAGGGCGCGGTACTCCTCGGCGGCCTTCGCATAGTTGCGCGTGAGCAGGAAGTACCCGCCGCGCGTCCGGAACTTCTCCCGGTCGGTCATCCGGTCGATGAGGGAGAACGCCTTCAGGTAGTACGTCCTCGCCTCCTCGGTCTGGTTCAGGTTGAGGTAGCAGACCGCGAGGCCGGCGTAGGCGCGGCCGAACGTCGGGTCGAGCGTTACGGCGTTCTGGTAGATGGGGGCGGCCTCCCGCCACTTGCCCACGGCCATCAGGTCCTGCGCCTGTGCGTAGCTCCGCGCCGCCTCGAGCGAGCCGGCGGTGAACGTCTCGTAGGCTGCCGCCCGGACCGCGTCGGGAATCACGTCGCCGAGGTCGCGGCGGGTCTGGACGACGAGCTCGCCGACTGCCGCGAGGACGCGGTCCTTCTCTGCGACGGCTTGCGAGTGGCCGGCGAGGCGCGCCCCGCTCACCCCGTCGACGGCCTCGACGTCCAACTGGTAACCCTTCGCCGCGCGCTTGATCCCGCCCGAGATGACGACCGCGATCCCCTCGCGCTGGGCGACGAGGCGCGCATCCTCGAGGCCGAAGCCGGTCGTTCCGGGGCGGATCTCGGCGGCCGCCTGCCGAGCCTTGGCGCGGCTGTACGCCCTGATGAACGGGGCGCCCTCGAGGCCGATGGAGACCGCTTGCTCGAGCACCCCGTCGAAGACCGGCTCGCCGGTCGAGTTGGAGAAGTCCGCCACCAGCACCGACCTCGGGGCGGGGGCGGCCGCGACCGGTGCCGGAGCCTTGCGCTGGGACGCGAGCCACCAGGCGGCGAGCGCCAGCACCGCCACCACGGCGAGCGCGGTGGGCACCACGAAGGCCCGCGCGGGACGGCGCCTGGCCGGCTCCAGCAGCGTGCGGCTCGCCGACCGGAGATCCTCGGCGAGCTCGACGCCCGAGGCGTAGCGTTCCTGCGGGCTCTTGGCCATCGCCTTCGCGAGGACGTGGACGAGCGCGGCCGGGACCTGCGGTCCGCCGACCTCAGGTGTCGGCGCCTCCTCGTTCAGGATGGCGGTGATGGTCTCCGCCCCGCTCGGACGGTCAAAGGGATGCCTGCCGGTCAGCATCTCGTGGAGCACCACGCCGAGCGAGAAGACGTCGCTCGCGGGTCCGAGCTGCCCGGCCCGGAGCTGCTCCGGCGACATGTAGGCCAGCGTCCCGAGGACCGTCCCCCGCGAGGTCAGGCCGGCGGAGGCGGCCGTCTTGGCCTCGCCGAGCGACTCCCCCGCGAGCAGGACCTGCTTGGCGAGCCCGAAGTCGAGGATCTTCGCGTGCCCCTGGGGCGTGAGCATGATGTTGGACGGCTTGAGGTCGCGGTGGATGATGCCGTGCTGGTGGGCGACCCCGAGGGCCTCGGCCACCTCGACCGCCGTGGTCACCGTCTCGGCGAGCGACATCGGGCTTCGATCCAGGCGGCTGCGCAGGCTCTCGCCCTCCACGTACTCCATGGCGATGAACGGCTTGCCGTCCACCTCGCCGGTCTCGTAGATCTTGCAGATGAACGGGTCGTCGAGGGCGGCGGCCGACTTGGCCTCGCGGAGGAACCGCGTCCGCGCCGCGGGATCCGCCAGGGCCTCCGCGGGGAGGAACTTGAGCGCCACCTTCCGACCGAGGACCGTGTCCTCCGCCAGGAAGACCTCGCCCATGCCACCCTTTCCCAGGGGATGAAGGATTTCGTAATGGCTGAGGACCTGTCCCGAGTCCGCCATCGCCGATCAGTCCTCCGCAGATCAGTTCTCGCTGCGCTTTGTCTACTTGAATGACAGCTTAGCACGCAGCAGTATCTTGAGACCGAGGAAGAGAGCGCGGCGGTGCCTTCTTTCGCGGGAGTGGGTACTGCGCTCGACCCGCTCTGATCGGGTGGAACCGCCTCGTCGTCGCCGGCGAGGTCGGCCGCGGGTCCGAATCCCCCGCCCACGTCCGCTGAGCCGGGAACCCCTCCCCCCCACCCGAAGTTGGAGGGTCGAAGGGCTGAATGGTCGAAGGCCTGCAGGGTCGAAGCGGTATCAGGGAAGCTCCTTCCGCGTCCTTACTTCAAACCTGGGTGGGCGGCCGGGAGGGCAACCCTGGTTGGGTGGGCGGGCGTGCACCCCTGGTGGAGGGGCGGAGGGCAACCCTCGGTGGATGGGTGGAGGGGCAAACCTGGAGGGGTGGGCGGACTTTGGCGGGGCTGGCCAGACTCGAACTGGCGACCTCCGGTTTAGGAAACCGCTGCTCTATCCAAACTGAGCTACAGCCCCACGCGCGATGATGCTAGTCTGACTTCAGAGATTCCTCAACCCCGCCGCACGGACACGGGGAGGGCGTTCACGATGGCAGGCTGGGCTCCGACCTTCGCCGTTTCCCACCAGGCATGGAGCTCGGTCCGCGCGGTCTTGTTCTCTGACCGGGTCGCCGTCCGGCGCCTCCAGGGGTGTGCGGTCGAGTCGTGGTGGATCGAGCTCGGCGTCGGAGCAGGGCTGGCGAACCGCGGCGTGCCCGCCGAGTGCACCGTGACCGTCCTCGAGGGCCGTCTGTCCTGTCACGTCTTCGGCAACGAGGTCGAGCTCCCGACGGGTCACGTGGCGCTGCTGCCGCCGAACCTGTCGTTCACGATCCGGGTGGCCGGCCGCAGCCCGGCGACTTGCCTCGTCTCTTGCAACGCGCGGCTCGGCGACACCCTGCCCTTCGAACCCGCTTGAGGCACGTCCAGCGGATCTACCAGGGGGTCGGGAGCACGGCGAAGCCCCCCGCCGGGTGCTCGTCCGCCGCATCGACGCCGACCGCCGCGACCCGCGCGTGGGGCGGCCCCTGCCAGAGGCGCCCCTCGAGCGTCGAGAGCTGCGGGTCCGTGCCCTCGGCGAGGACCTCGACCTGGCCGTCCGGGAGGTTCCTGACCCAGCCCGCGACTCCGAGCGCCTCGGCCTCGCGAGCCACGAAGTAGCGGAAGCCAACGCCCTGGACGCGTCCCGAGACCAGGTAACGGCGGACTGCCACGCTCACCTCACGCCCCCTCCGGGAACCCTCCCCGCCCGATCAGCGGGACAAAGCTGGCCGGCCCGTGGACCGTCTCGTCGAGCCGGTCCCCGCGCCGCACCACCCGGCGCAGCTCCTGGCGGCCGATCCCGCCGACCGGGATGACGAGCCGCCCGCCGTCGACGAGCTGCTCGGCCAGCGCCGCCGGCACCGCCGGTGCGCCGGCGCTGACCACGATCGCGTCGAACGGCGCTTGCGCCCGCCACCCGAGGGTGCCGTCCATGACCTGCACCGACACGTTGCGATACCCGAGCGACGCCAACCGGGCGCGCGCGCCCTCGGCCAGGGCGGGAATCCGCTCGACGGCGAACACGAACCTGGCCAGCTCGGCGAGGATCGCGGCCTGGTAACCGGACCCCGCACCGATCTCGAGCACCCGGTCACGGGGACCGACGGCCGCGAGCGCGGTCATCCGGGCGACCACGGACGGCTGCGAGATCGTCTGCCCCTCCCCGATCTCCAGCGCGAAGTCCTCGTAGGCCTGGTGATAGAGCTGACGGGGGACGAACTGCTCGCGCGGAACGGCAGCGATCGCGGCGAGCACCCGCTCGTCGGCGATGCCGTCGGCGCGCAGGGCCGTGACCAGGGCCATCCGCCGCATCGGGACCGCCGCGGCGATCACGTCACGCGCCCCCGAGGTCCCAGGCGCCGTCGTGCTCCAACCGGGCGAGCAGGTCACGGTCGGTCATGTCGAGGTGGAGCGGGGTGATCGAGACGTACCCGGCGCCGACGGTCGCGAAGTCGGTGCCAGGGATGTCCTCCCACACCGGTGGGCCGCCGCCGATCCAGTAGCACCGCCGTCCCCGCGGGTCGGTGTCCTCGACGACCCCCTCCGTGTAGCAGCGCTCCCCGAGGCGCGTGAACTGGACTCCCTTCGGCGGGACGGGCGGGAAGTTCACGTTCAGCAGCGTGCCGTCGGGCAGCCCGTTACGGAGCACGCGAGCGGCGAGGAGCCGCGCGAAGTGCGCCGCCGGGACGAAGGAGAACGGCTCGCCGAGGACCTGCGACACCGCGATCGCCTTGACGCCGAGGATGACCGCCTCGAAAGCGGCCGACACCGTCCCCGAGTAGTGCACGTCGACGCCCATGTTCGCGCCGAAGTTGACGCCCGACACCACGAGGTCCGGGGTCCGGCCCTTGAGGACCTGGCAGATCCCCAGCGTCACGCAGTCGGTCGGCGTCCCGTCGACGATGAACCGGCGGTCCGCCATCCGGTTGAGGCGGAGCGGACGCGACAGCGTAAGGGCGTGCGAGACGGCCGAGTTCTCCCGGTCGGGCGCGACGATCCACACCTCGCCGAGGCTCTCCCGGGCGTCGGCGAGCGCCTGGATCCCCTCGGAGTAGTAGCCGTCGTCGTTGGTCAGCAGGAGGACGGGCTGTGCCACGGCGCGAGTATAGCGGGGGGCGGACCGGGCGGGCGCCACGTTCGCGCTTGACGGTCACCGCGACGTTCCGTATCCTCCGTCGAGGATGAAATCCCGTCTCAGCAACGTGCACCGGATCAGGCTCGTCGTCGGGCTCCTGCTGGCACTTGGGCTGGCGCAGCCGGCGCCGGTGCACACCCACGCCGCCGGCGACATCGCGATTCACGTCGAGCTCACCAACGGGTGTGCGGGGCACACGGGTGCGCAGCACCTTCACGAGTCGCACGCGGTACCCGCGCCGCTCTGCCCGGCCTGTGCGGTCGGCCTGGCGAGCGCCTTCACGCCCGAGACGGGCCCCGTCCTCGCCGGGCTCGAAGGCACCGACTGGGCTGTTGTGGCTCCCGCGGACGCCCACGGGGTCTGCCCGGATCTCAGGGTTGCCGCCCGCGGGCCGCCGAGCTTCTCCTTCTCGTAGTCGTCAGGTCCTGCTCAGGACGGGCGGCAACGTCCCGTCGCAGTCGCAGAGGGAGAAGAACATGAAGAGAACGAAGGTCCCGTGGGTCACGGCACTGCTGCTTACCGTGGTAGGAGCCGCAGCCGCGCAGAACGTCAACCCGGACATCTCGGTGATCGGGGACGTCCGCGCGTTCGCCACCGACGACGCCTCCGACCCGAAGGAAGGCCGCCTGCAGCTCGACCTGAAGTCCGTCGAGCTGGCCCTTCAGGGGTATCTCAACCCCTATGCCCGCGCCGACGTGTTCCTCGGCTATCACGACGACTCGTTCGAGCTCGAGGAGGCCTACGCGACGATCCTCCGCGGCCTGCCCGGCGGCCTGCAGGTCAAGGCCGGCAAGTACCGGGTCGACTTCGGCAAGCTCAACCTGCTCCACCCGCACGCCTACTCGTTTCTCGACACGCCGCTGGTCCACCGCGAGCTCCTCGGCGAGGAGGGCCTCGTCGACATCGGCGTCAACCTCAACCTCCAGGCGCCCCTCGGGAACACCGTGCTGACCGTCTCAGGGAACGTCCTCAAGGGCGACTTCGCCGAGGGTCACCACCACGAGCACGCGGCCGAAGATACGAGCTCCATGCTCGATTCCTTCGGCCGTGGACTCGACGACCTCGACACACTGGAAGAGGAGGCGGTCGAGACCGACCTGGGCTACTCCGAGCGGCTCGGGCTGTTCGTCCCAACGGGCGACTACGCCGGCTTCGAGGTCGGGCTCAACGCGCTCCAGGGCACGCTCGACCTCAACACAGGCCGCAAGGTCAAGCTGCTGGGCGCCGACGCCAAGTACCGCTGGGCGCCCGACAAGTACCGCTCGCTGACCGTCCAGGGAGAGTGGATCCGCTCCGACCGCGACGTCGAGCACGCCGGAGCCGGAGAGGGCGGCGTCGAGCGCGTCCGCGCCGACGGCTTCTACGCCTTCCTGGACTGGCGCTTCGCCCAGCGGTGGAACGCCGGGGTGATCGGCGAGCGGTCGGAGATGGCCGAGGAGGAGGGCGTCTCGATCGAGCGCGTCGGGGCCTTCGCCGGCTTCCAGCTCATGGAGGAGACGACCACGCTGCGCGTGCTCCTCCGGCAGAGCGATGGGGACGAGCTCGCCGAGCCCGTCCGCGAGGCGATCCTGCAGCTCGCCTTCTCGCTCGGCCCCCACCGGGCGCACTGGTTCTAGCCCGGATTATTCGTGGGGCATCGTGGCGAGGGCGCGGAGATGGCTGTCATGGCGGGCGCACGTAGGGGTGAGAGCCCGAAGGCGTACTGCGCACCGTACGTCGAGGGGTCGAACCCCGAGTACGCCCGCCAGGGCGGCCATATCCGCGGCCGCAGTAGATGCCTCATGAATAGTCCGGGCTAGACTGGAGCGAACCATGAAGAAGCCACTCCTCACCGTCCTCCTCGCCGTCGGGCTCGCCTCGGCGGCTTCCGGCGAGCCCATCCGGGTGGTCACTTCGATCCCCGACTTCGGCGCGATCGCCGCCGCGATCGGCGGCGCAGACGTCACCACCGAGAGCATCGTCAAGGGAAACCGCGACGTTCACGCCGTCGAGCTGCTCCCCTCGCTCATGATGAAGGTCCGCAAGGCGGACGTGTACGTCAAGGTCGGCCTCGACCTCGACCTGTGGGCGCAGCAGATCATCGACGGCTCGCGCAACCCCCGGCTCCTGGTGGTCGACGCCTCGGAGAGGATCGTCAAGCTCGAGGTGCCCGACTTCAAGGTCGATGCCTCGCACGGCGACCTGCACGCCCACGGCAACCCGCACTACTGGCTCGACCCGGCGAACGCCCGGCCGATCGGCGAGGCCATTCTCGCCGCCCTCGCCACGATCGAGCCCGGCATGGCCACGACCTTCCGCGCAAACCTGGACGGTTACGTCGCCCGGCTCGACGCCGCAACGGCCGTCTGGCAGTCCCGCCTGGCTCCTCACGCCGGTGCCGAGGTGATCTCCTTCCACAGCAGTTGGCCGTACTTCGCCCGCCGCTTCGGGATCACGATCGTCGAGCACCTCGAGCCCAAGCCGGGCGTGCCACCGACCCCGACGCACGTCGCCGCGCTCACCGAGCTGCTGCGGACCGGCCGCGTCAAGGCGATCCTCATGGAGTCCTACTTCGACGACCGGGTGCCGGCGATGCTGTCGCGCACCACCGGGGTCCCGCTCGTCAAGGTCCCGGTCCTGGTCGGCTCGGCGCCCGGCATCGACGACCAGTTCGCGCTCTTCGAGGAGATCACCGGCTCGCTGGCCCGCGCCCTCGCCGGAGGAAGGCCGGCCGACTGATGCCGCACGACCACCCGCTGCTGCGCTTCGACGCCGTCTCGCTCGGCTACGGTGAGGTGCCGGTGCTCCGGGGCCTGTCGTTCCACATCTGTCCCGGCGAGTTCCTCGGCGTCGTCGGCCCCAACGGCTCGGGGAAGACCACCATCCTGCGCGCGATACTCGGACTCCTCTCCCCGCTCGAAGGCACCATTTCCCGCACCGGGAGTCCGGTGATCGGCTACGTCCCCCAGCGCGAGACGATCGACACGATCATGCCGGTGACCGCCCGCGAGGTGGCCCTGATGGGACGCGCGCCGCGCGTCGGGGCGCTCCAGAGGGTGCGGCGGGCGGACCGCGATCACGCGGAGCGCGCGCTGGGCCTGGTCGGAGTGACCGACCTCGCGCCCCGACTCTTCCGTGACCTGTCGGGCGGCCAGCAGCAACGGGTGCTGATCGCCCGGGCCCTGGCCGGGGAGCCCGACCTGCTGGTGCTCGACGAACCGACGAACGGGATGGACCTGGCCAGCGAGCACTCGATCGTCGAGCTGCTCCGCGCCCTCAACCGGCAGCACGGGCTGACCGTCCTCCTCGTCACGCACCTGCTGCCGATCGTCCTCAACGCGGCGACCAGCATCCTGCTCATCGACCGCGGGAGGGTGCTGTACGGGGATGCCGACGACGTGCTCGACGAGCGGAAGCTCACCGGGCTCTACGAGGTGCCGGTCACTCTCGGAACGGTCGGGGGGCGACGAACGTTGACGGTCGGGACGGGAGAGCCGCCCCGTGTTTGAGCTCGAGTTCATGCGCCTGGCCGCGGTGGCCGGTGCGGCCGCCGCGCTCACCCTGTCCCTGCTGGGCGTGTACGTCGTGCTCAAGCGCGTGGTCTTCGTCGGCCTGGCCCTGGCCAACCTCGCGACGCTCGGAGCCGCGACCGCGCTGGCGCTGCACTGGCCGGTGGAGCTCACGGCGATGGCGGCCGCCCTGGCAGGGGCCGCGGCGCTCGCGTTGCTGGCCACGCCGCGCCGCGTGCCGCCGGAGTCGCTGGTCGGGTGGGTCTACGCGGCCTCGGCGGCGCTCACGGTGCTGCTCATCGCGGGCTCCGCGGGAGCCGACAACGACGCGATGCGCCTCCTGTACGGCAACGTCCTGGCCGTGACCCGCGGCGAGGTCGCGCTCCTGCTCGGCGTCGCGGTCGTCGTCCTCGCCCTCCACGTCGTTTTCGCGAAGCGCTTCGTTCTCGTCGTCTTCGATCCCGACGCCGCACGCGCCGCCGGGATCGCGGCGACGGCCTGGACACTGTTGCTCTACCTGACCATCGGCGGGGCGACCGCCGCCGCGGTCCACGAGACCGGTGCGCTCCTCGCCTTCGCCCTGATCACACTGCCGGCGATGTCGGCGCTCCTGGTCACCAGGGGGATCCGCGCGACCTTCGTCACCGCCGCCGCAATCGCCGTCACCTGCACCACCGCCGGACTGATCGTGTCGTTCATGTTCGACATGCCCGCGGGTCCCTTCACGGTGGTCCTGCTGGCTGCGACCGTGCCGGCCGCGGCGCTCGCAGATCGGTTGCGCCGCACGTTCTCCGCCGGGCGCCAGATGCGCGACTCCTGAAGGCGCGACGCCGGACCGTCCGCGTCGCCTCGACACGGCACTTGACGCCGCCGAGATGCCGACGTAGAATGCTCTGTGTGATCGCGTTCACAAGAACGTGACGATCACCAGGGTCCTTGACAGCGTTACCTTCCCGACGCCCCGGTCCCCCGAGGCGCTCGGCTTTTCTCCCCCTCCTTCCCTAGCTGCCGGGGGCTTCGGCCCCCGGCCTTTTCTTTGTGTTGTCCGTCGCTACGGCCGACGGCGAGGTGGCGCGTCCACGTCGGCTGGAGGCGTCTCCGAACGGCGTCGCTCGACATCGGACCCGGCGGCGGCTGCCCGCTCCAGGTCGATGGCCGCATCCTGCGCCGTGTAGATCGTCCGGGACGGGAACGCGAACGACGTGCCGGCCCGCTCGACGAGCTCCATGATCGCGAAGTTGATCTCCTCGGCGATCGCCAGGAACTCGTTGAACTCGGAGGTGATGATCCAGCACTGGACCTCGACCTCCAGGGCCGACTGCCCGAAGGCCCGGAACCGAACCCGCTTGTTCTCCTGCCAGACCCGCTGGTTGCTCGTCAGCAGGAGAGCGATCTCGTCGATGAGAAACCGGAGCTGGGAGGCGGTCGTGCCGTAGACGAGCCCCAGCGTCGGGTTGTACAGGAAGCGCTCCCGGGCGGACAGGTTCTCGACGCGCCCCGCGGCGACGAGGCCGTTGGGGATCGTCACGACGGTCCGGGAGAGCGTCCGGAGGCGCGTCGAGCGCAGTCCGACGTCCTCGACCGTGCCCTGGTCCTGACCGATCGCCACGAAGTCCCCGACCTGGAACGGCCGGTCGCCGGCGATCGACGCGGCCCCGAAGACGTTCTCCAGCGTCTTCTGCGCCGCGAACGCGAGGGCGATGCCGCCGATACCCAGCCCGGCCAGGACACCCATCACGTTGAGCCCGAAGACGTCGAGGGCGCCGAGCACGATGAGGACGGCGAAGAACGCCTTGGCGAACCGCGTCATGACCGGGAGAAACCCGAGCCCGACCTGGTTCTGCTCCCCGTCCTGTCGCCGCAAGTGCGCGACCACGCCGTCCACGAGCCGCAGGAGGAACCACCCGAACCCAAACAAGATGAGCAGCTTCCACAGCAGCTTCGCGACCTCCCGCGCGCTCGGCGAGAGACCGAACCACGGTGCCAGCAGTGCGAGCACCGACGCCCACAGGACGAATCCGACGGGGCCGTTGATCGCCGTGAGGGCCACGTCGTCCCACGCGACGGAGGTCCGGCGGGTCAGCTTCCCGGCCAGCGCCACGAGCCAACGCCCCATCACCCGCGAGAACACCCAGCCGACGGCGAGCGCCGCGATCACCGCCAGCCACTGCCAGAGCTGCAGGCCGGCGAAGTTGAACACGAAGAACACCAGGGGCAGGTGATCTCCGAGCCAGCCGTATCCGTTCGCCGCGTACAGCCGGTTCACCGCCGCCACCGTCGGGCGGGAGAACGTCCACTGGTGACCGATCTCGGCATCCCAGCGGTGCTCCAGGACGATCGGGAAGACGTGGCGGTTGACCCGGACCTCGGTCACCCGCTCCCCCTCCTCGCCGACCTCCACCTCCGGGCTGCCGAGGGGGTTGTCCGACACGTTGTCGAGCTCGATCCACACCGACCGCAGCAGGGCGAGGTGGAGCCGGCGAGCCAGGACGGCCCCCTGCCGGCGCTGCTCGGCGGCCGGGACGTCGCCGAGATCGAGGTAGTGCGCGGCCAGCGCGAACCGGCCCTGGTTGCAGGCCGCGAAGTACCCTGCCAGCGCCGCTCGCGGAGTTCCCCGTTGCACGTCCTGCGGTGCCACGCCCAGCCCCCTGTTGAGAGGCTCGGCTGCGACCGGCTTCTCGCCGACCACGATCACGCGGTACCAGAACGGTGCCGCGGCCACCGTCTGCGGCGCCACGAGCCAGGCCCGCTCCCCGGTGCTCGAGTCCAGGACCTGTCGGAGCCAGACGATCCCGACGATCCCCGAGCGCTCGAAGCGGAACGCCGCGATCGCCTCGACGGCCTCGGCGGCGGTGTCCCCCGGCTGGCCCTCGGCGGCGGCGACGGAGTTCGGACGCGCCCCGAGGTGGTGCAGGACGGCGTAGAGCTTCTCGGCGACTGCCGCTCCGACCACCCGCTGCTTGGCCGCCGGGACCTCGCCCAGGTCGAGCAGGTGCGCCGCGGCGTCGAACCGGTCCTCCCTGCCGAGCGCGAGCAAGACCTGCCAGGTCGTCGCCGGCGTCGAGCGTACGACTGCCGGCGGCGGCACGCCCAGGCCGAGGTTGATACCGACCTCCGGCGTCGGCGGCGTGGGCGAGGCGCCTGCCGCCTCCGCCCGCGGACCGAGCAGCGGCAGGCCGACGACGAGCGTCGACGCGATCAGCAGGCGTACCAGGGCGCGAGAAAGGCCGTGGCGGGGGCTCACAGGATGCATCGCTCCTCCGCTGTGAGGCGTCAGGATATCACCCGGTTCGGCGTGGGCAGCTCACACGCCCCGGCCGCCACCGAAGAGGTCGACGTGCAGCCGCGGCGAGTATCGGAAGCCGGCGTCGAGGCACATCCGGGCGACCTCGGCGCCGCGGGCCCCGATCTCCTCCCTCGTCGCCCCCTCGGGCATCAGCAGCACCCGGCCCCGGTCGATCGCAAGCTGCCCGACGAGCGCGAGGATCTCAGGGAGGTCGCCACGACCGCGGACCACGAACTTCACCTGGTGCTCGGGGTGGCGCGCGAGCAACGCGGCGAGCGGCCCGCGCTCGGCGCGGATCCGGCGGTGCCGCTCCCGCCACGCCCCGGCCGGATCCGAGTTCGCCGCCTTCGGCGAGACCGAGAGCAGGTGACACGTGAGCTCGGGTGCCAGCGTTCCGGCCGTCTCGATCGTCACGTGGTGCCCCGCCCCGCTCAGGGCGGCGGTCAGGGTGCCGATCTCCCGCTGCAGGAGCGGTTCCCCGCCGGTCACGACGACGTGGCGACATCCGGAAGCCCTGGCCTGCGCGACGACCTCGTCCACCGGCGTCCGCCTGCCCTCCGGACGCCACGAGGCGTAGGGGGTGTCGCACCACGCGCAGCGCAGGTTGCAGCCGGCCGTGCGGACGAAGAACGACGGGACCCCGGCGAGCATCCCCTCCCCCTGCAGCGACGTGAACGTCTCGGAGACGAGCACCGCGCCGGCCCTACCCCGTCACCCGCCCGGCGGCAGGGACGCACCGCGCCCAGAGCGCCAGGATCACCGCCGTCGCCAGGAGTGCAGCCCCCGTCGCCTGGTGTGCGGTCGCGACGATCACCTGCCAGAGCTCCGGCACCGCGTCGGGCGCCCGGAAGCCGACGGCCGCATACGCCGTCAGCCCCAGGGCGACCTGAACGAGCAGCAGCGTCAGCAGCGCACGCCCGCTCCTCCTCACCGGTGCGCGGCTCGACTCCGCCAGGGCCAGCACGCCGGCCCAGGTCGCCAGGACCACCACCACGACGGCCAGGCTCACGTGCACGAGGAGCCCGCGCGCCAGGTGGCGCTGGAGAGCCCCGAGCACCAACTGGACCATCAGCACGCCGACCAGACCCACCGTGACGCCCCGGAACGATCCGGAGGTGGGCGCCAGGTCGGGCGAGGCGGCGCGCCACGACGGCATCGTGACGACGGCGAGCGCCACCAGGAGGGCGAAGACGAGCTGGCCGAGGACGCCGTGCACCACCGCGAGCGTGAGGTTCGGGGCCACCGCCTCGGCCGAGGTCGAGAGCGTGAAGTGGCCGGTCACCCGCAGCCCCCCGAGGACCCCCTGGACCACGACGGCGGCGAGCGTCCCGACCGCGAGCCACCTGACCCAACGCCGCCCTTCGACCCGCAGCAGGTGGACGGTGAGCACCAGCATCGTGAGGCCGACCAGCGAGCCGAACAGGCGGTGGGCGTGCTCGTAGTAGATCCCCCCGGTCATGCGCGAGAGGGGGTAGAGGAACATGTTGTAGCCGAACGAGTTCGGCCAGTCCACGACGGCGAGGCCCGCCTTGTTGCTGGTCACCAGACCGCCGACCATGAGGAGGAAGAACGTCGCGACCGCCGCGACCCTGGCGAACAGCGCGGTCCAGGCGATCTCACTCCCGGACGAGCCGGCCGTCCGCCGCCCGACCCAGCCGCCGACCGCTCCGAGGAGCGCCCCGGCGAGCAGCGAGCCGGGGATCCACCACAGGGCGGACGGAGCGACCTCGTTGGGCCGGTCGCCGCCCAGCAGGCTGCCGAGGATGAGGAGGTTGAGCGCCGATGACAGCAGGCCGGCCGCTGCCCCGCTCCGCCAGCCACCGGCGGCCCAGCGACCTGCCGCGACTCCTGCGCCCAGCAGGCAGACGAGCAGCACGACGCCGAGCGTCCAGCTCGGCACGGCGGACCCCGGCAGCCGCAGCAGGTACCCCGCCGCCCACATCGCGACCGTCGCGCCGAAGCCGATCGTGAGAACGTCCGCGCGTCCCTCCACCTTCAGGCCATCCGGTCGCATGCGTGGCCCTCCCTTGTCGGCCTCGTCGGTGCAGTATCTCCCACCATCCACGACGGGACAATTCCGCGCTGCCGGGGAATGCTCCGGCGCGGACGCCGTTGTCATCTTGGGCAACTGGCGCCTCCCGCGCCGGCGTGCCAGAATGCGGCCGGAATCGCGACACGATCGCGATAGTCGAGATCGGGACGGGCGATGGAGACACTCGCAGGCAGCGCAGGCGCTCGGATGAGGCGCTCGATCCACACCTGGAGCGAGCTGACCAAGTCCCGCCTGGTTACGCTGGTGGTCGTCACCGCCGGCGTGGGTTACGTGCTGGCGAGCGGCGACGGCTTCTCGTGGAGCCGGCTGGCCTGGACCGCCCTGGGGACCGCGCTGGCCGCCGCCGGCTCGATGGCCCTCAACGAGTGGATGGAGGCGTCGCGTGACGCCCTGATGGAGCGCACCTGCCGGCGGCCGCTGCCGGCCGGGGTTGTGACGCGCGTCGAGGCCGCCGTCGCCGGCGTCGTCCTGGTGGTCGCCGGGCTCGTCACGCTCTGGGCCCTGACCACGCCGCTGACCGCCGCGCTCGGGCTCGCCGTCGTGCTGACCTACACGCTGGTCTACACACCGCTCAAGCCGCGGACCTCGTTGTGCACGCTCGCCGGCGCCGTGTGCGGCGCCCTGCCGCCGATGATGGGCTGGGCCGCGGCGGGGAACGGCCTCGGCTTCGGTGCCTGGCTCCTCGGCGGGGTGCTCTTCCTCTGGCAGATCCCGCACTTTCTGGCGCTCGCCTGGCTGTACCGGGACGACTACCGCCGCGGCGGGTTCCGCATGCTCCCGGTGGTCGAGCCCGACGGTCGCTCCACCGCGCGGATGGTGACGATCTACAGCGCCGCGCTGTTGGTCGTGGCGGTGAGCGCGACGCCGACCGGCCTCGCCGGGCCGGCGTATGCGACGGGCGCGGCGCTGCTCTCCGCCGGGCTGCTCGCCGCCGGAGTGCACCTCGGCCGCACGCGCTCCGATGCGAGCGCCCGCCGGCTGTTCCTCTCGACGCTGGTCTACCTGCCCCTCCTCCTCGGGCTGCTGGTGGCGGACCGCCGTCCCGCCGACTATCCTGCCGTCCAGACCGCATGGACCAGCGTCACACCGAGCTCCGCTCCGTACTCCCTTCGGCCGACGTCGGGCGGGATCGCACACCGTTGAGTCGGCCGGGAGGAGCGCCGGTATGAGGCCCCCCCGACTCCTCGCCTCCGGGACCTGGGTGCTGGCGCTCGCCGTCGCCGTCGTGACGGTGGTCTTCTCGCTGCACGTCTGGAGGATGCTGCGCGGGCGCGGGCACGCGGTCGGGGACGGAACGACCGTCGCGTCCTACGGCTTCTCGTTGACGCCCGCGACCATCCCGGTCGACCGGATCGTCGCCGCCGGGATGCCCAGGGACGGGCTCCCGGCGCTCGTGAACCCGGCCGTGACGACGGCAGACGGACTCCAGGCCGCCCGCGGCTCGCGCCGCGGCAAGGTGCTGGTGCCCTCGGACCGGGTGGTCGGCGTGCGCCTGGGCGGCGCGGCGCGCGCCTATCCCCTCCGCTTCCTCGCCTGGCACGAGGTGGCCAACGACTCGCTGGCCGGCCGGCCCATCGCAGTCACGTACAACCCGCTGTGCGACAGCGTCGTCGTGCTGTCGCGCGACACCGGGGGCGAGGTCCTCACCTTCGGGGTCAGCGGGCTGCTGTACAACTCGAACCTCCTGATGTACGACCGCCGTCCCGACGGCGGGACCGCGAGCCTGTGGAACCAGCTCCTCGCCCGCGCCGTCGCCGGACCGGCCGCGGCGCGCTCTGCGACCCTCGCGGTGCTCCCGGCCACCGTGACGACCTGGGCGAGGTGGCGGCAGGCGCATCCCGATACGACCGTGCTCGCTCCGGACGCCCGCCTCGCCGCTCAGTACCGCCGCGACCCGTACGCGAGCTACTTCGGCTCCGACAAGCTCCGGTTCCCCGTCGACCCGCTCATGCCGGCCGGCGGCCTGGCCTTGAAGACCCCGGTCGTGGTGCTGCAGAGCGAGGCCGGGAAGGTCGCGATTCCCTTCCCGACCGTTCGCGCCCACGCCGGTCCGAGCGGCGTGTGGGACACCACGATCGGAGGCCACGCGGTGCGGTTCGTCGTCGGGGACCGGCCTCCGACGGTCGACGTCCAGCTCGCCGAGGACTCCGGGGTCGGGGTCGTCTACACCTTCGCCTTCGCCTGGCACGCCATGCACCCTGCCGGCACGACGTGGCTCCGGCCGTAGGCGCGATCAGCCGGCGAGGTAGAGGACGATGAAGAGGACGACCCAGACGACGTCGAGGAAGTGCCAGTACATCGCGACGTACTCGACCCCGGAGTGTCGCGCCGCGGAGTAGTCGCCGCGGAACGCCCGGGCGGTCACGACGCCGACGGGGACCAGGCCGCCGAGGACGTGCAGCGCGTGCAGGCCGGTCAGGAGGTAGTAGGTGAAGGCGTAGAGGTTGACCTTCGGGGTGAAGGCGGCGGCGACCAGCACGAACCAGTTCACCGTCTGGCTAACCAGGAACGCGACCCCGAGGACGAACGTGGCGAGCAGCCCGTGGCGGATCCCCGGCCGCTCGTCGTGCCGCGCCGCCGACACCGCCCACTGCACCGTGGCGCTCGAGACGAGCAGGATGACGGTCGACATCCACAGCCCCGTCGGCAGGCTCGGCATGCCTTCGGGCGGCCACACCTTGGCGATCGAACGCACGTAGAGCAACCCTGAGACGCACGCCGCGAAGAGCATGCCCAGCGAGGCGAGGAGCAGCCGCATCCCCAACCGGCCGGTCGCGAGCGGGACCGGCGCCGTGCGGTCCGGATCGTCGAGGATCGCCATCGTCGTCACCGCTCCATGGCCGGCGCGTAGCCCGGGATCATCTCCGGCTGGTAGGCCCGGGTGTCGATGAGCGCGATCGACACGAAGAGCGCCAGGAACAGGAGAGCGGTCACGAAGACGATGGCGTTCACGGGTCGATCGTAACGCATGTGCATGAAGTAGAGCACCACGAGCGTGGCCTTGACCGTCGCGATCGCCATCGCGATCCACAGGTTGAATCGGCCGAGGTCGACCCACGTCGCCGCCACCGTCACGACCGTGAGGACGAGCAGCGCCGCGAAGACGCCCGCGAGGACCTTGAACGGCACCGCGTGGACGAACGGATGCACCGCGGTGGCGGTGGCTGCCTCGGCTCCGTGATGCGTCGTCTCTGCCATCGTCACCTCTCCAAGAAGGAGTGCACGCCCCTCCACCCACCCAGGGTTGCACACCCACCCACCCCTCCAGGGTTGCCCGCCCAGCCACCCACCCAGGGTTGAGGAACTGCTAAGTTGAAAATTCGCCCTGATCCGGCTTCAACCCTTCAACCCTTCAACCCTTCAACCCTCAGTGAATCAGATACAGCAGCGGGAACAGGAAGATCCAAATCAGGTCGACCAGGTGCCAGTACAGCCCGGCGAGGTCGACCGGGATGAAGTAGTCCGGGCCGAACTCGCCCCGGGATGCCCGGAGCAGGATCCAGCCCAGCAGCGCCATGCCGGCGATCACGTGGATGCCGTGCAGGCCGGTCATCGCGAAGTAGACCGAGAAGAACACCTGCACGTTCTTCGGGGCCTCCTGCTCGAGGTGGAGCCGCTCGTCGGCGTGGTCGCTGACCGCGAGCCCGGCAGGTCCGCGGGCCGGCGGCGGGATCAGCGTGTGCTCCTCCGCGTTCACCCCGGCCGGCGGGGTCGCGGCCACGGCCGCGGCCGGATCGGCGGCCGGCTCCGCCCGTCCCTCGGCGTGCGGCGCGTACCGCTTCCCCCACAGCAGCCCCTCCTTCCACTTGTGCTCGTACTCGACGAACTTGATGCCGAGGAAGCCGAAGGCGCACGCGATCGTGAGGGCGAGAAGAACCTTGAGCGCCCGCTGCCGGCCGAGCTGGGCGGCGCGCACCGCCCATGCCATCGTGAAGCTCGAGCCGATCAGGATCGCCGTGTTGATGCCGCCGAGGGTCTTGTCGAGGTAGCGGTGCGCGTAGACGAAGATCTCCGGGTGGTTCGCCCGGTAGACCGCGTAGGCGCAGAACAGCCCGCCGAAGAGCAGGATCTCGGTGGCGAGGAAGATCCACATCCCCAGCTTGCCCGACTCGAACTGCTGCACGGGCGAGTCGAAGTGGTGCGCCAGGTGGGGCGAGTGCGTGTCGGACACCTCGTCCCCCCTCTAGCCGACGGCCACCGCGGCGTCGGACTTCTTGACGTAGCCGCCGACCGCCGCGTCCCAGCGGAACGCCTCGAGGTCGTAGGGATCGCCCGCTTCCGGGCTGAGGGCGAAGTTGTCGTGGGGAGGCGGCGAGGTGGTCTGCCACTCGAGGGTCGCCCCGCCCCACGGATTCGCCGGCGCCGGCTTGCCGGCGATCAGCGAGCGGATCAGGTAGACGGCGATGATGATGAAGCCGATGCCCATGACGAACGAGCCGATCGTCGAGATCTGGTGGTAGATCTGGTACTCGGGCAGGTAGTTGTAGTAGCGGCGCGGCATCCCCTTGCTGCCCATGACGAACTGGCTGAAGAAGGTGGCGTTGAAGCCGACGAACACCAGCACCGCCGCGATCCGGCCCCACGCCTCGTCGTACATCCGGCCGGTGAACTTCGGCCACCAGTAGTGCAGCCCGCCGAGGAACGCGATGACCGTCCCGCCGAACATGACGTAGTGGAAGTGGGCGACCACGAAGTAGGTGTCGTGCAGGTGGACATCGACGGCGAGGGAGCCGAGGAACAGGCCGGTGAGCCCGCCGATCCCGAACAGGAAGAGGAACGACATGACGTAGAGCATCGGCGTGTCGAGTCGGATCGCCCCCTTGTACATCGTCGCGACCCAGTTGAACACCTTGATCGCCGACGGGATCGCGACCAGGAAGGTGAGGAAGCTGAAGATCATCCCGGCCAGGTTCGACTGCCCCGAGACGAACATGTGGTGGCCCCAGACCAGGAAGGAGATCGCGGCGATGGCGATCGAGCTGAAGGCGATCGCCTTGTAGCCGAAGATGTGCTTGCGCGAGAACACCGACACCGTCTCGCTGATCACCCCCATCGCCGGCAGGATCATGATGTACACCGCCGGGTGGGAGTAGAACCAGAAGAAGTGCTGGTAGAGGACCGGGTCGCCGCCCAGCGCCGGGTCGAAGATCCCCACACCGAGGGTGCGCTCGACGATGAGCAGCAGCAGCGTGATGCCGAGGACCGGGGTGGCCAGCACCTGGATGATCGCGGTGCCGTAGAGCCCCCAGACGAAGAGCGGCATGCGGAACCAGCCCATCCCCTTGGGGCGCAGCTTGTGGATCGTGACGATGAAGTTCAGGCCGGTGAAGATCGACGAGAAGCCGAGAATGAGCGCACCGAACGTCATCGCCACGACGCTCGTGTTGGTCGTCGTGCTGTAGGGCGTGTAGAACGTCCAGCCGGTGTCGACCGCGCCGAGGACGATCGACAGGAGCGAGAAGATCGCGCCGGCCACCCAGCAGTAGTAGCTCGCCAGGTTGAGCCGCGGGAAGGCGACGTCCTTGGCGCCGAGCATCAGCGGCAGCACGATGTTCCCCAGCGCCGCGGGGATCCCCGGGATGATGAACAGGAAGATCATGATCGCGCCGTGCAGCGTGAACATCTGGTTGTAGGTGTCGGCCGAGACGATGTGCTTGGTCGGGCTGAGCAAGCTGGTGCGCATGAGCAGGGCGAAGATCCCGCCGAGCAGGAACGAGGCGAGGATCGACACCAGGTACATCACGCCGATGCGCTTGTGGTCGAGCGTGAACAGCCACGAGCGCAGCCCCTTGGTGTGGTTCAGGTAGTTGTCGCCGGCCAGGGCGTTCCCCGTCACCAGGCTCGCCGCCGTTCCTTTGTCCGCCATGTCTCGCCTGCCTCCGAGTTGCCCTAAACGTCCGCTGGTCCCAACCGCCTACCCCCTGCCAACTACTTCAGGGTCTTCATGTACTCCGCGATCGCCGTGATCTCCTGGTCCTTGAGCTTGCCCTTGTAGGTCGGCATCACCGGCTGGAACCCGGCGACCACCTTGGCCTGCGGCTCGAGGATCGACTCCCGCACGTAGTCCTCGTCGGCCGTCACGGACTTGCCGTCGGCGAGAGTAACCGCGTGCCCGAAGACACCCTTGAGCGTCGGCCCGACGCTCGCGCCGCCGTCCACCGTGTGGCACTGGGCGCAGCCGCGGGCCTTGAACAGCCGCTCCCCCGCCTCGGCGGGCGGCAGCTTGTTCAGGAAGTCCGCGACCTCCGTCATCCACCGCTCGAAGCCGCCGGGCTCGTGGACGACCACGTGGGTCCCCATGTCGGAGTGGCCGGTCCCGCAGTACTCGGCGCAGAACACCTGGTACTCCCCGACCTTCGTCGCCCTGAACCACGCCTTCGCGTAGCGCCCGGGCACGACGTCGCGCTTGATCCGGAACGCCGGCACGTAGAAGCTGTGGATCACGTCCTCGGAGGTCATCACGAGGCGGATCGGCGTGTCGATCGGGACGTGCAGGTTCTCGTCCACGTGCCCGTTGGGATAGGTGAACAGCCACTTCCACTTCTGCCCCGTGACCAGCACCTCGTAGGAGTTCGCCGGCGGCGTGTTCAGGTCGAGGAAGACCTTGAAGCCCCAGACGAAGATCACGAACACGAGGAGGAGCGGGATGACCGTCCAGGTCACCTCGAGCGCGACGTTGTGGTTCGGGCTCGGCTCCGGTTCCTCGCGGCCGGCGCGGCGCCGGTAGCGGACGACGAACAGGACCATCAGCCCGACGATCAGGGCGAAGAAGAAGACCGACAGCCAGAGGATGAAGTGGAAGAGGTTGTCGACCGCCGGGGCGCCGGTCGACGCCGCCTCCGGCATCCAGAAGCCGCCGTCCGGATTGCTCTGCACGCCCCCTGCGAGCAGGTCCAAGAGTCGTGTCGTCAGGCTCAATGTCCCTCTCCCTCGCCTCGGTCGTCCCGCCGCCTCACGCGGACGGCCCGGTCACCGCGGCGGCCCTGTCGCTCGCACTCCGCCGGGCGTCGCGAACCCAGCGGGCCAGGAGCCACCCGCCGAACAGCAGCAGGGTGAGCAACCCACCGGCCTGCATGACCGTGGTCGCCGCCATCACGTAGGAGTTGGCCTTCGCGTCGTAGTGAAAGCAGTACAGCAGGAACTGGTCGGCGGCCGAGCCGACCACGCCCTCGCCGGCCTCGGCCAGCCCGAGCCTGAGCGTGCGCGTTGGGTACTCGACGCCGTAGAGGTAGCGCGCCAGACGGCCGTCCGGGGTGGCCAGCATGACGGCCGCGGCGTGCGCGTACTCCTTGCGCTGCTCGTTGTAGCGGTAGCCGAAGCCCACCGCGTCGGCGAGCCGCTTGATGTTGTCCTCGCGGCCGACCAGGAAGTGCCAGCCGGCCGCGGCGCCCGTCCTGCCGTACGCGTCGAGGTACGTCTGCTTCTTGAGCCTGGCCAGCTCCGGCGTCTCGAGCGGGTTGATGCTGACGGTGACCATCTCGAACTCGCGGCCCGGCGTCCACGCCAGGTCCTGAAGCCCCGCGATCAACCCGTTGAGCTGGAGGGTGCACAGCATCGGGCACGAGTAGTAGTTGAGCGTCAGCATGACCGGCCGGCTGCCGTCGAAGTACTTCCGCAACGGCACGGTGTTGCCGGCCTCGTCGAGGAACTCGAGGTCGAGGGGCACGCGCGCGTCGAGCTTCTCGGTGATCCCGACGCCTTCGAGCTCCGGCGGGAGCGGCTCCTGCCGCTGCCCCGGCGCCGACGTCGCCAGCAGCATCACGACCGCGACGGTCAGCGCCGCCCTGGTCACCGGCTGTCTCCGGGAAGCCGCGTCGCGCCCCCGTGCTCCGCGACCACGAGCGCCATCGCCCGCTCGATCGGGATCGCCACGGTGCCCGCCTTCTCGTCCACCCAGCGATAGGTATGGAGCCGCTCAAGCTGCTCCGCGCGTGTTCCGGCCAGCTCTTCCGGGGTCACCGCCACCACCTTGACGACGTTCTCACCTTTTTCGGCCCGGTAGAAGAACGCCTGGAGCAGCACCACGATCGCCACGAGGAGGATCGCACTGACGGCGACCACGACCGCGGTCGCCCGGGCGTCCGGATCGCCGATCCCCTGGCCCCCAGCCGGCCCGGCGTGATCCACGGAGTGTTCAGCCATTCTTCTCCCGTCCCCCGTTCCCGGTTGCCTGTCCCCAGCCCTCACGCGTTCTCGAAGCCCAGCGACTCGGCCAGCCGCGGGTCGCGCTCCGCCACCAGCGAGCGCTTCCGCATGATGAACGCAGCGGACGCCAGCCACACTCCCACCAGGCCCACGGCCGTGGTCAGGTCGACGAGGTGCGGCAGCGGGTCCTGCGGCCTCAGCTCGGGGAGCGCGATCCAGTACAGGTCCACCCAGTGCACGACCAGCATCCAGGCGGCGACTGCGCCGAGCACCTTCCGGTTCCGCTTCGGAGCCCGCGACAGCAGCGCGACGAAGGGGAGCACGAAGTGTCCGAACAGGAGCAGCAGGCTCACCCAGCCCCAGCCGTTGGTCTGCCGGCGCAGGAACCACCCGGTCTCCTCCGGGATGTTCGCGTACCAGTAGAGCATGTACTGCGAGAAGCCGATGTAGGCCCAGAAGACGATGAAGGCGAAGAGCAGCTTGCCGATGTCGTGGTAGTGCTCGACGGTCACCGCGTGCCGCAGGTAGCCGGCGCGCTGCAGCATGAGCATCAGGACGGCGAGGAGGGCGAAAAAGCCGACGACGCTGCCGGCGAAGAAGTAGACCCCGAAGATCGTCGAGAACCAGTGGGCGTCGAGCGACATCAGCAGGTCGATCGACGCGAAGGTGAGGGTGAGGCCGAACAGGAGCATCGCCGGCGCGGCGCGCTTCTGCATCTCGAGCGAGAGCTCGGGCGCGCCCGAGGCGTCCTGGGCCAGCGACCGCCCGACGAAGGCGCGCACCGTCAGGCCCCAGGTCACCGCGTAGAGCACCCAGCGGACGACGAAGAACGGCACGTTGAGGTACGGGCTCTTGCCGTGGAGCAGGTGGTCGGCGGCGACCGCCTCGGCGTGGGACCAGTGGTAGAGCTGGTGGAGTCCGATGAGGATCGGGACGAAGAGCAGGGCGAGCACCGGGAGCGTCGCCGCCACCCCCTCGGCGACCCGGCGCACGACCACGCTCCAGCCGGCCCGGGTGAGATGCTGCAGCACCACGAAGAACAGCGCCCCCAGCGACAGGCTGAGGACGTACGCGAAGCTGACGGCGTACGCGAAGAAGAACGACCGGCCGTGGTCGCCGGCGGCGAATCCGAGCGCGACGGAGGCGGCCAGCGCGATCAGGCCGACGGCCAACGCCCGCCGCCAGAACGTATCGCCGGCCTCGCCGAGGAGGCGCTTCTCCTGGAAGATGTCGGGGAGCTGGGTGTCCATCGGCCTCACCTCACCTGGGCACGGAGCTCGGCCGGGACGTCCGTGAGCTTCGCGTTCTGGCTGCGCTGCAGGGCGCGCACGTAGGCGACGATCGCCCACCGGTCGGCCACCGGGACCTGCGCGCCGTAGGCCGGCATGTTGCGCACCCCGTTGGCGATCGTGTTGAACAGGTGCCCCTCGGGCCGACTGCGGACGAGCTCGGTGTGGAGCGACGAGGGCGGCGTCCAGGTGCCTTCCTGCAAGCGGTCGGCCCGGCGGGCGACGATGCCGTCGCCATGGCCCGAGAGCCCGTGACAGGGAGCGCAGAAGATGTCGTAGCGTTCCTGGCCGCGCCTCATGAGCTGCTCGGTCACGGGCACCGGGAACGACTCGATCCACGCGCCGGCGACCCGGCCGCGCGCCAGCGCGTCGTCCGCCGACAGCGCGCCGCGGGCCACGGCGCCCGCCACCGGGGGCCGCATCGCCCGGCCGTCCGCGAACATCGGGTTGCCCGCCTGGGCCCGGAACTTCGGCTGGTTGTCCATGTCCGGCACCACGTGGACGCGAGGCAGCGGCGACGTGGTCGTGCGGGCGCGGAGGACCAGGGCGAGGGGCACCAGGGCGAGGGCCGTGACGACCGCGGAGAGGCCGACGAGGAAGCGCGGGATCGGGATCACCTCTCCACCTCCTCGACGGCCCGGCTGCCCAGGGACTCGAGCAGCGCCCGGGTCGCCCCGTCCTCGAAGCGCGGGTCGGCCGCCTCGATGCTGATGAAGAACGTGTCGTCCGTCGCCGCACGGAACCGCTCCGAGCGCAGCACCGGGTGGAAGAGCTGCGGCCAACCGTTGGCCACGAAGAGGCCCCCGACCGCGCCGAGCGCCGCGAGGAGGACGGTCGACTCGAAGACAACCGGGATGGCGGCCGGCAGGCCGAACAGCGGCTTGCCGCTGATCATGAAGGGGTAGTCGACGGCGTTGGTCCACCACTGCAGGAGCAGACCGCCGGCGCAGCCGGCCGCGCCGCCGAGCAGGACGACGAGCGGCAGGCGGGTGGGACGGATCCCCATCGCCTCGTCGAGGCCGTGCACCGGGATCGGCGAGTGGGCGTCGAACTTCGTGTAGCCCGCCTTGCGGACCGCCTCGGCGGCGGCGAGCAACTTCTCGACCGACTCGAACTCGGCGAGCAGGCCCCAGCGGGCAGGCGGGGCTTCGACGGCGGTGAGCTTGGCGTCACTCATCGGTCGTCCTCCGCGAACTGGGTCTCGTGCTGGCGTGGGATCTCGCCCCAGTACTGACCGTGCCCGTGGTGCGGCCCGATGTCGAGCCCGCCCTGCGGCATCACGCTCTTCACCTCGGCCATGGCGAACAGCGGGAAGAGCCGCATGAAGAGAAGAAACAGCGTGAGGAACAGCCCGATCGAGCCGAACAGCGTGAGCAGGTCGACCCAGGTCGGCGTGAACATCCCCCACGACGACGGGAGGAAGTCGCGGGACAGCGACGTCACGATGATGACGAAGCGCTCGAACCACATCCCGACGTTGACGATCATCGCGACTACGAACAGGGCCAGCGGCGTGGTCCGCGCCTTGCGCAGCCACAGGACCTGCGGCACCACGACGTTGCAGAACACCATCGTCCAGTACGCCCAGGCGTAGGGGCCCAGCGCGCGGTTGACGAAGACGAACGTCTCGGTCGGGTTGCCCGAGTACCACGCCATGAAGAACTCCATGGCGTACGCGTAGCCGACCATCGTGCCGGTCGCCAGGATGATCTTCGCCATGTTGTCGAGGTGGCGGGTGGTCACGATGTTCTCGAGCTTGAAGTAGGCTCGCATCGGGATGAGCAGCGTCAGCACCATGGCGAAGCCGCCGAAGATGGCGCCGGCGACGAAGTACGGAGGGAAGATCGTGGTGTGCCAGCCGGGGAGCTGGGCGACCGCGAAGTCGAAGCTCACCACCGAGTGCACCGACAGGACCAACGGCGTCGCGAGCGCCGCCAGGAGCAGGTAGACCCGCTCGTAGCGGTGCCAGTGGCGGCCCGAGCCGCGCCAGCCCAGCGCGAGGATTCCGTAGAGGATCTGCTTCCACCTGCTCTCGGCGCGGTCCCGCAGCGTCGCCAGGTCGGGGACCATGCCGACGAACCAGAAGAGCAGCGAGACCGTGAAGTAGGTCGACACCGCGAACACGTCCCACAGCAGGGGCGACCGGAAGTTCGGCCACATCCCCATCTGGTTGGGGATCGGCAGGAGGTAGAAGTCGAGCCACGGCCGGCCGGTGTGGATGGTCGGGAAGATCCCGGCGCACATGACCGCGAAGATCGTCATCGTCTCGGCGAAGCGGTTGATCGCGGTGCGCCACCGCTGGCGGAACAGGAAGAGGATCGCCGAGATCAACGTGCCGGCGTGGCCGATGCCGACCCAGAAGACGAAGTTCGTGATGTCGAACGCCCACGCCACCGGCATGTTGAGGCCCCACACCCCGGTGCCCTGGAGAAACAGGAGCCCGATCATGGCGAAGAGGACCCCGGTGAGCGTCAACGAAATGCCGAACGCGACGTACCAGGCCCGCGGCGGCTTCGGCTTCTCGACGATGGCGCACACCTGCTCGGTGATGGCGCCGAAGTCGGGCTCGCCGAGGACGAGCGGGGCGCGCCGCCGCGGGTCCTCGTGGGAGTTGTCCAGGAGCACGGGAGCCGTCGCCATCACGCCTCCTCGACGCCGTGCGCCGGGTTCCGCAGCTTCGCGAGGTAGCGCGTCCGCGGCTGGACGTTGAGCTCGGCGAGCAGGCCGTAGGACCGCTCGTTCCGGTGCAGCTTCGACACCCGGCTGCCCGGGTCCTTGAGGTCGCCGAAGACGATCGCCTCGGTCGGGCAGGTCTGCGCGCACGCCGGCGTGATCTCGCCGTCCGAGATCGGCCGCCGGTCGTTCTTGGCGGCGATCTTGACCGCCTCGATGCGCTGGACGCAGAAGGTGCACTTCTCCATCACGCCGCGCGACCGGATCGTCACCTCCGGGTTGAACACCATCTTCTCCACCTGCGGCAGCTTCTTGAAGTAGTTCAAGTAATTGAACCGCCGCACCTTGAACGGGCAGTTGTTCGAGCAGTAGCGGGTGCCGACGCAGCGGTTGTAGACCATCTGGTTGAGGCCCTCGTCGCTGTGGACGGTGGCCGCAACCGGGCACACCGACTCGCAGGGGGCCATCTCGCAATGCTGGCAGGCGACCGGCTGGAAGACGATCTTCGGCGTTTCCGGCTTGCCGGAGAAGTAGCGGTCGACCCGGATCCAGTGCATCTCCCGGCCCTTGGCCACCTGCGCCTTGCCGACCACGGCGATGTTGTTCTCGGCCTGGCAGGCGATCGTGCAGGCGTGGCAGCCGATGCACGCCGACAGGTCGATGGACATGCCCCACTGGTGCTCGCCCTTGTAGTCCAACTCGGTGAATAGCGGCAGCGGAGCGACGTCCCCGGCCTCCTTCCGGACGACCCCGGGATCGCGGTCGAGCTCGGCGAGCTCGACCTCGCGGATCAGCTCCCCGATCCGGTGCTCGCGCTCGCGCAGGCCGATGAGGTCGATCGCGTGGTGGTCCTGCGTCGTGGCCAGGAGGTAGGTCCTGCCGGTCTTCTCGAGGGTGACGCTGCTCGCCACCCATGGCGAGCCGGCGGTGCGCACCGTGTAGGTGTCGAAGCCCACGCCCGTACCGACCCGCCCGGCGGCGGTGCGTCCGTACCCGAGCGGCAGCGCCACCGTGTCCACGGCCACGCCGGGGAGCACGTAAGCGGCGATCTCCAACGACCGGCCGCCGACGTCGAGCTTCACGACGTCCCCGTGGGCCACGCCGAGCCGCGCCGCCGTCTCCGGGCCGAGGCACGCCGCGTTGTCCCAGGCGATCTTGGTCAGCGGGTCGGGGAGCTCCTGGAGCCAGGCATTGTTGGCGAAGCGGCCGTCGTGGACGCTGGCGTCGGCGACGAACACCGCGGTGAGCCCCCCGGACGGCCCGCCGGCCGCGAGCTGCGCAGCCGCGGCGGCCAGGCCCGCGGGCGCCGGGGCCGGCGCGACCGGCGGCCACGCGCTGCCCGCGAGCACCCCGTCGTGCAGCGTCCTCTGCCACGTCGTCTCGACGTCCGCGGCTCCCGCGAGCCCGCGGATCGTCTCGCGGACGATCTCGTACCCGCTCGACGGCGCGTCGTCCAGCGCCGCGGCGAGCAGCTCGATCGCACTCTTGCCGCCGTACAACGCGTCGATGAGCGGCTGCTGCACCGAGACGGTCCCGTCCCAACCGCGGGTGTCACCCCACGTCTCGAGGAAGTGCGCGCGCGGCACATGCCACGTGCAGCGCCCCGACGTCTCGTCGTCGAACAGGGAGAGGTGGATCGAGGTCCGCGCCTTGCCGAGCCTGCCGGCAAACGCCAGGTCGGCCGGCGCGTTGTAGGCGGGGTTGCCGCCGAGGATCACGAGGGTATCGACGCGACCGGCCTCCAGGGCCATGGCTAGCTCGCCGATCGTCCCGGCGCGCGCGCTGCCCTGCCCGCCGGGCACGTCGACGTAGTCCAGCGTGCGGCCGACGTTGCCGAGGGCCGCGTTGAGCGTGGCGACCAGCGCGTGAACCGCGGCATCGTGCCGCTCGCCGGCAAGGAGGAGACCGCGGCCCCGCGCGGCGGCCAGGCCGCGCACCGCCGCGCTCACGAACCGCGAGGCCCCGGTCGGAACCGTCGACCCGACGAGCGGGCGCAGCGAATCCGGGAGCGCCACCCCGGCCGCGGCCAGCCCGCCGGCCAGCGCGGCCGCCACTGCCGCGCCCTCGGAGGGCGAGATCGGAAGTCGATGATCGGCCGCGGCTCCCGTCAGGCTCGGGACGCACTCGGCAACGAACAGGCGGCTCGCCTTCCCCTCCTCGCCCCGCCGGCGGCCAGCAAACTCGCGGGCGTGCCGCAGGGCGTCGGGATGGCCGTGGAGGGGATCGGCGTCCAGGCAAACGATGACCTCGGTCTCGTCGAACCGGTAGACAGGCCGGAGCGCCTTCCCGAACGCCAATCTCGTGCCTTCCCGCTCGTTGTCGCGCGACAGCGGCTCGTACTCGTGCCAGCTCGCCTGGGGGAACACCTCGGCGAACCGCGCGCGCAGCCGCGCCATACTCGGCGAGCTGCTCTCCTCCGCCAGCACCGCGAACCCGGCGCCGCGCTGCGCCCGCAAGCCGGCGAACTGTGCCCTCGAGAACGTGGCGAAGTCGTCCCAGGTCTGGGCGATCTCGCGTCCGCCCTCGCGGCGCACCGGGTGCTGGCTGCGTTCCGGGTCGTAGAGCTCGAGCACCGCGGCCTGGGCCAACGCCGAGGCGGCGCCCAGGCTCCCCGGGTGGAGCGGGTTGCCCTCGATCTTGGTCGGCCGGCCGTCGAAGCTCGTCACCAGTAGGCCGGCGGCGGCGCCGCCGAGCTCGAAGGCGGTCGCGTACTGCTGCGGAACGCCGGGAACGTGACCTTCGGGCTGGCTGGCGAACGGCAGGATCAGCTCCTTCGGCCAGCGGCAGGACGTCAGGCCGACCAGTCCCAACGACGCGCCGAGGATCTTGAGGAAGTCCCTGCGGGTCGCCGGGTCGGCGATCTCCTCGGCCAGGCCGGGAAACTCCCTGGCGACGAGATCGTTGAACTCCGAGGTCTCCGCCAGCTCGTCGAGGCTGCGCCAGTACGCCTTCCCCACTCCGCCTCCTGTCCCCTGCCCCCTGTCCCCTGTTCCCGGCTTCATCGGTGGCACGTCCAGCAGTCCGTCGAAGGGTTGATGTTGTTGGCGGCGCGGAGCTGCCTGCCATACGTGTCGGGATCGTCGGGCGGCACCCAGTCCATCTTCGTCACCATCTCCGGAGGCCGCAGCCGGCGGTCCGGGTTCCTGTGGCAGTCCAGGCACCAGCTCATCGACAGGGGCTCCACCTGACTGACCACCTCCATCCGGTCGACGCGCCCGTGGCACTCGACGCAGCCGACGCCGCGGCGGACGTGGGCGGAGTGGTTGAAGTAGACGTAGTCGGGCAGGTCGTGGATGCGCACCCACGGCACCGACACCCCGGTCGCGTAGCTCTCCCGAACCGAGATGAGCTTGGCGCTCGCGGTCCTGATCTTGGCGTGGCAGTTCATGCACGTCTGGGTCGGCGGAACCGCGGCCTTGGCCGCGACCTCTACGGTGTTGTGGCAGTAGCGACAGTCGATGCCGAGGTCGCCCGCGTGCAGGGCGTGGCTGTAAGGCACCGGCTGCTCCGGCTGGTAGCCCACATCGGTGGTCTTCGGCGAAGCGCCGAGCCAGACCAGCGCCACCAGGTAGACCGGCGCGGCGACCAGCGAGATCGCCAGGATCGGTCGTGCCAGATTCGTCCATGGCGGGAAAACGAAACGGCCGGGTCGGCCTTCCTGCATCATGAGACGTAATCTTATTCATGCCGTTTCGGCGCGTCAAGCGCCACGACCGGCCGACCGAGACGCAACAATCTCCCAGGCAGCAGCGATCCCCACTCGTCATTGCGAGCACGGTACGGTCCGCGTGGGCCGCTTCGTCGAAGAAGTAACGAAAGAGGTCGACAGTGGTCGGCCTCAGTGGAGCGCGCGCTCCGCGCGTGCTCTCGTGGCGCCTGCATGGTCGCCCTGGAGCACGCCCTGAGGGCGCGCTCCACAGCAGATTCCAGCTCGCGGGACCACGTTCGGCCAGATTCTACTTGGGAGCACCTGACGGCGTCAGCGTTGCAGAGGCCGCCGGCCAGACCGTCATCTGCCCAGGACTGTGGAGGTTCAAGACCGGATGTGCCCACTCCGCGCAGTTGCATCGGAACGGCGTATCATGAGCACACAGGTCGACCAACATGTGCGCTCCCCCCGAAACTCGACTGCTCGCCTTCTGCACCGACGGCGTCGCCCTGCCCTCCTCCGCCCGCGGCCTGCTGTCCGAGGGCCGAAGGGCGCACGGGAAAACCGATCGGAGAAGGCGGACGTGAGCGCGCGGATGCGGGCCCACCAGCCGCGACTCGACGAGTTCCTCGATCGGATCGAGCTCGGCACCTTCCGGGCCGACCTCGACGGCCGCCTCACCGACGGGAGCCCGGCCATGCGGCGGCTGCTTCACGCACGGTCGGAGGCCGACCTCGGCGCGCTCGTGATCTTCGACCTGTGCGTCGACCGTAACGAGCGAAGCGCGCTGCGGAGCCTGCTGGCGTCACGCGGTCGGGTGAACGCCCGCGAGGTCGAGCTCCGCTGCCGTGACGGCGCGGCCTCGTGGTTCAGCCTGTCGATGGCGCTCGCGGCGACGCCCGAGGGCGACAGGTGGATCGACGGCCTCGTTCAGGACATCAGCTCGCGCAAGCGGACCGAGGAGGCGCTCGTCGCCAGCGAGGAGCGCTTCCGCCACCTGGTCGAGACGACGGGCGTCATCCCGTGGGAGATCGACCTCGCGTCGCTGTACTTCACGTACGTCGGCGCCCAGGTCGAGCAGATCCTCGGCTTCCCGCCCGAGGCATGGCGCGACCCCGCCTTCTGGGAGGCTCGCATCCACCCGGCGGACCGCGCATCGGCGATCGCGGCCTGGCGCGACCGCTACCGGACCGAGGACGAGTACCAGTTCGCCTTCCGGATGGTCACGAGCGGGGGCAGCACGGTGTGGCTCCACAACGTCGTCAGCGTGACGTACGTGGACGACGAGCCGAGCTCACTGCACGGGTTCCTCATCGACGACACCACCCGCGTGACCGCCGAGATGGCCTCGCGGGAGGCGGAGCGCCGCCTCCGCGACCTGCTCGAGAACGTCGCCCTGGTGGCGGTCGCCCTGGATGCCGGGGGACGGATCGTGTTCGCGAACGACTTCCTGCTCGACCTGACCGGTTACGCCCGCCACGAGGTCATCGATGCCGACTGGTTCGAGCGGTTCATCCCCGTCGACCAGCGCGACTGGGTGAGGTCCGTGTTCGCCGAGAACGTCGCCGCCGGCTCGATCCCGTCGCACCTGGAGAACGAGATCGTCACGCGGGACGGGCGCCGACGGCTCCTCCGCTGGAACAACACGATCCTTCGCGACCCGGACGGGCTGGCGGTCGGGACGGCGAGCATCGGCGAGGACATCACCGACCGCCGTCCCACCAGGTAGGGTGTCTTCCGGGCTCGGCCTGGCGACTGCCGAGCCGCGATTCTCTTCCCTCTACCCTCTGCCCTCAGATCGCCGGCTCGATTCCGGCCACGGTCCACCCCGCGCCGTCGAACTGCACCGCGTCGCCCGGCGCATGCTCGAGGAGCCCCTGGGCCGCCTCGGTACCGTTGGAAAGCACCCCGGCCTCGGGATCGGCCTCGTAGGGGCCGAGAATGGTGATCCGCCGCTCCGGGCCTCCGGCGACCGGCGCGAGGACGACCCTTGTTCCGACCCGAACCCGGGCGCAGTCGGCCTTCGCCGGATCGATCACCTGCACCTTGCCGAGGTCTTCCTGAATGATTGCCGCGCGCGCGGAGAGGAACTCCTGGCGCGCCCGTGCCGCGTGGTACTCGAAGTTCTCGGACAGGTCGCCGTGTTCCCTGGCGACCTGGATCGCCTTGAGGGTCTCCGGGATCTCCTTCTCGAGCAGCTTCCTGAGCTCCTCCTGCAACCGCGTCACGGTGCCCGCCAGCGCCGGTACGACCTCGACCTGCGGCGCCTGGCGGAGATCGGGGAAGCGCGCCAGGGCAGCCCGGCGCAGCCAGTTGCGCTCGTCGGCCATCTCCCCCGGATGCTCCAGGATCTGCATCATCCGCCGTGCCTGGTCCACCGTCAGCCAGTCCTGCACGAGCCGTCCGGCCAGCCCGCGCGCCGACAGGACCTCCTTCAGGCGTTGCCGGTACGGGCCGAGCTGGCGCCGCTCGGCGAGCTCCACGAGGCGGACCAGCAGGGACCCGGAGAGCCGCTGGTCGAGGAGATCGCGCAACGCCTCGTCCTCGGCGGCCTCGCAGGCCCAGACGAACGCGGCGGGGTTCTGCTGCGGGTGGAGGAACACCCGGTCGAGAAACGCCGCCACGACCTGGGTCTGGCCGGCGTCGAGCAGGACGTGGACCATCACCGAGAGCAGCCGCGGGCTGGCCTCGTGCTCCAGCCAAGCGGCATACTCTCGCGCCCAGGCGTCGGGCAGCTCCTCGCGAAGCAGGGCGAGGACGACCTCGCGCTGGGTCGCGTCGCCGACGGCTTCCAGCAGCGCCGGGCCGCCGGTCCGGGTGAGCAGCGCCCGCCTGGTCGCCGCCAACCCCTCCGGCGCGGCTCCCAGCCGGCCCGCCGTGGCGAGTGCCTCCCACGCCAGGCTCGGGTCCGCCGATGCCAGCGCCCCGGCGAGGAGCTGCTCGGCCATGAACGTCCCGACCTCGCGGTGCCGCGCTCCGTGACGGCGCGCCAGCTCGACCCGCTGCGGTAGGGCCGCCGCCAGGAAGTCGCGCCGGATCTCGTCGCCCGCCTCCTCGCCGGCGACCAGCCGGTACGTCACCCTGGTGCCGCTCCCGGCCGCGAACAACCGTGGGTGCTTCTTCGCCTTGTTCCACCAGGCCGTCCACTGGTCCTCGGCCACCAGCCCGACCAGCGCGCCCTTGATCTCGCTCACCGTCTGCGGTGCCCCGGCGCTCTCGAGCAGCGCCGCCAGCCCCGCAGGAGGGTCGGCGAGGACCTCGGCTGCGAGCGCCTTCCCGTCCTCGAGGCGACGCCGCAGGAAGTGGCCGGCCGGCATCGGTGCGAGGTACTTGCGGGCGGCGTCGATCGGAACCGGGACGCGCTTCTCGCGCTCCAGGTCGAGGCGGAGCATGCCGAGTTGGGGGTTGGCCTCGACCACGCGGCCGGGGCCGCGCCCGGTCATCAGGAACACCCCGCCGACGTCGAACTCCAGCCAGGTCTCGAGCTGGTCCAGCACGTCGAGGGGCTTGCGCGCCTCGCGCAGCTTGAAGTGGGCGAGGAGCCGATCGAGCGACGGGCGCCCGACCCACACCTGCCGAACGCACTCCTCGAGGCCCGCGCGCAGCGCGTCGAGGTCGCCGTGGCCCATGCGGACCATCTCGCGCAGCAGCGCCCGGCGAGCGGCCCACGCCTTCTCGCTCACCGCCTCGTCGGCCGCCAGCTCCAGCAGGGTCGCCGCCAGCGTCTTCTTCCCGCCGTGGCGCAACCGCTTGAGCGCCTCGAGGAGCGTCGCCCCGTCCCCGACTCCTTCCTCGAGCCGGGCCAACCAGAACTCCTCGATGGCGCCGCTGTTGCCGCCACCGATCACGACATCCCACTCGTCGAGCCAGTCCGTCCCGCTCACGTCACCTCCGGCAGCGTACGATAGCAGCCCACCGGCAGGACCGCGCAACTTGCCCCGCCGGAGTGCGTAGGATGACGAGCGGCTGCCGCCGGAGCGGCACCGCAGGAGGAAGAGGAATGCGAAAGTCCATCTTGCTGCCGGCCATTGGCTTGCTCCTTGTCGCCACGGCCGGTCCTGCCAACGCCGACGAGGGCATGTGGATGCTGCACCAGGTCGGAACACTCGACCAGCAGGCTCTGAAGGCAACCGGCTTCCAGCTCACGCCCGAGCAGATCTGGGACCCCAAGACCTCGAGCGGGCTCGCGTCCGCGATCGTGTCGCTGGGAGGCTGCTCGGCGTCGTTCGTCTCGCCCGACGCGCTGATCGCGACCAACCACCACTGCGCGTTCGGCGCCATCCAGATGAACTCGAGCCCCGAGCACGACTACATCACCGAGGGGTTCCTGGCCAAGGACCGCGCGGCCGAGCTCGAGGCCAAGGGCAACCGCGTCTACGTGTTCCGCGGCTACGACGACGCCACCGACGCCATGCGGTCGGTGCTCAAGCCCGGACTGAAGCCCGAGGAGCGCAGCAAGGCCCTGGAGATGAAGGAGAAGTCGCTGATCGCCGAGTGCGAGAAGGACGGGCTCCGCTGCCGGGTCGCCGAGATGTACGGCGGCCTGAACTACTACCTCTTCAAGACCCTCGAGCTGCGCGACGTGCGCCTCGTCTACGCCCCGCCCCGCGCCATCGGCGAGTACGGCGGCGAGGTGGACAACTGGATGTGGCCGCGCCACACCGGCGACTTCTCGTTCCTGCGCGCGTACGTCGGCCCGGATGGCAAGCCGGCCGACTACTCGCCCGCGAACGTGCCCTACAAGCCCGAGCGCTTCCTGCAGGTCGCCAACGCGCCCCTGAAGGAAGGCGACTTCACCATGATCATGGGCTACCCCGGGAAGACCGTGCGCTACCGGATCGCCGCCGCGATCGCCGACGACACCGAGCTCAGCTACCCGCGACGCATCGCGCTGTACAAGGACCTCATCGACATCCAGGAGGCGCAGTCGAAGCGCGGCAAGGACGTCGAGATCAAGCTCGCCTCGGCCCTCAAGGGTCTCTACAACGGGTACAAGAACAACCAGGGCATGCTCGAGGGACTGAAGGCCAGCGACCTGGCCGGTCGCAAGCGGGCGCTCGAGGCCGAGCTGACGGCCTGGATCAAGGCCGATAAGGGCCGGCAGGCGAAGTACGGCGACGTCCTGCCGAAGATGGAAGCGATCCTGGCGGAGCGCCGCACGACCGCCGAGCGCGACCTCATCATCGGGCAGATGACGTTCGGTCGGCAGGGATCGATGCTCGGCGCGGCACTCACCCTCGTTCGCTGGACCGGCGAGCGCGCCAAGCCGGACATGGAGCGCGACAACGGCTACCAAGACCGCGACGAACGCAGCCTGCGCCAGCGGCTCGAGCGGATGCAGCGCAACCTCGACCTGCAGGCGGATCGCGCCGTGCTCCGCTACGTCCTCGGCCGTGCCGCCGCGCTCCCCGCCGACCAGCGCATCGCGGCCGTCGACGCAGCGCTCAAGGCCACCGGTGCGACCGGCGAGGCGGCTCTGGACGCCCTCCTGGACACCCTCTACGCCCGCACCAAGCTGGCGGACCTCAAGGCCCGCCTCGCGATGTTCGACCTCAAGCACGACGTGCTGCTCACCCAGGGCGACTCGATGGTCAACTTCGCCGCCGCCCTGCGCAAGGACCTCAAGGCGCACGAGGACGAGTCCAAGCGGTTCGACGGCGAGCTCGTCACCCTGACGCCGCGCTTCATCGAGGCGCTCGGCGCGTTCCAGAAGACGCCCCTCTACCCCGACGCCAACTCGACGCTGCGCTTCACTTATGCCACCGTCAAGGGCTACGCGCCGCGCGACGGCGTCGTCTACACCCCCTTCACGGCCCTCGCCGGGGTGGTCGCCAAGCACACCGGCACCGAGCCGTTCGACTGCCCCCAGTCGCTCCGCGACGCGGCGAAGGCCGGGCCCTTCCCGCACTACGCCGACCCGGTGGTCAAGGACGTTCCGGCCTGCTTCCTCACCACCAACGACATCACCGGCGGCAACTCCGGCTCGCCGATCATGAACGGCAAGGGCGAGCTGATCGGCTTGGCGTTCGACGGCAACTACGAGTCGATGACGTCCGACTACCAGTTCACCGACGCGATGTCCCGGACGATCAACGTCGATTCCCGCTACATGCTGTGGGTCATGGACTACGTGAGCAAGGCACACGGCCTCATCCGCGAGATGGGGCTCGAGCCGCAGGCGAAGTGAGAGCTCCGTCGCCCCCCCCGGCGTGCACGCGCGGGGGAGCGGCGGCGATCGCGGCAACGCGGAGGAGGGCGGGTGACCCCCGCCCTCCTCGTCTTCTCCCGCCCCGGCAGGCACGCTCGAGGGAGCACGGATCCAGGCGACCGGGAGTCGGCGGGTCAGCGCCCCGGCGCTACCCCGCCGCCGGGAATGCCGCCGTCGGTCGCGGTATTCTCGGAACAGCGCTCCCGCGGAGGAGAGAGAGACATGAGCTTGCGAGCTTCGCTGCCCTGGATGGCGTTGGCCGTCGTGACGGCTGCGGTCTCCGTCGCTGCCGACTCGACCGTGGGGACCCTCACCGTGAAGGGCAAGGCGGCGCCCCTCAAGCACGGCTACGCGGCGGTCCAGCAGGATCCGGACGATGCCGAGCGGTCGTGGCTGGTCATCCTCGTGGCCAACGTCCCCGTCAAGGAGGCCGACCGCACGCCGGCGCGGCTCGCCGAGCTCGCGGCAGCCGGCAAGGTCAAGGCGGTGCGCGTGCTGTGGCTGGAGGGCTTCGACACCGTCTTCGCCGTCCCCTACCATCAGGCCCTTCCCCAGAGCGGCCGGCGCGGTGCGGAGCACCCCACCGTCAAGCTCGACCGCTACGACGAGCAGCGGTACGAGGGCACCGTCAAGTCCAAGATGCTGGGACAGGACTGGTTCTTCGAGGTCCACGTCAAGGCCGACCTCGCCCGCGGCGGCGTCGCCGAGCTGGAGCCGGCGATCGTCGAGGAAGAGCCCACCGGACAGTCGACGCCTCCGGGAGACGACCGGACGGCCAACAAGCGGGAGCTGGGCAGGCTCGGGTACGAGTACACCAGCGAGATGTTCGAGCGCGCCGCCCAGGACGCCAACGCCGAGGCGGTCAGGCTGTTCCTCGCCGCTGGCATATCGCCGAACACGGGCGAGGGCACGGATCGGCACCCCCTGCTCCTGGCCGTGACGCAGTGCGCGTACGGGCACGAGCTCGAGGCGCTCGAGATCGTCGAGGCGCTCCTCGCGGCCGGCGCCAAGGCCGATGCCGGGGCCAAGGACGGCATCACCCCGCTCCTGAACGCGGCCCAGCACTGCACCGGGCCCGACATCGTCAAGGCGCTGATCGCTGCCGGTGCGAACGTGAACACCAAGGCCCCCGGCGGCGCCACCCCACTCATGTTCGCGAAGGTCTTCAGCAAGAAGGAGATCGAGGCGGAGCTCCGGCGCGCCGGCGCCCGCGACTGACGAGCTGGCGGCTGTCGGCTCGGGCGGGCTGTGGCGCTGTCCCCTCCTTCTCAGGCGACGGAGCTGGGGACCAGCGCGTCCAGGGCGGTGAGGAAGCGCTCGTTCTCCGCGCGGGTCCCCACCGAAACCCGGGCGCAGCCGGCCAGGCCGGGGCCGCTGACCGGCCGGATGATGACGCCGCGCTTCTGGAACTCCACGAACATCTCGCGGACGTCGCCTTCGAGCTCGATGAGCACGAAGTTCGTCACCGACGGGGTGAAGCGCACGCCCCGCCGGGTCAGCTCGCGCTCGAGGAAACGCAGCTCGGCGAGGTTGTGGTCGCGGGAACGGTCCATCCAGTCGTCGTCGTCGAGCGCACCGAGTGCCGCGGCCTGCGCGAGCGACGAGGTGTTGAACGGCGAGCGGACCCGGTTCAGCGTGGCGATGACATCGACCGAACCGAGACCGTAGCCGATGCGGAGGCCGGCGAGCCCGAAGATCTTGGAGAACGTGCGCAGGACGATGACGTTCCTGCCGGCCTTGAGATCGGCGAGCCCGTCCGGGTAGTCGGGCCGGTCGACGTACTCCTGGTAGGCCTGGTCGAGGACGACGATGGCGCGCTCGCCGACGCTGGCGATCAGGCGGTCGAGCTCGGCGCGGGTGTTGTAGGTCCCGGTCGGGTTGCACGGATTGGCGACGTAGACGAGCTTGGTGTGCTCGGTGACCGCGGCGGCCATCGCGTCGAGGTCGTGGCGCCGGCCGGTGGCGCACGGCACGGCGATCGGCCGACCGTTGACCTGGTCGACGGCGATCTCGTACATCACGAACGACTGCTGGGAGATGACGGCCTCGTCGCCGTCGGCGAGGTAGGCGCGGGCGAGCATCTCGAGCAGCTCGCACGAGCCGTTGCCGAGGATGACCTGTTCGATGTCAACGCCGTGGCGGGCGGCGATCGCCTTGCGCAGCGCGAACCCGCCGCCGTCCGGGTAGCGGTGCACGGTCGCCATCGCCTTCTGGATGGCGATGAGCGCCTTGGGGGACGTCCCGAGCGGGTTTTCGTTGGAGGCCAGCTTGACGATGTCGCTCACTCCCAGCTCCCGCTGGACCTCCTCGATCGGCCTGCCCGGCACGTAGACGGCCAGCTTGCGGATGTACTCCGGCGCCTGTGGTCCCCGCATGCAAACGCCTCCCTTGTCCCCTGCCCACGGTGAGCAGCGAGACGATCTCGCGATGGTCCAGCTCGCGCCACATCCCGGGCCGCAGCACCTCGTCGCGCACCGAGCCGATCGCGACACGGATGAGCCGCTGCACCGGGTGACCGACCCGCTTGAACAGCTCGCGGACCTCGTGGGTCTTGCCCTCGCCGAGCACGATCTTCCACCACGAGTTCATCCCCGACGGCGTGACCTTGACGAACTCGACGTCGAGCGGCGCGACGTGCTGCCCGTCGATCTGCGTCCCCTTGCGGAGGGCCACAACGTCCCGCTCGTCCGGCGTCCCCTTGACCTTGGCCAGGTACTCGCGCAGCACGCCGTAACGCGGGTGCGCGACGCGCAGGGCGAAGTCGCCGTCGTTGGTGAGGATCACGAGGCCCTCGGAGTGGTAGTCCAGCCGACCGACCGGGAACACCTTCTCGCTGACCTTGTTCCCGAGCAGGTCGATGACGGTCCGGCGCTTCTCCGGGTCGTCGTTCGTCGTCACCACCCCCTCCGGCTTGTAGAGCAGCAGGTAGCGCTTCGTCTGCTCCGCCTTCAGCCGCTTGCCGTCGACCTTGATCGCGTCCTTCGCGGAGTCGGCCGACTCGCCGAGCTCGGCAACGCGGCCGTTGACCGTGACGCGGCCGTCGCGGATCAACTCCTCCGCGTCCCGGCGCGAGCACACCCCGGCCCGGGCGATGATCTTCTGGAGCCTCTCAGGAGCCACTCGTGCCGTCCCCACCGACCTCTGCCGCCTCCTCGGGAGCGGGAAGCGCGGACAGGTCGTCGAGCCCGAAGTGTACCAGGAACTCCCTGGTCGTCCGGTACAGGAGCGGGGTGCCGACCACCTGCTTGCGGCCCGCCGCCTTGACCAGCCGGCGTTCGACGAGCGTCCTGATCACCCCGGCCGAGTTGACCCCGCGCAGGAAGCTCACCTCGGGAAGCGTGATCGGCTGGCGGTAGGCGATGATCGCCAGCGTCTCGAGGGCGGCCTGGGACAACCGCGTGCGCGCCCGGACCCCGAGGAAGCTGCGCAACACCCCTTCGAGCTCCGGTCGGGTGGCCAGCCGCCAGCCCCCCGCGACCCTCTCGACGACCAGCCCGCTCCCCTCCTGGGCGTGGCGCGCGCGGACCACCTCCAGGGCAGCCTCGACCTCGGCGACCGTCGCGCCCTCGCCGGCCGCGGCGGCCAGCGTCTCCGCGGTCACCGGCTCGGCGGCGACCGCCAGGACGGCCTCGCACATGGCGGCGAGCTGCGCCGGCTCAAACATCGGTGAGCGCCTCCTCGGGCAACGGCAGCCCGGTTGGGGTCAGGTAGATCTCGGCGAACGGACGGCGCTGGTGGACCCCGGCGGTGCCGAGGCGGACCAGCTCCAGCGAGGCGATGAGGAACGTCACGCTCTCCAGCCGGTCGGGCCGGGTGAGCAGGTGCGAGAGCAGCGGGAACGAGCGCGCCTGCTGGATCAGGCCGAACAGCTCGACGATCTTCTCGCGCACCGAGAAGCGCATCGGCGCCAGCTCGAGGGCGGCCGGGTGATCGCGCCGGTGGCGCTCGAGCAGGTCGCGCAGCGCGGCCGCGAGCGCCAGCACGTCGACCTCCTCGAGCTCGATCTCGTCGTCGGGGACGTGGACGTCGGCGGCGACTCGAACGGCGGCCATGCCGCGGCGGACCTCCTCGAGGCCGGCGAGCTCGGATGCCGTGGCCTTGACCTTCTCGTACTCGATGAGGCGCTCGACGAGCTCCTGCCGGGGGTCGTTCTCCTCGAGGTCGGCGTGCCGCGGCAGCAGCATGCGCGACTTGATGGCGAGCAGCCACGCCGCCACCACCAGGTACTCGCCGGCGACCTCGAGGTCGAGCTCCTCCATCTTGCGCAGCGTCGCCTGGTACTGCAGGCAGATCTTGGCGATCGGGATGTCCCAGATCGAGACCTTGTTCTCCCGGACCAGGTGCAGCAGCAGGTCGAGCGGCCCCTCGAACGCCGGCAGCGACACGCTCGGCGCCGGGCGCGGCTCGGCGCTCAGGAGAGCAGGATCCATGACAGGAGGCCCAGGAACGGCCGCAGGATGTGGCCGAAAATGCCGGTCCACATCAGGGCGAAGAGAATGAGCATGCCGTACTGGGACAGGCGGGCGAAGTGGAACGAGATCCTTGCCGGCAGCACCGCCTCGAGGATGTGGCTGCCGTCGAGCGGCGGGATCGGGATGAGGTTGAACACCGCCAGCACGAGGTTCACCGCGGTGAGCCAGAACAGCAGCGAGAGCAGCGGGGCCGCGATCCCAGGGGCGCCGGTCGCACCCTCGCGAACCGCCGCGTAGAGCATCGAGCGGAAGTCCGGCACCGTCGCCTTGAGGACGAGCAGGAAGACCGTCAGGACGACGACCGCGGCGAGGTTGGACAGCGGCCCGGCTGCCCCCACGAGCGCCGGGCCCCACCGCTGGTTGCGCAGGTTGCGGGGCACGAACGGCACCGGCTTGGCCCAGCCGAAAATCGGCGCACCGAGCACCGCGAGCATGAGCGGGAAGACGATGCTGCCGAACAGGTCGATGTGCTTGATCGGGTTGAGCGTGATCCGGCCGAGCCAGCGCGCCGTCGGGTCGCCGAGCCGCTCGGCCGTCCAGCCGTGCGCCGACTCGTGGAGCGAGAGGGCGAAGGCGAACGCCAGGAGCTGGATGACGATCTCCGGCAGGCGTACGAGGAAGTCGTCCATGCGCCCGGCATGGTAGCAAAGCAGCGGCGCGCCCACGCCTTGAGACCCTGCCGCATCCGGCGGCCTTCGTCGAGGCTTTGCTAGACTCAGGGCCGTCCCATGGCAGATCGCGTGTTCATCCACGGGCTCGAGGTGGCCGGCATCGTCGGCTGCCGGGGGTGGGAGCGCCGCATCCCGCAGCGCCTGCACGTCGACGTCGAGATGGAGACCGACACCCGGCCCGCGGCAGCCAGCGACGCCCTCGCCGACGCCCTCGACTACTCGGCCGTCGCCGAGCGGGTCACCGCGGTCGTGCAGGCGTCGACGTTCCGCCTCCTCGAAGCGCTCGCCGAGCGGCTGGCCTCCGAGGTGCTCGCGGTCGCGCCCCGCGCCGAGGTCGTGCTCGTTCGCCTCACCAAGTCGCGCGCCGTCCCGGCCGCCGCGGGGGTCGGCGTCGAGATCGTGCGGCGCCGCGAGGCTGCCGTCCGATGAAGGTCGCGCTGGTCACCGGCGGTGCGGTCCGACTCGGCCGGGCGATCGTCGAGGAGCTCGCCGGCGCCGGCTGGTCGGTCGCCTTCAGCTATCGCTCCTCGGGCACCGCGGCGCTCGCGCTCGTCGGCGAGCTCGGTGACCGCGGCTGCGACGTCGCGGGGATCGAGGTCGACATCGACGACGGCCACGCCCGCACGCGGCTCGTCGAGGTGGTGCTCGATCGCTTCGGCGGCCTGGACGCCCTGGTCAACAACGCCGCCGTGTTCCCGCGCACGCCGTTCGCCGAGCTGACCGAGGATTCCTTCCAGGCCGTGCTGCGGACCAACCTCGCGGTCCCGGTCCTCCTCGCCCAGGCGTGCGCGGAGACGCTGGCCGCCCGGCGCGGCTCGATCGTCAACATCGCCGACGTCTACGGCTTCCAGCCGCTCCGCCACCACCTCGCCTACTCGGTGTCGAAGGCGGCGCTGATCGCCGCGACCCGCGCGCTCGCCGTCGAGCTGGCCCCCGAGGTGCGGGTGAACGCCGTCGCCCCGGGCATCGCGCTGTTCCCGCCGGACTACGACGAGGCGAAGCGCCGGCGCCTGCTCGACCGCACGTTGCTCAAGGTCGAGGGCGGCGCCGGCGAGATCGCCCGCACCGTGCGCTTCCTCCTCGAGGGAGCCGCGACGATGACCGGGCAGGTGCTGGTCGTCGACGGCGGACGGCTCGTGGGGCTCGAGGGCTGAGGCCTGGGGCCTGGGGCCTGGGGCTTGAGGCTTGAGGAAGGCAAAGATAGAGACAGGGCGCGGTCGGATATACTCTCCCGGTGCACCTGATCGTCAATCCGGCCGCGGCGGGGGGGCGCGTCGGACGGCAGTGGCCCCGCCTGCGTGAGCGGCTCAAGGCCGTCGGTTTCGATATCCCCTTCTCGGTGACCAACGCCCCCGGCCACGCCAGCGACCTCGCCGCCGAGGCGATCGCCCAGGGCCACGACGTGATCGTCGCCGCCGGCGGCGACGGCACGATCTGCGAGGCGCTGCAGGGTCTGCACGCCGCCGGCAAGGGCACGCTCGCCATCCTGCCGCTCGGCACCGGGAACGACGCCGCCCGCACCCTGGGGCTGCCGCTCAAGCTCGAGGACGCCGCCCGGCTGGTCCTGGCCGGAGCGACCCGCCGCGTCGACCTGATGCGCGCCGGCGACCGGGTGGTCCTCAACGCCATCGGCATCGGCCTGCTCGGCACCATCAACGTCAACGCCGCGTCGATCAAGATCGTCCGCGGCATCGCCGCCTACCTCGGCGCGGCCGCGGGCACGCTATTCCGCTACCGCTGCCCGCACATCGAACTGTCGAACGGCGGAACGCACCACTACTCCGGCCCGATGACGATCCTGGCGATCCACAACGGCGTGACGACCGGCGGCGGCTTCCGCCTCTGCCCCCGCGCGGTGCCCGACGACGGCGAGCTCGATGCGACGCTCCTCGGAGGCACGACGGTCCCGCAGCGCTTCCCGGCCCTCGTCGACGCCGTGCGCGGCACCCTGGCCAGGCAGCCCTTCACCCAGGAGATCCGCTTCACCCGCCTCGAGCTCCGCTGCGACGAGCGCCTTGCCTACCACTGGGACGGCAACGGCTCGTACATCGAGCCCCCTGGCATGAAGTTCGAGATCCTCCCCGACGCGTTGACCGTCGTGGCGCCCAGTCACTGACCGCATTTCGCGTGCGCCGGCGAGACTCTGCACCGGGCTCGAGGTTGCGAAACGTCAGCCGATACGGTAACAATTCCTCCCCACGGAGCCACAGGATGAGAGCCAGGACGGTGTGCGGTGCGGTGGTGGGAGCGTTCGTGCTCGGCGTGGCCGGGCTCGCGTGGGCCGACGAGCCCTCCTTCGAGCAGAAACGAGCCGCGCTCGAGAAACGGGTGGCCGAGGCCCCGGCCGAGGCGCAGGTGAGCGCGCTCAACGAGCTCGCCGCGCTCCTGGTCAGGCGCATTCCGGCCGACGCCCTCGTGCACGCCCGGCGAGCGCTCGAGCTGGCGTCGCCGCGCAGCGACGTCCCCGGCGAGGCGACCGCGAGCAAGTGGGCCGGGCTGGCGCTCATGGTGCTCGAGAAGGACGGCGAAGGGCTGACCCACATGCGACGGGCGCAGGAGCTCTTCGCCGGGCTCGGCGACCGGGCCGAGGCGGCCCGCACGCTCGGCTACTGCGCCATGATGCTGGACCACCTCGGCAAGGTCTGGGAGGCGGTCGCGGCCTGCGAGAAGGCCCTGGCGATCTTCCGCGAGCTCGACGACGCAAAGGGGATGGCCGCGGCGACGAACAACCTCGGCGTCATGCACGAGAAGCTCGGCGACCACCAGCAGGCGCTGCAGTACAACCTCGAGGCGCTCCGCATCGAGGAGTCGCTCGGCCGCAAGATCGGCATCGCCAACAACCTCAACAGCATCGGCAACATCTACGCCCGCCTCGACGAGCAGCTCAAGGCGCGGGACTACTACGAGCGGGCGCTCGCCATCTTCCGGGAGCTCGACGAGCCCGACGGCCTTGGCAAGTGCCTCAACAACATCGGCAACACCTACGAGAAGCTCGACCAGGACGGCGAGGCGATGCGCTACTTCGAGCAGGCTGTGGCCATCGCACGGAAGCTCGGAAAGCGCTCCAACGAGGCCGACCCGCTCAACAACATCGGCATCGTCTACAAGAAGCGCGGCCAGTACGAGAAGGCGCGGGCACACTACTTCGAGGAGGTCAAGATCCGCACCGAGCTGCACCAGGCCGCCGCGCTCGGATCGGACTACCACAACATCGCCGAGACGTACTTCCTCGAGAAGCGCTACGACGAGGCGCTCGCCTACCTCGACAAGGCGCTCGCCGTCGGCCGGGAGGTCGGGTCGAACGAAATCCTCAGCATCGTCTACCGCCTCTTCGCCCAGGTCCACGCCGGGCGCGGCGACTACCGCAAGGCTTTCGACCACGAGGTGCTCTACGCCGACACCCGCGCGGCCATGCTCGACGAGCAACGCAACGAGAAGATCGCGGAGCTCCAGGAGAAATACCAGGCGGACGCCAGGCAGCAGCAGATCGCCTCGCTCAGCAAGGACAAGGAGCTCCTGACCAAGGACGGCGAGATCCGCCGCCTCGCCCTCGCGCGGACCCGCCTGATCGCCGCCCTGCTGGTCGCCGTGTGCGTCGCCGTCGCGCTCGCCGCCGCGCTGCTGTTCCGCCGGTATCTCTACCTGCTGGCCTTCTGGCGGAAGCGGGCGTTCATCGGGCCTTACCGGATCGAGCAGGAGATCACTCGCGGCGGCATGGGAGTGGTCTATCGCGCTTCCAACGTCCTCGGTCCGGGCACGACCGTCGCCCTCAAGGTCATCCGCGAGGAGCTCTCCGGCGACGAGAAGCAGCGCGAGCGCTTCATCAACGAGGGCAAGATCATCGACGCGCTCGACCACCCGAACATCGTCAAGGTGCTCGATCGCGGCGAGCACAACCGGCGGCTCTACATCGCCATGGAGTACCTCGACGGGCCGACCCTGGCGGAGATGCTCGCCGGCGCCGCCGGCCGCGGCGAGCACCTGCCGCTGGCCCGCTGCCTGTCCATCATGGGCCAGCTCGCCGACGCCGTCGCCACCATTCACAGCCACGGGATCGTGCACCGCGACATCACGCCTGCCAACGTCCTCGTCGTCGACGGCGAGGGCAGCGAGCGGGTCAAGCTCCTCGACTTCGGCATCGCCAAGCTGGACACCATGCGGACGATCACCGAGGCCGGCGAGATCCTCGGCACCGTGAACTACATCGCCCCGGAGCGCCTGCGCTTGGGTGAGCCGACTGCCGCAAGCGACACCTTCTCGCTCGGCGTGCTCTTCTACGAGCTGCTCACGCTGAAGAGGCCCTTCCTCGCCGACGAACCCGCCGAGGTTCTCAAGCAGGTCCTGAGCCGCGAGCCCGTCGAGCCTCAGCTCTACCGTCCGGAGATCGTCCCGGCCCTGGCGGCGCTCGTGCTCGCGATGCTCAGCAAGGAACCGACCCGGCGGCCAGGCGACGAGGAGATCCGCCACCGGGTCGGCGTGCTCGCCGGGGAGGCCGCGTGATCGACCTCTTCAAGGAGGAGCTGAGCGAGAAGATCCGCCAGAAGGAGGTCGCGCTCGTCCTCCTCGCCGACCGCAGCGGCCGGATACGCTGGCACGCCGGGCGGCCGATCGAGGGGCGCACCGTGCAGGACGGCCGCGGTTTCTCGCGTACCCACCTGCTCCAGGCCCTCGAGCGCGGCGGCGAGGTTTCGCGCGACGACGTGATGATCACCGCCGACGAGCTGGGGTTTCCCGCGTCCGCTCGCTTCCTGTTCGTCCGCAGCCTGTTCGTCCACCCGGTCGACGATGACCTCGTGCTCTACGTGGACAGCGGCAACGACCGCCTCGAGCCGGCCGATCTCGACTTCTTCCGGGCCTCAGGGTCCGCGCTGCGCGGCCTGCTCACCGAGCTTCGCGGCGTCGAGGCCGGCGCCGGCGGGATCACCGGCAGCTCCGAAGCTGTGCAGCGCCTCCGCCGGCTCGCCCTCGCCTACGCCATCGAGGACGATCCCGTGCTGATCCTCGGCGAGACCGGCGTCGGCAAGAGCCACATCGCCCAGCTCATCCACCGCTTCTCGGGCCGCTCCGGCCAGTTCATCATCGTCGATACCCCGGCGGTCCACGAGAGCCTGGTCGAGAGCGAGCTGTTCGGCCATGCCCGCGGCGCCTTCACCGGCGCGGTGCGCGACAAGCGCGGGCTCGTCGAGGTCGCCGCCGGCGGCACGCTCTTCCTCGACGAGATCGCCGACGTGCCCCTCCCCTTTCAGGCCAAGCTGCTCCGGTTCATCGAAACGCGCCGCTTCCGCGCCGTCGGTGACACCCGCGAGCGGGACGTCGACGTGCGGATCATCGCCGCGACCAACCGTGACCTCCGCGAGGAGATCGCCCGGCAGCGGTTTCGCGAGGACCTCTACTACCGCCTGAGCGTGCTCACCCTCGCCATCCCGCCGCTGCGGGAGCGCCCCGAGGACGTCCGCGCCCTGGTCGCCGAGCACGAGGCGCTGCTGCGCGGCAAGCGGCTCGGCCCGGAATTCTGGCGGGTCGTGACCGACCACCCGTGGCCGGGCAACGTGCGCGAGCTGGTCAGCGTGCTCAAGCGCGCCGGGATCCAGCTTCCGGGCCCGACGATCGACGGCGACGTGGCGACCCTCCTCTCTCCGATCACGTCGCCGCCACGGGCGGCCAAGCCCCCCGCCGGTCTCGAGCGAGTGCGCGAAGGGCTCGCCTCCGGGCGGAGCTTCTGGGACACGGCGTGGGCGGCGTTCCTCGACCGCGAGCTGAACAGGTCCGAGCTGCACACCTTCCTGTCCGGGGAGTTCGAGGCGGCCCGCCACTCGCTCCGGGACCTCGCCCGCCGACTCAACGTCGCCGACGCCGAGTACCCGCGCTTCGTGTCCGCCCTCCACCGTTACCGCGTCCACCCGGGCCGGTAGCAGAGGCTCTTGGTCCGTGGCCCGGCCGACCCACCAGGAGACCGGCCTCAGAGCCACCCTCCCGGGTGTCATTGGCTGTTACCGCCTCGGAGGCATGGCCACGAGGGAAAGTCTGCTGTGGAGCGCGCCCTCCGGGCGTGCTCCTGGACGGACCTGCAGGCGCCACCAGAGCACGCGCGGAGCGCGCGCTCCACAGAGTCTCCGCCTGGGCAAGGTCCTCCGTTGCTCCCTCGAAGAGACGTTCCCCGGGGGCCTCCAGCTCGATAGGTGACGCCGCCGGCGTGGTGACCGGCCGGGCCGGGCGAGGACGCCCGTGCCCGGCCGTGCCGTTGTTACGCGATCCACTTCGCCAGGTCGGAGGCGGAGATCGCGTTACGGAACTGCGACGCCTCCCGTTCGAGGTGGAGCAGCACGTCGCAGGCTGCCATCCCCTCGGTGAGCGTCACGTACGACGTGACCAGCAGGTCGCCCTCGTCGTCGCGGGTGAAGTTGTTGAGCCACGTCACGGCGTTGGCCTTGTTGATCGCGGCGAGGACGACCTTGCCCTGGCCCCACCCCGTTTTCTTCATCCGCCACGAGTGCATGATGGCGATGATCCCGAGATCGCGGCGGATCCTGAGCGTGATGTTCGGCCGGCTCGGGTGGTCCGCGACCACGACCTCGGGGTCGCGGCTGCCGAATCGCACGTCGGTGTAGCCTCCCTCGGGCAGCACGCCCGCCAGCCAGTCCTTGGTCGGTTCGTATGCCGCTGCCATGCTCGCCTCCTCGCTTTCGGCCCGGCTCACTGGGCGACCAGCGTGGCGGCGCGCACGCTGTCCGTCGGCTTCGGGTGCCACTCGGCGAACTCAGCCGCGCCGTCCGCCGCATCGACCGCCACGAGCCTCCCGTGCCCCTTCCACAGGCCGGGCACGAGCTCCATGCGGAAGTACACCGTGGTTCCGGCCGCGACGGTGACCGTCTGGGCGTCCCTCTCCTCGTCGGCCCACATCCGGTGCTGGCCGGGCGTGGCCTTGACCTTGACGTAGGTCCCTGGGTCGAGGTCCGCGACCTCTGTTCCGTCGAGGTAGACGGAGGTGTTCAGCGCGGCGCCGACGATTCTCTTCTGCCGGTACACCACCACGAACCCGAGGTCGGTGCTGTCCGGAGCGGCCACTGCACTCGCCGGCGCCGACGGCTGCGCGGACGGTACCGACGACGCGGATTGCGGCGGGGTCGACGAGCTGCACGCTCCGAGCCCGATCACCGCGAGAACCAGAAGTGCGCTTCCTGTCACGTGCTGGAGTCTGGACATGTCGTCCTCCTTCGACGCACTGACAGAGCAACGCCCGTGCCAGTCCGATCACCCTCGTCATCTGCTTGCAAGGCCGAGAGATCACGGCCAGCGCGTCAGGTTCGATCGACCGCCCATGCCCTGTGCGGTATGCGCGCCACCCCCGGCGCTATCCGCCCCCGAGGCATTGCCCTCGCTACCTTTGGCGTCGCACCGTCTTGCGTCCAGGTCCGCAATGACGTGGCGGCGCGGCTCGCCATTACGACGGCGCGGTCACCTCGAGCGCCGCTCGCAGCGCGCGGGCGAGGGCGGTCAGGTCGAACGGCTTCTGCAGGAAGCAGACGTTGCCGTCGCCGACCCCGCGGCGGACCGCCTCATCCTCGGTGTAGCCCGACATCAGCACGGTCTTCATGTGCGGCCAGCGATCGCACAGGCCCGCCGCCAACCCGGCGCCGTCGATGCCCGGGAGCATGAGGTCGGTGAGCAGGAGATCGGGCGCCGGCTCGGCCGGAAGGACGCCCGCCTCCTCACCGCTGCCCAGCGCAGTGACCTCATAGCCGAGAAACTCGAGGAGCTCGACGAGCCCGTTGCGCGCCCCCTCTTCATCCTCCACAACCAGCACCCGCGCGCCATCCCCGCGCGGCAGCTCCGTCTCGCCGCTCGGCTCCCTCGCGGCCTCGTCCGGCGCCCGCGCCACCGGCAGGCTGACGCGGAACAGGCTGCCCTTGCCCGGTACGCTCTCGACCTCGATCCGCCCGCGGTGCTGCTCGACGATCCCGAGCACGACCGACAGGCCCAGTCCCGTCCCTCTCCCAGGCTCCTTGGTCGTAAAGAACGGCTCGAACAGGTGCGCCCGCGTCTCCTCGTCCATCCCGTGACCGGTGTCGATCACCTCGACCACCACCTCGTTGTCCATACGCCTCGAGTGCACGGTCAACGTGCCGCCGCCCGGCATCGCGTCCTTCGCGTTGACTGCCAGGTTCATCAGCACCTGTTGGAGCTGCCCCACGTCGCCCTCCACCCACAGCCGCTCCGGCGTCGTCTCGACGGCCAGTCGGATATTCTCAGGGATCAGCCGGCGCAGCAGCACAACCGCCCCGCCGGTCAGCTCCCCGACGTCCAGTCGCTTGTTCTCCGCCACCTGCCGCCGCGAGAAGAGCAGCAACTGCTGCGTCAAGCCTGCGCCCCGCTTGATGTGGGCCTCGATCTCCGCCACGGTCTTCGCCAGCTCCGGCGACGAGGCCTTGAGCCGCAGCACCGTCGCCAGCGACAGCATCGCCTGCAGGATGTTGTTGAAGTCGTGGGCGACGCCACCCGCCAGCCGACCAACCGCCTCCATCTTCTGCGCCTGGAGGAGCTGCGCCTGGCTTTGCTCCAGCGCCTCCTCCGCCCGCTTGCGCTGGATGATGCCGGCCAGGACGCTGGCGACGGCCGTCAGGACCTCCCTTTCGGCTGGCCTCGGAGGCTCGTGCCCATCCTTCACGTAGAGGCACATCACCCCTACGACCTCCCCTCCCGAGGCGATCGGTACGCAGTAGTGCCCGTGCGGCAACATGCCCTCATAGGACGTCTCGTGGCGCCCGTCCACATGGTCCGCGAAGACGACCTCGCCCGTGGCGGCCGCGCGGCCGCATAGACACTGGCCGTAGCTCACCGTGGCGCAGCTCGTGAGGAGGGACGCCGCCATGCCCTTGTGCGCTTTGAGCGCCAGGGCGTCCCCCTCGGCGAGGAAGATCGCGCCCTTGGGCGACAGCTCCAGCCACGGAATGGCGAGCACGAAGTCCAGCGCCCCCTGGAGCATCGCGGCCAGGTCCAGGCTCTCCAGGGAGAGACGCAGGAGGTTGTTCAGAATGCCCTGGACGCGGTCAGAGCGTTCCAGCGCGTCCTCCGCGCGCTTGCGGTCGGTGATGTCCTCGCCGATGCTGGCAACACCGACCACTGCCCCGCTATGGTCCCGGAGGCTGGTGTTGTTCCACGCGACCAGGCGCCGTTCGCCGGATCGGGTGACAACCTCATTCTGATAGTGAACCGGCATCTCCCCCGTCGAGATAGTCTTGAGAAAGACCTCTTCCTTGATCTCAAGGCGGATTTCGGGAGGAAGGAAGAGGTCGAACCAGCTCTGGCCCTGGACCTCGTCGCGCGCCCAGCCCGTGAGTGCGAGCAGGAAGTCGTTACAGAGGGTGATCTTGCCTTCCGCATCCAACATGACACCGATCAGCGACATCGTCTCGAGCACACTGCGAACGCGCTTCTCGCTCGCCTTGAGCGCCTCCTCGCCCTGCTTGCGCTCCGTGACGTCCCGGATCATGCCCCGAAAGCCAAGCGGCTTCCCCGATGCGTCATTCCTCAACGAGACGGAGGCTTCGATAGTTCGTTTGGTTCCATCTTTCCGCCTGACTTCCCAATCGAGTCCCCTGGTGGGCTCGCCCGTTCGGTACACCGCACTGAACGCCTGGTACAACTTCTTCGCATTCTCCGCGTCTGTGAATTGCCGGTCATTCATGCCCGTCAATTCGTCTTTGGAGTATCCGAGCAGCCGGCAGAGGGAATCGTTGAAGAAGGTCAAATTCCCCGCGATGTCCACCTCGTAGTAGCCCTCCTCCGTGTTTTCAAGGATCGTTCGGTATTTCTCCTCGCTCTTGCTGAGGGCTCGCTTCGCCACGACCTGCTCGGTCACGTCCCGGGCCACGCCGCGCACCACCGGCGCCTCGACACCCTCGGTTCGCAGCCTATTGCGGTACTCCCAGTAGCGCACATCTCCGGTCCGGGTCACGACCCGGATGATGCCCGTCGCCCCCCCGTCGCGCACGAGGGCCTCGAGATAGGCTTCAAACTCTTGCCGCCGGTCGCGAGGCAGCAGATCGCGCAAGTCGCGCCCCACGAGCTCCTCTGGCTGAAAGTCGCTGGCCCGTGCGGCAGCGGCGTTGACCGAGAGCATGACTCCCTTCAGGTCGTGGGTGCAGATCAGGTCGCTCGCATTCTCCACCAGGTCGCGGTAACGCTCCTCACTCTCCTTCAGCGACTCCTCGGCTCGCTTGCGCTCGGTGATGTCCTGGTTGACTCCATAGGTCTTCACGGTGCTCCCCTGGGGACCTTTGACGACGAAGAAACGCACCGTGACGTAGCCGACCTCTCCGTTGGGAAAGAGAACGCGGTGTTCGAACTGGCGTTCGTAGTTCGGATCGGTAGACTCGATGGCCATCCGGGTCTCGTTGCCCACGACGGCTGCGTCGTCGGGATGACAGAACCTCCGCGCATAGTCCGCCGAGGACATCTGGTAGCCGCCCACCTCGTCGGCGGTGGTCCTGAGAACTCGGTAGAAGTTGTCGTTGAACGTGAATAGATCGCGTCCCACGTCGTACTCCCAGTCGCCGGCGCGGACCATTTGCAGCGCGTTGGACAACTGGGCCTCGCTCGTGCGTACCCTCTCCTCCGCCTGCTTGCGCTCGGTGATGTCCATGTACGTTCCGAGTACGCCGCTGATTTCCCCCTCAGGGTTGCGCAGAGGTATCTTGCTCGTAAGAAGCGTGATGATGCTCCCTTCGGGAGTCGTCTGGGGTTCTTCGATGAGCAACCTGGAGCAGCCGCTCTCGATGACCTGCCGGTCATCGCCGCGATACGACTCCGCCTGATCACGCCACCCCATCTGGAAGTCATCCTTGCCGATGAGGTCCTTCGGATCAGCAAGCCCCGCATCGTGCGCGAATGCCGCGTTGCAGCCCAGGTAGACGAGGTCCTTGTCCTTCCAGAACACCCTCACGGGTATCGCGTTGATGATCCCTTCGAGGACTTGCCGCGATGCACCCAGCGCCTCTTCCGTCCGCTTGCGCTCGTCGATGTCGCTCAGCACGGCGCGGCACACTCGGGAGCCATCGGGCTCCTCCGCGAGGGTCGCCTCCATGCAAGCCCAGAAGTGCGAACCGTCCTTGCGCAGCATCCGCAGCTCGCACACCTGGGGCGATCCCGTCTCGAAGAGCCGCCTGAGGTGCAGGTTGCAAGAGTCCTGGTCCCCGGGAAGCACGAAGTGGGAGATCGGCTGTGTGGCCAGGGCGCTTCGCGCCATGCCCAGCAGACTCTCGGCGGTGAGGTTGGCCTCCAGGACCACGCCCTGCTCGCTGATCGTGAGGTAACCCACCGGGGCCAGATCGTACAGGTCGAAGTAGCGCTCCCGCGACGCCTCGAGCCGAGCCTGCGTCTGGTGTAGCTCGTTGTCTTGCATCTCCAGCTCGATCTGGTGCACCCGCAGGTCGTGGAGCAGCCGCCGCTGCTGCTCGAGAGAGAGCGTCTCGAGATTCTCGGGCATCTGGGGGGCATCTTCGCGAGCCTTCTCCTCCGCCTGCCGGCGCAGGACTCTCGATGAATCTGACTTGCCATCTTTGTCCATCACGGCGCCCCCCGGCCTTCTCGCCGAGTCCCCCCGCTAACCACCCCCGCTGCAGAACCTCGCGCTTGCCAACAAAGCCGTACCTCGTTCCCCGCGAAGTCCTTGTTGTCAGATTACATCTAGTTGGCACGGCCGGGTGAGGGTACCCACGAGCCGGGGCCGCCCGACCCGCCTCGAGCGGGCCCCGCGCAGGCCCCCGAACCTGCCGTGCACACGAGGGTGCCGCGTTTCTGGCAGCCGAGGAATGTGTCTGGGCGACCGTCGTTATCCCATTCAACAAGGGAGATGGCCATGGCTGAAAAGAAGATCATTGCGGTCACGGGGGCCACGGGCGCGCAGGGTGGCGGGCTGGTCCGGGCGATCCTGAACGACCCTCACGGCGCCTTCGCCGCACGGGCGATCACGAGGAAGCCGGACTCGCAGGCGGCGCGGGAGTTGGCGAAGCGCGGCGCCGAGGTCGTCAAGGCGGACCTGGACGACGAGACCAGCATGGGCAAGGCGTTCGCCGGCGCCCAAGGCGCGTTCTGCGTGACCAACTTCTGGGAGCACTTCTCGCCGGAGAAGGAGCTCTCTCAGGCTGCCACGCTGGCCAGCGCCGCGAAAGCCGCCGGGGTTGCCCACGTGATCTGGTCGACCCTCGAGGACTCGCGGCGGTGGGTGCCCCTGACCGACGACCGGATGCCGACCCTGATGGGCAGCTACAAGGTGCCGCACTTCGACGCCAAGGGGCAGGCCGACGGCTTCTTCACCGAGCTCGGCGTGCCGACCACGTTCCTGCTCACCTCGTTCTACTGGGACAACCTGATCCACTTCGGCATGGGGCCGCGGCAGGGAGACGACGGCGCCCTGACGTTCGCGCTGCCGACGGGTGACCGGAAGCTCCCGGGGATCGCCGCCGAGGACATCGGCAAGTGCGCCTACGGCATCTTCGCTCGGGGCGCCGACCTGATCGGCAAGACCGTGGGGATCGCCGGCGAGCACCTGACCGGGGCGGAGATGTCCGCCTCACTGGCCCGGGCGCTGGGCCGCGAGGTGCGCTTCGTCGCGGTGCCCCATGCCGTCTACCGCGGCCTCGGCTTCCCCGGCGCCGAGGACCTCGGCAACATGTTCCAGTTCAACCACGACTTCGCGGGAGACTTCTGCGCCGCCCGCGACATCGCGTTCTCCCGCTCGCTCAACCCGGCCCTGCAGACGTTTGATGGTTGGCTCGCGGCGAACAAGGACCGCATCCCGATCCAGTAGCCGGGGCGTCGCGCCGGATCAGTCGATCGTGAGCGTCTGCAGCTCGACCGGCACGGGGGTGCCGTCGACGAGCACGTCGTCGATGTACCAGCCCGCGCGGTTGACGACCGTCGAGGCCAGGAGGTGCCACTCGATCGTCACGACACCGCCGACGAACGGCGTGAGGCTGACGGTCTGCTGGACCCAGGCGGTCGGTGCGACGAACGACGACGGGCACGGGGCGAACACGGAGGTACCGTTGACCCGCACCTCCACCCAGTCCCAGTTGGAGAACACGTCCATCCATTCGTACCACGACAGCGTCGCGGCGCTGTGGTTCGTGAGGTCGACGGTGAGGGTCAGGATGCTGTCGTCGCCCGGCGTCGTGTTGCTGCAGGTCGCGTATCCGGTGTTGTTTCCCGCGTTGCTGTAGCACCCGTTCAGCACCGTGCCCCACATCCCCGTGCCCGAGTACGGCGCCGTCGGCGGCGTCGACGCACCGCTGCACCCGGTGCCAACCCATGCGTAGGTCGAACCCCATTGCCAGTCGAGCGAGCCGACCAGGCCGCCGTTGTCAGTGTCGAAGTTGGAAGAGAACACCGTGGCTTGTGGGCCTCGCGGCGGGGGGGGCGGCGTCACCGGGGCGAACACGGGGGACGTTGCCCAGGCCGCGGCCGCGCCGATCTCCGCCGCCTCGTCGGGCGTTCCCTGCCCCATCGCCGGCACCGCCAGCGCCAGAATGCCCACAATCGCGAGACTCAACTGGAACCGCTTTCCTGTCATCGGACCATCCTCCTCGACTGCGTCGTTGGGACTCTCTGGCCGGCACAGTAGCCCTCCCACGGTCGGCTCGCAAGCGGGCGGAACGTGCGGGGCGCCTGCACGCGCTACCCTGGATGCGGGAGGTGGCCTTGGGGTTTCGCACGATGCTGCTCGTCGCCGGGACGCTGCTCCATGCCTACGTGGCCTGGCGGGTGGCCGGGGTCCCGGCGATCGCGCGGCGACTCTCCCGTTGGGGCTACTTCGCCCTGTCGGCGGGCCTGTGGATCGCGTTCGCGGCGGCGACGACCTGGGGCCACGGCGCCACCGGCGCGCTGGCCGTGCCGCTCGAGGCGTTCGGCCTCACCTGGTTGACGACCCTCTTCCTCGTCGGGGTGCCGCTGCTCGCCACCGACCTCCTCACCGGCTTCGGCCTGTGGATGCCTCGCCATGCGCCGCGCCTGCGCGGCGCCGCCGTGCTCGTCGGCCTGGCGATGGCGGCCACGGCCCTCGTCCAGGGCCACCGGGCGCCGGCCGTGAGCGACTTCGAGGTGGAGCTTGCCGGGCTGCCGGCGGACGCCGACGGCACCGTGCTCGTCGGCCTGTCCGACCTCCACGTCGGCGAGCAACTCGGAGCCGGCTGGTTGCGCGCGCGGGTCGACCAGGTGCTCGCCCTGCGGCCCGATGCAATCGTGCTCCTCGGCGACCTGTTCGAGGGCCACGGCCGGTCCGACGAGGCGGTGTTGACCCAGTTCCGCCGACTCTCCGCGCCTCTCGGTGTGTGGGCGGTGACCGGGAACCACGAGAGGTTCCGGGGCGGCTCCGCGGCCGAGGAGCCGATCGAGCAGACCGGCGCGACCGTGCTCCACGACCGCTGGGCCGAGATCCGGCCCGGGCTCGTCGTCGCCGGCGTCGACGACCTCACGTCCCGCCGCCGGCTCGGCCAGGAGGGCGACGCGGCCGGTCGGGCGTTGACCGGGCGACCGCCTGGAGCGGTGGTCCTCCTCTCCCACACGCCGTGGTCGGCCGAACGGGCTGCCGCCGCGGGCGCGGGACTGATGCTGTCCGGGCACACCCATGGCGGCCAGGTCTGGCCGTTCTCCCATCTCGTGCGGTCCGTCTACCCGCTCCTCGAGGGCCGCTACGAGGTCGACGGCATGACCGTGATCGTCAGCCGCGGCGCCGGCACCTGGGGCCCGCGCATGCGCCTGTGGAAGCGCGGCGAGATCGTCCGGATCACGCTGCGCACCCTGCGGCGAGGCAGGTAGGTCTTGACTCGTCGACGTGCCGTGCTCCGGTGGCGCTCACGATAGAATCGCGGCACGATGCCTCCGACCCGGACGCGCGAACAGATCATCCTCGACCTGGCGGTGGAACGGGGGCTTCTGACCCCGGCGACGATCGAGGAGCTCGAGGCGGGGACGAATGAGGGCCAACCACCCGCCAGCGCCGGGGGAGCTTCGACCGCCACCGGCGTCACGGCCGCCCTCGGGCAGGGGGAGTCGCCCACTCTCACAATCGATGATTCCGATCATCCCGCCCGGGCCATCCCGGCCATCGCGCCGGGTCGCCTGGCGACCCGCTACGAGGTCCGCGAGCTGCTCGGCGAGGGCGGCATGGGCCGGGTCTTCCGGGCGTTCGACACCGTCCTCCGACGCGAGGTCGCGCTCAAGCTCGTGCGCCACGACGGTCCCCTGCCCGCCGGTCGGCTGCTGCAGGAGGCGCGCGCCCAGAGTCGCGTGAGCCACGACAACGTGTGCCGTGTCTTCGACGCCGGCGAGGTCGACGGCCAGGCCTACATCGCCATGCAGCTCATCCACGGCCCGACGCTGCGCCAGGCCGCTGCCAGCCTCACCGTGGACGAGCGGCTCGAGCTGGTCGCCCAGGCGGCCGACGGGGTGCACGCCGCCCATCGCTGCGGGCTCGTGCACCGTGACCTCAAACCGGGCAACATCCTCCTCGAACGCCGGGCCGACGGAGGGTGGAAGGCCTACGTCGTGGATTTCGGCCTGGTTCGCGACATGGACGCCGGCGCCAGCACGGTGCAGACGGTGGGAGGGACACCCCACTACATGGCCCCCGAGCAGGTGCGGGGCGCCACCGCGAGGATCGACTGGCGCGCCGACGTGTGGGCGCTCGGAGCGACGCTCTTCGAGGTGCGTTGCGGACACCCCCCGTTCGCGTCGACCTCGTCGTTGGACGTGCTGGTCCGGGTGCTCAACGAGGACGTGCAGTTCCCGGTCGATCCGCGCCTGCCCCGCGACTTCCAGGCCATCCTCGAGCACTGCCTCGAGAAGGAGCCGGAGCGCCGTTACGGCAGCGCCCGCGAGCTGGCCGACGATCTCCGCCGCTTTCGTGACGGGCTACCGGTGTCGGTGCGGCCTACCGGCCCGTGGATCAGGCTGGTGAAGGCAGCTCGGCGCGACCGCCGTCTCACGACCGTCGCGCTCACGGCCGCCCTCGCCCTCCTGGTGCTGGCCGGAGCCCTGGCCCGGACCGCCTGGCGCGGCCGCGAGCGCGCCGAGCTGGCCCGCTCGTTCGGCGAGGAGGTCGCGGCGGTCGAGGCGATCGCTCGCTACTCGGCGTTCCTGCCGGCGCACGACGCGCGGCGCGAGCGCGCCATCGTGCGCCGCCGGATCGAGGCCATCGAGCGCCGGACCGGCAAGGTCGGCGACCTGGCGGCGGGCCCCGGAGCCTACGCCGTGGGCCGCGGCTGGCTTGCGCTGGGGGATCCCGCCCGTGCCCTGGACGCACTGCAACGCGGGTGGGATGCCGGCTACCGGACGGCCGCCGCGAGGCAGGCCTTGGGTCAGACTCTGGCCGAGCTGTATCGGCGCGGCCTCTACGAAGCCCGCGGCATAGCCAACCTGGAGATGCGGCAGTCGCAGGAAAGGAAACTCGCCGCCGGGCTGCGCGACCCGGCCCTGGCGCTGCTGCGGGCCGGGGGCGGCGCCGCGAGCGAGGCACCTGCGCTCGTCGAGGCTCAGATCGCGCTCATCGAGGAGCGCTGGGACGACGCGCTGGCGGCGGCTCGCGCGGCGAGTCGCACGGTGCCGTGGCTGCACGAAGCGATGCGCCTCGAGGGCGAGATCTGGCTGGCCCGCGCCCAGCTCCAGACGCGGAGCGGAGAGAACGTGGCGGCGGACGCCTCTCTGGCCGAGGCGCAGGTTGCGCTGGCACGGGCCATCGATACTGCGCGCAGCGACCCCCTTGCCCGGACCGCGGAGTGTCGACGGCAGTCGCTCCGGATCGCCTCGGCCGCCAGGAGCGCGACCTCGCCGGAGCCGCTGCTCGGGCCGCTGCGGCAGGCCTGCGTGGCGGCCCTGGCGATCGATCCCGAGGCGGTCGAGGTCCACGTTCTTCTCGCCGGCGGAGAGCAGGCGTTCGGGGTGTGGCAGCTCGAGCACGGCCAGGATCCCAGCGCGGCTCTCGGCGAGGCCGTCGCGCAGGCCGAGGCGGCCCTCGACTGCGACCCGCAGCTCGCCGCGGCCCACGGCGCGATCGGCGCCGCCGCGTGGCGACTCGCCCAGCACGAGCGCAAGTCGGGGCGTTCGCCGCGCGCCTGGTCCGAGCTCGCCCTCGCGAGCCTCGATGCTGCGGCACTCATCGACCCGTACTCGCCTCGCTACCACGCCGACCGCGGGCTCGTGCTGTCGGACCTCGGCCAGGACGAACGCAACGCCGGACGCGACCCGCTGCCGCTCCTGGTTGCCGCGATGCAGGCCTACGACGCCGCGCTCGTCATCGACCCCAGCCTGGCCTCCGGCTACTACAGCCGAGGGACGGCCGGCTGGAAAGCGGGCGAGTGGGCCACGCTGCACGGGCTCGACGCCCGCCCCTACCTGCAGGGCGCCATCCTCGACTACAAGACCGCCGGCTCCCTCAACCCCTCGCTCGTGGCGGTGCCAAACGCACTGGGCGCTGCGCACAAGAGCCTCGCGACCTACCTCGACGCCGTCGGGGGCGACCCCGCCCCAGACTGGAAGGAGGCCGAGCGCTGGTACGAGGTGGCGATCGCCCAGCGGCCGGACCTCGTCAACCCCCACTACAACCTGTGCTTCCTCCTGCGTGCCCTGGCCGCGCGGGCGATCGGCCGTGGCCAGGACCCCATGCCGCTGCTCGGGCGCGCCCGCCGCGAGGCTGCCGCCTGCGTGGCGATCGACGCCCGCGACAACCGCAACCAGCTCCAGGTCGGGACCGTCGAGCTTCTGGCGGCGGAGGCTCTGATCGATCGCAACGACGACCCGGGACCTTCCCTCGAGATCGCCGAGAAGGCAATCGCCCGGGCTCGCGAGATGGACCGCACCGACGGCGTGGTCTGGGTCGCCCAAGCCCGGCTCCACAAGCTGCGCGCCAGGCACCTGCACGCGTCGCAACGAGCGTGGAGCGCCGAGCTGGATCGCGGTCTCGCCGCCATCGGCGAGGCGCAGCGGCTCATCCCCTCGAGCGGTCAGACGCGACAGATTCGCGCCGAGCTCTTCCTCGTCCGCGCCCAGGCATCCAGCGGAGCCGCCCGCGTCGAGGCCGCCCGCCAGGCGCTCGCGGCTGCCGACGATGCGGAGGCCGCGAACCCGAACATCAAGGGAGAGCTCGACGCGCTGCGCGCGCAGGCGTCCGCGCTGCTCGGGGACGCAGCCTAGCCCCCGCGCCGCGGCGGGCGTCAGTCGCCGGTCGAGATCCCGAGCCGCTCGAGCTTCAGGGTCAGGCCGTTCCGGGAGATGCCGAGGAGCTTGGCGGCCTGGGTCTGGTTCCCGCCGGTGCGGTCGAGGGCGCGCAGGATGACCACGCGCTCGGTGGCGGCCACGTGCGTCTCCAGGCGGAGGTCGTCGGGGTCGGCCACAGGCTGGACGGCGAGCCTCGGCGGGACGAGCGTCGAGTCGATCGCCTGGCCGTGCGGGCACAGGTAGACCAGGCGGCGCAGCTCGTGCTCGAGCTCACGCACGTTCCCCGGCCACCGGTACCCGATGAGCGCGTCCATCGCGCGCACGGTGACCCCCCGTACCGCCCTGCCGGTCTCGCCGGCGAACCGCCGGACGAAGTGCTCGACCAGTCGCGGAATGTCCTCGCGTCGCTCCCGCAGCGGTGGCACCCGCAGCACGTACCCGGCGATGCGGTAGAACAGGTCGGGCCGGAAGCGCCCCTCGGCCAGCAGTCGCTCCGGCTCGGTGTTGGTGGCGGCGATGAGTCCGACGTCGACCGGCACGGAGCGCTTGCCCCCGACCGGCACGACCTCGCGCTCCTGCAGCACCCGCAGCAGCTTGGCCTGCAGCGCCGGCGCCATGTCGCCGATCTCGTCGAGGAGCAGCACGCCCCCGCTCGCCTGCTGGAGCTTCCCTTCCCGCTCCACCACGCCGGTGGCCACGCCGCGCTCGATACCGAACAGCTCGGCCTCCAACAGCTCGGCCGGGATCGCCGCGCAGTTGAGGGCAACGAACGGTCCACGGGCACGGCGGGAGGACGCGTGGATCAGGCGCGCCACGTGCTCCTTGCCGGCACCGGTCTCGCCCACGATGAGGAGCGGCAGGTCGCCGTCCACCAGCGGGCGGAGCTGGCGGTAGAGTGCAGTCATTGCTGGGCTTTCCCCGGCGACGTGGCCATCCGGGAACACCAGCACGGGCGTCGGCCGCGCCTCGCCGCCGGCCGGGGCCAGCCCGGTCGAGCCGGCCAGCAGCCGCGCCACGGCACGCAGCGCCGGACCGCCTCCGGACGGGAGCGCCGGACCGACGAGCACCACGCCGATCGGTCGATCCGTTCCGGGCACGGCTGCCGCCGCCATCCCCACCTCGCCCACCTCCGACAGCGCCTCGCCCGTCCCGATCCGGGCGACCTCGCGGAACAACTGCCGAGCCTGCGCCACGGCCCTCAGGACCTGCGGGTCGCCGCACGCGGTGTGGATCGTCGGCTCGCCCGACCCGTCCCACTCGACGACGGCACCTCCAGCAGCGCCGGCGGCCAGCGCCAGCGCCCTGAGCGGCGGACCCGGCTCGGTGACCGGGCGTGGGAGGAGCTCGCCGACCTTCTCGATCGCCGAGAGCCAGGTCCCGCAGGCCCGCTCGGCCTGCCTGGACTCGCTCTGGGTCGTCCGGCCACCGGCATCCTCGGGTGCGGGGCCGTCCAGACGTACGGCCAGGTCGGCGTCCCCGCTGGCCACTTCCTCCAAGACCAGCGAGACGCTGCCGAACCGCAGCTCGTCCGCGACGTGAACAGCGGTGGTCCGCACCGGCTTGCCGTTGAGGCGGGTCCCGTTCTTGCTCCCCAAATCCTCGACCTCGATGCCGCCCGGCCGGACCCGGACAAGCGCATGGCGGCGAGACACGCCGCGCTCCGCCAGCACGACTTCGCTCTCCATCCGCGAGCCGACCAGGTTGTCGCCCTCGACGAGCGCGAACGAGGCCGGCACCCCTCCCACCTCTCCCCGCAACCTGTAGGCGCTCATGATCATCGATCTCGGCTCCGTCCCGCCGGGCATCGTACACCGGCGTCTTCGCTGCCACGCCCCGGCCGGCAGCGGACCGGCCGGGGCGCCTCTTCGCGACCTCGAGGTTGCCTCACGCAGCGCGCCGGGCCTCAGCTCCCCGGCTCGACGACGAACGGCCGGGCCAGCTCGATCGTGGTGGGGTCGCGCGTGAGCGCGTCGATCACCGAGGCGTAGAACCACAGGCTGCACGCCTCGGTGGTGACCGTCACCCGCGCGTACGCCGAATCGGCGCCCCCTGCACCCGCGACCTGGAAGACGTCCGAGAGTTGCGTCCAGCCGCCCGGAGCGAGCGACATTCCTTGCGCTGCACCGATCGCCTGACCCTGGCCGCCGACGAGCTGGACCGCCCCGGCGCACGGCACGCTGGACAAGTTGAGGGCGCCGATGTTGGTGTAGGCCATCGGGCTCTTGCGCAACTGCGCGAGCACCCCGGTGACCCCGGCGGTGATCCCGCGAGTCGCCGCCAGCGCCGGGTACGACTGGCCGTACGTGCCGGCCAGTCCCTTGTCCGCGTACGTGCGACAGGCCACGACCGTGAACCGGTCTGCTACCACCTCCAGGGAACCGGAAGCCGAGGCGCCCGGATCGACTTCGAAGAGGTCGACGAGAACGTCGTCCCACTCGACCACGCCGGCACCCGGAATGCGAACGGTCTTCACCACGCTGCTGCCGCCCCGGAACGTCAAGGTGACATCGGTGTCGGTGGAGCTGGCGTTGACGACGGCCACGGTGCTGCGCCATGGGGTCCCGCCGAAGCCTGACGAGTGCGCCACGGCCGCGACCCTCTGCACGGTTCCTCCCGCCACGGGCGCGCCGACCTCGACGGTAGTGGGGTCGCGCGTGACGCGGTCGATCACCGAGGCGGCTGCCCACACCCGACCATTCGGGGTGAGGACGTCGATCCTCGCGTAGGCCGCCCCGGAGGTCGACGCGCCGGCGCGGGCGAACACATCGTCGATCTGCACCCAGCGACCGGGGTCTGCCGCCACGGTGAGCGGCGTCCCCATCGTCGCGCCGGTCGCGCCAACGAGCGTGACTCTCGCCTGGGTCGGCGCCGTCCCGAGGTTGAGAACCCCGACGTTGCTGTAGAAGGCGCCGTCGCTCTTGACCATCGGCACGATCCCTCGCGTGTCGATCGACAGGCCGGTCCCAGCCCGCATGGCCGGGTAGCCCTGGCCGTACGTCCCGGCCACCCCGCCGTCGGCGTAGGTCCGGATCGTGCTGACCACGGCTCCCGAGGGATCCTCGACCGCCAGCGAGCCCGAGGTCCTGGCGGCCGCGCCGACACCGAACCGCTGCATCAGGACGTCGCTCCACCCCAAGCTCTCGCCGGGCAGGAGCAACTGGGAACGGACCTCCTCGCCGCTCCCCGAGCGGTAGCGCAGGGTCACCTCGGTGGGAGCGCTCGCGAGGTTCGAGAGGTCGAGGTCGGAGCGCCACGGCGTGCCGCCGAAGCCCGTGGTGTGGGCGACCGCTGCCGCCGTCCGCGTCGTCGCGCCGGAGTACTCATGGGCCCCGGCGTCGACCTGGCTCCCGGCGACCCGGGGCAGCCCGGAGAAGTCGGTCGCGGGCAGTCCGCCGGGCGCCGACGAGTTGCCGGTGTCGATCGCCGGCGAGCCGGGCAGCAGCCGGAAGTCACGCCGCGCGGCGTTGACGAACAGCGGGTCGACTCCGACGAGGTTGCCGCCGGCGGGGACGCCGTTCGGGATCTGGGTGTCGGTCCCGTTGCCGAAAATCACCGAGTTGTAGATCGAGGTGGGACGGCCCGAGAGGGCGTCTCCGGCGTTCCCGGCAATGGACACCCCGGAGACCGTGATTGTCGAACCTCCGTAGATGTTCGTGACCAGTCCGGTTCCGCTGCCGCCCGCGACGACGTTGTTGACGAAGCTCAGAACGGCGGTGTCCTGCGTCGCCAGGTTCACGTGGGAGAAATGGGTGGTGCCGGTCCGGGAGTTGTCGAGGAACGCGTTCCCGCTCACCGTGATGCGGGCTGCCCCTGAAGCGTAGAAGTTGACCCCGTCCGAGTAGCTGGTCGTGGCCGGCGTGCTCACGTTCCGGGCCACCGTGCTGCCCCGCACGGTCAACGTCGCCTGGTCGCCGGCCCTGCAGTAGATGCCCGCGCCGACGACCTGATTCGTCCCCGAGCTCCCGATGTTCCCCGCCACAACGGAGTCCTCGAGGACGATCTGCGCCGAACCGGTCGCCTGCAGGTAGATCCCGCCTGCCACCGTGTAGAAACCGGACGAGCTCGACGTGTTGCGGACCACCACGAGCCGGGAGGCCGTGAGGGACCCGGTGCCGGTGACGATTGCGTTGAGCCCGCCGCCCGCGCCGCCGGTGGTGTCCTTCCTGGCGGTGTTCTCAGCCAGGACGCAGTCGGCGATCGTCACGGTCGCGGCCCTGGTGTAGACATACAGACCACCGCCGTCCTCGCTCAACCCGCCGGTCGCCGTGAGGTTCCGGAGGACCACCGATCCGCCCGGCTGGTCCACCTTGACGGTGGATCCGGAAGCGCCCCCGTCGAGCACGGTGAGGCCGGGGTCCTTGACGCGCAGGGAGAACGCCGGGTTCCAGCCCCCGGAGATCTCCAGGGAGCCCGACGACAGGGCCGAGGACACCTCGACCCGGCCGGTGAAGGTCCCCGCCGCGACCCGCACCTCGTTGCTGCCGCCGGCCGCGACCGCCGCCGAGCCCGCCTCCTGCACGGTCGTGTGCGTTCCCCCTGGACCGACCTTGAAGACCGTCGCCGTCGCCAACGTCGGGACGATCAGGAGCACCGGGACGAGCCTTTTCCACGTCGACATGCCGAGCCTCCTCTTCCTGATCCGGCGGGACTCCCCGCCGGTATGGGCCGCAGGCCGCTGGTGCAGCCCCCGTGCCATCCCGCCGAAGTCACGCAACGCACTCCGTATGGGATAGATAGGGCGAAGGCCACGACGCCGGCCGTGGATCGACTGCGCAGTTAGTGCGCCGACACGGCGCAGTCGGTGCGCGGCCACAGCGACTCCGGGGTCTCGATCGTGCCTCGGGTCGGTCCCCTGGCGCCGCGGCTCGGCCCGGAGTCCGCCGCTCCGCGGTAGGATTGGCGCCAGGACGGATCGGGCATGCCGGAGATCGGGGACGTCATCGGCCACGTGCGGCTGGTCGCCCGCCTTGGCGCCGGCGGCATGGGTGAGGTGTGGGAGGGTGTCGACGAGCGCCTCGGCCGGCGCGTCGCGGTGAAGGCGATCCGCCACGCAACCCACGCGGGCGACCGCGCGCGGGCACGGTTCGCCCGCGAAGCGCGGATCATCTCGCAGCTCGAGCACCAGAACATCTGCCGGCTCTACGAGCTCGTCGAGGACGAGGCCTACGACGTCCTGATCCTCGAGCTGGTGTCGGGCCGGACGCTGCGCCGGGCGATCCGCGAGGGAATGCGCCCCACCGACCGCCTCGACACGGCGCTCGGCATCGGCGCCGCCCTGGTCGCGGCGCACGCCCTGAGCATCGTCCACCGCGACCTCAAGCCCGAGAACGTGATGCTCGCTGACGACGGCACGGTCAAGGTCCTCGACTTCGGGATCGCCCGGAGGCTGGCGGCGGGGGGACGAGACGAGGAAGGAGGCGACTTGTTCGCGGTCGGGCCGCCCGGCGCGCGCGAACCCAACGACAGCGCCGCTCTCACCCAGGCGGGCGAGGTCGCCGGAACCCCGCACTACATGAGCCCCGAGCACGCCCGCGGCGAGCCGGTCACGGCGGCCAGCGACATGTTCGCGTTCGGCCTGGTCCTCCATGAGCTGTTCACCGGCCGGGCGCCCTACGAGTCGACCGACCCGACGACGGTGCTGCGGCGAGCGCGTTGGGGCGACGTCCCCTCCCCGACCGGCATCGACCGCCACGTCGCCGCGTTGATCCGTGACCTCACCAATCTCGACGCCCGCAAGCGCCCCAGCGCCGCCCAGGCGTGCGCCCGCCTATCGCACGTCCGCGAGCGGCCGGCCCGCCGCATCCGCCGAGTGGCGTTGGCCGTGGCCGCCGCCGGTCTCATCCTCGGGATCGCCCTGTCGCTCCTCGGCTTGAGTCGGGCACGGCGCGAGGCGGCCGCCGCCGAGGCGACGACCGCGTTCCTCGTCCGGCTCTTCGACGGCTCGAACCCCGAGCAGGGCGCCGCGCCCGGAACGACGGCACGCGAGTTACTGGACCGCGGCACCGAGCGGCTCCGCCACGACCTCGACGCCCAGCCGCAGACCAAGGCGCGCCTGCTCACCACGCTCGGCGGGATCTACGCCAACCTGGCCCTGCAGCGTGAGGCGGCCGGGCTGCTCGAGGAGGCGCTGCGGCTGGGCGAGGGCGAGTCGGGTCCGGACGCCGCGGTGCTGATCCCGACCCTGCTCACGCTCGGAGACTCCTACTTCAAGCAGGGCGAGCTCGACAAGGCCGAGAAGACGCTGCGCCGGGCCGCCGCACTCGCCGCGCGACGCGGCGAGACCGCCGACCACGCCCGCGCGCTCACGCAGCTCGCGTCGCTGCTCGGGCAGGCAGGGCGCCTCGCCGAGGCCGAAACGACCGCACGCCAGGCCGTCGCCCTCTCGGAGCGCACCCGCGGCGCCGATCACGCGGACACCGCCGCCGCGCTCGCCAACCTGGGGATGATCCTGTTCGACCGGGGCCGCGCCGGCGAGGCCGAGCCGATCCTCGCCCGCTCGCTCGCGATCCTCGAGCGCGACCTCGGCGGCGACCACCCGAACGTCGCCCGCACCGTCAACGCCCTGGCATCCGCGCACACTGCGCTCGGGCACTTTGCCGAAGCCGAGACCCTCCACCGGCGGGCGCTGGCGTCGTTCGAGCGCCGGCTCGGACCGGATCACCCGCAGGTGGCGATCATTCGCAACGATCTCGGCGTGGTCCTCATCGAGCTCCAACGGTACGCCGAGGCGGAGTCCGAATACGTACGCGCCGTCTCCATCGCCGAGAAGGCGCTCGGCGAGGAGCATCCCCTGACCGGGGTCTTCCGCGGCAACCTGGGTGAGGCCGTCCTCCTCCAGGGCCGCTCCGCCGAGGCCGAGCCGATTCTCCAGCAGGCGCTGGCGGCCGTGCGCGACGGTTTCGGCGAGGAGCACCCGTTCGTCGCCGAAACGCTGCGGATCCTGGGCCTCGCCCTCGCCGCCCAGGGCCGCCTCCAGGAGGCCGAAGAGACGCTCCTGCAGTCGGTCCGGATCCGCGAGGCCGCACTGGGTCCGGACCACGCGGACCTCGGCCGCCTCCTGGTTCAGCTCGGCGAGTTCTACCTCAACCGCGGCCGGCCCGACGACGCCGCACGCGCTCTCGACCGGGCCGGCACGATCCTGCCCGCCGCCCTCGGCCCCGACCACCCGCACCTCGAGCGGCTGCGCGCGGCACAGGCCAGGTCTCATCGGGCGGAAACCAGATAGCGCCGCGAGTGCCCGTACCTCTCGACGGGCCAGACCCACTTCAGGACGCCGGCTCGGCGCCCGCGAGCGTCTCGCCCGGCTCGAGGAGGCCGGATCCGCTCGGGTGAACCTCGCATCGTTCAGGCGCGAGGCATGTCGTCGCGTTCGGGCATGCGCCTGACGACACCAGGCATTCCGTCGCCTGGCCGGCGGGCCGAGGATGGGAGAAGGCGTTCCACGTCGCGTAAAGGAGGCTCCGATGACCCGCGTCCCCGCGTCTCCCCTCGTCACCCTCGCGGCGCTCCTCGCCTGCGCTCTCCTCGCGGCCGGGTCCGCTCGCGCCGCGGGCGACCCGGCTGCCGACATGAAGGTGGCCATCGAGCGGGCGACCAGCCTGGCCGAGGTGCGAGCCGCCTACCTGAAATTCAAGCCCACGGCCGCCGACCTGGCGCGCGTCGCGAAGGCGCTCGAGGGCACGCCGCACGCCACCAAGCTGGCGGAGCTCGCCCGGCAGGCCGACGCCCGCTCGAAGGCGTTGGCGCACCGCCAGCAGTCGAGCCCGCCGACGCAGCTCCTGGTCGACGCGACGGCGCGGCTCGGCCGGCTCAACCAGCAGGCCCGCGCGGAGTTTGCGGCGGCGGCCCACACTGGCGTCGGCGGGGCGGCACGCCGGCCGGCTCCGACGAGGCCGCTCACTCCCGAGCTTGACGCCACGATGCTCGGGGCGGGCGCGGCCTCCGACCCGGATGCGCCCCGCATCCAGATGCTCCTGCCCCGCGTCATCGACGTGGGCGGCGAGTTCACCATCACCGGCCAGCGCTTCGGCGCCGGGCGCGGCCGGATCCTCTTCGGCTTCCGGGAGCCGAGAATCGCCGTCGAAGCGCCCGACCTCTCGCACTGGGCCGAAGGACGCATCGTCGGCACGGTACCCCGCGAGGCGGATCAGTACCTCACCCAGGGCGGATCGAACGAGGCGGTGCTGTGGGTCGAGACGGCCGGCACCGCGACGCACCGGACCGGGATGCTCATCCGCCTCATCCCACTGCGGCCGCACATCGAGTCGCTCTCCTCCGCCGAGGTCATGCCCGGTCAGGAGATCGTCGTCCGCGGCTCGGAGTTCGGTTCAACTCGTGGACGGATCGACTTCGAGCTCGCCGGCCTGCGCATCGCCGGCGAGGTGGGCGGGTCCGACTGGACGGACACCGCGATCCACGTTCGCCTCGGCGACGTCCGGGGGATGATCGGCACGCGGGGACGGCTGCACGTCGAGACGGAGCGCCATCGCACCACCAGCCACGCCATCGAGTTCGTCCCGCTGCAGGAGACCCGGACCTACACCGACCTCGCCTCCCACCACTACTCGCCGGGCTGCGGGTTCGGGCCGTGCGCCGACCGGTCGATCACCGCGCTAGTCCACCTCGACCTGACTCGCACGCTGGAGAACCAGTGGGTGCTCGAGAGCGCCGCGCTGTCGCGTCGAGGCGGCGGAAGTTGCCGCTACGACCCGGCCGCGGTCCCTGGCTCGGACCGCGTCCCGCACCTCGTCGTGATCGAGGGCGACGCGTACGACGACGTCGTTTGCACCAGCCGGGTGACGCTGCGCGGCCCCGCCGGCACGCCCAACTATCGGTAACGGGGGGCGCGGCCTTCCCGCCCATCACCCAGAGCGGGGGCGCGGCCTTTCCGCCCACCCGCGCCTCCTCGCCGCTGCCCCCCGAGCCCCCACAGCTCGCGCCGGTGAAGCCGGACGCTCGCTGGGCCGGCCCCCACCCGCACCCCCTAGCGAGACAACAAGAAAAGGGGCGGGATCGCTCCCGCCCCTCGTGCGCTGACATCTGCTTCTTCCCTGACCCGGGACTCGGGACCCGGGACCGGTTATCTCACGACGTTCTTCACCATCTCCTCGATGACGTGGCCGTCGAGCTCCTCGAGCTCGTAGGTGACGCCGGCCAGCGGCTTGTCAACCTTGAGGACGCGCGACAGGTCGATCGGCGTGCCCTCGACGACGACGTCGCACGGCGTGCCGTTGATCGACGCCTCGAGGTCGGCGATCTGCTGGTCCGAGTAGCCCATGGCGGGCAGGATCGCCCCGGCGTTGGGATACTTCTTGTACGTCTCGGCGATGGTACCGACGGCGTACGGCTTCGGGTCGACGATCTCGCTGGCGCCGGCGTTCTTCGCGGCGAACCAGCCCGCCCCGTAGGTCATCCCGCCGTGGGTCAGCGTCGGCCCGTCCTCGATGACCAGGGCGCGCTTGCCGGCGATCAGCTCCGGCTTGTCGACCGTGATCTTCGAGGCGCACTTGATGACGCGCGCCCGCGGGTTGTACTTCCGGCAGTTGTCGATGACCTGCTCGACCTTCACCGGGTCCGCCGTCTGCACCTTGTTGACGATCAGCAGGTCGGCCATGAGCAGGTTGGTCTCGCCCGGGTAGTAGGTCAGCTCGTGCCCGGCGCGGTGCGGGTCGACGAGGGTGATGTGCAGGTCGGGCTTGTAGAACGGGGTGTCGTTGTTGCCGCCGTCCCACAGGATGACGTCGGCTTCCTTCTCAGCCTCGCGGAGGATCTGCTCGTAGTCGACGCCGGCATAGACGATGAAACCGTTGTCGATGTGCGGCTCGTACTCCTCGCGCTCCTCGATGGTGCAGTCGTGGAGGTCGAGGTCGGCGTACGTCTCGAAGCGCTGGCACGCCTGCTTGGCCAGATCACCGTAGGGCATCGGGTGGCGGATCGCCACGACCTTCTTGCCCAGCTTCTTCAGGATGTTCGACACGTAGCGGGTGGTCTGCGACTTGCCCACGCCGGTACGGACCGCGACGATCGCGATCACCGGCTTGGTCGACTTGATCATCGTGCGCTCGGCGGAGCAGATGCCGAAGCTGGCGCCCCACGCCACCACGTGCGAGCCCTTGTCCATGACGTACTGGTGCGACACGTCGGAGTACGAGAACCACACCTCGTCGACCTTCTGCTCCCTGATCACCCTCTCGAGATCCGACTCCGCGAGAATCGGGATTCCCTTCGGGTAGAGCTTGCCGGCAAGCTCCGGCGGGTAGACCCGGCCTTCGATGTCCGGGATCTGGGTGGCGGTGAAGGCAACCACCTCGACCTCGGCGTTGTCGCGGAACAGGCAGTTGAAGTTGTGGAAGTCCCGCCCCGCTGCGCCCATGATTACGACTTTCCGCTTCGCCATTGTCACCTCCCTAAGGTGTACCGGTGGATCGAACGTCCCACCAGGGCCCGGCCTGGCGTAGCCGAGCAGCTCCGCCGGGTGTGGCTGAACCGGCGGCTATGTGACGCGTGGTCAGTGGCCTGTTGCCCGTGGTCCGCGAAGACCAGGCCCGAGCAACTCGGTTCGCTCGGGCCACGGGCCACGGGTCACGGGCCACATCGTTCATCATTCCCATTCGATGGTCCCCGGCGGTTTGGACGTCACGTCGTAGACCACCCTGTTGATGCCGCGTACCTCGTTGACGATGCGCCGCGCGATGCGGTCGAGCACCTCGGGAGGGAAGCGGAACCAGTCCGCCGTCATGAAGTCCTCCGTGGTGACCGCCCGCAGGGCGAGGACGTTCTCGTAGGTCCGCTGGTCGCCCATCACGCCGACGCTCTTGACCGGCAACAGCACCGACAGCGCCTGGGCGATCTGCCGGTACAGCCCGGCGGCGCGGATCTCGTCCATGTAGATCGCATCGGCGCGCTGGAGCAGAGACGCGCGCTCCGGCGTGACTTCGCCGAGGATGCGCACCGCCAGGCCGGGCCCGGGGAACGGGTGGCGCCAGACGAACTCCTCGGGCAGCCCGAGCTCCCCACCGAGCCGCCGGACCTCGTCCTTGAACAGCCAGCGCAGCGGCTCGACCAGCGACAGGCCGAGCCGCTCGGGCAGGCCGCCGACGTTGTGGTGGGTCTTGATGGTCGCCGACGGGCCGCGCACCGACGTGGACTCGATGACGTCCGGGTACAGCGTGCCCTGGGCGAGGAAGCGGGCGTCCGGATACCTCTTCGCCTCTTCCTCGAACACGGCGATGAACTCGTGGCCGATGCGACGGCGCTTCTCCTCGGGCTCGTCGATGCCGGCAAGCGCGGCGAAGAAGCGGCCGGCCGCGTTGACCCGGGCGATGCCGAGGCCGAACTCGGCGAAGCGCGCCTGCACCTTGTCGCCCTCGTCGAGGCGGAGCAGCCCGGTGTCGACGAAGATCGGCGCGGTCCGCTCCCCGACCGCCTCGCGGCAGAGCAGCGCGGTGACCGACGAGTCGACGCCGCCGGACAGCGCGACGACGATCCGGCCCTCGGGCACCTGGTCGCGAATCGCCGCGACGGCGTCGCGGCGGATCGACGCCGACGTCCAGTCGCGGCGGGCGCCGCAGATGGTCAGGAAGTTGTCGAGGATGGTCCGCCCGAGCTCGGTGTGGCGCACCTCGGGGTGGAACTGGATGCCGTAGAAGCGCCGCGCCTCGTCGGCCATGGCGGCGAACGGCGAGTTCGAGGTGGTGCCGACGATCCGGAAGCCGTCGGGCACGCGGGCGACGCGGTCGCCGTGCGACATCCACACCTTCTGCGTGGCCGCGGTCCCGGCGAACAGCGGGCAAGACAGGTCGGCGTGCAGCTCGGCGCCGCCGTACTCGCGCTCCCCGGCCGGCTCCACCTGGCCGCCGAGGAGGTGCGCCATCGCCTGCTCGCCGTAGCACACTCCCAGCACCGGGACACCGAGGTCGAACACCGCGGGGTTCGGGTGGATCGCGCCGGCCTCGTAAATCGACGACGGTCCGCCGGAGAGGACCACGCCGATCGGCGCGATGGCGGCGATCTTCTCGGGGTCGAGGTCGCCGCGGTGGATCTCGCTGCGTACCGACAGCTCCCGGACCCGGCGCGCGATGAGCTGCGTGTACTGCGAGCCGAAGTCGAGGATGAGGAGCGTCTGGTGGGCTGTCATAGGCGCCCGCGGCGCGGGCAGGCCATGCTAGCAGCCGGCCTGCACAGCGGCAAGCGAAGCCCGGGAACTCGCCGGGTCCTCAGCAGGCGGAGAGGGCCGGCAACCTCACTCCCAGGGCGTCCCCTTCGGGCCGGCGATCTCGAGGTTGGCCGTGCAGATGCAGGTCCACCACCCATCAGCCCTGAGCTGGAGCACCCCGAGAGGGTGCGACGAGCCGGTAGCCGGGCGTGAGCCGTAGCTGCACTCCGTATGTTCCGTGTCGCTCACCAGAGTCGCGCTCGCACTCGTGACCAGCCAGTCGTTCCGGAGGTCCTGGATGAAGACCAACGGCCCGCTCCCACCTCCGGTGCCGGTGTTCCTGAACCACTCCGTCTCGTGGAGCGTGGCATAGGCCAGCGTGGCGTGGAACGTCAGCTCGCGAGTCACCGTGCGCCCCGAGCCGGTGGTGATCCGCAGCTCGCAGCGCACCTCGCGCGGCATCCGCTCGAGGTTCTCCCGGAGGTGCGCGACGATCCCGGTCGCGGTCCACAGGTCCACGATGCCGTCCTGGGTCTGACCGAGGGTCGGGAAGTGGAAGCGCACCTGGCCGGCGGCTCCGAAGCCGGTCCCCTCGACGATGAGGAGTTGGCCGGGCTCGATGGTCTCCGAGTCGACCCCGGTGATCACCGGGACGTCCACCGGGACGACGCGGATGTCGGCGAGCGGCCCGCTCTCCTGCCCGGAGGTCCTCAGCCAGATCCTGGCGTCCTCACCGCCTGCCTGGATCAGAGCGTCGATGCCCGCTGGGACCGTGACGACCACGCGCGTGCCGCCCGGGCTCCAGCTCGAGATGGGACAAGCGACGGCGAGTCGCGACCCGAGCAGGGCGAGGTCGACCTGACCGCGATCGGGGCCGAAGTCGCGGCCGTTCACCGTGAGCGTCGCGCCGCCGGAGACCGGGTTCGGGGAGACCGAGGTGATCGTGCCCCTGAACTCGGGTCGCGGCGACGACATGAGCGCCGTCATGTGCGGCGTGAACCGGGTGGTCCTGAGCGCGACGCCGGCGCCCGAACCGCCACCGGTCCGCAGCGCCTGCATGCGCGCGCTCGCCTTCCGGTTCAGGCCTGCGAGCCGCAGCGCGGCCTGGCGGTTCAGCTCCACCGTTCTCGCGTCGGCGGCTCGCTTCGCGGCGGTCTTCGCGGCTGCCAGGGCACTGGTGCGCAGCGCGGCCAGCTTCGCGGCGTACGGCGGCTGCTCCAAGGCGGCGGCGAGGCGCTGGGCGTCGGCCTCGGAGAGCTTCGCCTTCGCCAGGGCCCGCGAAACCTGGTCCAGCGTGGCGGAGCTGGCGACGGCGGCGAGGACCTGCTCCACGGGGCCCACAGCGGCCACGACACTGACCGTCACGGCCACCGTGAGGGCAATCCCAATCAAGGGTAGGGACAGGCGTGTCCGACGGTGGTCCATGATCGTCTCCCTTCGTGCCGACGCTCCCCGTCGGCTCGTCCACGACACCATCGTCGGTCGCAAAGGCAAGCCGTGGAATGCCCGAACCCGCCAGCAGCCTGACTGGAATGCGCCAGCGTGCTCGGCGCGGGAGCTCGAACCGTGGGGGGGCCGTCGTACCCGAGGCCGTCGCGACCGGATATGAGATTGGCGCACTGCGCGGCGTCGATGTCGCGTTGAGCCATTCCTTCGGGATCACCCCTGCCCGACACTCGAGATCAAGGAACGGGGACCGGACGGACGCAGCCGCGCTGACGATCCGAACCCCGGACAGGAGGAGATCATGACCAGGTTCGATCGCAAGACACTCGTCACCATGCTCGCCGTCGGGTTTGTGCTCGCCGCAGCCATCGCAGCGGCGGCCCCCGGGGCCCCGGTCCCGCCGTCACTCCGCATCGCGTCGTTCCGCAACCAGGTCGCGCAGGGCACGATGGGCGGCACGGTCGGCGGCGGAGCCCCGACCGCGCCGACGCACTCGACCATCGAGTTCGGCGAGTCCGAGGTCCTCACCTGGATCGTCGAGGCGTGCCACATGCAGTCGGTGACGCTCGCCTTCGACGGGGTGAACGTGGCTACCGGGCCGCGCCGGAACGAACGGGACGGCTGCTACCTCCACACCGGCGAGCGCACGGTCCAACCGGAGCGGACGACCTCGTTCCGGCTGCGTGCGGCGGGGACACCGGTCGCGGGAGCCGTTGCGGCACCCATGCCGACCGAGCGGAGCTTCGAGGTCCGGGTCCGCAAGCCCGTCCTCGACATCCTGGAACCGGTGTTCAACCAGGGCACCATGACCGTCGCGCTGGCCGCGCAGAACAAGGGCGACGGGAAGTTCCTCCGCAACCGGATCAACGTGGCCTGGTCCGTCGCCAGGGCGCCCGGCCACCACTCGCCTGCCGGTGTACCTTTCGCGAACGGGACCTTCGACGTCGGCCCGCTCGAGGTCGCCGCCGGCCAGCGCTTCGATCTCGGCTCGTTCACCATCACCGACCGCGCCCAGGCGTTCTCCCACGACGTCGTCCAGGTCGCCGTCCGCCTCAGCCCGGCCTACCCGGAACCGCTCGGAGAGACCCGCGAGTCGTTCAACCATCGCTGGGAAACGCAGACGTTCACCATCAACTCGGGCGTGGTCGGCCTCATCAGCCTGGGCTCGAGCTATAACATCCGGCTCAACAACTACCGGAACGGGGGGCATCACGTCCCCAACGACTGCAGCATCGCGCTCGACGTCCTCGGCAACCCGGCTGGCATGACGTTCAACATCGATCGCTTCACCCACGAGGTGCTCATCGCCGGGCCGCCGCTCGGCATCCCGGTGAAGGACGAGGCGGCGATCTTCGTCAACAACATCAACGCCAGCCGGCGCGGACCCGACGACCTGTTCTTCATCCGCGACGGCAAGCTCGGCGTCCACCTCGAGTTCGACAACCCGGCCAACGACGAGGTCAAGACCGGGATGTTGTTCGGTCCGCGCGACGTCTGGAAGGACGACATGATCGCGGACGTCGACCTCTCGGCGTTCACCATCGACGTGCTGCTCACCCCCGAGCTGCGCAGCGGCAAGGTGAGCTACGGGCGGGTCGAGGTCATCGCGACCGGCGTCGACGCCACCGCGGTCGGCGCCCTCGATGAGCTGATCAACACCTTCTTCGGGGACTACCTGCGGAGGTACGTGCGCAACACGATCGTCACGTACCTGACCCAGGTCCTCCAGTCCAACGACGTGCGCAATTCCGTCGCCGACGCGCTCACTCAGGCGGTCACCGGCGCGGGTGGCGTGACGCGGATCCTGAGCCTGCGAGCCGCGGGCAACACGATCACGATCACGTATCTGTAGGCGTCGCGATTGCTGCGAACTCCGCGGGCGCGGGGGGGCACACTCCCCGCGCCCGCCGCGGTGTCCATCGGCCGCAGCGGCGAAACGCCCGCGGCCGGCCGCTACAGCTCTCGGAGGGCGGCGGCGACCGGGCGGCGTGCCGCCCGAATCGCCGGAGGCACGCCGCCGACCAGCCCCATGAGCAGGGCGAAGACGATCCCGATGACCATGAGGTCCGGCGTGATCCGGAACGCGAACGCCAGGTGCGAGAACGTCTGCCAGTTCATCGTCCCGGTCGTCAGCCCGTTGATCGGCAGCACGGCGACGCAGCCGATGACGCCGCCGACGAGCGCGATGAAGAGCGACTCGACGACGAACGACAGTACGACGGCGGCGCCGCCGAAGCCGAGCGCCCGCATGGTGGCGATCTCGCGCCGCCGCTCGGCGACCGCCGAGTACATCGTGTTGAGGGCGCCGAACACCGCGCCGACGCCCATCACGAGCGCCACCAACGTCCCCAGCACGGTGATCATCAGGGTGAGCTGGCGCGACTGCTTCTCGTAGTAGTCGACCTCGCGGTCGACCTGGACCGCGAGCCGCGGGTCGGTGGTGACGGCGTCCTTGAAGCGCTGGAAGTCGTCCGGTGAACGCAGGTGCGCCGTCATCGACTGGAAGATGTTCTGCGGCCGCTGGTAGGTCTGGTTGAGCACGTTGGCGTCGCACCACAGCTCGGAGTCGAAGGCGCTGCCGCCCGCGTTGAAGACCCCCACGACCTTCCACTCGGCGCCGCCGAAGCGCAGCGAGCTGCCGACCTCGAACCCCGAGTAGGCACGGGACGCGTTCGAGCCGACCACGAGCTCGGCGAGCCCGGGCTCGAAGAACCTCCCGCTCGTGATCTTGAAGGTGTCGCGCACGGCGAGTGCCTTCGGCGAGACGCCGCGCACCTGGACGTTGGCGTCGGTGCCGGTCTTCCGCAGCGGGAACGCGGCGACCACCACCACCTCGGCGCTGACCAGCGGACCGTCGTCGTCGTGCTGGACGCCGGGCGCGCTCTCCATGACCCGCACCTGCGCGAGGTCGACGACGCTCTCCATCTCCGAGGTCGCACCGGCGCGCCGGACGATGACGTTGCCCGGTGAACCGGAGGCGACCAGCGTCGCCTTGAAGCCCCGCGCCATGGACAGCATGGCGACGAAGACGCCGACGGTGCCGGCAATCCCGAGGACGGCGACGATCGACGACGTCCAGCGCTGGCGGACGCTGCGCACGTTGTAGGCGAGCGGGATAGCCACAGCTAGACCCTCCGCAGCGCGTCGACCACCCGCAGTCGCATCGCGGACAGCGCCGGCAGCAGGCCGGCGACGAGCCCGACGGCGAGCGCCAGCCCAACGCCGCGCACGAGGTCGGCGGGCGGCAGGTAGAACGAGAAGCCGGGCAGCGCCTTCGCCAGCCCCGGCGAGATCGCCTTGGCCGCCAGGACGCCGAGCACGCCGCCCTGGACTGCGATGAGCGCGGACTCGGCGAGCACGAGGGTGAGGATCGAGAGGTCCGGGTAGCCCAGCGTCTTGAGCACGGCGAGCTCGCCCGTGCGCTCGCGCACGGCGATCGCCATCGTGTTGCCGGTGACGAGGAGCAGCGTGAAGAAGACCACGGTGCCGATCGTCATGATGAGGAACTCGATGTTGCCCATCTGCTTGGCGAACGACGCCGCGAACGCCTTCTCCGGCTCGGTCTTGGTCTCCCACGCCGAGTTGGCGAAGCCCCGGTCCACGGCCTTCGCGATCTCCGCGGCGCGGTCGGGGTCGGCCACCCTGACGGTGTACCAGCCGGCCAGTCCCTTGACCCACTCCGGCCCCCGCTCCTCGAGGTAGTCGTAGCGGAACCAGAACTGCGAGGTGTCGTCCTGCGGCCGGGTCCCGGTGAAGATCGCCCGGAGGTTGAACTCCCACGTCCCGGGGAAGATCGTCCCCCGGATCGGGATGCGGTCGCCGACCTCCCAGCCGAAGCGCTCGGCGAGGGCGGCGCCGGCGACGCACCCCTCGCGGTCGGCCAGGAAGGCGTTCCATCCCTCGTCGGTGATCGCGTACTCCGGGAACATCTGCCGGTAGGTGTCCTTGTCGACGGCGAACTGGGGGAAGAAGTTCTTCTCGTCCTGGTAGACGCCGCCGAACCAGTTGGCGTGCGTCACCGCCTCGACGCCGTCGAGCTGGAGCAGGCGGTCACGGTACGAGATCGGCAGCGGCTGGATGAGCGACACCCGGTTGATGACCACGAGACGGTCGGCGCCGGCGAGCTCGACGCCCTGGTAGAAGGCCCCGTGAATCGCCACCAGCAGCCCGTAGAGGAACAGCGCGACCGCGAACGACCCGATCGTCAGGGTGGTGCGGATCTTCTTGCGCTTGAGGTTGGCGAACAGGAGGTGCAGGTGCTTCATCGCCGTGGCGCCTCACCGGCCGACTCGACGAGCACCCCCTTGTCGAGGTGGAGCACCGCGTGAGCGCGGTCGGCGGCACGCGGATCGTGGGTGACCATCAGCACCGTCTTGCCGTGCTCGTGCACGAGCCGGCCGATGAGCTCCATGATCTCGTCGGCGCTTCGCCTGTCGAGGTCGCCGGTGGGCTCGTCGGCGAGCAGGAACGTCGGGTCGGTGACGATCGCGCGGGCGATGGCGACGCGCTGCTCCTGTCCGCCGGAGAGCTGGCGCGGGTAGTGGTGCATGCGGTCGGCCAGGCCGACGAGATCCAGCACCGTCTCGACGTGCTTCCGTCGCTGCGCCTTCGACAGCCTGGTCAGGAGCAGGGGCAGCTCGACGTTGCCGAACGCCGTCAGCACCGGAATCAGGTTGTACATCTGGAAGATGAACCCGACGTGACGGGCGCGCCAGCCGGTGAGCTTCTTCGCCGACATCGCGGTCACCTCGTCGCCGGCCACCGTGATGCTCCCGGACGTCGGCACGTCGAGGCCGCCGAGGAGGTTCAGGAGCGTCGTCTTGCCGGATCCCGACGGCCCCATGAACGCCACGAAGTCACCCTGCTCCACGTCGAGGTTGAGCCCCTGCAGGACGTGGATCTCCTCGCTGCCGCGCTGGTACTTCTTGTCCAGGTTGCGCACCCGGATGAGGCTCGTGCCGTTGCCGTTCCCGTCGACTCTGACCATGGATTCCTCCGACCACCCACCCGGGCTTGGGGCTTGAGGCTTGTGGCTTGTGGACGCATGGCCTCCGCACTTGCCTCAGGTCTCAAGCCCCAGGTCCCAAGCCTATTTCACCCGTACCCGCTGCCCGTCCTCGAGATCCGCGGGACCGACGGCCACCACCTGCTCGCCGTCGCTCAGGCCGGCGAGCACCTCGACGTCCGCCCCGCGATCCGCGCCGACCTTCACGGCCCGGCGCTCGAGCCGCCCTTCCCTGACGAGGAAGACAACCGGGCTCCCCGCCTCATTCCGCACCGCCGAGCGCGGCACCAGGACGCGCGGCGCCCGCTCGCCGGCGGCCGCATCGGGCTCCGCGAGGACCGCGACCTTGACGCCCATGTCGGGGAGGATGCGCGGGTCCAACGCGGCGAAAGAGATCCTCACCTTGACCGTCGCCTTCTGGCGGTCGGCGGTGGGGATCACGGTGCGCACGCTTGCCGGCATCTTCCAGGCGGGGTAGGCGTCGAGCGTGGCCTCGACCCGCTGACCCGGGCTCACCTTGGCGATGTACGACTCGTTCACGTCGACCTCGATCTCCAGCGACGTCATGTCCACCACGGTCGCGATACCCGTCCGCGTGAACCCGCCGCCGGCCGAGATCGGCGAGACCATCTCGCCGACCTGGGCGTCCTTGGACACCACGACGCCCGCGAACGGGGCGCGGACCGTGCAGTTGTCGACGTCCTGCTGGGCGACTGCCATGCCCGCCCCGGCGGCCCGTACCTGCTCGCGCGCGACGGCCAGCCGCGCGCCGAGGCTGGCCGCGAGCGTGCCGGCCGCGTCGAGCGACTGCTCGCTCGACACGCCGTCGCGCTGGAGCTCCCGCTGCCTGACGAGCTCGCGCTCGGCGTTCGCCAAGTTCACCTCGAGGTCCTTGACCGCAGCCGCCGCGACGTCCCGCTCGGCGCGGGCAGCCGCGAGCCGCCGCGTGGCGTCGGAGTCGTCGAGCCTCGCGAGCAGCTCCCCGGCCTCGACGACCATCCCCTCGTCGGCGAGCATCTCGACGACGCGGGCGGTGATCTTGGCCGCCACCGTCGCACGTCGCCGCGGGGTGACGTAGCCCGACGCGTTGAGCAGCGTCGCCGCCTGTCCTTCGCCGGTCACGCCCCGCGCGGTGGCCACCTCGACCTCGGCGCTGCGGCCGCGAGCCGCGAGCGTCGCCGCGAGGGTCGCACCTACCGCCAGCCCCACCGCCAGCACCGGGACGAGCCTGCCGCGGCGCCTGCCGCCTCGCGCCTCGTCGGGGATCCGCAGCGCCGACAGGTCGGCACGACGGTCCTTGTCGTCAGTCGCCATCGAGTCATCCTCCCACCACGAGCGCCAGCAGCCCTGTACGCGCGCGGCCGCCGCCAGTTTCGCCCGTGTGAGGAGTGATTATGGCTCAGCCGCGAGGACCTCGGCGGCCAGGCCGGCCGGCAGCAGGCCCGGCCGCAGGCGGGACATGAGCGACTGCGCACGAGCCTGAGCCCCGTCGACGTTCCCCGAGGCGAGCAGGACCTTGGCGTGCACCGCCTCGGTGAGGTCGAGGAGCTGCCGGGCGGGAAACTCCAGCCGGGCCCGGCTCTCCAGTTGACCCTCCAGGGCGGGGAACGCCGCCAGCGCCTCGTCGTGCCGGCCGAGCGCCGACAGCGACGCCGCGAGCGCGAGCCGGCCCTCGGCCTCGGCGTCGGGGTTGAGCTCGAGCGAGCGCTGCATGGCATCGATGTCGCCGGGCACGGTCCGCCCCAGTCGCCACCGGGCCAGGCACGCGATCGCGCTGCCCTCGGGCGCCCGGTCGGACGATCGCGCGCGGCCGTCGACGTCGCTGACCCGGTCCCACCAGAGGTCGGCAGCGGCCGGAACGGCGAGGAAGTCCGACCCGGCCCACCACGAAACGACGCTGGCCTGGGCTTCCTTCAACAGCTCCTCGTTTCGCCACTCGGTCGCCACCCGGAAGAGCAGCCTGACGCCGTCGAAGTGCGCCGCCGGCGTCTGGTACGACGCGCCCAGCCGGCGGATGACCCCCACCGCCTCGTCGAGGCGGCCGTCGAGGGCGAGCAGGTGGGCGAGGCGGTAGTCGACCGACTCGCCCGGACGCTCCCGGGCGGCTCGCTCGAGCCGGCGGATCGCGGCGTCCCGCTCCCCGGCGAGGGCGAGCGCCTCGGCGCCGCGCAGCTCCAGCAGGTTCGCGTACGCGGGCTCGCGGAGCAGGGCCGAGAAGTCGCGGCGAAGCCGTGCCTCCTCGTCGGCGACTCGGGCGGGCCCGAGGCCCGTCGTCTCGTACGTGAGCCGGTGGAGCCGGGTCAGGAAGTCTTGCCGCGCCGCGCTCAGGTCGGCACCCCAGTTTGGACCGTCCGACGGGTTGCCAAAGCGATCGAGCCGCACCGGACGCCCCTCGACCACGAGCCTCGTCGCTCCGCCGGCTTCGATGGTGACGCCGACCGAACGATCGCGGTCGCCGGGCCGCCGCTGGCCGAGCAAGGTGTACCACGCCTGCTCGACACCGGGGCCCTCTCCGAACAACCCCGGCTGGGTGGTCACCGGTCTGGTGCCGGCACGACCCGGGACCGACAGCATCAGCTCACCCACGACGGCGTTCATGGCCAGCTCGTTGGCGAAGGCGAAGTAGCGAAGGCGGGGCAGGCTGCGATCCGGCAGCACCGCGACGTCGTAGATGTAGCCCGGGTGCTGGAGGAGCCGCTGCCACGTCCCCGTCCGCGGCCAGTAGATCCGGAGGTCGGTCGGGTAGTGCAGCCGGTGGTGGGTCGAGAGAATGATCTCCTTGCGGCCGTCGAGGTCGGCGTCGAGCAGCGTCACCTGGCTCTTGCTGTCGAGTGGGAACGACCAGGGCCACGAGCCGATGAGGTCCCGCACCCGCGCGTCGACGATCACGTCGCCGGTCGCGCCGACCACGAGGAGCTCCGAGGAAGGCTGGGCCGCCTCGCGGTCCTCGCGGTGCGGCTCGTTGGCCACCACGACGGTGTCCGAGCGCCCGTCGCCGTCGATGTCGCCGCGCTCGACCTGGTCGATGGGGACTGGGAGCTCGCGGCGCCACGTCTCCTGTCCCGAGCTCCCCAGGACACGGACGACTCGCCCCTCCGCGACCACCGAGACCGCGGCGCGTGGAGCCGCCAGCCTCACCACCCACCGGGCCCCGAGCGCCACCGCGGCGGTCATGGCGAGCACGGCTGCTCCGGTCAGGACGATCCGTCGCCGCCGACGGGGCGACAACGGCGTGGCGTGGCGCACGAACGCGCCGCGGGCGGCGGCCGCGTCCGGCCAGCGGTCCTCCGGCCGCTTCTCGAGCAGCCTGGCCACGAAACGGGCCAGCCACCTCGGGCAGTCGGCCCGCCGCGAGCGCACGTCCGGCGCGGGGGTGCGCAGGTGGCGATGTGCGACGTCGAACTCCGACGAGCCTTCGAACGGCGGGTGTCCGGCGAGGAGCTGGAACACCGTCACCCCGAGGGAGTAGAGGTCGGAGGCCGGGGTCAGCCGCCCCGCGCGGATCTGCTCCGGGCTCATGTAGACCGGCGTCCCGACCACCATCTCGGTCCTCGTCAGCCTGGCCTGCTCGTCGAGGCCGCGGACCAGTCCGAGGTCGGCCAGGTAGACCCGGCCGTCGAGGTTGAGGAGCAGGTTGGACGGCTTGACGTCCCGGTGGACGATCCGCTGCTCGTGCAGGTAGGCCAGCGCCGCCAGCGCCTCGTCGGTCGCCTGGACGACCTCGGCGATCGGCAGGGGCCCGCGCTCCGCCAGCCGCTGCGCGAGACTGCCGCCGGGCAGCCACGCCATCGCCATCGCGAGGCGGCCACCGTCCTCGATCAGCTCGTAGACGCGCACCAGGTGCGGGTTCTGCAGCGTCCTGCCGAGCCGGACCTCGCGGCGCAGCCGCTCCAGGGCCTCGTCCGACAGGTCCGGCGCGAAGACCTTGATCGCCACCTGCTGGTCGAGCTCCTCGTCGTGGGCCAGCCACACCTCGGACTGCCCGCCTGCGCCGAGGAAGCGCTGCAGCCGCCAGCGCGCCGGCAGCTTGATCTCCCAGCCGCCTCGTCGCCCCCTGGCCGCCGGCCGCGTGACCGGCCCGATTCCCGCCCCGGGGCCGTCGTCCCTCATCTGAGACGATTGTACCGGCACGGGGCTCGTTCGCCGCCATGGGGCTAGAATCACGTCGGGAGGGCGCATGTCGCTCGAGCTCGCACGAGAGGTCCTGACCACCGAGGCCGAAGCGATCGTTCGCCTGCGCGACCGCCTCGGGACCGAGTTCCTTCGCGCCGTCGACCTCGTGGCGGGCTGCTCGGGACGGGTCGTGTGGACCGGGATCGGCAAGTCCGGGATCATCTGCCGCAAGCTCGCGGCGACGATGTCGTCGACCGGGACGCCGGCACTCTTCCTCCACCCCGCCGAGGCGCTGCACGGCGACCTCGGCATGGTCGCGGCCGGCGACGTCGTCGTCGCGGTGTCGAACTCCGGGGAGACCGAGGAGCTCGTCCGCCTCGTCGAGGTGGTCAAGCGCCTCGGGACGACTCTCATCTCGTTCACCTCGAACCCCGCCTCCGCGCTGGCCCGCAACTCCGACGTCCACCTGGACCTCGCCGTCGACCGCGAGGCCTGCCCGCACAACCTCGCCCCAACCGCCTCGACCACCGCGGCGCTGGCCCTCGGCGATGCTCTGGCGGTGGTCGTGTCGGTCCGGAAGGGCTTCAGGCCAGAGGACTTCGCCCTCCTGCACCCGGGCGGCAAGCTGGGCAAGCGCCTGCTCACCGTGGGCGATCTCATGCACTCGAACGACCAGATTCCGCGCGTCGGGCCCGACACGCCGATGAAGGACGTGATCTACGAGATGTCGCGCAAGGGGCTCGGCATCACCACCGTCCTGGACGCCCGCGGCTCCCTGCTCGGCGTCATCACCGACGGCGACCTTCGCCGGCTCATGGAGGCCGACTCGGATCCGCTTCACTGCACCGCCGCCCAGGTCGTCAAGGCCCACGGCGTGACCATCGCGCCCACCGCCCTCGCCACCGAGGCGCTGCACCTGCTCGAGCAACGCCGCATCACCTCGCTCGTCGTCACCGACCCAGAGCGCCGCGTCGTCGGCGTCCTCCACGTACACGACCTCTGGGGGGTGGGGCTCTTCTAGGGCTGCCCCCCGACCACCCACCCAGGGTTGCCCGCCCTACCGCCCGCCCAGGGGTGCACACCCACCCACCCTTCCAGGGTTGCCCTCCCAACCACCCACCCAGGTTTGCACACCCTTCCGCCCGCCCAGGGGTGCACGCCCACCCGCCCCTCCAGGGTTGCCCTCCCGACCACCCGACCAGGGTTGAAGAACTGCTAAGTTGACGATTCGCCCAGATCCTGCTTCAACCCTTCAACCCTTCAACCCTTCAACCCTTCAACCCTTCAACCCTCTTGCGTTGCCCACCGTGGCGCGTCAAAATGAATGGGTGTTCAGTCAGAGTGAGCGCGCCGTTTTCTCCAGCTCGACGAACTGGTTAGCAGTCTGACGGTTAGGGAACCAGGAGGGAGGGAGTATGCGCAGAGAGATCCGTAAAGTGGGGGTGCTCGGGGCCGGCGTGATGGGCCAGGGCATCGCCGCGCACCTGGCCAACGCCGGGGTGCCGGTGGTGATGCTCGACATCGTGCCGCCGCAGCTCACCCCCGACGACGAGAAGCAGGGGCTCCGCCAGGACAGCCCCCGCTTCCGAAACAAGTTCGCCCTGGCGGGCCTGGAGGGCATCAAGAAGTCCAAGCCGGCCCTGATCTACTCGAAGAAGTTCCTGCCGCTCATCTCGGTCGGCAACTTCGAGGACGACTGGGGCCAGCTCGCCGACTGCGACTGGATCGTCGAGGTCGTCGTCGAGCGGCTCGACATCAAGCAGCAGGTCTTCGGCAGGCTCGAAAAGACCGTCAAGCCTGGCACCATCGTCACCTCCAACACCTCGGGTCTGCCGATCAAGCAGATGATGCAGGGACGCTCCGAGGAGTTCCGCAAGAACTTCCTCGTCACGCACTTCTTCAACCCGGTGCGCTACATGCGGCTCCTCGAGATCGTCGCCGGCGAGGACACCGACCCCGAGGTGGTGAAGTTCCTGGCCGACTACGGCCAGTTCCGCCTCGGCAAGGGCATCGTCTACGGCAAGGACACGCCGAACTTCGTCGGCAACCGCATCGGCGTCTACGCGATCCAGGGCACGATCCACGCGATGATGGAGATGGACTACCAGGTCGACGAGGTCGACGTGATCACCGGCTCGCCGATGGGCCATCCGAAGAGCGCGTCGTTCGGCACCATCGACCTGGTCGGCCTCGACACCATGGTCCACGTCGTCCGCACGCTGCGCGAGGACTGCCCCGACGACGAGGGACAGCCCTACTTCCAGGTCCCCGACTTCGTCGCCAAGATGGTCGAGCAGAAGCTGATCGGCCGCAAGGCGGGAGCCGGGTTCTTCAAGCGCGAGAAGGGACCCGGCGGCGAGAAGACCGACTTCGTCCTCGACTGGAAGACCATGCAGTACCGGCCCAAGACCAAGCTCGACGCCCCGTCGATCAAGGCCTCCAAGGGCATCCACGACGCCGGCGAGCGGATCCGCCTGGTCGCCTCGGCCGATGATCGCGCCGGCAAGTTCGCCTGGCGGTTGTTCCGCGACGTCCTCGCCTACTCGTCCCGCCGCCTCGGCGAGATCTCCGACACGATCTGCGACATCGACCAGGCCCTCAAGTGGGGCTTCAACTGGGAGCTCGGTCCGTTCGAGACGTGGGACGCGATGGGCGTCAAGACCACCGTCGAGCGGATGAAGGGCGAGGGCGTCACCCCGGCCGCCTGGGTCGAGGAGATGCTCGGCCAGGGCATCGAGTCGTTCTACCGCGTCGGCGCCGCCGGCCGCGAGTACTACGACGCCCGCAGCAAGGCCTACCAGCCGGTGCCGCGCCCGGCCTCGTTCATGGTGCTGTCCGAGATCAAGCAGCAGAAGCCGGCGGTCTTCGAGAACAAGGGCGCCTCGCTCGTCGACATCGGCGACGGCGTCCTCTGCTTCGAGTTCCACTCGGCGCTGCAACCCAAGATGAACCCCATCGACGACCAGATCCTCGCCGTCGCCGAGAAGGCCATCGAGATCGCGGAAAAGGACTTCCGCGGCCTCGTCGTCCACCACCAGGGCGAGCAGTTCTGCGCCGGCGCCAACCTCCTGATGGTGCTCGAGGCCTCGATGAGCCAGCAGTGGAACGCCATCAACGAGATGATCGGCAAGTTCCAGGGGATGACGCTGGGCTTCAAGCACGCCCGCGTCCCCGTCGTGACCGCACCGTTCGGGTTCACCTTCGGGGGCGGCGCCGAGATCACCATGGGCGGCGACCGCGCCTGCGTCCTCGCCGAGACCTATATGGGCCTCATCGAGGTTGGGGTCGGCCTCATCCCCGCGGGCGGCGGCCACGTCTTCATGCTCGAGCGCAACCTCGAGGGGATCGACGAGCCGGTCCTCTCCAACTTGCCGTTCATCCGCAAGGCGTTCGAGACGATGGCCATGGCCAAGGTCGGCACCTCCGCCGAGGAGGCCCGGGAGTTGAAGTACCTGCGGCCCTGCGACCACATCGAAATGAACCGCGACCAGCAACTGTGGACCGCCAAGCGGATGGTCATCGCCCTCGACGAGGAGGGGTACACCCCGCCGTTGCCGAGGCAGTTCTACCTCCCCGGCCGGGAAGGTCTGGCCACGTTCAAGATGTTCCTCCACAACATGAAGCTCACGCACTGGATCTCCTCGCACGACGAGAAGATCGCCACCCACATCGCCAACATCCTGTGCGGCGGCGACACCACGATCAACAGCCCGGTGAGCGAGGCGACGATCCTCGATCTCGAGCGCGAGGCGTTCATGTCGTTGTGCGGCGAGCCCAAGACGCAGGAGCGCATCCAGTTCATGCTCCTCAACAACAAGCCGTTGCGGAACTGACGAGGGAGGCCTGCCATGAGAGACGCCGTGATCGTTTCGTACGCCCGCACCCCGATCGGCAGGGCCAAGAAGGGCAGCCTCAAGGACACCCGTCCCGAGGAGTTCGCCGCACCGGTCCTGCAGGAGCTGATCAGACGCACTCCCGGCCTCGAGCCCGCCATGGTCGAGGACCTCATGTTCGGCTGCGCGATGCCCGAGGGCGAGCAGGGCATGAACATCGCCCGCATCATCGGTCTGCTCGCCGACTTCCCGGTCGAGGTCCCGGCCACGACCATCAACCGTTTCTGCTCGTCCGGCTCGCAGTCGATCGCCTGGGCCGCCGACATCATCAAGGCGGGCAGCGCCGACATCATCATCGCCGGCGGCGTCGAGTCGATGTCGCTGGTCGCCATGGGCGGCAACAAGCTCATCGCCGACCCGGCGATGATGGAGGCCATGCCCAACGCCTACGCCGGCATGGGGACCACGGCCGAGGTGGTCGCCCGGCAGTTCAACATCACCCGCGAGGACCAGGACGCCTTCGCCGTCCAGTCGCACCAGCGCGCCGCCGCCGCCGTCGCGGCCGGCAAGTTCAAGGACGAGATCGTGCCCCTGAAGGTGCGCACCCTGGACGACGGGGCGTGGAAGGAGTTCACCTTCGACACCGACGAGGGCCCGCGCGCCGACACCACGGTCGAGGCGCTCGCCAAGCTCAAGCCGGTGTTCGACCCGCGCGGCACCGTCACCGCCGGCAACGCCTCCCAGATCAACGACGGCTTCGGCGCGGTGGTCGTGATGTCCGGCGACAAGGCCAAGGCGATGGGCCTGGAACCGCAGGCCTACGTCCGCGCCTGGGCGGTAGCCGGCGTGCCGCCCGACATCATGGGCATCGGCCCGGCCAAGGCGGTTCCGAAGCTCCTCGCCAAGACCGGCCTGAAGCTCGACGACATCGACGTCATCGAGATCAACGAGGCGTTCGCCAGCCAGAGCATCTACTGCTGCCGGGAGCTCGGCCTCGACCCGGCGAAGACCAACGTCAACGGCGGAGCTATCGCCACCGGCCACCCGCTCGGCGCCACCGGCGCGATCCTCACCTGCAAGCTGATCGGCGAGCTCAAGCGCCGCAACGCGAAGCGGGGCATCGTGACGATGTGCATCGGCGGCGGGATGGGCTTCGCGTACCTGATCGAACGGCCGTGAGCCACTGATCCGGGGGGCGGTCATCGAGCCTCCCGGATCGAACAAGAAGGAAGCAGGGGCGGGCCGCCCGGCCCGCCCCTGTCGTCTCTCCACCCGGACGTCGATCGCCCGGTTTCCTCACGCGCGGCGCTCGCGTGCCTTGGTCTCGCGCCCCTGCGCCGGCAACGTGATCATCGGCATGGTTCCGCTCTCGATCGGAGCGCCGACCAGGTTGCCCCACTCCGTCCACGAGCCGTCGTAGTTGCTCACTCGCGGAAAGCCCATGAGCTCGTGGATCGCAAACCACAGCATCGACGAGCGCTCCCCGATCCGGGTGTAGACGACCACGTCCTTGTCGGGCGTGATCCCCTTGGCGAACAGCACGGTCCGCAGGTCGTCCGCGCTCTTGAAGGTGCCGTCGTTCGCGACGAGCTCCTTCCACGGCAGGTTCACGGCGCCGGGGATGTGGCCTCCGCGCAGGAAGCGGGGCGTCGCCTGCGGCCCGTTCAGGAACTCGCCGCGGAACTCCTCCGCGGTCCGGTCGTCGACGAGGACGGTGCCCTTCTGCGCCGGCGCCTGCGTGGACCTCGAGTCGGTCAGCCGCTCGAGGACGTCCTCCCGCAGCGCACGAAACTCCGGGTAGACCTGCTTGACCCGGTACTTGGTCGCGGCCGGCCGCGCCGTGTCCTTGGTCAGCGGGCGCTTCTCGTCGATCCACTTCTGCCGGCCGCCGTTCATCACCTTGAGGTGCGGGTGACCGTAGAGCCGGAAGACCCAGTACGCGTAGCAGGCCAGGATGTTGTTCTGGTCGCCGTAGAAGAGCACCGGCGTGTCGTCGCCGATGCCCAGCCGGCCGGCGAGCGCCTCGAACTCGGCGGGACCGATGCAGTCCCGGCTGTTCGGGACGCAGAGGTCGGCGACGTAGTTGACGTTCAACGCGCCGGGGATGTGCCCCTTCGCGTACAGGTCGGAATCGGAATCGCACTCCAGGATCCGCATGCGCGGGTCGGTGAGGTGCTCGGCGACGTCGTTGGTGCTGACCAGGACATCAGGCCTCAGGTAGGGTGACATGCTCCAGTCCTTTCCGGGGGGAGATTGTCACGGTGCCGGGGCGGACCGTCCCGCGCGCTCGGGCCTGGTGCGGCCCACCCGATCCAGTTCACCGCCGGTCCGGCCACGGCGCAGGCGACCGGCGGCTGTTCACCACTCGTCGAACCTGGTTGCGGGCGGCAACCGCGCACGCGACCGAGACCTCGCCAGAAGCGGGACCTGCTCCGGTGTCCCCTTCTGCGCTCGATCCGGCCGCGGAACCGCCTTCGCCTTCCCCATCGACCCTCCCGCAGCTCAGAGGCCGGGTCGAGACGCACCCACCCGTGGGGTCTCGACCCCGCTCGCCGGCTGCTATGACCCGGGGAACGCCCGCTGGACAAGCCGCCTTCCCTCCGACCGTGACCGGGGTCACCGGGTGTCGGCCACGCGGCTGTGGAGCGAGTTACGCGCGACCGCTAGCCGCGTGCAGGGTCATTCGCTGGAGCTCGTAGCCTCCACAGCACCAGTGCGTTGGTTGACAGGGTGGCGTCTTGACCATACTCTTTTCTGTGCTGGAGACCAGCCATGCACGCCATTCGGCGAAGAGCCCGATCACGCGGCACAACGCAGAAGGTCACGTACAGCCTGCCCGAGGCGATCGTCACCCGGCTCGACGAGCGGGCGGCGGGCGCCGGGCAGGCCAAGAGCGCGGTGGTTTCCGAGGCGTTGGCGTTCTACTTCGCCGAACAGGACCGCAAGGCGCTCGAGGCCGTCTACGCCGAAGCGGCCACCGACCCGCTCTTCGCGGCGGACAACGCCCAGGTCTTGCGCGACTTCGCGGCGCTGGATCGCGACGTCGAGGATGGTGGCCGGTGAGCCTCCGGCGTTGGGACCTCGCCTGGGCGAGCCTCGACCCGGCCCAAGGTCACGAACAGGCCGGCCGCCGGCCAGTGCTGATCTTCTGCAACGACAGCATCTCCGCGGCAATTGGCTTGGTCGCCGTCCTTCCGCTCACGACCTGGAGGAAGGGCCGCCGGGTCTACCCCACCGAAGTCCTGCTGAAGGCCGACACCGCCGGCCTGGCCGCCGATTCCCTGGTCCTCTGCCACCAGCTCCGCACCGTCTCCGCCGAGCGCCTCTCCCCCGCCTTCGCCCACCTCGCCGACCCGGCCTCGCAAGCTGCCGTCGACCGCGCCGTCAGGTTGTGGCTGGATCTCCAAACTGCCACCCAATGAAGGAACAAAACGAGGCCGGGGCTTTACCCCCGACCTCGTGTGGTCGCGTTTGCCGTCCTACAGGACTCAGTGGTTATGGGGCACGGTCACCGACGTTGTGGACGTCGTGGCGTTCCCCGCGCCATCACGACACTCAACCAAAATGGCGTAGGTGCGACCAGACCCATTCCCCGCTCGTTCGGCGCGCAACGCCACGATGAGGTCACCGAGGATCTGCCAGTCGGGCTGCTCGTCGCCGCCGCCAAGCCCACTCTCCGGCTCGCTGCTGATAACCGAAGTTACGCGGCACTCCGGCGGTCCACCACAGGAATCGAAAGCCGAGACCCCGACGGTCACCGGGATCAACTCATGATTCGGCGGCCACAACACATCGGGACAACTGCTCACACTCAAGATGCCCGGACTCGCCTGGTCGGCGACCGTAATGGTCACCTCATCGGTGGCGAATCCTCCGAAGCTGTCCGCGACAGAAAGACTGATCGCGTGCTGGCCAGTCGGAAGCCCAATCGTGGGTGAGGCCCCGCCTGCGCTCACCAGAGCGCCCGCCCACGTGAAGCTCAGCGGGTCGCCGTCGGAATCGCTGGAACCACTACCGTTCAGCGTCACGCCTGCAAAGCAGGTCGGGCCGCAGGCAACGGTCTGGTCCGGTCCCGCGTCGGCCACCGGAGGTGCGTTGACGCGGATGGGCTTCGAGACACTGCTCGACCCGGCGTCGTTCGCGGCCGTCAGGGTGACCGCGTACGTGCCGGGTGCCGCGAAGGCGTGAGCCGGGCTCTGCTCGATGCTGCTACCGCCGTCGCCAAAGTCCCAGGACCACGCGGTCGGGCCCCCGGTCGAGCTGTCGGTGAGCTGGACCGGTTCGCCAGGGTTTGGTCTCGCCGGTGACCAGGAGAAGCCAGCCGACACGGCTTCCACCACTTCGACTCTGATGTTGTCGTACTTGACGATAGAGGGTTCAAAAGAACCGGTGGCGCCTATCATCACGCCCAAGGTCTCATCTTGGCGGATCGGCTCGTAGGAACGACCCTGCGCTGCCAACTGGCCGTCGATCCGCAGCTCCCAATCGTAGCTCCCGTCCAGCGCTGGCTTGAACAGGAAGTCCGTGTGGTGCCACGAGCCCACGCTGATAGCGAAGGAAACCTGTAAGTTGGCCGTGTGGCCTGGCTGGTCCATGTACCAGATACTCAGCAAGCCCGCCGGAGACCAGTAGTCTACCTGGGGAACTGGGTACCGTCCGTCGTGGGGCCCGTTGTACGGGTGGTAGTCGCAGGGGCTGCTCGTGGACATCCCGAAAGCCGCGACGCTCGCCCAGTTGCCCGGCCCTTCCATCTTGAAGTCCAGTGAGCCGCGCAGCATCGTTCCGAACCCGAAAGCGCCGACCGGGAAAGGCTCAGACAGACCGTATGAGGCAGGGGAGTAGGTGCCGTAGGTGATCGAGGGGGCTGGCAGCCCGTCGGTGCTGTCGACACCGGGAGCCGGAGCCCAGGACAGGTAGTGACAGGGGAACGGAGCCAGGGACGCGCCATCACTGCTGAACAGCTCGCGCGATGCAGCGGTCGCAGATCCGGTGGCCAGAACAACAGCGACCGCCATGGCAATCCACCGTGGGCTGCACGACAGGAATCTCACAGCACGTTGGCCGATGTTGGGCATGACAACCTCCTTGCTTGACAGACGTAGCAAGCGCGCTGCCAGCCGGTACAGCTTCGCATTGCACACAGAACTGTTTTTCTTGCAACTTGTTGCGAGGGGCTGGCGAAGTGCTGGTCGGCTGACGAACGCCAAGCACCTTTCCAAATCGACAAGCCGCTTTTGAGCTGAGCGGACGCGGCCTCAGCCACCGCGAGCTGCTGGCCGTGGCCTGAACTCGCTCGGGCTCCCTTGCTAGAGCTGCGTCAGGAGACGTCCGGGCACGAACTGGGGCAGCACGCCGTGCGCGTCCGAGCGCGAGTCCGCTGCGCAGCCGTACGCGAGGAGAGCCCGGCCGCGCAGGCCCTTTGCGAGATCAAACAGTTGGTGGTTCGAGAAGTCGTCGCGGGATTCCGGCTCAAGGATGGCCATCAAGTCGTCGATGGTGGCAAGCGCTCTGGCGTTCTTGCCCAGACCAAGCTGGCCGGCTGCCAAGGCCATGCGCGCTTCGTGGGCGGCGTCGGGCTCGTCTCGGACGAGGCCGCGCGTTCGCGAGGGCCATCCAAACGCCTACTGCGGGACTACCTGTGTTTCGGCGGTCACGGCTCCCGTGGGCAAGAGGAACTAGAGCGGCGACTCGGCGACTTCCTGGGCTAGCTTGTACGGGAGCAACCCTTCCGGAAGGGACCGCAGGAGCTTCGACGCCTCGGCCTTGGCGCCAAGGCCTTCGCCTGAAGCGGCGAGCGCCTTCAACCTCAGACCCCGCGCGAGCTGGAGCGCCTGGAAGGCCGAGAAATCTGCGCTTCTCGTGGCTTCAAGAGCGCTAGCTATCGCGTCGATCTCTCGCAGAGCGTCCTGAGGCGAACCAGAGGCAAGAAGGCAGGCGGCAAGTGCGAGTCTGCCCTCCACGGCGGCATCGGGGGTGTCTTCGATGAAACGCCGCATCGCGTCGGCGTCCGTGGTGTGCAGCGTGGCGCGCCGCCAGCGTGCCAGGCACGCGATGGCCTCGCCCTCGGGCACAACAACCCATGAGCGCACGGAGCCGTCAGCCTCGGTGGCCTGATCCCACCACAGGCGAGCCTCCGCCCACAACGCCGCCGCCACCCCCTCGCGTGGCAAGCCCTCGGCATTGCGCCCCACGAACTCAGCGACATAGCGATCAACAGCCGGCCCATCTCGGCCTTGAATAGCGAGCGTGAAGAGGAGCCGAAGGGCATCGTAGGACCCGCGCGCCGTTCGTGCCTGCGCCGTCAGGGCACGCAGCCGCTCTGCGGCCCGGTCGGGGTCGCCAGTGACAGCCTCGAGGTTGGCCAGCAGGTATTGAATCTCGTCCCACTGGAAGGTCGTCAACGGCCGTCGGAGAAGCGCTAGCGCCTTCTCGTACCGCCCCTGCGCAGCCCAGGCCCGAGCCGCCCTCAATGCAAGGGTGCCAGCGTAGGGCGCCTCATTCAGGAGCGGCTCGTAGTCCTGCTGGATCTTCTGGACGAGAGCGTCGAGCGAGGATGCGTCAACTGGGCGGCTGCCGGGTTCCAGCCGACTGAGGTCGTACCAGAAGCTGAGGCGCAACTGGAGCAGGTCCTGGCCGGTGTTGGGCCCGGGGGTCGGGTTCCCATAGGCGTCGATGGTGAGCGACGAGAATGCCGCACCGAACGCTGTCTCGTCCCTCGGGCCGACCCCGAGCATTGGGCCACTGTCGACCGCGGACGAGAAGCTGTCTTGGGGGAGCGGGACATACCACCGCCAAGCCCTCACCCCAGAGTTGACAAGTGCCCGCTCCGGCGAGGGTATGGCCGACCCAGGGTTATCCAGCGAAGTGCGAAGCGGCGGCACGAGCAACGAAAGATCACAAGCCACAGGGAGCATGCCGAGACGGTTGTTGACCCCGACCAAGCGCAACCGCGGGCGGGCCGGATCGGCGACAACGGCGATATCGTCAATGCGGCCAGCATGGTCGAGCACCCAGTCCCACACGCCGAACCTCGGCCAGAAAACGAGGATCTCAGTTGGGTAGAATCCATGATGTCGGGCGTTCAAGATGACCTCTGGTCGTCCATCGAGGTCGAGATCGGAAGCCCTGAAGCTGGGCACCAACCGCTTGGAAAAGGGATGCCTCCAAGCAGTCACAAGCTCCTCTGGCCGCACCTGCGTCATGACCTTGCCGCTCTTGGCGACCACCAGGAATTCCGAGAGCGGGAGCTGGCCCATGCGGAGGCCTGGCTGGTCCTCGGGCCAGGTGGCGACGAGCGTCTCCTCCAGGCCGTCGCCGTCGAGGTCGGTGTGCCCGACCTGCCGGGCCGGGTTCTCGAGGCGGAGACTCCACGTGGTCCGACCGCGGTCGTCGACGCCGCGGACCTCGTGGCCGACCGCCTCGACACGGGCGGTGCGCGGCGTGCGAAGCGCCTGCCAGCCGAGCCAGCCAGCGACCATCAGCGCGGCGGCCGCGGCCAAGCTGGAAAGTTGCTTTACAGGGATGCGAAAACGCAGGCGCCCGCTGGTCAAGGTGCGCTCGACCTCGGCCGCGGACGGCCGCCGGCCCGGCTCCGGGTCGCACATCCTGGCGATCAGGCCGTCGAGCCAGCGGGGACAGCTCTTCGACTGCGCGCGTGCCCGAGGCGGCGGGCTCTTCTGCCTCTTCACGAGCGTCTCGACCGCAGTGTTGCCGGTGAAAGGCGCGGCGCCGGTGAGGCACTCGAACAACGTGATGCCCAACGCGTAGACATCGGCTGCCGCCGTGAGGTCGGCGCTGGTGGCCTGTTCCGGGGCCATGTAGGCGGGCGTCCCGACCACCATGGCCGTCTCGGTCAGCGTGCCGCCCGAGGCCTCGGGACGCGCCAGGCCCATGTCGCAGAGCTTGGCGATCCCCTCCCCGGCGAGCAGCACGTTGCCCGGCTTGACGTCACGGTGGATCAGGCCGAGGCCGTGAAGATGGACGAGCGCCGTCGCCATCTGGCGGCCGATCGCGACCGTCTCCCCGACGCCAAGACGACCCTGGCTCTTGATGCGCTCGCGCAGGCTTGGGCCTTCGACCAGCTCCATAGACAGGAACGGCAGGCCGCGGTCCTCGTGGAGGTCGAAGACGGCGGCCACGTTGGGGTGGGCCTGGCGCGCCGCCTGGACCTCCCGGCGCAGGCGTCGGGCCGCCAGGTCATCGACGAGGTGCGGGTAGATCAGCTTGATGGCGACGCGCTGCCCGACGCGCTCGTCGAATGCCGCGAAGACCACCCCGCTGCCACCCGCGCCGAGCTGGCGCCCCAGGAGGAATCGACCGGCAAGCAGGTCACCCGGCACCGGCAGCGCCACGGGCCCGGGCCGCCGGCTCGCGGCGGCCCCGGCCTCGCGCGACCAGGTCGGAGTTGGGTATTTGCTGTCCATGGACCGATCACAACGACGAGCCATTCTAGTCTCGCTGGCCAGTAAGAGGCAGAACCTCCGCTCGCAGAGCTCACTCGTCGAGCGAGTGGCGGCGGAGCTTCGCGAGCAGCCCTGGGCGGGACAAGCCGAGCATCCTCGCGGCCTTCGTGCGGTTGCCTCGAGAGCGGGCGAGGGCGAGGCGGAGCAAGCGCTTTTCGAGAGTCGCGGCGTGCCTCTCGAGGTTGAGATCAGCCGAGAGTGAGTCGTCGCTGGGCTCGTCCGGAGAGGGCGCGAGGATTTCCGGGAGGAGCATTGACGAGTCGAGCGCCGAGCCTGCCGGGCAGACCGTGACGAGCCGGCGCACCTCGTGCGCGAGCTCCCGGACGTTCCCAGGCCAGGGGGCCGCCACAAGGGCCTGGAGCGCCTTCACCGTCACTCCCGTGATCCGCTTGTCGACTTCCGCCGTGAACTCTTCAAGAAAGTGCTCGACAAGCGCGGAAACGTCATCGCGCCGGTCGCGCAGCGGCGGCACACGGACCGTGCAACCGGCGATCCTGTAGTAGAGGTCTCGTCGAAAGCTCCCGTCCTTGAGACGGCGGGTGAGGTCGCTGTTGGTTGCGGTCAGGAGGCGAACGTCAATACGAACCGGTGCCTTTGCGCCGACGGGATGTACCTCCATCGCCTCGAGCGCGCGTAGCAGCTTTCCCTGCAGGCTCGAGGGCATGTCACCGATCTCGTCGAGGAAGAGCACGCCACCCGCAGCGAGGCGGAACTTGCCTTCGCGCTCGCGGACCCCGGTGGCAACACCCGCCTCGATGCCAAACAGCTCGGCCTCCAGCAGCTCCGACGGGATTGCGGTGCAGTTGACGGCGACGAACGGTCCAGCGGCGCGGTGCGACGAGGCGTGGAGCGTGCGGGCGACGTGCTCCTTCCCTACCCCGGTCTCACCGGTGATGAGCACCGGAATGTCGCCACGCACCAGCTCGCGGAGCTGCGAGTACAGAGCCAGCATGGCCCGCGAGTGGCCGGGGACGTGGGCGTCTGGGAAGACAAGCGAACGCTGGACCGGCGGGACCGTTTGTCGAACACGTACGCTGACGCGACCGGTCACTCGCAAGATGGTCCGCAGTACGATCTCCAGCAACGGTCCGGTGGCGCTTCGGTGGGGAAACTCGCCAACTACGACGAGGACAAACGACTTTTCCCCCGGCAGCGCCGCGGTCGCCCAGACAAGTGGCAAAGCGTCGCTCGTCACTGCGCCTGTCGCGTGTGAAATACCCCCGAACTTTCGGCCTTGGATTGCGCGAGCAACCTGCGCGATCTCGGCGTCCGCAATTGCTTCACCCCAGGCGGCCACCACGACGGGCTCCGTCCCAGTCCCGATCTCCACCAAGGCCGCGGCCGCCGCCCCAAGGCCCTTCGCCAGCTCCGCCAGGAACTCCGGAAGGCGGCACGTGCCGTCCTCGATCAGGCTCGGCAACAGGCGATTGACGAGTTCCATCCAGCGGGGGGACTCATCGAACCTCCGGCGCGACCACCCTTCGGTCTCTGTCTGGTCGGCTAAGCTGGCGCACACTGGCAAGGTGGAGCGACCCTCGATGGCGAGCTGGGCATCGCGCGGATCGAGCGCTTCGACAAGGAAAGCGGCGGGCCCGAACTGCACCCAGTCTCCGGCGCGCACGGCTCCCCGGCTCAGCCTCGCCCCATTGACAAAGGTGCCGTTCTTGCTGCCCTGGTCCTCGACGAACAGACCGTCGGCGCCGAGCTCGATGACGGCGTGGTGCCGTGAGATCCCCGCCACCGAGATGTAGATATCGCTTGATCGGCTTGATCCGATCGTCCTCTTTCCCGGCGCAACAGTGGCAGAGAAGGCCATCCCATCGACTTCACCGCGAAGGCGAAACGCACCTCCCGTACCCGCTGTGCCCTCGTCGCCCATGTCCGCTGTCATCATGCCACGCCCCTGGTGCGGGTCGTGCAGTCTCAGGTCCTTTCCAAACCCCGGACCCCAGGTCCCGGACCCCGGACGCCGGCTCTACCGACGCATGATCGAGTCGAGGATCATCAGGAAGGCGGCCTGTTGCTCGGGCTCGGCCTTCTCGATGACGGCAAGACAGCCGGTGCGGTCGAAGACCTGGTGGAGCAATTCCGCCGGGTGGCCCGACGTAATGATGACCCGCTTCAGGTTGACTCCGCTCTTGCGAGCCTCCTCGAGCACGGCCTGGCCATCGAGGGCCGGCATCTCCCAGTCGAGGAGCATGAGGTGGATGTCGGGCGCGAGGTGCGCGACACCCTCGGCGGGGTCGACGTACGTCTCGACGGCCGCCCTCGCCCCGTAGCGCTTCTCCAGCAGCAGCCGCCAGGCCTGGCACTGGACGGCGGAGTCGTCGACGACGACGATCCGGCGCGGCCTATCGTCGCTCACGGCGGAAGGCGACCTTCCCTCCCACGATGGTCATGAAAGGCCAGCCGCGCAGCTTGCGCCCCGCGAAGGGCGTGTTCCGCGACGCCGAGCGGAAGGTGTCGGGGTCGACGGTGCGCCGCGCCTCGGGGTCGAACAAGGTGAGGTCGGCGGGACTGCCGACCTTGAGCGTGCCCCCGGGGAGCCGCATGATCCGCGCCGGGTTGGTCGACCACAGCGCGACGAACCGCGACAGCGGCATCTTCTTGCCCCGCACCAGGAGGTCGTAGGTCACCGGCAGCGCCGTCTCGAGCCCGATGACGCCGAACGGGGCCTGGTCGAACTCGAGCGCCTTCTCGTCGGCGTGGTGCGGCGCGTGGTCGGTGGCCAGGCAGTCGACGGTCCCGTCCAGCACGCCGTCGAGCAAGGCCGCCGCGTGCTCGTCGGACCGCAGCGGCGGGTTCATCTTGGTGTTGGTGTCGTACTCGGTGTCGGCGACCGCCTGATCGGTGAGGGCCAGGTGGTGCGGCGTCACCTCGCAAGTGACGGCGATGCCGCGGGCCTTGCCGTTGCGCACCCGGCTGATCGCGCCGAGCGTCGAGGCGTGCGCGACGTGCAGCCTGCCGCCGGTGAGCTCCGCGAGGATCAGGTCGCGGGCGACCATGACGTCCTCGGAGGCCGCGGAGATCCCGCGCAATCCAAGCCGGGTCGACACCGGCCCCTCGTGCATGACGCCCTTGGCCACCAGGTCGTGGTCCTCGCAGTGGTCGATGACCGGGATGTCGAACAGCCGGGTGTACTCGAGCGCCCGCCGCATGAGCTGGGCGTTCTTCACCGGCCGGCCGTCGTCGGAAACGGCCACCGCACCGGCCCGGACCATCTCGCCGATCTCCGCCATCTCCTCGCCGTCCAGCCCCTTGGAGACGGCCCCGATGGGATACACGCGGGCCAGCCCGGCCTCCGCCGCGCGCGTCCGGATGAACTCCGTGACGGCGGCGTTGTCGTTGACCGGATCGGTGTTGGCCATGCAGCAGACCGCCGTGAAGCCGCCGGCGACGGCGGCGGCCGACCCGGTCGCCACCGTCTCCTTGTACTCGAACCCAGGCTCGCGCAGGTGCACGTGCACGTCGATGAAACCGGGCGCGGCCACCAGCCCGGCCGCGTCCAGCACCTCGGCGCCCTTGCCGTCGATGCGCTCGGCGATCCTGGCGATGACGCCGTCCTCGATCAGGATGTCCCGCCCCTCGTCGAGGCGCTGCGATGGGTCCACCACCCGCGCGTGCCTAATCAGCAACCGGCTCACCGTGACCTCCCGCCAGCAAGTAGAGGACCGCCATCCGTACCGCCACCCCGTTGGTGACCTGCTCGAGGATGACCGACTGCGGCCCATCGGCGACCCGCGAGTCGATCTCCACCCCGCGGTTCATCGGCCCGGGGTGCATGACCAGCGCGTCCTTCTTCGCCAGCTTCACCCGCTCGGGCGTCAGGCCGAAGAAGTCGTAGTACTCACGGACCGTCGGGAAGTTCATCTTGCCCTGCCGCTCGAGCTGGATGCGCAGCATCATCACGACGTCCGCCCCGGCGATCGCGTCCTCCAGACGATAGTGGACCTCGCAGCCGAGCGCCTCGATCCCGGGAGGGACCAGGCTGGGCGGCCCCGCCACCCGCACCGTGGCGCCCATGCGGGAGAGCAGGATGACGTTGGATCGAACCACACGGGAGTACGCCAGGTCGCCGGCGATGGCCACGACCTGGCCCGCCAGCGTGCCGCGCTTCTGGCGGATCGTCAGCGCGTCGAGGAGCGCCTGCGTGGGATGCTCGTGCGCCCCGTCGCCGGCGTTGACCACCGAAGACTTCAGGGCCCTCGCGAGCTGGTGCGGCGCCCCGGCGTAGCGGTGGCGGATGACGATGAAGTCGGGCTGCATCGCCTCCAGGTTGCGCGCCGTGTCGAGGAGCGTCTCGCCCTTCTCGACCGAAGTCCCGCTCGACGAGAAGTTCAGCGAGTCGGCCGAGAGCCGCTTCTCCGCCACCTCGAACGAGAAGCGGGTGCGCGTGGACGGCTCCATGAAGAGGTTGACGACGGTCTTGCCGCGCAGCGCCGGGACCTTCTTGATCGGTCGCTTCGCGATCTCCTGCATCTGCTCGGCGGTGTCGAGGAGGAGCTGGATCTCCTCGGGCGAGAGCTGGTCGATGCCGACCAGGTCCTTGCCACGCAGGTGGCTGGCAGCCTTCACGGTCATCCTCGAGCCTCCTCCCGGGCGAGCCACACGCCCTCCTCGCCGTCGCTCTCCTTGAGGCGCACCTGGACGTCCTCGCTGGCCGCCGTCGGCACGGCGCGGCCGACGAAATCGGCCGCGATCGGCAGCTCGCGGTGGCCCCGGTCGACGAGCACCGCGAGGCGGATCGCCTGCGGCCGGCCGTAGTCCATCAGCGTGTCGAGTGCCGCTCGGACCGTGCGTCCGGTGTAGAGCACGTCGTCGACCAGGCACACGGTCCTGCCGTCGACCTTGACCGGGAGGGCGGTGTCGCGCAGCAACGGCTGCTGGTGGGCGGCACGCCACGGCCCGACGTCGTCGCGGTAGAGCGTGATGTCGAGGGCTCCGACCGTGGGCTCGCAGCCGGTCTTGGCGGCGATCAGTCTGGCCAGGCGCCGCGCCAGCGGCACGCCGCGCGTCTGCACCCCCACCAGGTAGAGGAGGCTCTCGTCACCGACCTTCTCGAGGATCTCCGCGGCCATCCGCTCGAGCGCCCGGGCGATGCCGCGCGCATCGAGGACCTGCACCCTCTTCATGGGACCTCCGCGCACCTTGGTCAACGCATCGGGAGGTCATGCTAGCACAGCGATGGCTGCCTCCGCCCGCTTGGTTGACAGTGCAAACTCGCCACCACACTGCCCCACTCCAACCACCCGGGAGAACCCGACCAGCCGGGCGAAACTGCCCGAGCCGGCGGGACGCTCGCCGCGTGGTATAAGCACGGCATGAAGAGAGCGGTCATCGGCCTGGTCCCGGCATTCCTCGCAACGATGGTTCTCGTCGCCCAGGCGGAGGCACCGAGCGCCACGGCCGTCGTCTGCCTGAGGGTGGAGGACCGCACGCCGGTCGGGGCAGGCGCCACCTTCCCCGTCGAGGTCGGTGAGCTGATGTGCTTCTCGGAGCTGCGCGGGGTCACCGGCACGATTCACCACGTCTGGTTCCACGGCGACCAGAGCGTGCGGGACATCGAGCTGACCGTCAAGGCCGAGCGCTGGCGGACCTGGTCGGTGAAGCGCATCTCGCCGGCGGCCGTCGGCGACTGGCGTGTCGAAGTCCGCACCGGCGACGGCACGGTCCTGGCCACCGCAGGATTCAAGATCGAGTAGCGGCCACCCGGTTCCCAGCATCCTGCGTATCAGCACTTGGGCGGGCGGGAGTCTGTCCCCCGTCCCCCGTCCCCTCGTCGGAGGGTCGGCAGGTCGGAAGGTACTCCAGGACGAGGGCGGCAATTACCAGGGCGGCGCCAGGGATCACGTAGCTCGGCGGCGCCTCGCCGAGGAAGAGCCAGACCCACACGGTGGCGAGCACGGGCTCGAGCAGCACCGCCAGGTTGACCCGGTAGGCCTCGAGGTGCGCGAGCGCCCAGTTGAGCATCGAGTGACCGACCAGCGACGGGCCGACGGCCATGCCGAGCAGCAGCAACCAGGAGAGGGCCGTGCGCGGCCAGGGATCGGTCCCCGTCACGACCACGCCGAGGACCAGCACCACCGCCGCCGCCGAGTTGACTATCGCGAGGTAGCTGTCGAGCGGCACGGCGCCCCGCACGCGCTTGCCGACGATCAGGTAGCCGGCCACTGCAACCGCGCCGCCGAGCGCCATGGCGTCGCCGAGCAGGGCGCGCAGGGAAACACTGAAGTCCCCCCAGGCGATCACCGCCACGCCGGCGAGGGCCAGGGCGAAGCTGGCCAGGTTGCGGCCCCGGATCGGCGTGCCCAGCAGGGCCGGCGACAGGAGGAGCACCCAGAGCGGCGCGGTCGTCACCAGGACCACCGAGGCGCTGGCGCTGGTCAGCCACAGCGACGGGATCCACAGCCCGAAGTGAAGCGCCAGGCACAGCCCGGCGAGCAGCGCGGCGCGCAGGTGGTGGCGATCCAGGCGCAACGAGCCGCGCAGCCCGGCGATCGGCAGCAGGATGGCTCCGGCCAGGATCATTCGCCACGCCGCGACGGCGAGCGGCGCAGCCTCGGTGAGGCGGGCCAACGGGGTCCCGAACGAGACCGCGAGCACGGCAACGGCAAGTCCCGCGAACGCCCTCGGCGTCATCGCGAGAACGCCTCCGCCAGACCCGCGGCGATCGCGTGGGCGAGCTTCTCGCGGAACCGCCAGGTGAGCAGTTGCTCACGATCCTGCTCGGTGTTGAGGTTGCCGATCTCGATCAGGACCGACGTCGGAACCCGGCTGTACTTGAGCACGGCCGGCACCCAGCGCGAACCGCCGCGCAGCACCGACGACCGCACCGGCTGGAACGGATGGACCGGGATCGAGGACCGCGCCGCGGAGCGGATGATCGACTCCCCGAGCTGGGTCGACAGCGCTTCGGACCGGGAGCGGAACGCCGCCGAGAACCTCGGTGCGGCGATCTCGCGGGCCTCGCGGCAGTCCCACACGGCTGCCGGGCTGGGACCCCGCGCCGGCCGGAGCGTCCGCGACGGCACGTAGACCATCATCCCGCGGACCGCCGGATGCAGCGAGTCGGCGTGGATCGAGACGAAGGCGACCCGCTCGGCGCCCACGCGCTGCTTTTCCAGGCGCCCGAGGAGCGCGTTGGTCAGGACCCAGCGGAGGTTGACCCCGGTCGAGGAGTCGGACAGGTCGTACGGTGGCTGGACCAGAAGGCGCTGGTTCCGGCTCCGCGGGAGCACGTCGACCTCTCCCGGTCCCCGCCGGTCGGCGTGCTGCACCGTGACCCAGACCGTCGCCCCGGTCTCCTGCTCGAGCACGCGCTTGACCCTGGCCATCACGTCGTAGGTGTAGGTGCTCTCCCAGACGCTGCCGGAGGTGGCGCCGCTGTCGGAGCCGCCGTGGCCGGCGTCGAGGACGACCTGGATGCCGTCGAGGTTGGCCGCACGGATCGCCCGCTTGACGGCCGCCAGCTCCTGGCGGTCCCTCTCCCACGCCCTGCGCCGCGGGTCGCCGGCCGGCAGGTACTCCGGGAGCAGCAGCTCGAAGGGGATGCGCACCGGCGAGCCGACTGGCATCTTGGTGACGTCGTCGACACCCGACCGCCGGGCCAGCTCGATCGCCGTCGCGTTGACGTCGGCCGCGTGGAGCTGGCCGGTGAAGCGGACGACGACCGCGGAGTACAGCGCCTCTCCGGGCTTGAGGCGGTAGACCGCCTCGGCGTCGCGGTACTCCAGCTCGCCCCCCTGCTGCGTCACGACGCGAACCCCGGACGGCGCCGTCGGCGGCCGCAGCGGCACGGCGACCGGAACCGCGGTCCCGGCCGCTATCACCGGGGGCGACGACGGCGTCGGACGCGGCGATGATGCCCGTACCGGGGGGACTCGGCGGAACTCGGGCGCCAACAGCGCCGCGGGGATCAGCACGCGGGCGCCGCGCGGCGGGTAGAGACCGAGGTCTGGGTTGGCCTCGCGCAGGGCGGGGTACCGCGCGCCGTCACCGGACAGCAGTTCGGCCAGCTCCCACCACGACTCGTCCTCGCCGTCCCAGGGGCCGGCGATGACGTGCTCCCAGCCTTCCGGTGTCCGCGCGTCGGCCGGGAAGAGCGCCGTCACGGCGGCTGCCCGCAGCTCCCCGCAGGCCAGCTCCCACGGCACCCGCACGGGCATCCCGCGCAGCGGCGCCCGGAGCTGCGGGTTCACCTCCCTCAGCGTCTTCACGCTCGCCGCCGAGCCGGTCACGCGGGAGGCGAGCTGCACCCATCCCTCCCCAGGCTTCGGCAGCACGAGGACGACGGGTTCCTCACCCCGAGTCCAGGAAACCCTGTTCCCACCCGCGAGCCGGGCCGTGACCTCGGCCGGCTGGCCTGCCGCAGCGGCCGCAGCCAACAGCAACGTGACGATCACGTTGCCGGGCCCGCCCAGTTCGAGGGTTGGAGGGTCGGCAGCCGAAGCACGACCGCGATGGTAACAAAGCGCCCGGAGCGCGGCGCTGCTAGACTGATCCCACTTCACCGAGCGCCATGCCGGATCGCGTACCCGTCACCGCCTGGATGCCCTCATCGGAGCCGCCGGTCTGCGCCGTCTGCGAGCAGGCGCGCGCCGACCTCGCTCCGGAGGGCCTCGCTGTCGCCGGCGAGATCGCGGTCCAGTTGATCTCCCGCGGCCAGGTCGGCCCGCTCGTCGAGTCGACCGTGAGCCGCCTGGCGGCGGCGCTCGGTCCGGGCCGGGTGTCGATGCTCGTCCCCGAGGCCGGCGGCAAGTGGCGGGTGTTCGCGAGCTCCGACCTCTCCGAGACCCACGACCTCATGGTCGACGTCGAGCGCTACCCCGAGCTCCTCGAGGTCCGTCGCACCGGCGTTCCGTTCGTGGTCGGAGACGCGAGCGATCCGCGGGTCGGCGATCGCCTGCGGTCCGCCCTGGGTTCCGGCGGCGTGACCAGCACGGCGGCATTCCCCGTGCTCGTCTTCACCCAGACGGGTGATCCGGTCGTCCTCAAGCTCTCGCTCCACGTGCCTCTCGACGGGCCCCGGCTCGGGCTCGCGACGCTCGTCGCCCACCTGCTCCTGCACCGCCTCTCGCGGTTGCCGCAGGCCGAGACCGCCCACCAGCTCGGGCTGACCCACGCGGCGCTCGGCGCCTTCGACCCGGGGACGCTCCTCAGGCTGCTCCCCATCCCCGCCGTCCTGGTCGACGAAGAAGGGCGCATCGTCAACTCGAACTCCCGCGCCGCCTGGCTCCTCCGGGGTCGCGGCGGCGCGGTCAGCGGGGCCGTCGAGGCGCTGCCGCTGGAGCCCGATCGCCCGTGGAAGGGGCACGCGACGCGATGGGAGGCGACCCTCTCGGGTGGGAAGGAGCCCCTGCCCGTCCTCGGCTGGTCGAACCGCACCGGGGCCGACCGGACGCTCGTGCTGTTCGAGCCCCACCCCGAGACCCGCCGGCGCAGCGACGAGCGACGGATCCGCCGCGCCCTCGCCGACAAGCTCCGGGAGCTCGCCGCCGCCAACCAGATGCTGGAGGAGCACGCGAGAAGGCGATCCCGCTTCGTCTCGGACGCGGCCCACGAGCTCAAGACGCCGCTGGCCATCCTCCGCTCCTACCTCGAGACACTCGACGACGACCTCGCGGACGGCCTGTCGGCCGAGCAGCGGGAGTTTCTCCGGGCAGCGATCCACGGCGCCCGGCGTCTCCAGCGGCTGATCGCGGAGCTCCTCGACCTCGCGGCCCTCGAAGGCGGCCACCTGGCGATCTCGCTCGGCCCGGTCGCGGCCCGCCAGGTCATCGCCGCCGCGGTCGACGAGCTCGGACCGCTGGCCGCCCAGGGCGGCGTCGTGCTGTCCACGCGGTGCGTCGACGGCCTCCAGGTCCGGTCCGATCCCGAGCGCCTCGGGCAGGTGGTCCGCAACCTCGTGGAGAACGGGCTGAAGTACACCCGGCGAGGCGGTGAGGTCATCGTCAACCTGGCCCGCCAGGGCGACCGCGGGATCATCTCGGTCCACGACAACGGCGTCGGCATCTCGCCGGAGGCGCTGCCGCGGATCTTCGACGAGTTCGTCCGCGGCCCGAACAGCCAGGTCGCCGCGGGCGCCGGCCTCGGCCTCGCCATCGTCCGCCGCCTGGTCCTGGCGCTGGGCGGCCGGGTCTGGGTGGACTCCAGTCCAGGCCAGGGGAGCCGGTTCTTCGTCGAGCTGCCGCTGTGGTCGGGGGACGCGTGAGCCCGGACGAGGCCGCCCGCCGCTTGCGCGCGTCGAGAACGCTCAAGCGGATCTCGGCCGCTGCCGGCGATGCGCCGCTCTTCCTCACCGGCGGCTCGCTGCGGGACCGGCTGCTCGGCCTCGTCACCCACGACATCGACCTCGTCACGACCGGCGAACCGCGTGCCCTCGCCGCCCGGCTCGGGCACGAGCTGGGCGGGCGCCCGGTCCGCCTCGGGCGGGAGCCTCACGTCGCCTGGCGGCTCGCGAGCGACGTCGGACAGGTGGACCTCGTCGGGGCGCAGGGGTCGTTGCACGAGGACGTCCTGCGCCGCGACCTCACCGTCAACGCCATGCTCTGGCGACTGCCGCACGGTCCCCTGCTCGACCTCACCCGCGGCCTGGAGGACCTCACCGCCGGCCGCCTGCGCACGGTGCGCTACGTCAACCTGGTCGATGACCCCGTCCGTGTGCTCCGCGCGGTCCGGCTCGCGGCCACCCGCCCCCAGTTGCGCCTGACCTTCGAGACCGAGCGCCAGCTCGCCCAGGCGGCGCCGGGGCTGGCAGGCGCGGCACGGGAGCGTGTGCTGGAGGAGCTCCGCCTCCTTCTCGCCGGACCGGCAGTGGAACGCGCCCTGCTCGGCGCGGTCCGCTGCCGGCTGCTGGTGCCGCTGCTGCCGGACTGGGAGACCTTCGACCGGGGGCCCGAGCTGGCACGCGTGGCCGGGCGGTTGGCGGCGATCGCGCGCCGCCGCGACGGCCTCGGTGCGGGGGCCGTCGATGTCGCCACCGCGATCCTGGCCGCCCCGGCGGCCGGGTTCCCCGAGCGTTGGGACCTCGCAGCGGGCGCCAGAGCGCTGGCCCACGCGGGGTACCCGGAGCGCCGCGCGCGACGCGTCAGCCAGGCGGCGGAGCTCGCCGTGCGGCTCGCTGGCGTGCTCGGCGCGGACCTCCGCGAGGCCCGCGGCCTGGCCGTCGAAGCCGGATCGCTCCTTCCGATGTCGCTGGCATGGGCGATTTCCGGGCGCCTGGAGGGTGAGCCGTCGGTAGCCGCAGCGACTTCGCTGCTCCGCTGGTGGCGGCGGTTCGCGGCGCGCCCCCCGCTGCTCAGCGGTGCCGAGATCGCCCGGCTCCTCGACCTCGGAGAGGGTCCCGCCCGGGCCGCCGCCATCAGTCGCCTCCACCGAGCCCGGGCCCGGGGCGAGGTTCGCACCGCCGATCAGGCCCGTGCCTACTTGACGCGTTGACCCCCTCCTCCGGCCGATGCTAGATTGTGCCCATGGCGGACACGCCGCTGACGTTGGACGACCTTCTGAAGTTCATCACCAAGAAGGGGGCGTCCGACCTGCACATCAAGCCGGGACGTCCTCCACTCCTGCGCCTCGGGGGGAAGCTCATCCCGATCAAGTCGGTCCCGCTCAAGCCGAAGGACGTCGAGGACATGGTCATGCCGCTCCTCAACGCCCACCAGAAGAAGCGCTTCGAGGAGCACCAATCGGTGGACCTCGGCTACGGCGTGGCCGGCGTCGCCCGCTTCCGCTGCAACTTCTTTCAGCAGAGGGGCTCCATTGCCGCTTCGTTCCGCAGCATCCCTTTCGACATCAAGAATTACGAGGACCTCAGCCTGCCCGACGTGGTGGCGACGTTCTCCAACCTCCCGGCCGGGCTGGTCCTGGTCACGGGCCCGACCGGGTCGGGCAAGTCGACCACCCTCGCCGCGAGCATCCAGGACATCTCGAAGACCCGCCCGTGCCACGTCGTCACGATCGAGGATCCCATCGAGTTCCTCTTCACCGACCACATGGCGACGGTCTCCCAGCGCGAGGTCGGCACCGACACCCCGTCGTTCAAGGAAGCGCTGAAGAACGCGATGCGGCAGGACCCCGACGTCATCATGGTCGGCGAGATGCGCGACGCGGAGAGCGTGACCGCGGTGATCACCGCCGCCGAGACCGGCCACCTCGTGTTTTCCACCCTGCACACCAACAGCGCCTCGCAGACCATCGACCGGATCATCGACACCTTTCCGCCCCAGCAGCAGGGACAGGTCCGCTCGCAGCTCTGTCAGGTGCTGCGGGCCGTGGTCTCGATGCAGCTCATGCCTCGCGCCGACGGCAAGGGGCTCATCCCCGCCATCGAGGTCCTCGTCAACTCTCCGAAGGTCGCCCGCCACATCGAGCGCGGCGAGATCAAGGAAATCCACGACGAGATCGAGAAGTCGGTCAGCTACTACCGCATGCAGACGATGAACCAGAGCCTCGTCGCCCTGATCGCCAACGGTGCGGTCAACTACGAGGCGGCGATGGAGATGTCGCTCGATCCCGAGGATCTCTCACTGAAGCTGCGCAGGATGTTCCCGAGCATCGAGGAGGCGCAGCGGGAGGGAAAGATGGCCCCGTCCCCCGCGGACTTCGCGCAGATCGTCGAGCTCATGGAGATCAAGCGCCTCTACGAGGAGCAGGAGGAGCGCTGGCGGCAACGCTTCTCGGAGAAGGACGAGGTCCTGGCTCACCTCGAGGCGCAGGTTGCGTCGTTCCGCCAGGAAGGCGCCGACTCGGCGACCACGCTGGCCGAGATGCGCAATCAGCTCGAGGGCGCCCGCGCCGAGAAGGAGCGCGTCGTCCAGGAGGCCAACGCCCGCATCGAGAAGCTCAACGACCGCATCCGGGAGCTCAACCAGCAGCTCACCGGCGGCAAGGCCCCCGCACCGGAGAAACCCCAGACCGGGTTCTTCAAGAGATAGGGCTGCCCCTCCGCCCACTCACCCGGGGGTGCACACCCACCCACCCCTCCAGGGTTGCCCTCCCGACCACCCGCCCAGGGTTGAAGAACTGCTAGGTTAGGGATTCGCCCAGATCCTGCTTCAACCCTTCAACCCTTCAACCCTTCAAGCCTCGATCCACGCCAGGTCCGCCAGCCTGCCGTCGCCGGCGTGGGCGAGGCGGACGCGGAGGACGCGGCGGTCGGCGCTCCCCGCCCACGACCACGACTCCGGCCACTCGACGGCAGTCACCGCGTCGGGGTCGTCGAGCGCATCGCCGAGGCCGACCTCGTCCCACGGCGCGGCCGCCTGGCCGCGCAGCCGGTAGAGGTCGGCGTGGTGCAGGCGCCGGATCGCCGACGAGGCGGCCTCGTAGGTCTCGAGGAGGACGAACGTCGGCGAGCACACCTCGGCGGGGTCGCCGCCGAGGGCCGCGACCAGCCCGCGCACCAGCGTCGTCTTCCCGGCGCCGAGCGGGCCCTCGAGGAGGACCAGGTCGCCGGGGCGCAGGTGCACCGCGATCGCCGCGCCCAGGGCCTCCGTCGCCTCCTCGTCGGCGAGCGCGGCCGTCGCCGGCAGCTCGCTGCCGCCCGTCATGCCCCGTCTCGGAGCTCGAGCTCCGCCGCCGGCAGGTGATCCACCACGACGCTCGCGGGGACGGCACCGGGAAACGCTTCGCCGGCCAGCTCGGCAGACCTGCCGTGCAGCCACGCCCCGGCCGCGGCGGACTCACGGCCCGCGAGGCCCTGTGCGAGGAGCGCGCCGATCGCCCCGGTCAGGACATCGCCGGCTCCGCCCGAGGCCAGGCCCGGCGAGCCGGTCGGGTTCACGAACACCCGCCCGTCCGGGTCGGCTACGACCGTCCTGGCGCCCTTGGCGAGCACGGTGGCGCCGCTTCTCGCCGCCGCCTCACGAGCGGCACCGAGTCGGTCGGCGGCGACCTCCGCGGTGTCGCGGCCGAGCAGCCGCGCCAGCTCGCCGGGATGCGGCGTCAACACCGTCGGCGCCCGCCGTCCAGCGAGCCTGTCCAGGTTGGCTCCGAGCAGCGTCAGGGCGTCTGCGTCGAGCAGCAGGGGGCCGTTCCACTCCGCGAGGATCCGCTCCAGCAGCTTCTTCGGACCCGCTCCAGTCCCCAGGCCCGGACCCACCGCCAGCGCCGTGGCCCTGGTCAGCAGCGGTCCGAGCCCGTCGCCCGAGGCCGCCCCGTCCCTGCCCTGCGGCAGCGGGTCGACCATTGCCTCCGGGACCGCGGCCTGGATCGGCGCCACCGCGCCGCTCGCCGTCGCGACCGTGACGAGCCCGGCGCCCATCGTGACCGCGGCCCGCGCCGCCAGCGCGGCGGCGCCGGCCCGCCCGACCCGGCCGGCGACGACGCCGAGGTGGCCGAAGTGACCCTTGTGCGCATCCGCCGAGCGCGGCGGCAGCCACGCGGCGACATCAAGTGCCTCCAGGATCGAGAGGCGTGACAGCGACTCGAGCACCCAGGGAGGGATGCCGATGTCTCCCACCGCGACCTCACCACAGCACCGGCACGCGGGCGGCAGCGCATGCGCGACCTTGGGCGCGCCGAAGGTGACCGTGACCTGCGCGTGCACGCAGTCGTCCGAGACCGCGGCGGACGATCCCGACAGCCCGGACGGAAGGTCCACCGCGACGATTGGCCGGCCGCTCGCATCGAGCACCTGGATCGCCGCCAGCCAGCGGTCCGACAGCGGGCGGTCGAGGCCGGTACCGAACAGCGCGTCCACCACGACGTCACAGCCCGCGAGGAGGTTTTGCAGGCGATCGAGATCCCCGGTGCACTCGTTGATCGGCGCGCCGAACGCGCGCGCCAACTCGAGCTGCCTGGACGCGTCGCCCTTCAGCGCCGCCGGAGCGGCCAGGAGCGCGACCTCGACCTCCCAGCCGCGACAGCGAAGCTGCCTGGCGACGGCCAGGCCGTCCCCGCCGTTGTTGCCCGGCCCGCACGCGACGAGCACGCGCGGCGACCCGGCGAACCGCTCGAGGATGACGTCGGTGACGCTTGCCGCGGCCAGCTCCATCAGCACGAGGCTCGGGACGCCGAGCTCGTCGATCGTGATGCGGTCGGCCTCGCGCATCCCCGCGTTGTCGAGGACTGGAATCATGACGCCCTCCCCGCGCCATCGTACCCCCAACAGCGGGCTTGGGACTTGAGGCTTGGGGCTTGGGCTCCCCCACCCTCCAAACCTGAGCCCCCGGCCACAGGTCTCTGGTCTCAAGCCTCAGGTCTCAAGCCGCTTTCCATGCTAGGCTTCGCCGTTTGCCGGCGAGCCGGCGGAGCGAAGACCATGAGCGTGGGCTCCAGGGCGATCCTCACGACCTTCACAGCGATCGGGCTCTCGTTGGCGGCAGGATCGGCCGGCGCTTCCGAAGGTGCGCCGGCTGCCGACCTCGGCTCCGTCCTGCCGGCGTGGAGCGCGCTGCCCTTCGTCGGCGTGCTGCTCTCCATCGCCCTCTTTCCCTTGCTGGCGCCGCGCTTCTGGCACCACCACTACCCAAAGGTCGCGGCGGCGTGGGCGCTGGTGTTGGTGATCCCGTTCGTCGCCGCCTACGGCCAACCGGCGCTCCACCTGGTTACGCACACCGCGATCATCGACTACGTGCCGTTCCTCATCCTCATCGGCGCGCTGTTCACCATCGGCGGCGGGATCTTCATCCGCGGCACGCTGCGCGGCTCGCCCGGGGTCAACACGACGATCATGGTGATCGGCACCCTGCTGGCGTCGTGGATCGGCACGACCGGCGCGTCGATGCTCCTGATCCGGCCGCTGCTGCGCGCCAACCACGACCGGCGCCACAAGGCGCACACGGTCGTGTTCTTCATCTTCCTCGTCGCCAACATCGGCGGCGCGCTGACGCCGCTCGGGGACCCGCCGCTGTTCCTCGGCTTCCTCCACGGCGTCCCGTTCTTCTGGACGTTCGGCCTGTGGAAGGAGACGCTGTTCGTGGCCGCGCTCGTCCTGGTCACCTACTTCTTCGTCGACCGCGTGATGTGGCGGCGCGAGGACCCGCTCACCAGAGCCCATGCCGACGCCCCTCACGAGCCGCTGGCCATCGAGGGGTGGCACAACTTCCTCTACCTCGGAGGCGTCCTCGGCGCCGTGATCCTCTCCGGGGTGTGGCACCCGGGTGAGGTGACGATCCTCGGCGTCCACCAGGGCATCCAGAACCTCACGCGCGACGCGATCCTGATCGGGGTGGCGGCGCTCTCGTGGTTCACCACGTCGCGCCGGGTCCGCGAGCAGAACGAGTACTCGTGGGGCCCGATCAGGGAGGTCGCGATCCTCTTCGCCGGGATCTTCGCCACCATCATCCCGGCGCTCGAGATGCTCAGGGCCGGCGAGCACGGGGCACTCGGCCTCCTCGTCGCCCGGGTCCGCGAGGCGGCGCACTTCTTCTGGGCGGCCGGCGGACTGTCGTCGTTCCTCGACAACGCGCCGACCTACCTGACGTTCCTGTCCACGGCGCTCGGCCGCCTCTACCCCGGCGTTCCCGAACGCGAGGCGATCCAGCTCCTGATCGCGGAGCATGGGAAGCTCCTCCAGGCCGTCTCGACCGGCGCGGTGTTCATGGGCGCCAACACCTACATCGGCAACGCGCCGAACTTCATGGTCAAGTCGATCGCCGAGGAGGCGGGCATCGCGATGCCGTCGTTCTTCGGGTACATCCTCCGTTACACGCTCCCGGTGCTGATCCCGGTGTTCGCCCTGACCACCTGGCTGTTCTTCATCTAGGAGGCCTGCATGACCGCCTGGCACGAAATCGTCGTCGAGGGCTCGGAGAAGGTACTGCGCGCCTTCGCACAAGGATTCGCCGCCGGACACCCGGGGCGGGACGCAACGCTGCTCGGAACGGACGTCGACCTCGCCCCGACGTCATTCCACGAGCGCCTCCGCGGGCTCTTCGCGGCCGGCAGCCATCATCTCCTGCTCGCCCCGGCGACGACCGCCGTCGAGCTCGCGGCCGCCATCCGCTCCCACGGCGACAGCGTGGGCCTACGGGTCGTCGGCATCAGCGAGGTCGTCAGGGCGCGCCTGGCCGTCGCCATCGAGACATTCTCGGTCGGGGTCGCGCGGAGGTTCCGGGACGAACTCCTCGCGTCGCTGCCGGGCGGGGTCGCCGTCGAGGACCTCGAACAGGCCGAGGAGAGCGACTCGAGCGCGAAGGGTACCGAGCTGTACTCGCCGACCCACGACTACACGTTCAAGGCCTCGGGCACGTTCGCCGGGCCTCTCCCGGGTGTCCTCGAGATGCAGCGCAGGGCCAAGGCCCTGGAGCACGTGACGGTGGAGGCGCTGGCGGTCGAAACCCGCGAGCTCTCCGCGTCCTGACCGCGATCAGTCCTCGTCCTCCGCGGTTCGCGCGGACTCGCGCGACGCCGGGCTCTCCCGCGGCGCGACGCCGTCGCGAGCCGGCGCCGCGTTGATCGCAGCGGCGATCCGGCGGAGTCGCGGGTCCTTCGCCTCGAGGCGCTCGACCAGCCGCACGGTGTCACGGATGCGGCGGGCATGGTCGCGCTTCTGTCGCTCCTCGCGCCGGCGGCGCGCCACGATGAACACCGTCGAAGCCCCGACGATCACCTTCCAGAAGAACGCCTGCCACGGCAGCTTGGTGTTCATCATCCGGGCGCCCCAGAAGCTGGCGCCGCCGACCGAGGCGTTGGTGAAGTCCGCGTTGCGCAGGTCGGCCCACTGGAAATGCGCCTTGCGGCACTCGGCTCCGACCAGCCGGGTGAACCGGAAGTCGGTACGGGTGCAGTCGGCCTCGGAGAGGTTGGCGAGGATGAGGTCGCACCCCGAGATGTCGGCGTCGGCCAGCACCGCCCCGACGAGGCTCGCGCTCCGCATGCGGGTGCTGCGCATCTCGACGCCGGAAAGGTAGGCGCCGTCGAGGATCGCGCCCTCGAGGTTGGCCTCGCGTAGGTCCGCGCCCTCGAGCCGCGCCCCGTCCATGCGCATCTTGCGGAACTGGACGCCGCGCAGCACGCACCCCGACATGTTGGCCTTGACCAGGACCACCTTGCCGATCCTCGGGGCGCGCAGGTCGAGCCCGGCGAGGCTCGCCCCGGGCATCTGCACGTTGTCGAACGTCGCATTGAGCAGCACCGCCTCGCGGAGGTCCACGGTGGCCATGTCGCAGTTGACGAACCGGGCCTCCTCGCAGTTGGCGGCCTTGAGCGTCGCGTTGGTGAAGTCGGTCCAGTCGAAGACCCCGTACGCCAGGTTGGCCCGCAGGAGGTTGGCCTCGCGGAAGTTGGCCCGCGTCGCCTTGACCCTCTCGAGGTCGGCGCCGACGAGCTGGGCGCGCTGCACGTAGGCGTTCTCGAGGTTCACGCCGACCATCTTGTTGCCGGCGAGCGAGACGTTCTCGAGGTTCGCACTGGTCAGGTTGGCCCCGGTCAGGTTGGCGCCGTCCATCCGTGCGCCGCGCAGCGTTGCCCCGGTCAGGTCCGCCCCGGTCAGGTCCGCCCGGTCGAGGATCGCTCCCTCGAGGTTCACCTGCGACAGCTTCGCCCCCGACAGGTCGCAACCGCTCATGTTCGACCCGCGGAAGGTCGCGCCGGTGAAGTTCGCGGCCCGGAACGAGCACGACTGGAGCTCCAGGAGGTCCAGCTTGACGCCGGTGCAGTCGCACCCGTCAAGGTTGGTGTTCTCGAAGTACGCGCCTTCGACGTGGGCGTTGACGAGCGAGGCACCTGCGAGGTTCGCGCCCTGCAGCTCGCACCGCGTCAGGACCGCGCGGGCGAGGTTGATGCCGTGCAGATCGGCCCCGCGCAGGTCCGCCTCGACGAGGTCGGGCAGGAGTCGCGGGTTGGCCTGTCGCCAGCTCGCCCACTCGTCGGTCATCAACAGCTTGAGATGCTCGGCGTTGGCCATGGCGGGATTCTACCCGACCGGCACGCTCTTGCCGAGGAGATCTCGGCCCGACAGCGCGGACTCCAGGGAAGCCAGGGTCCCGCCCGCGGCCGCCGCCGCGGCGACTTCCCGCGCGGCCTCGAGCTCCCTGCGGTGGATCACGAGGGACGCGACCCGGAACTCCGGCCTACCCCACTGTCTGGCGCCGGTCAGCTCGCCGGGCCCGCGCGTCCGGAAGTCCTCCTCGGCGATGCGGAACCCGTCGGTCGTGGACGCGAAGTACTCCAGGCGCGTCCTCGCCTCGGCGGAGCACCCCTCGCCGACGAGCAGCACGCACCACGAGGGGCGCGTCCCCCGACCGACCCGCCCGCGAAGCTGGTGGAGCTGCGCGAGCCCGAACGTCTCGGCGTTCTCGATGACCATCACGGACGCCTCGGGCACGTCGACGCCGACCTCGATGACCGTCGTCGCGCACAGCACCCGAATCGACCCGCCGGCGAACGCGGCCATCACGGCCTCGCGCTCCGCCGCCGGGGTCCTGCCGTGGACGACCGCCACCCCGACGCCGGCCAGCTCGGCCTTGACCGCCCGGGCATGCGTCTCGACGGCCCGCCGAGAGACCTTCTGCGACTCCTCGATGAGCGGGAACACCCAGTACACCCTCGCCCCGTCGTCGACCTCGCGGCGCAGGAACTCCGCGAGGCGCGGCCGCGCCGAGTCGTCGCGCAGCACCGTGCGGATCGGTGATCGCCCGGGGGGAAGCTCGTCGAGCACCGAGACGTCGAGGTCGCCGTACACAGTCAGCGCGAGCGAGCGCGGAATCGGAGTCGCCGTCATCACCAGCAGGTGCGGCGCGTGCCCCTTGGCGAGCAGCGCCTGACGTTGGGCGACGCCGAAGCGGTGCTGCTCGTCGATGACGACGAGGCCCAGGTGCGCAAAGGCCGTGGCGTCCTGGAGCAAGGCATGCGTGCCGACGACCAGGCGGGCCGCGCCGGCCTCGAGGGCGCCGCGGACGTCGGTCTTCTCGCGCCCCGGCAACGACCCGGAGAGCACGGCCGGCCGGTACGCGGTCGGCGCGAGCAGCCGCGCCAGCGTCGCCAGGTGCTGCTGGACGAGCAGCTCGGTCGGGGCGAGCAGCGCCACCTGGGCGCCGGACTCCAGCACCACCCGCGCCGCCAGCGTCGCCACGATCGTCTTGCCGGAGCCGACGTCGCCCTGCAGCAGGCGGGCCATCGGCACCTCCCCGCGCAGATCGGCGACGATCTCCGCGAGGACCCGCTTCTGGGCGGCCGTGAGGTGGAACGGCAGCACCGCCCTGGCGCGCTCCCGGACGGCGTCGTCGACCGTGCAGGCGAGGGCCCGCCGCGACCGGCGTGTCGCCCTCTCCCGCTCGAGCACGACGCCGAGGGCGAGCAGCTCCTCGAACGCCAGCCGCCGGTGAGCCGCCGTGGTGCGGTGGGCGAGGGCGTCGAGCGCGGCGTCGAGGGCGGACGCATCGGCCGGCGCCGGCGGGAAGTGCAGCGAGGCGAGCGCCTCGCCGAGCGGCGGCAGGCCGAGCGCGGCGGGAAGCCATGGTCGCAGGGGATCGTCGACCTCACCCAGGGAGCCCAACGTGCGCGCGACCAGTGAGCGCACCCGCCGCCCGCTCCAGCTCCCGACCCGGCGGTACATCGGCACGATGCGGCCGAGGTGGATCGGGTCGGCGTCCTCGTCCTCGACTTCCCACTCCGGACCGACGAGCTGCAGGCCGAGCCCCGACCGGGCCGGCCGGAGCGCCCCGTGCAGCCAGACACGCCCGCCCGCGGACAGCGTCCCTGCCAGGTATGGCTGGTTGAACCAGACCACCTGAATGGCACCGGTCCCGTCGTCGACCACCGCCTCGACGAGCCGCAGCCGGCGGGCCCGGGCCCGCCGCTCGCGGAGGTGAAGCAGGCGGCCGCCCACCGTCACGACCTCGCCGGGCTCCCCGAGCGATCCGATCGTCCGCGGGTTGGACCGGTCCTCGTAGCGATACGGGAGGTTGAGGAGCAGGTCGAGGACGGTGTCGAGGCCGGCGGCGGAGAGCAACCGGGCGCCGGCGGGACCGACGCCCTTGACGGCGGCCAGCGGGCTCGCGAGCCCGAGCGTGGGGGTCATCCCCCGGCGAGGACGTAGACCCGCAACGTCACCAGGGCGAGCTGCAACATGTCGCCGTGCGCGAGCGGGCAGGGTTGGAACGGCTCCAGCTTGACGGCGTTGACGAAGGTCCCGTTGGTCGAGGCGTTGCTCTCGGTCACGGTCAAGGTGCCGTCCAGGCTGCGGATCGTGGCGTGCCGGCGCGAGATGGTGCGGTCAGGGTCGAGGGCGGTGAGGTCGATGTCCGGTGTCACGCCGGTGACCGGGTCGTGGCGACCCAGCGTGGTGTCGCCGGACGGCTTCAGGCCGAACACCCGGTGGGACGCCTCGTGGTAGAGCAGCGTCCGCGCCTCGACGCCCTGGCTCCCCACGGCCGGCGGCAGGGTCGCCGCCTCGGCCTTGGCCCCCGCCAGCTCCTCGACCCGCCGGTTCGCCTCGCGCAGCCGCTCGGAGAGCTTCGCCATCATCCGCACCGCGATCCACGGGCGACGCTGCAGCATCTCGTCGAGGTCGGCGCTCGAGAGCCGCAGCACCTCGACGTCGGTGATCGCGCTGGCGGTCGCGGACCGCTCGGGGTAGTCCTCGAGGATCGCCATCTCGCCGAAGAAGTCGCCCTTCTCGAGGACGGCCAGCTCACGCTCTTCGCCGTTGACGGCCCGCGAGATCCGTACGCTCCCGCTCTGGATGATGTACATCTCGCGGCCCGGGTCGCCGTCGCGGAAGATCACCGTACCGGACTCGAAACGGCGCGCCAGGTCGTCGATCCCGTGCTTGGCCGTGCCCCCGACGCGAAGCTTCGCCACCTACTCGCCTCCCCAGGTCACCTCGCCGCGCGTGGTGTCGACGCTCACCGGTACTCCGACGGGGAACGGGGTGTTCGTCGAACCGTGGCCGAACGCAAGCCCATCCACCACGACTGCGGTCGCAGGCGCGGTCTCGGCGAGCAAGGCCCGCCAGCGCTCGCGCCAACCCGGTTCTCCGCGCCCACACCTCACCATTTGACCCACGATGATCGCCTTGACCCGGGCGAGTCTAGAGGAGAGGCAAAGCTGGGTCAACAAACGGTCGAGCCGGTACCCGGCCTCGCCGACCTCCTCGAGAAAGAGCACGGCATCGGCGTACTCAGCCTCGTAGGGCGTGCCGGTCAGGGCCGCGAGGAGCGACAGGTTGCCGCCCACCGCCACGCCGCGCGCCGTCCCCGGCCGGATGACCTGGCCCGGGCGAAAACGGAAAAGCGTCCTCGGTGGCGCTCCGCCGAGCCAGCGGAGCAGCGCCGCGGCGCTGGCGCCGTCACGGGCGAGTGTCGCGCCCACCGGACCGTGGAGGGTCGCCACGGGCAGGCGGCCGCCAGCCGCGGCATGGAGCGCCGTGACGTCCGAGAACCCCACCAGCCATCCCCCCCACGCCGCCAGGCGATCCCACGGCAGGCCGTCGAGCACGCGCATGAGGCCGTAGCCGCCGCGCGCGGCGACGATCGCATCCACGCCTGCAGCGAGCAGCGTGTCCAGGCCGACCAGACGCTCGCGGTCCGAACCCGCCAGGTAGCCGGCGCGCCGCTCGAGGTTCGGGGCGAGCACGACCCGGTACCCTGCGGACTCCAGCACGGCCACACCCTCCCGCAGCCGCGTCGGGTCCGGCGTCCCGGAGAGCGCGGCGATGCCGATTCTGGCTCCGCGGCGGAGCGGCGCAGGAAGCGGGCGCGACGTGAGCGTCATCGTGTGATTCTATCCTCGCAGCCCCGGCACCGATGTGTTCGTTGACACGGCCCGGGACCGCGCCTAGCCTGCGCCCATGCCGACAGGATCGACCCACCCGAGTGCTCCACACCGTCATCCTCTCGCCCCGCCGGCGCTGGTCGCCGTGGCGCTCCTCGCGGCCGTCGCCTGCACCGATCGCGACGGGCCGGTCGGCGCCATCGACGTCACGCCGCGAAGGGTCGAGCTGCCGTACGCCCAGTGCGCGACGTTCCAGTTGAGTTGGAGTCCGACGGCCGGGCTGCGCCGCCAGCGTGGCCAGGCGACCGTCTTCGTCCACCTCCTCGACAGCGGCGGTGACGTCGTCCGCACCTTCGACCACCCCCTGCCGGCCGACTGGCGCCCGTCCACGGAGATCGTCTACCCGCTCGACCTCTGCCAGTCCGCCTTCGGACCGCCCATGGTCACCGGGCCCTACGACCTGTCCATCGGGCTCGTCGACGCCTCCTCGGGCCGCCGGTGGGAGCTGTCGGCGCAGAGCACGAAGCCGCCGAAACGCCGCGAGTACGCGGTGGGCACCGTCACCGTCCCGCCCTCGCTGGTCTCCGCGGAGGTGGTGTTCGGGCCGGGCTGGATGAAGGAGGACCCGGGCCGCGACCGCCAGGTCCTGGCGCGGCGCAAGCTCGTGGGCGCGGGCTCGATCTCGGTCCGCGCGTTGCCGGGACCCGGCCTCCTCCGACTCGACCTGGTAGTCGCACCGGGGGCACCGATCCGCACGCCGGGGCGCGTGTCGTTTGCAGGACCAGAGACCGGATCCGCCACCGGGACCTCGCTCACGGCCGGGCGCCACGTCGTCGAGCTGGTCAGCGCTGGGACAGCCGGAGAGGTACTGATCCAACCGCCGACGCTGGTGTCGACGCCGGCCGGCAAGGAGACACCCTGGCTCGCCCTCGAGAGCCTGGCTTGGAAGCCGGCCCCGCCACCCCGACCCTGACCTGCAGACTCAGCGAGCCGGGGTCGGTTCGCCACACCGAGCCGACACCCCGGGATGCGGGCACGGCCGGGCCTCACGACCCTTCCGCCACGATCCGGGTTCGTAGCTCGACCCTCGACCCTGGGCCGGGCGGGCGGTGGCCTGTCCCCCTTCTTCTCAGAGACCGTCGGCGCGAAACGCGCCCTTGAGGTGTCGCACGGCCGGGACCAGGCCGCCCTGCTCCACCGCGACCACGTCGAAGCGGCACGGTCTCGCTTCGATGCCTTGCTTCGACAGGTACGCCTCGGCGAGCCGGACCAACTGCGCCTGCTTGCGCCGGCCGACCGCATCTTCGGGCCGCCCCGCCTTGCGCGAGCCACGGGTCTTCACCTCGACGAAGACCAACGTCTCGCCGTCGGAGCACACCAGGTCGAGCTCGCCGAGACTGCACCGCCAGTTCCGCGCCTCGATCCGGTAGCCCTTGAGCCGCAGGCACAGCGCGGCGAGCGCCTCGCCCCATCGCGCCCGCGTCTGCCGGCGGCTCCCGGCGGACCCTCGTTTGGTTGCGGCTGGCATGGCTGGCGACATCCTGCGCCGCGCCGCGGGCCCTGACAAGCCCCTGGGACAAGCTCATGGCCGACAGTTGACGGTTCACTCCCGCCCACCCGAGTCGCCACCGGTGAGTGGAGGCGCAGTCGCCGGTGAGCGGTAAGCTGTCCCTAGGCCTGCTTCGGAAGGGCCTGAGCCGCGAGCTCGAGGACGTCGAACGTCTTGGCATCCTCGAAGCCGAGCTCCTGCTGGCCGTTCCCCACCATGACCGCGCAGAACGGGCAGGCCACCGCGACATCACCGGTCCCCGAGTCCCGAAGCTGCTTCACCCTCGTCTGGTTGATGCGGTCGCCCAGCTTCTCCTCGAGCCACATCCGGCCGCCGCCCGCGCCGCAGCACATCGCCTTCTCGCGCGACAGCGGCGCCTCCTTGACGGTCAGCCCCGGCACGGCGGCCAACACCGACCTCGGCGCCTCGAACTCCCCGTTGGTACGCCCGAGGTAGCACGGGTCGTGGAAGGTCAGCTCGCGGCGGACCTCCGCGGTCAGCGACAGCTTGCGCTGAGCGACCAGCTCGGCGACGAGCTGGGTGCCGTGCAGCACCTCGTACGTTCCGCCGAAGTCGGGGTACTCGTGCTTGAGGGTGTTGAGGCAGTGCGGGCAATTGGTCACGATCTTCTTGACCTTGTACCGGTTGAGGTTCTCGACGTTGGTCGCGGCGAGGGTCTGGAACAGGTACTCGTTGCCCAGGCGGCGCGCCGCGTCCCCGGTGCAAACCTCCTCCGGCCCGAGGATGGCGAACTTCACGCCGCCGGCCTGCATCAGCCTCGCCAGCGCCTGCGAGGTGCGTTTCCCGGCATCGTCGTAGGACCCTGCACAGCCGACCCAGAACAGGACGTCGAACTCGCCGCCGTCGGAGACGAGCGGCACGTCGAGGCCCTTGGCCCAGTCGGCGCGCGTCTCGGCGGCGAGCTGCCACGGGTTGCCGTTCACCTCCATGCCGCGGAACGCCGGCTCGGCCTCCTCCGGGAAGGTGGCCTTCTCGAGCACCAGGTGGCGGCGCAGCTCGACGATCTTGTCCACGTAGGAGATGAACAGCGGGCACGCCTCCTCGCACCAGCGGCAGGTGGTGCAGGCCCAGATCACGTCGGTGTCGATGACGTCGCCCTGGATCTCACGGGACGGCGTGCCGAGCTTCTCGCCCGGGGAGCCGATGATCTCCTTCTCGGAGGCGTTGAGGTGGTCCCGCAGGTGGATCGTGAAGTCACGCGGGATGAGTGGCTTCTTGGTGATCGTCGTCGGGCACACCACCGTGCAGCGACCGCACTCGGTGCAGGTGTAGAGGTCGAGGAGCTGCTTCCAGGAGTAGTCGGTCACCTTCGCGACACCGAACGTGGCGCCGTCCTCGATGTTCTCGAGGTCCATCTTCGTGAGCCGCCCGGGCGCGTCGAGCGGTCGGAGCAGCACGTTGGGCAACGAGGTGTAGACGTGGAAGTGCTTGGAGTACGGCAGGTAGTTGGCGAACACGTAGAGCGAGAACAGGTGGATCCACCAGGCCCAGCCATAGATCCCGGCCAGGGCAGTCTCGGCGCTCCCCGCCAGGACGCCGCCGACGAGCCGCGACACCGGCGTCCAAGCCCATGGCCCCGGAGCGCCGCCGGCGATGCGGGCGCCGTCGGCCAGGACGTCGGTGACCATCAACGCCGAGATCAGGCCCAGGATGATCCACGCGTCGAAGCTGTACTCGAGGCGCGCCGGCCGGCTGACCAGCCGCCGCCACGCCGCGATCGCGATGCCGGCGAGCACGAGCACGACGAACAGGTCCTTGGTCAGCAGGTACGCCAACCCGAGAGGCGTGTGCAGCAGCGGCAGCTCCCAGCCCTTGGTGAACCCCTCCAGGACCATCGAGAGCGAGCGCACGGTGAACACGCAGAAGCCCCAGAAGATGAGGGCGTGCATGAGGCCTGCAACCGGCTCCTTGAACATCCGCTTCTGGCCGATCGCGAAGACGAGCAGGCCGCGGATCCGCTCCCACCAGCGGCCGAGCTCCACCCCGCCCTTCCCTGCCTCGAGGAGTTGGTACTTGCGGCTCAACGACCACACCAGCGCCCCGACCGCGACGATGGTGAGGAGCACGAACCACAGCGTTCCGGATGCGAACAGGAAAGACCCCGACGTGGCATGGTGGCTCATCACGTCCCCTCCCTCTCTCGGGTGGGCGCGCCGCGGCGCTGCAGAGCCTCACCCGTGGCGCCCCACCCGGCCGCTTAAGTCGACGCGCTCCGAGGAGCCGCGCGCCTGGTCGTTCGTGGAGCCCCTGCCGGATTCTCCCACAGGACGCCGACAAAGTGAACCATCGTTCAGTGATCGGGCCGGCTGGTAGAATGCGCCACGGACCGGCTCACGGTCCGGGCCGCGGCGCCCGCGTTGTCCGGGGGAGAGCCACGGCCGCGGAGGTCTTGACATGGCGGGGAAGGTGAAGATTCAGCCGGCATCCCGGGTCGGGCTCGATCCGTTGGTGGACATGGCGGAGCAGCTCCGCACCGCCCTTCCCGGCTGGCAGGACACCACCCCGGTCCCCGGCCGCCAGCGCGTCCTGAGCGACATCGCCCACGACCTCCGCCACCTCGCCCACCACGACGGCGACGGATTCCTCACGGTCAGCCTCGGTGACGAGGTAATGGGCTTCGGCGCCGCCTACGTCCGCTCCCGCCACCTGATCATCTCGCAGCCGTGGATCGACCCCGAGGTCGAGGAACCCAAGGTCCTCGACGTGCTGCTCAGGCGCATGCTGGCGTTCGGCGAGCGGGCCGGGGTCTCGGAGACCTCGGCCCACCTGCTCGGCGGCGCCGCCGACCACGCGGCTTTCCTGCGCTTCGGGTTCCGCCCGCGCTTCCCGATCTACCGCCTTTCTCTTACGGGCGAGCAGGCCCGCCTCGCCGGGCAGGAGCTGGCGAAGCTCCATCCCGGGCGCGAGCTCACCGAGGAGGGGCTGCAACGGCGTGCCGGGTCGGCGGACCTCGAGCGGCTCGACCGGCTGGCGCGCGGTTTCGTGCGGCCGATGGACCACGAGTACTGGCTCGCCGTCCGCGGCTTGCGCCTCGCCACCGTACGCGAGGGCCAGCGCATCGCGGCCTACGCCTACGGCGGACCCGGGCAGTGCGGCCCGATGGCCGCCGCCACACCCGAAGCGGCCCTCGCGGGCCTCGGCTGGGCGCTCCAGTTCGCCGCCGCCGAAGGAACGTCGCCGGTCACGCTGCTCGTCCCGGCAACGTTCGAGTCGGCGCTCGAGCACCTCCTCGATGCCGGTGCCGCCTGTATCGCCGTCAGCACGTGGATGACCCGCCAGCCGGGGGCGGTCCTCGAGCGCTACGTGCTCGCCGCCCCGACCCTGGCCTGACGCCCCCTGCCGACCACCCGGCTTGAGGCCTGGGGCTTGGGCCTTGGGACCTCGACGCTGGCGACCGATTCTCGACGCTCGACCGGGCGGGCGGGAGCGCTGTTCCCTGTCCCCGGTCTCCCTCAGCGGCGCCGGCCGCCCCGACGCGGCCCCCGCGGACGCCGAGGCAAGGGTTGCCGGTCGCGCGACGACCGGGGCTGGCGGTTCGACCGGGGTGTCCGCGGCAGCGGTTCCAGCGGCTCGAGGATCGGCTCCAGCTCGACCTCGATCCTCTCCTCGTCGATCCCCTTGACCCGCACCCGCATCGTGTCGCCGAGGCGCACGACCCGGCCGCGCCGCTCACCGACCAGCCGGTGGCCGACCTCGTCGTAGCGGTAGAAGTCGTCGTGCATGTCGCTGATGTGGACCAGGCCCTCGACGAACACTTCGTCGAGCTGGAGGAACAGCCCGAAGGCCACGACCCCGGTGACGTGGCCGGAGAACTCTTCGCCGAGGTGAGCCCGCATGTAGTCGACCCGCTTCCACTTCGCCACCTCGCGTTCGGCTTCCTCCGCGCGACGCTCGGTGAACGAGCAGGAGCCGGCCAGGTCGGCGAGCTCGCCGGAGGCCAGCTCGCGCTCGCTCCCCTTGAGCGTCCGGCCGGCGAGCAGCTCGCCGAGGAAGCGGTGGACCACGAGGTCGGGATAACGGCGGATCGGCGACGTGAAGTGGAGGTAGAAGTCGGTCGCGAGTGCGTAGTGTCCCTTGCACTCGGGCAGGTACGCGGCGCGTGCCAGGGCACGGAGGACCAGCGTCTGCAGGAACCGCTCCTCGGGTCGGCCGACGATCTCGTCGAGCACCCGCTGCAGCTCGCTGGGCGGCAGCTCCTCGAGGTCGCCCCGCAGCGTCAGGTCGAACTCCTCGAGCACCGCCTGCAGCTCGGCGAGCTTGCCCGCCGACGGGCGCTCGTGGACCCGGAAGATGCCGAGCTGGCGACCCCAGACGAGCATCCGGGCGACGCACTCGTTGGCCGCCACCATGAGCTCCTCGATGAGTCGGTGGGCCCGGTTGCGCTCCGCGGCCCGCACCCCGGTCATGAAGCCGTCGGGATCGAGGAGGATCTCCGGTTCCGGGAGGTCGAAGTCGATCGCGCCGCGGTCGCGCCGCCGCCGGTTGAGGCGCAACGCGGCCTCGTCGAGCAGCTCCAGCGACGCGCGGACCCCGGCGGGGAGGTCCGCCGGCCAGGTGGCGTGCTCGGTCCAGTCGAACACCTCGGTGTAGGTGCAGCGCCGCCGGGAACGGAACACGCCCCGCTCCGCGCGATACCCCTCGATGGCCCCGGACGCGGTCACCAGGAACCGCACCGAGAAGCACAACCGGTCGCGTTCGGGCAGCAGCGAGCACAGGTGGTTCGAGAGCTTCTCGGGTAGCATCGGGACGCAGCGCCCGGGCAGGTAGACGCTGGTGCCCCGCTCGCGCGCCGCGCCGTCGAGGGCCGACCCTGGGACGACGTAGTGCGAGACGTCCGCGATATGGACGAAGACCTCGATGGCGTCGTCGGAAGAAGGGAAGGCGACGACCGCGTCGTCGAAGTCGCGGGCCGTCTCACCGTCGATCGTCACGGCCGGTTGGCCGCGGTAATCCCGCCTCCCGGGCAGGTCCTCGTCGCGGACACCGTCCGGGAGCTCATCGGCCTGCCGCAGCGCCTCCGGCGGGAACTCGATCGGAATCGCCAGCTCGGCGAGGACGACCTCCTCGTCGACCCCGCTTTCGCCCGGCGCGCCGAGCCGCCGCAACAGCCGTCCTTGCACCGGTCCGACCTCGGGGATCTCGCCGATCGCCACCTCGACGAACTCCCCGTCGCGGGGCTTCTCACCTTCGATCGGGTCGAGGAACACCTCGACCCGCAGCCGGCTCGCGAACGGCTCGACGCGGTCCCGCACTCCGGAGAGGAACTTCCCGACCAGCGTCGGCCGCCGGCGCTTGAGGACCTTGACGACCTCGCCGTACTTCTCGGGGACGACCTGCCCCTTCCTCCGCACCCTGCCGCGATGAGCGAGGACGAGGTCGCCGTCCAGGGCCGAGGAGAGCTTCTCGGGCGGAATGACGATCTCCGGCACGTCGTCATCGTCGACCCGGAGAATGCCGAAGCCCCTCGCCGTCGTCTTGACGGCGCCGGAGTAGTAGTCGGTGAACTCGACGGCGACCCAGCGCCCACCGCCGGTCCGCACGGCCTCCCCGCGGGCCTCCGCTTCGGCCAGCGCCTCGTCGACGACGGCCCGTACCCTGGCCGGGTCGGTCCCGGGATCCTGGAGGTCGCGCAGCAGCCGGGCCGACGTGAGGCCGCCCGCCTTGGCCCGGCGTAGCGCTTCGAGTACCTGGTGGCGATGGATCACGCTGTTGCCTCGAGCACTTTCCGGGCGCGACGAAATTCCCGCACCCGTTGACAGTTCCGACCGGCAAGGCTATATTCCGCCGGCTGCGAAAGTGGCGGAATTGGTATACGCGTAGCGCTCAGGACGCTATGGACGTAAGTCCTTGGGGGTTCGAGTCCCCCCTTTCGCACCACCCTCGAGATCGTCTCGGCGCCGGCCCGGCCAGCGCGTTTGTTTGTGGGCCTCATCCCCGTCTCTCGTTCGCGTTCCACGGCCCGCGAATCTCCCGATGCTAGCACCACGCGACTCGGTGTCCCCAGATGGAACCCGGGCAGGCGAAATGCTACCGTCCGGCCGAGGCGTTGGAGGGCGTGGAGGCCGACATGGCGCGTGATCTGCTGGACCTTTATGGGGTCGAGGAGCTCTACGAGGACGACGAACGGCACGTCCGTGACGCGGTCCGGGCGTGGGTCGACGAGCGAATCCTGCCCGAGATCGAGGCGTGGGCCTGGGACGGGCGCTTCCCTCGCGAGCTGGTCGGCGAGATGGCCGCCCTCGACCTGTTCGGTGCGACGATCTCCGAGTACGGCCTCCCCGGACTCTCGAACGTCGCGTACGGCCTGGTCATGCAGGAGCTGGAGCGCGGTGACTCGGGACTGCGTTCGTTCGTGTCGGTCCAGTCTGCGCTGGTGATGTACCCGATCATGACGTGGGGCTCGCAGGAGCAGAAGGACCGCTGGATCCCCATGCTTGCCGCCGGCAAGGCGATCGGCTGCTTCGGCCTCACCGAGCCCGACTTCGGCTCGAACCCGGGAGGCATGCGCAGTCGTGCCCGGCGTGACCGCGACGGCTGGGTCCTCAACGGGTCGAAGGCGTGGATCACCAACGGGTCGATCGCCGACGTCGCCGTGGCGTGGGCGAGGGACGACGACGGCGTGGTCCGCGGCTTCCTGGTCGAGCGCGGCACGCCCGGCTTCGAGACGGTCGACCACAAGGGCAAGTACTCCCTGCGCGCTTCGGTGACCTCCGAGCTCGCCTTCTCGGACGTCCGCCTGCCCGACTCCAGCCGCCTGCCCCATGCGACCGGCCTGAAGTGCCCGTTGGGCTGCCTCACCCAGGCGCGCTTCGGCATCGCGTGGGGCGCCCTCGGTTCGGCGCTGGCGACGTTCCACGCCGCGCTGGACTATGCGAAGACCCGCACCCAGTTCGGCAATGCGCCGATCGCGAGCCACCAGATCATCCAGGAGCGCCTGGTGTGGATGGCCAACGAGATCACCAAGGGCCAGCTCATGGTCTGGCGTCTCGGGCGACTCAAGGACGCGGGCCGGGCCACGTTCGTCCAGGTCTCCCAGGCCAAGCGCAACTCGTGCTGGGTGGCGCGCGAGTGCGCCAGGCTCGCGCGGGAGACCCTGGGCGCCAACGGGGTGGTCAACGAGTACCCGATCATGCGCCACCTGATGAACCTCGAATCGGTCTACACCTACGAGGGCACCCACGACATGCACACGCTGATCCTCGGCGAGCACCTCACGGGGATCCCGGCGTTCATGCCACCCCGGAACGACGGCTGACCGTTCACAGCCAGCCCCGAGGACGGTCGGTCGAAACCTACGAACCCTTGATGATGATGCTCTCGACCACGTTCGCGACGTCCTCGCAGCGGTCCGTCGCTTCCTCGAGCATGCTGTAGATCTCCTTAAGCTTGATGACCAGCATCGCATCGTGGGCATAGTTGTCGAACAGGTCGGCGAGCGCTTCGCGGTGCAGGGCGTCGGCCTCGTTCTCGATGCGGTTGATCTCGACGCAGGCCGTCATCGCCTCGGCATGCTTGCGACGGTCCTGGAGGAACGCGACCGCCCTGCGCACGAGCTCGGCCGAGGTGACGATGAGGTCGCTGATCGCCAGCAGCCGCGGCGGAATTTCCTTGATTCGATAGAGCACGAGACGCTGGCTGGCGGCGTCGACGGAATCGAGGATGTCGTCCATCCTCGAAATCAAGGCATGGATGTCCTCGCGGTCGAAGGGCGTGATGAAACTCGAGTTGAGCTTCCCAAGGGTCACGTGGGTGAGTCGGTCGCCCTCGTGCTCGATCTCCTTGAGTCGCTCGACCTTGCTCGGCAGCTCGGCTGGGTCGCCGACCATCTCGCGGAACATCGTCACGCCGAGGACGATGTTCGCGGAAGCTTCGTCGAAGAGTTTCAGAAAGTCGTCGCTCTTGGGCAGGAACCAGCGCACCGCAACCTCCCGGCGCCGGACGGCGCGCCGGGAGTATACCCGCCTCGGCCGGTCAGGACTTCCTGACCACGTCCTCGAACTCCTCGAGGAACGCGCTCGCCGGCAGGTATCCCGAGATCCGGCCGACCTCCCGGCCCTGGTGATCGAGGAAGACGATCGTGGGATAGCCGGAAACCCCGAGCCGACCGGCATCCGCCTCGCCGTCCTTCTCGGCGTTCAACCTCACCAGGACGACCCGGCTCAGGGCCGACCGCACGCTGGCATCGGCGTAGGTCGTTCGCTCCATCTCCGTACACCACCGGCACCAGTCGGTGTAGAAGTCCACCATGACCAGCTTGTTCTCGTGACCGGCGCGGGCCAGCGCCGGCGTCAGCGATCGCTCCCACGGCAAGCCGGCTGCACCGACCGCCTCTCCGGCCTTGCCGCAGCCCGCCAGCGCCAGCACGATCGATCCGAATGCGGCCATTCCACGGGACTTCATGCTTCTGCTCACCGATCCCTCCACCGGCATCCTTTGCCGCGCGCGACGCCAGGGTAACAGCCCCGGCCCGACCCGTAATCCACCGGCTCGACGCGAGCCCCGGCTCCGGGCTCCCGCGAGGCATTCCTGGCCCGACGAAGGAGCTTCCGAGCACTTCGCAGGAATCCCCCGTCGTTCCGACCATTCTTCGGAAAACGCCAAACAGACACGCATGATCCTCACGACAATGCGACCCCGGCCCAAACTCTTGACAACCGCCTCTCCCGTTCATACCTTGCCCCCAGCATTCAATGCTGAGGTCCCGGTGGAGCGGTCCACCCGTTGCCATCCGGGGGGAGGACAGGATGAGGCGTTTCGTCGTGGCGTTGGCCGTGCTGGCGCTTTTCGGGGGACAGGCGCTCGCAATCGATTCCCACGCTCCCCTGCAGGCACTCCCGAACGAACAGGTGCAGGCGCTCGCGGACCTCCCGGAGGTCCGGACCCTGTCGCTCGGCGTGAACGGAGTGCCCAACTTCATCTCCGGCCGGCTGGCCGTTCTTGGCCGCGGAGATGCCTCGGTCCAGGCGCTCCGCTTCATCGAGGAGATCGCGCCCGTGCTGCGGGCCACCGGTCGCGAGGAGATCGCACCGGTCGGGGTCGTGGTCGACGAGCTCGGCCAGACCCACGTCAAGCTCCAGCAGTACCACAACGGCATCGCCATCGTGGGCGGCGAGTTCTACGTTCACCTCGACGAGAAGGCCGGCGAGGTGAACGGGTTCAACGGCCACTTCACACCAGCCGAGGATGGACTGCCCGAGAAGGCCCTCATCGGCGCGAGGCAGGCCCTTATCAAGACCGCGCGGGACGCCGACATCAACGGTGGCCGGGTGCTCGAGCAGCCGGAGCTGGTCTACGTCGTCGCCAACGACTCCAAGGTCTACCTGGCGTGGGCGGCGCTCATCGACTACGTCGGAGCCCAGGGCCCCACGGTCGACCGCGTGTTCGCCAGTGCCCTCGACGGCGACCTCGTGACGATGCATCCGACCGTCTACAACGCCCTGAACCGTAAGATCTACAACGGCAATCACACGAACCCCGACAATCCGACGCTGCCCGGAACGCTCATCTTCCAAGAGGGTGGGTCTTCGACTGACGCAGCGGCGAACGACTGCTACACGAACTTCGGGTACACCTACAACTACTTCAAGTCGCGGTTCAACCGCGACTCGTTCGACAACGCCGGCAGCGCCTTGATCGGCACTGTTCACGTCGGGACCAACTGGGTCAACGCCTACTGGAACGGCACCCAGATGGTGTTCGGCGACGGCGACGGCACGGAGTCGACGTACCTTTCCAAGGCGCTCGACATCGTCGCCCACGAGCTGACCCACGCGGTCACCGATCGCACCGCCAACCTCAACTACGAGAGCGAGTCGGGCGCGCTCAACGAGGCGATGTCGGACGTCCTTTCGGCCGGCGCCGAGGTCTACAAGGTCGGGTCGGTCAACGGCAACACCTGGCTGGTCGGCGAGGACGCCTGGACCCCGGCCACCCCGGGCGACGCGCTCCGGTACATGAACAACCCGACGGCCGACGGCTACTCGAAGGACTACTACCCCGAGCGGCTGTATCCCTCCTGCACGCCGTCTTCCAGCAACGACTACTGCGGCGTCCACGGCAACAGCGGGATCGCGAACCTCGCGTTCTACCTGCTGTCGCAGGGCGGCACGCATCCGCGCGGCAAGACCACTGTCAACGTACCGGCCATCGCGATCACCAAGGCCGAGCAGATCTTCTACCGCGCGCTGACCACCGGCCTCATGACCTCGACGACCAACTTCCAGGGCGCCCGTAACGCGACGAAGACCGCGGCGGAGCAGCTCTACGGCGTCGGCGGCGCCGAGTCGACGGCGGTCACGGCGTGCTGGGACGCCGTCGCCGTGCCCGGCGGCACCGTCGCCGTCACCACGCTGACCAACGGCGTTGCCCTCGGCAGCCAGGGGGCGGCGACCGGCAACTACCTCAACTACAAGATCACGGTCCCGAGCGGCCAGACCTCCCTGGTCGTGACGACGACCGGCGGCACCGGCGACGCCGACCTCTACGTCAAACGCGGCGCGCTCGCGACCTCGTCGAGCTACGACGGGAGCTCGACCGGCTCCACGTCGGCCGAGACAGTGACCATCTCGAACCCGGTGGCGGGCGACTTCTACATCGGGCTCTACGCGTACTCGACCTTCTCCGGGGTCACGATCAAGGCGACCTACACCGGCAGCACGCCGAACTTCACGATCGCTGCCTCGCCGACCTCGCTGTCGGTCGTCCAGGGGGCGTCGGGGACCTCGACCATCACCACCGCCGTGAGCGGAGGCTTCAACAGCGCGGTCGCCCTCACCGCCTCGGGCACGCCGTCGGGCGCAACCGTCAGCTTCAGCCCCACCTCGATTGCGGCGCCGGGCTCCGGCACCTCGACGATGACCGTGGCGGCCGGAACCGCGGCGGCGGGGACCTACACGATCACGGTGTCCGGGACGGGCGGCGGCCTCACGAAGACCGCGACCGTCAGCCTGACCGTCACGACCTCGGGCGGTGGGACGACGGTCCTCACCAACGGGACTCCGCTGGCCAGCCAGTCGGCCTCCGCCAGCACGTGGAAGTACTACAAGATCACCGTCCCGTCGGGCCAGACCTCGCTCGTGGTCAAGACGACCGGAGGCACGGGCGATGCCGACATGTACGTGCGGCTCGGGTCCAACCCGACCACTTCGACCTACAACGGCAAGTCCGACGGCTCGACCTCGACGGAGACCGTGACGATCACGAGCCCCGCGGCCGGCGACTGGTACATCGGCCTGTACGCCTACTCGGCGTTCTCCGGCGTGACCATCACTGCGACCTACAGCGCGTCGACCGGCGGCTCGATGAACGAGACGGAGTCGAACAACACCACCGGGACGGCCAACACGGTGTCGACCTCCGGAACGACCGTGACCGGGAAAATCGGCACCTCGACCGACGTCGACTACTTCAAGGTCACGTTGCCGGCCGGCGCGACACTCACTGGCTACCTGACGGTCCCGTCCACCAAGGACTACGACCTCAAGTTCTACAACTCCTCCGGCACGACGTTGGCGTCCGGCACCAACGGCACCGGTGTGGCCGAGAACGTCACGTACCGCAACAGCGGGACGGCTGCCATGACCGTCTACATCAAGGCCTACGGCTACAACAGCGCGTACTCGACGACGCTGTCGTACACGCTCAAGTTGACCTGGTAGCTTGCTCCTCTCGATCTTGCACGCCGCGCCCCTCCCCGGGGCGCGGCGTTCTATTTGATGCGGGGGGCCGCTCGCCCCCCGCCCAACCTCCGCGAGCTTGCCCCCCGAGCGCCCCGTTCGCCGGGAGTGAATCCCGGCTCGCGATTCTCGCCTCCTGCCCACCCAACCCCCTCCGCTTCCAGCCCCCGCTCGTGCCAGGCCGCTCGCCCCGACTCCGCGAGCGCCACGCGTTGAGCCCGCCGTCGAACCCCACTATCCTGTCGACGTCGCGGAGGGGTGGCCGAGCGGTCTAAGGCACCAGTCTTGAAAACTGGCACGGCGCAAGTCGTCAAGGGTTCGAATCCCTTCCCCTCCGCCAGAACAACTGCGCTCGGAGAGCTGCGTGGGGTTCGACCGCGCGGAGGCTGGGCGGGCAACGCGACGCGGGCTCCAGAGCCAAGGCTCGCGGCCGCGGGTTGATGGCCACAGGATGCGCAATCTCACGGTAGACTGCTGGGGTACCCTCCGGGGAATGCCGATGTGCCACACTCTCCGCCTCCGGATTCGCGACACGGCGCCTGCGCGGCATGCCCACCCCCCACCCTTCCGGGTCCTCCTGTCGCGAGCCGACACTGAGCTGCCTCTTCAACCGGAGCGACGATGACCGGCCAACCCACATGCCCCGTTTCCGATACGCCGATGGAGCCGGTCTTCTCGGCGACGGTCCTGGGAACGTACGCGGTCACCTACTACTACTGTGAAATCTGCGGCTTGCTGAAGACCGAGAAGCCGTACTGGTTGGACGAGGCCTATCGGGAGGCCGCCACCGACACGGACACCGGGCTCGTGGCGAGGAATATCGGCAACAGCGCTCTCTTGGCGGTGATCCTCGAGGGACTTTCCGTCGAGAAGGGTAAGTTCCTGGATCTGGGCGGCGGATACGGCCTTCTGACCCGACTGATGAGAGATAGGGGCTTCGACTGCTACACCACGGACAGGTACTGCCAGAACCTCTTTGCCAAGACCTTCGAGCCGGACGCCCACTTCTCGGCCGATGTCCTGTTCGCGTTCGAAGTGCTGGAGCACATCGAAGATCCTCTGCGATTCTTGACCGACGCGTTTGAGCGATACGGATGCAAGACCATCATCTTTTCGACTCTGACCTTCTCCCTGCCGATTCCATCAACGGACTGGTGGTACTACTCGTTCGAGGGCGGACAGCACATAACGTTCTATCAGCCCCGCACCCTCGGTTGCCTGGCAAGACGCCTTGGGTGCAACTACCACATGTTGACCGCAGACCATCACATCATCACCGACATCGACATACCCGGCATCGCGCGCCTGGTCCTCTCCAACGCGCACCTTCGCAGGTTGTACTCGATCTACGTGGGTCGCAAGCGAAACGCACTGAGCAAGACGTGGGATGACCATCTGAGGATGAAGGAGCGCCTGAGATCAGGCTAGCAGTGCCCGGCATTCGCCGCCTGCCGCGATCGGGGCTTTCACGGAATCCCAACCCGGTCGTGGGGACGCAACTTGCCGGGGGAGTACTTCACGAGTGGCGTGCGTCCTAGTGGAAGTTACGCGCCGGTGGCGCCGGCGCGGCGACGAAGAGCGCGCGGCACTGCTGCGCCCGTAGGGTGACCACGCCGTCGCGCGACTGGACGATCCCCTCGACCTCGAGCAGCGCGCAGCCGGTGATCACGGCGCGTTGGGCCTTGTAGAGATCGGGCATCACCACGACGTTGGCGAAGCCGGTCTCGTCCTCCAACGTGATGAAGCAGATCCCGCTCGCCGTTGCCGGCCGCTGACGGACGATGGCGGCGCCGCCGACCCGCACCCGCGCCCCGTGGGGCTGGCGGGCCAGCCCGGCCGCCGAGAGGACGCCGCGGGCAGCGAGCTCTCGGCGACGGCGGGCGAGCGGGTGGCGCCCCACCGTCATCGAGGCGCCCGCATAGTCGGCGACCACCCGCTCGTCGATGGTCATCTCGGGCAACGGGCTCGGACCGGGATCGGGCTGCATCGCCTGGGCGAGCGGCGGGCGGCGACCGTCCAGCGCCGACACCTGCCAGAGCGCCGAGCGCCGCGTCTGTCCGAGACCGGCGAACGCGCCGATCCCGGCGAGCGCCGCCATCTCGTCGCCGCGCAGTCCGCACCGGCGGGCGACGTCGCGTACCGACGCGAAGGGTGCGCGGGCCGCCTCCTCGACGATGCGCCGGCCCGACTCCTCGCGGAGCCCCTGCACGTACCGTAGGCCCAGCCGAACGGCAAGCTCGGCAGCCGTGCCACCAACGGGCCCGGAGTCCGGAGTCGAACACTCCAGACGGCACTCCCATGCAGAGCGGTCGACATCGATGGGGAGGACGCGCACGCCGTGGCGGCGCGCGTCCTGGAGGAGCGTGGCCGGGTGGTAGAAACCCATCGGCCAGGCGTTGAGGAGCGCGCAGAGGAACGCCTCCGGGTGGTGGGCGCGCAGGTACGCCGAGGCGTAGGCGATGAGGGCGAAGCTGGCGGCGTGCGACTCCGGGAAGCCGTAGAGCGCGAACGAGGTGATCCCCAGCACGATGTCGTCGGCCGCCTTGCCGGTGATGCCGCGCGCCGCCATGCCGCTGCGGAGCTGTGCCTCGAGCTTCTGCATGCGCTCGATCGAGCGCTTGGAGGCCATGGCGCGGCGCAGCTCCTCGGCCTGTCCGCCGGTGAATCCCGCCGCGACCATGGCGACCCGCATGAGCTGCTCCTGGAAGAGCGGCACCCCGAGCGTGCGCTTCAGGATCGGCTCGAGGTCGGGGTGCGGGTAGCTCACCGTCTCGCGCCCCTGCCGCCGGTTGAGGTAGGGGTGGACCATCTTGCCGACGATGGGACCGGGACGGATGATCGCGACCTCCACGACCAGGTCGTAGAAGCGCTCCGGCCGCATCCGCGGGAGCGTCGCCATCTGGGCCCGGCTCTCGATCTGGAAGACCCCGACGGTGTCGGCGCGGCGGATCATCTCGTAGGTCTTGGGATCGTCGGGGGGCAGGTGGGCGAGGTCGACGACCACCCCCTCGTGCTCGCGGATCAGCGGCACGACGTCCTCGAGCACCTGCAGCATGCCGAGGCCGAGGAGGTCGACCTTGATGATGCCGAGGTCGGCGCAGTCGTCCTTGTCCCACTGGATGACGACCCGCCCCGGCATGGCGGCCGGCTCGAGGGGCACCACGTCGTCGAGGCGACCGCGGCCGAGCACCATGCCGCCCGAGTGCTGCCCGAGGTGGCGGGGCAGGCGCAGGACGCGGGCGACCAGCTCGACGAGCAGGCGCGAGCGGCACTCCTCGGGCGCGAGACCGAGGGTGCGCAGGAGCTCGGGGAGCTCCACGCGGGGGTCGCGCTCGAATCCCCAGCCGCCGAGCATCGACGACAGCCGGCCCAGGTGCGCCTCGGAGAACCCCAGGACCTTCCCCACCTCGCGCACCGCGCTGCGCCCGCGGTAGGTGATCACGTTGGCGGTCATCGCCGCGCCGCGCGCGCCGTAGGTCCGGTAGACGTGCTGAATCACCTCCTCGCGCCGGTCGCCCGAGGGCAGGTCGAGGTCGATGTCCGGCCACTCGCCGCGCTCCTCGGAGAGGAAGCGCTCGAAGAGCAGCTCGTAGGCGATCGGGTCGACGTTGGTGATGGAGAGGGCGTAGCACACCGCCGAGTTGGCCGCCGAGCCGCGCCCCTGGGCGAGGATGCCGCGGGCGCGGCAGAAGCGAACGATGTCGTGGACGACCAGGAAGTAGCCGGGCAGCCCGAGCTTCTCGATGAGCGCCAGCTCACGCTCGAGCTGGGCGCGCACCCGCGGCGAGATCGTGCGGTAGCGCTCCCTCGCCCCCTCCTCGGTGCGGGCGCGCAGCTCCTCCGCCTCGTTACGACCCTCCTCCAGCCGCGCCGACGGGAAGGCGTACGGGAGCTGGTGCAGGCGAAACGCACACGCTTGAGCGACGCGCTCGGTGTTGGCGACCACATCGGGGGCGTCCGCGAACAGGCGCGCCATCTCGTCGCCGGAGCGGAGGCGCCGGGCCCGGTTGGCCTCGAGGCGGCGTCCCGCCCCGTCCAGCGTGCAGTGGTGGCGCAGGCAAGCGAAGACATCGGCGAGGGGACCGTCCTCGGCCGTGGCGAAGAGGGCGTCCTGGGTGGCGACCACGACGATGCCGGCCTCGCGGGCCAGGCGCACCAGCGCGGCGTTGCGCGCCTCCTCGCCGCGCCGCTGGTGGCGCTGCACCTCGACCGCGAGGTGCGTCCCGTACCGTTCCACCAGCCGCCGCAGCACGTCTCGTGCCGCCTCGTCCCCGCCCCGCCGCCACGCCTGCACCAGCGGTCCATCTTGGCCCCCGGTGAGGGCGAAGAGGCCGGCGCCGTGCTCCGCGAGCAGATCCCAGGAGACCCGGCCCTCGCCTTTCGTCAGACGGGGTGGGGACCGCTCCTCCGTGCAACCGACGAGCTCGCAGTCGACAGCCGACAGTCTCCCCCGCCTTCCACCCGGCAGCCCCTTTCCACCCGTCCCCCACCCCCCCGTAGTGGGGTCGCCCCTTGCTCCCTTCGCACCTCGACCGCTCCCTCGCGGGCCGTCGAGAGCGGCCGAGGTCAGGAGGCGGCACAGGTTCGAGTAGCCGCGCGCACTCTCGACCAGCAGCGGCAGGCGGGTCCCGTCCTCGAGCACAGCCTCGGCGCCGACGATCGCCTCGACGCCGGCGGCGCGCGCCGCCTTGTGGAAGCGCGGGATGCCGTAGAGGCCCGCGCGGTCGGCGACCGCCACCGCGGGCAGGTCGAGCCGAGCCGCCTCCTCGGCGATGCCCTCGGGCTCGCTCGCCCCCTCGAGGAACGAGAACGCGGTCCGGGCATGGAGCTCGCAGTACATCAGTCGTAGATCCCGTCGACCAGCCAGCGATGCGTCAGGTGGTCGAAGAAGACCCGCAACAGCGAACCGTCGTCGGTCGCGACGTCGAAGTCGTCGCGGGCGAAAGGGTCGTCGGCCCACCAGTCGCCGACGAAGCGATAAGGGCCGGCCGACGCCACCACCACGCCCCCGAGGTCACCCGCGCGTGCCGCCACCGGACGCGCGCCGGCCGTGACCACCTCCGCGTCCCAGGGGGGACGGAATGCCCGGAGAACCGGGGCACGGGGTCCGGGATCCGGGGTCCGGCACTCGGAAGGCTCGCGCGGCGCAGGGGTGAACGGAGCGACGGACCACGCGCCCGGCCGGTGGGTGTCGGAGACCGCGGGAGAGGCGACGCGGTCGGAGCCGACCAACGCAGCCAGGCGGGCCAGCGTCATGGCGAGCTTGCCCGGCGCCGGCATGGATGGACCGAACAGCGAGCCCTGGACGAGCCGAACCGTGCCGGGGGCGACCGCCGCCGTGACCTCTTCCACCGGCGCCCCCGGCGGCCGCGCCTCCAGCTCCAACCGGGCCAGCGCCAGCACCGCGGGCACCTCGCGGGTGGGCGCCACGAGCCGGATCCTCGCCTCGCGCCGCTCCCCTCCCTCCAGGGCCAGCTCCAGCAGGACCTCGGCGAACCCCTCGCCGCGCAGCTCGAGGCGGGCGGCCAGGCGCGAGAGGATGCCGCGCAGCACGAACAGGAACGGCTCCAGCACACCGATCGGATCCTCCAGGACGACGCCTTCGCGGAGCGCCTCCCGCACCGGGTCCGGCACGAACGCCTCGGCTTCCTCACCGCCGGCCAGCCGGTGGAGCGCCAATCCCTGCGGTCCCATGCGCAGCGCCACCTCGGCCCGCGGCAGGCAGGCCAGCTCACCGGCCGTGGCGATCCCCCACCGCGTGAGAGCCGCGGCAATCAGCGGCGCGGGCTCCAGCGCCGCCAACGACAGCGGGGCGAGGAAGGCGCGCTCCTCCCCCTGCCGCACGACCCCGCCTGCGTCGGAACGCGCGGCGACACGGGCCACGCCGAGGCTCGAGGCGACGCCGGCCCGGGCATCCAGGCCGATGCGGTGGCAGCCGCGCAGCAGCTCGTGGACGATCGCTTCCTCGCTGCCGAAGCGCGGGAGGAGGCCACCGACATCGAGCACCACCTCCCCCGGCCGACTTCGCCGGATCCGTGGCGAGAAGCTGCCCGCCACGTCCGCCAGCGCCTCGCCGGCCGCGGCGGCGACCGCGGGCGGTGTGACCCGTACCAGCACGGCTGGGGTGCGCGAGCGGACCTGGGCGGCGGTCACCCCCACCGGGACGCCCATCTCCGCCGCCTCGGCGGAGACCGCGACGATCGGGTCACGCGGCAACGGACCGGCGGCGATGGCCAGCGGCGCCTCGGCCAGCTCGGGGAGGCTGCGGCGCAGCGCCTGCAGCAGGAAGTCCGGTACCCACAGGCACGCGAGGCGCACGGCTCCCTCCTTTGTCGGTTTGCCCGGGCTAACCTCCGACGACGCGCGCCCTCCACGCCACGACACCCGCGTCGCGCCGGGGCGCGCCACGACCGACGCCACCACGCTCGATGCACGGCCGTAGCGAGATCCCGGCCAGCCAACGCGGCGCGCCGCGCTCCCCGCCGCGCCACTCGGCGGCGCCGCGCCCCAGCGCCACCGTGACGCCGGCCAGCGTGCCCACCCACGGGCGCTCGGCGAGCACCAACACCACCGCACCCGCCCGCTCCACCGCCCGCACCAGCCGCAGGGCCTTCCCCTTGCCGCCGCGTCGCTCCCGTCGCGCCGCCGCGCCCGCCAGGTCGACCACCACCACGCCGAAGCCGCACAGGTCGAGGCACAGCTCGGCCGCCCGCACCGTCTTCTCCAGGTCGCTGGGACGCACCCACAGCACCCGATCGAGCTCGACGCCGGCCGCTGTCGCCGAGACGGGGTCGAAGGCGTCAGCGGCATCGACCCACGCCACGACCTCGCCGCGCGAGGTGGCGGCCGCCACCGTGGCCATCGCCACCGCCGTGCGCCCCGAGCAGGGCGGGCCGACCAGCTCCCCCACCCGCCCCTGAGGCCACCCGCCCCCGAGCAACCCGTCCAGGGCTTCCATCCCGGTCGTGAGGCGGGCGCGGGTGCGTTCCTGTGCCACCCAGCGGGCGGTCGCCTCGCGCAGGCGCGCCAGCGATTCGGCGGGATCGTCGGGGGCCGAGGCGACGTTGAAAGGACTGGTATTCATAGTAGTCAAAAGAAATATACGATGAACACGCATCGTTGTCAACCCCTTTAGTTGACATTTGCCGCGGAAAGGACCACATTGACAACGAGAGGTGTCAGATGGACAGCGAACAACTCGGCACCAATCTCAGAGGACTCCGGCAAGAGCGGGGCCTCTCGCAGCAAGGACTGGCCGATCGGGCCGAGGTGTCCCGCAACTTCCTGGCCAAGATCGAGCGCGGCGAGTCCCGCCCCACGGTCGACACGCTCACCCGGATCGCCGTCGGCCTCGGCGTCGGCGTTGCCGAGCTGCTCGGCGAGGACATCCCCCTCACCCCCGCCGCCGACACCGTGCCGGTGCCGTTGGTCGAGGATCGCATCGCCGCCGGACCGCCCATCTACCTCGCCGACCACATCGACCGCTACGAGCACTTCCCCTACGCGATGCTGCGCAGCCTGGGCGCCAACCCCAGGCAAGCGATCCTGGTCCGCCTCGGTCCCGACCAGGACTCGATGGCCGACACCATTCCGCCGGGCTCGACGCTGTTGCTCGACCGCTCACCGATCCGTGAGGTCACCCCGCGCGGGATCTACGCGGTGCGCGAGGAGGCCGCCGGCGAGATGGGGTGCACGGTCAAGCGGCTGGTTCTCGACGAAGCATCGCGCGTGCTGATCCTGCTGTCGGACAACCCGGCGCACCTACCCCGCGCGATCCGCATCAAGGCCGGCCAGCCGCTCGCCGACATCGTGCTCGGTCGCGTCGTCTGGTGGGCACCCGCATGGCCCGCCCCACGCGGCGCTCTCTGACGCGGCCGGCCATCGGTTTCACGGCAAGGAAGACCTGGCGGGACGCGGTCAAAGACACCGCGTGGCTTCACCTTGGCTACTTCGCCCTCCGGCCCTGGCGAGCAGGACGAGCGTCGGAACCGCCCTCCGCGACCGCGTCGACCAGCGACTCGAGCACCTCGGCGTAGGACGCCCACGTCCAACGTCGCGCGCTTGTCCGTGCCCCAGCCGCGAGGCGGGCGCGGAGATCGTCGGAGCACAGGAGCTGGACTGCCCGGGCCATGGCGCCGGCGTCGCCCGGGGGGACGAGCGAGCCGGTGACGCCGTCCTCCACCACCTCGGCGAGGCCGCCCACCCGGGTGGCGAGGATCGGCAGCCCCTGTCCCAGCGCCTGCGCGGCGACCGCGGAGCCCGTCGCGCTGCGGTACGGCAGCACGGCGACGTCGGCCGCACCGAACCACGAGCCGACCTCGGCCTCGGGGAGCCAGCGGAGCGCCGTTATGACCCTCCCCGATAACCGGGGGTCGCCGAGCCGCGCCGCGATCTGCGCCGCCTGCCCGCGCCACGGCTCGCCGGCGAGGAGCAGCACCGCCGGGCAACCTACAGGCAGGCTCGCGAAGGCGTCGAGCACGATCTCGACCCCCTTGTACGGCCGGATGAAACCGAAGCAGAGGAACGCGACGGCGCCCTCGGGCACGCCGAGCCGTCGGCGCGCCTCGGCGCGCCCGACCTTCACCACCACGTCGGGCGGAAGCGGGTGGACGGCGACCGGCCGCCCCGGAAACGCGGCGGTGAGCGTCTCCTCGACCGACCGCGAGTGGCACATGAAACCGCCGCAGCGGTGGAGGACGCCGCGTGCAGCCCACCGCGCGAGCCGCGACGCGTCGTGGTCGGCAGGGTTGTGCACCACGGCGACGGCCGGGGCGGCGTGCCAGGTCAGCACGCGGGAGAGCAGCGGCGCCCAGGCATACGTCCAGTACGGGACGACGACCGCTCGCGGTTTCGCGGCTCGGATCCGACGTCGCAGCGCCGGCCAGGTCCACGGCTCCAGGACCGCATAGGCCCGCTCCGCGGGAGCGATGCGCGGGCATGCATCGGGATCGACGTCAGAGCCGCGGTAGAGCCAGCGCGGGTACTGCCGCGTCGGCGTCAGGAAGGCGGCGAGCGAGCCCCGTGCCGCGAGGGCTTCCGCCAGCGCCGTCGTGGTCCGCGCGATGCCTCCGCGCAGCGGCCACGATGGCCCGACGAGCACGATGCGCTCCACGCGGCGAGCGTAGCAGAGCGGGCACAGGGGTTGACAGCGTCCCCCCGGCGCGCGACCTTGTCTGCGCGCACCCTTGCGCGGAGGCCCGGATGCCGACCCTCTTCGACAGCGTGAAGGCCCACTTCGACAAGGACGAGTGGACGTATCGCCAGCTCGGCGACCATTCCGCCCTCGAGATGGGCGTCGCGGGGGAGACCGGCAACTTCCGCCTCGTGGCCGTCGTCGACTCCGAGCGCAACGTCGTGCGCTTCCTCACCTTCCTCGAGGGCAAGGTCCCCGAGGCGCGGCGGCGAGAGGTCATGGAGTTCCTCACCCGTGCGAACTACGGGTTGCTGGTGGGCAACTTCGAGATGGACATCGCCGACGGCGAGGTCCGGTTCAAGGCGTCGGTCGAGGTCGAGGGCGACGACCTCTCGTACGGCCAGTACCAGAGCCTCGTCTACACCTCGGTGTCGATCATGGACCGCTACTTCCCGGGGATGCAGCGCGTGATCCAGGGCTCCGCCGACCCGGCCGCGGCCGTGGCCGACGTCGAGCACTGACCGCTCAGGGCGCCGCCTCCGGCCCACCCACCGACTCCCGGACCAGGTAGAGCGGGCGGCGCTTCACCTCGTCGTAGATGCGGCCGACGTACTGGCCGAGCAGGCCGATCGTAACGAGCTGGACACCGGAGACGACCAGGACCACGGCGATCAGGGCGGTCGAGGCGGGCAAGCGCACGGACGCGAGCCGGAGAATGCCGAAGAGGAGCAGGTAGGCCGTCGAAAGCGAGGCAACCACGACACCGAGCCAGGTCGCGACCTGCAGCGGAACGTGGGAGAACGAGGTGATGCCGTCGCCGGCGAAGCGCAGCATCTTGCGCAGCGGGTAGCTGGACTCGCCGGCCTGGCGGGCCGGGCGCTCGTACGGCACGCCAATCTGTGAGAACCCGAGCCACGCGACGAGCCCGCGCGTGAAGCGGTGACGCTCCGGAAGCTTCCGGAACGCCGCCAGCGCCTGGCTGCCCATCAGCCGGAAGTCGCCGGTGTCGACCGGGATCTCGACCTGGGTGATGCGCCGGAGCAGACGGTAGAACGCCGCGGCCGTCCAGCGCTTGAACGCCGATTCGCCCGCGCGGCGGGTCCTCACCGCGTAGACGACCTCGTACCCCTCGCGGTGCTTCGCCAGGAGTGTCGGGATCAGCTCCGGCGGGTCCTGCAGGTCCGCGTCCATCACCACGACGCACCGACCGCGAGCCGCGTCGAGCCCCGCCGCGAAGGCCATCTGGTGCCCGAAGTTGCGCGAGAACGACAGGCCCCGCACCTGGCGATCGTTGGCGGCCAGCTCCCGGACCAGCGTCCAGGTCCGGTCTCGTGAGCCGTCGTCGACGAAGACGATTTCGAACGGGACCGCGGCGCCCTCGAGGACCGCGACCAGCCGTCGGTAGACCTCCGGGACGTTCGCCTCCTCGTTGTAGACGGGCAGCACGACGCTCAGCTCGACGCTCACGGTTCCTCTTTCGGGCTTTCCGGCTCCTGGGGCTCCAGCGGCCGCTCGAAGACCGTGACCTCGGTGGCGCCGATCGGCGACCAGGCGCGCCGGGTCACGAACCACCGCACGAGCTCCCAGGGAGTCATGTCGTAGGTCTCCACCCACCAGGCACGCAGCGGGACGTGCCGCATCGTGTAGCCCTCGCCGAGCGCGGCAGTCACCTTCTCCTCGTTCGCCGCGTCGCAGACCACCAGCGGTGGCCGCATCCCCTCGCCGGGAACGCTCCAGAACACCTTGAGGTTGCGCCAGCTCCACGACAGCGGCCAGGCTCCCTCGCCGTCCACCGCAGCGATCGGGTCGTCGGCCGTCTGCTTCGCCAGCGCGATGCCGTGCCGGGCGAGCTCGCCGGCCTCCGGTGTGGTCTGCACGAACACCATCAGCTCGGCGTGCGGATCCGACGTGGTGACGGTCGGGTAGACGAAGCTGAGCGCGACGGCCGACCACATCGTACCGGCAAGCCCGAGGGCCGCGAGGCTTCGAGACCACCAGCGCCCGCGCGGGCCGAACGCGCGGGAAAGCTGCATGGCCCCGAGCAGGATGAACGGGAGCACCTGGTGAACCGCCAGCCAGGGCACCTTCTCGCCCAGGTAGCAGTACATCGCGACGCTCGCGATCCCCCAGGCGAGGCAGAACACCTCCACCGGCCGCAGCCGGCGCCACCGGCGCGCGCCCCAGGCCAGCGCGGCGACGATCGGGAGGAACTCGTAGAGCGCGAGCCGCGGCAGGTGGTAGAACCACGGCCCGCCGACGCGCTCCACCTTGTGCTGCCCGTACCAGTACATGATCGCCTTGCCCGGGAAGAAGAAGTCCTCGGGGTGAATGAAGACGAAGGTGTAGGCGGTCATGGTGATGACGAAGAACCACAGGACACCCGTCGCCACCGGTCGCGAGTGGAGGCGGAGCCAGTGCACGCCGCGCTCCAGGCTGTCCCAGAACCCGCGGTGGAACGCCACCGCCAGGGCCGCGACGGTCACCAGTGGCAGCGTGACGTAGAAGGTCTCCTTGGAGATCGCGTGGAGCGCGGCCGCGACGCCGATCCAGGGCAGCGGCTTCCAGCCGTCGCGCCGGACGCGGAGGAAGAGGACGCCCGCGGCGGCGGTGAAGAGCGCGACCGGCAGCTCGTTCCGGGCGAAGCGCGAGTAGTAGAGGAACGTCGGCGAGATCGCGCAGATCAGCCCGGCGAACCAGGCGGTGCGCGCCCCGACCCGGCGCCGCAGGGCGAGCGGCAGCGCCACCAGCGCGACGCCGGCGAGCGCCGGGTAGAGCCGCGAGGTGGCGTCGCTCTCGCCGAACACCGCGAACAGCGGCGCCATGACGTAGAACAGCAGCGGGCCGTGGTAGGTGGGATCGTACCGGTAGGTCCCCTGGTGAAGCAGCTCGTGAGCGAAGTGCGCGTGGACCGCCTCGTCGTGGTGCGGCGGCTTGTCGCCCAGCGCCCACAAGCGGAGCAGCAGCGCGAAAACCAGCAACCCGGCCCAGGCCCAGCGTTCGCGCCGACCCATCCCGCTAACCTCCGAAACGGACCACGGTGCACTCGCCCGCGCTGAAGACCGTCTCTCCCGCCTGTCGCACGGCCTCGAGCCCGCCCTCCGGGTAGTGCTTCCGCTCCTCGGCTCCGAGCACCACGTAGCCCGCGCCGAGCTGGCGCACGATCTCCCGGACGCGGGCGGCGTCGCCGCACGAGTACAGCTCCGTGATCAGGGCCTTGCGGCGGTCCAGCTCGCCGCCCGCCCCGTCGCCGCGCCACACCCGTTCATGGTTGTCCCAGCCGAGCACGGCCGGCACCCCGGAGGCCGCCGACATCCGGGCGGCGTCGGAGTACGCGTCACCCACCGCCTCGACGAGGACCGCGTCCCGGGGTTGGCCGCGGAGCCAGGCGGCGGCTTCCACTTCCCCCGGACCGGTCCAGCCCAGCCCGTGCCAGCCCCTGGCCTCGGCCTGCGCGGCACCCTTGGCGAGCGCCAGCAGTTGCGGCAGCCCGCTGGCCAGGAGGATCGCGAGAGCTGCCGTGGCGAGGGCCGGCCGCCGCCTCACCAGCCAGCCCAGCAGCGCCGGCGAGAGCACGGCGAGCAGCGTGAACGCCAGATGGGACGCCTTGAAGACCGTGTTCATCCGGTAGAACTGCTCGCCGTAGGGATCCTTGAGGTAGATCGTCTCCATCACCGCCACCAGGACAAGGGGGAGCATCGTGAGTGCCCACACCGGCCGGGCCCGGCGGGCCAGGCCCCGGACGGTTCCGACGAGGAAGACGAGCGCCATCACGAGCGCGAGGCCGAGGCCGACGCTGCCCGTCGCCAGCGCGATGGCCACGACCGAGGCCAACAGGGCTGCCCGCCCGAGCTGGCGCCGCGCCGCGTCCAGGCCCCCCCAGCGCCGGGCCATCACCCAGGCCACGACCATCGGAGCGAGGAGAACCCCTCCCAGGAACAGCGCGAGCTCGTCCCAGCGGGTCGGCGTGTGGACCAGGCCCATCCCCTTGAACGGCGGGTGGTAGCTCACCCAGAAGAGCACGTAGAGCAACCAGCCCAACGCCCCGACCGCGATGAGGCGGAGCCAGAGACGGACGGCGTCGCCGCGGGGCCAGGCGAAGCCGTCGACCCGTCCGAGCGCCAGCAGCGCGACACCGATCCCGACCGGGATCGCGCACCACGGGTTCGCCGCGCCGCAGGCGCCGTAGAGAAGCGCCAGCGCCGGGAGCGGCACCCTGCCGGCGCCGCTTTCCGGCGGCTGGCCCCAAGAGCGGGCGAGGACCAGCGTGACCAGGATCAGCGGGATCGCCAGGAGGTGCGGGTGGAGGTCGCCGAGATGGAATGTGAAGAGCGGAAACTCCGTGATGGTGTCGGTAATCTGGCGCGAGGCGTGCCACATGTCCGTGGTTCCGAGCGCCGTCCCGGCCAGGAGCTGCTTCCAGCCTTCCGGCGTGCCGGCGAAGACCGCCAGGAACGCCCCGGAGAGAGCTGCCCGCCGCCCGCCCCCGAGCGATCGGACCAGCGCCCACGCCGCCTGTGCGGTCACCGCCGCGAGCGTCGGCACCAGGAGGTTGAAGACGAGGTCCGGGGCCAGCCCGATGATCTTGGCCGGCAGGGTCCACGGCATGAACCCCCAGTAGTAGTACGGCAGGACCTCGCCCGCCAACCAAGGGTCGCCCGGCGGGAACGTCCCCGGGCGGAGCAGCGTCGACAGGATCGCCAGGTCCATGGGCTTCTCGGTGCCGCGCACCCACATTCCGGTGAGACGGAGCCACGCCAGCAGGGAGAAGGCCGCGAGCCCGACCGCCTCGGGCTCGACGAACGCGCGCCAGTTCACGCCGCGCCACATCCGGCGGCCCCAGAAGGCCATGAACGCGAGGGGCACGAAGGCGACCCACCACCAGTGGGTCAGACCGAGGTTGCCGGCCATCCACGCCACCCACGCCCCCGAAGCCAGCCCCACCACCCGACAGGTGGCCAGCGCCGCGCCGGCACCGAAGCCCCAGCGTCGCAAGGTCCCGTGCGCCAGAAGACCGAGAAACAGGACCAGCGCGTACCAGAGCAGCCCCTGAATGACCATCGTCACGCAGCCAGAAGTGTACCCCACGCCGCGACCGCCACGGGCTCACCCTTGCGGCGCCTGACGGTGCCACCTACACTCGGAGAGCCGGAACGCGGAGAAAGCCCATGAAGAGCCTTGCCCTGCTGCTCCTCGCCGCCGCCGCGATCGCCCATGCGGACGAGCGAACGTTCTGGAAGGTCGATCCAGGGCTTGCCCAGCACCCGGTCCAGACCGCCGTCGCCGCCGAGCGCGTCGGCGAGGGCCGCAGCATCGTGGTCTACCGTGAGAAGGGCTATGTCTTCTCCGCAGCCGGAGCGGACGAGGAGCGGGCGCAGGTCGAGTCCGCCATTGGGGTCTTCGACGATGTGATCTACCCGCGTCAGGTCGCCCTCTTCGGCCCCTGTCCGGACCTCGACGGCAACGGCAAAGTGATCGTGCTGCTGACCGCGCTCTCGCACGGGCAAGGCCACTACTTCCGCTTCGACGGAATGCGCGAGGCCGAGGCGCTGGCCCGCGGGTTCCACTCGAACCAGGCCGAGATCCTCTACCTCGCGTTCCGCGGCCAGGGAAACCGGGCGGCCGCCAACCTCGCGGTGCTGGCCCGGGTCTTCCACGAGCTGCTCCACACCGCGCGCGATCCTGCCGAGACATCGTGGGCCGCGGTCGTCGGCCGTCACGCGGCCTTCTCGTGCGGCGTGGCACCCGCGCGCCTCCTGTGGGGCGAGGACGACCCCCTCGCGGCGGCCCCCTCTCCCGGCGACCCGTGGAGCCCGCACGGCTGGCCGCAGCTCTTCGTCCAGTACCTGCACGAACGACTCGGCGATCCCGGCCTGACGGCGCTGGTCACCTCGATGGAGCCAGGCCCGGCGGCGCTTGCGACCGCGGGCGGAGGGGTCGCCGGCGGACTCGGCGATTTCGAGGCCCTGGCCGACTTCGCGTTGGCCTGTTGGCTCGACGACCCAGGTCTCGGGGACGGTCGCTTCGCGTTCCGCCGGGTCACGCCCCCGAGGCCCACCCCGGTCGCACACCTCCTCGCCTCCCGGCCCACGTCCGGTCAGACCCTGGTCGGCGTGGGAGGGATGGCCTACCTGCTCATCGAGGCCGACCGGGAACGGTCGCTCCCGCTCACCCTGCGCGGCGACCCGCGGGCCCGATGGCTCGGCCGCGCCGTGCTCCTCCGCCGCAACGGCCCCGATCAACAACTGCCCCTCGACTTCGAGGCCGGCGGGATCGCCAAGCTGGACCTGGAGGCGCTGCACGCCGGCGACGCGTTGCTGGTGGCGGTCGTCCCGGTACCGGCCGACGAGTACGGCCTCGACCGCAGGCGCGTCACGCTCCAGTGGGGGCTCGGCTGGGTTCCCCAGGTGGCGGCCGATCGCGCCCGCGACGGCTTCATCGAGCTCCTTCGCGGGCAATTGCCCGACGGCGGGAACGCCGCACGCACGCGACTGTCCACCACCGTCGCCCGCCTCGGAGGCCAGGCGGGAGGTGAGGCGACACCGCCGTTCTCGACGCGCTACGCGTGGTCGCCGGCGGCGGCTGACGTGGTGCGGGCGCTCAAGGAGGAGGCTCAGTACCGGGGGCTCACCTCGCGGCTGACCTCGTTCCTACGCCTCGCCCCCGGGGACCTCCGCCAGGACTGGCACAACGTGCTCATCGAGCTACCGGGACGGGACCCCCGAAGGTGGCCGGTCGTGCTTGCGGCCCACTGGGACGGGGCGCGCAGTCGCCTCGACGACAGCTACCTCCGCGCCCTCAACCTCGACGACAACGCGTCCGGAGTGGCGGTCGCGCTCGAGGCAGCCGCCGCCGTCGCCCGCGCGCCGCATCGGGCACCGGTCGTGGTTGCCCTCCTCGGGGGCGGGTATCACGGACACGCCGGGGCCGACGCGCTGCTCTCCGAGCTCCAGGGCAAGGCCTCGGCGTGGATCGAGCTCGAGAGGGTCGGCATCCCCGAGCCGTGGCCGCGGCACCTCTCGGTGACCCTGGCGGCTGCCCCCGAGTCGGATCAACTGGTTTCCAGCGTCGCAGGGGTCCTCCGTGCCGCCGGCCTCACCCCGAGGCGGACCGCAATCGTCGACGTCGACCACACGGGCGTGATCCCGGCGACGTCCCGGCGGATCCCGGCGCTCGTCATCCGGCTCGGCGGCGCCGAGGCCGGACTCGACGAACCGTCGGCTGTCGAGCAGGCCCGTCTCTCGCCGGAGCTCATGGTGTTGCTGGCGAAGGCATCGGCGACCGCGGTGGTGAAGGTCGCCGGCGCGCCGTGAGCCGGCAGACGGAGTCGGCCGCCGGGCGCAGTTGCCGACACCTGAGGAGGTCTGAATGAACATCTTCACCGTCGAGATCGAGAAGCCGGAGGCGACGAACTTCGTGCTCGGCCAGTCGCACTTCATCAAGACCGTCGAGGACTTGCACGAGGCGATCGCCACGACGGCGCCGCACCTCCGCTTCGGCATCGCGTTTTGCGAGTCGTCCGGCCCGGCGCTGGTCCGACGGTCGGGCAACGACGAGGGGTTGATCGCCCTCGCGGTGAAGAACGCCCAGGCGGTCGGCGCCGGTCACAGCTTCTTCGTCTTCCTCGACAACGGGTTCCCGGTCAGCATCCTCAACACGCTCAAGGCGGTCCCCGAAGTGTGCCGAATCTACTGTGCGACGGCCAACCCGGCCGAGGTCGTGGTCGCCGAGACCGAGACCGGCCGAGCCATCCTCGGGGTGGTCGACGGCGTGTCGCCCAGGGGGGTCGAGGGCCCCGACGACGTGGCGGCGAGGATCTCCTTCCTGCGTAAGATCGGTTACAAGCTCGGGTAGCCCGGGCTGATCTTGGACCACCTGACCCTTCCCCTGTCGCTTCCGGCGCTGGTCGCCACGGCGTTCCTGGTCTCCCTCGCCACCGTCGCCGTGCCCGGGCCAATCACCCTGGTCGCATCGCGTCTGGCGATCGCCCACAACCTCTCCGCCGCGGTGTGGTTCCTCGTCGGCGTGACGTGTCTCGACGTGGCCCTCTTCGTCGCGCTGGCCGCCGGCGCGGCTCCGGTCCTCCGGCGCGTCGGGGCGCTCCCGATCGTCGAGATCGTCGGTGGGCTCGCGCTGCTCTGGGGCGGGATCTCGGCCATCCGGACCAGGCCGGCGCCGCGCCGGAAGAAGCGCCGCCTCGAGGAGATCGACGCGCGCAGCGCCGTGGGCGACCTCGCCCTCGGCCTGGCCGTAGCGGCGGGCAATCCGCACTACTGGATCTGGTGGGTGACGGCGGGGCTGGCCTTCGTCGAGGCCGCGCGCACGCACGGCGCGCCGGGCATGGCGTGGATGCTCGGGGCGCTCATCGCCGGCGTCGTCGCCTGGTACATCCCGCTCCTGTGGGCCCTGCATCACGGCAGGACGCTGCTGTCGCCGCGCGCCGAGCAACTCGTGACCAGGGCAATGGGCGTCGTCCTCGTGGCGCTCGGAGCCGGGCTCACGACGCTCGGCGCGATCAGGTTCTGAAGCGCTGGATCGGCCGCGGGCGGGGGCGCCCGCGCCCCGAGCGCCGGGGCGGCCGCTACACGGCGAGCGGGTCCGCGATGGGGCGGGCGAACACCTTGGCGTCGATGAAGACCCGGACCAGGTCGGCGTCGAGGAAGCCCCGCTTCGCCTCGTCCTCCAGGATCGACAAGGCCCGCTCCGGCGAGACGGCCCGCTTGTAGGGTCGGTCGGCGGCCGCCAGCGCGTCGTAGATGTCCGAGACCGTCATCATCCTGACCTCGGGAGGGATCTGCTCGGCGACCAGGCGATTCGGGTAACCGCGGCCGTTCAGCTTCTCGTGGTGCCCGTAGGCCAGGCTCGGGACCCGCGCGTAGCGCTTCGGCCAGGGCAGGGTGAGGAGGAACTGGTACGAGTGCACCACGTGCGACTCCATCTCGCGGCGTTCCTCCTCGTCCAGCGAGCCCTTCGGCACGGACAGCGCCCGCAGTTCCTCGGGGAGCAGGTACGGGAGCTCGCCGTCGTCCTCCGCCGGGAAGCGATCCTGGGCCACCTGGGAGAGGAGGTGCGAGGTGGCCGACTCCAGGACCGACGGCTCGTTGGCGATCAGCACGGCGGCGAGGTTCTGGTCGAGGCTGCGGAGGACCTCGTCCATCGCCACCGCGACCCTCGAGAGGTCCTCGCTCGTGGCTGCGCGACCGGTCGTCACCAGCGTGTGCAGCACCTGGCGGAGCAGCGCGGCCTCACGGGCGCGGAGGGCGTGGCGGAAACGCTCCTGGACCAGCGCCAGCCGCTCGGGGACGAGCTTCCTGCCCTTGGTGAGTACCGACTCGCGCACCCCGACCTTGCCGAAGTCGTGGAGCAGCGCCGCGTAGCGGAGCTGCGTCAGGTCGTCGCGCGAGAAGCGCAAGCCGGCGAATGCCGGCAGCGGGGACTGCTCGACCGCGCGCGCGAGCGAGGTCGTGTAGTGCGCGACCCGCAGCGAGTGGCCCGAGGTCGACGGGTCGCGTTGCTCGATGGCCGTCACCGAGGCCCGCACGAACCCCTCGAACAGGCGCTCGATCTCCTGCACCAGCCGCGAGTTCTCCAGCGCGACCGCGGCCTGGGCCGCGAGTGCACGCAGGACCGCCACCTCGGCGGCCCCGAACGGACGGACCGCCGCGTCGGCGGTGGCCGCGTCGAGGATCCGCGCGGCCGGGTCGATCTTCCGGTTGATGAGCTGCAGGACGCCGATGACGTCCCCGGCGCGTGTCGCCATCGGCGCGGTCAGCACCGACCTCGTGTAGTAGCCGGTCGCTTGGTCGAACGCGAGGTTGAGGTGGTACGGGAGGTCCGCCGTCAGGCAGTGCGCGTCCTCGACGGTCACCGGTTCGCCGGTCAGCGCCACGTAGCCGGCCAACGACCCCGGGTCCAGCGGCATCGTGCTGCTGGCGAGCTGTGCCGGCACCGAGTCGTTCTGCGCGTGAACGAAGCGGAGTCGCCGGCTGCCGTCGGACTCCTCGATCAGGTAGAGCGAGCCCGCATCGGCACCGACGGCCTCCCGTGCGGTGGTCAGGATGAGCCGCAGCAGGCGATCGAGGTCGTGCTCGGCCGTCAGGGCGATCCCGACGCGGGCCAGATCGAGCTGCCTCTCGTTGGCGATCGCGCGGTCCCGTTCGAGCTCGGCCAGGCGCTGTCGGAGCAGCAGGTTCTCGGTTGCCGCCTCGACGGCGCTCTGCACCGCCGCCGCGGGAGCCGTACCGGGAAGCTGCAGGAACGGCCGGAAGCCGGCGTCGCCGCTCGCCTCGCCGACGACGATCCAGACGGCGTCCGTCGCGGCTGCCTCGCTCCAGGCGACGAGGGCGGCCGCGCTCGTGACCACGACGGCGCCATCGACCGGACCGCCGGGCCGCACCGTGACGGCCTCGGGCGGGACGCGGTCGGCGAGATCGGGAGTCGCGAGGATCCTCGGGGCCATCTTTTTCGCAGTATAGCGCCGGCCCCGGGCCGAGCCCGCAGCGCGGCGGGAAGCCCCGCTACATGCTCGGGAAGTAGCCGGCAATGGTACGGGCGACGAGTCCGTCGCCCTTGACCTCGACCCGCACGTTGCGGAACTCCTGCGCGCCCTTCGTCGACGGCGACCGGTACGACAGGAGGTACTGCGCGCGGAGCTGGTCCGAGATCCGGCGGTACACGTCGTCGAGGGCGCCCTTCCCGGCGTAGAACGACTCTCCGCCGGTGGCCGCAGTCAGGTCCTTGAGGTGCTCGCGGACGAAGAAGTCGAGCACTCCGATCCGAAAGCCGATGGTGAAGACGGGCACCCGCGCCGTCCTGGCGTAGCGCAATGCGACGTCCCAACCGGTGCGCGAGGTGGTGTCGTCGCCGTCGGTGAGCAGGACCACGGCACTCCGCCCGCGCCGGCCGCGGAACTGCTCGAGCGACCGCACCGCGGCATCGTGCAGCGAGGTCCCGCCATCCGGGGTGATCCGGTCCAGCCGCTCGACGACCGGGCGGGCGTCGCGCGTCCACTCGACCTCGACCCGCGGCTCGAAGGCAAACGTCATCAGGAACACCGAGTCGCCGGGACGCACGACCGCGCCGACGAACCCGGAGACCGCCTTGCGCACCTCGGCGAAGGCGTCCCGCATCGACCCCGAGACGTCGACCACGACACCCAGCGAGAGCGGGAGATCGGCGGTCGTCGCGAAGGCATCGAGAGGGACCTCGACGTCGTCCTCGAGAACCCGGAAGGCGTCGCGCGGCAGGTCGGTGACGAGCTTCCCCTCGCGATCGAAGACGACGACCGGCAGCTCGACCTGCTCGACCCTGATTTGGGCCACGAACCCGGACTCGCCGATGAGGCGGACCGCTTCGCCACGCACGCCCCGCGGGTTGGTCGCCTCGGCCGTGAGCACCCGGCCCTGCGCCAGCTCCTTCGTGCTCACCCGCACGGCGCACGGGCACGCGGTCCAGCGCGAGACCACGGACTCGTCCAGCCGCAGCACGACCTCCGCGACGGCCTGGCCGTTGGCCACCGCGACCGTGACGAGCCGGTCGCCATCCCCCGACGCCGGGGCCGGACCGAGGAGGATCTCGATCGGGAGCTGGTTCCCCGCCCCGTTGAGGACGATCGCGTCCTCGCCCAGCACGCCGCCGTCGGCGCGGTACGCGGTCGCCCTCACCGTGGTCCGGCGCGCCACCTCCCCGAGCGGTACCGAGACGGTCCACGGGGCCTTGCGCCGGGTCACCAGCATCTGGTCGTCCTGGAAGAACTCGACCCGGGCGGCTTCGGCGGGAACCTGCAGCTCGAGCTGGACCGCTCCGATGCCGCCGGTTCGTCCCGGCGCCAGGAACCGCACGCCGCCCTCCGTCACCGGCGAGGTGCCGGCGAGGGCGACCGCGTCGGGCGGCGCACCGGGCGGGGCTTCGAACGGCCGCTCCTCCGCGGGCACGACGAACTCCCCGCGCCATCCTCCCTGCAGGCTGCCGTCGAGCGAGGCCACCTCCACCCGCACCGCCCCGGCGCCGACCGGCCACTCCCGGAAGAGCATCGCGCTGCCGTCCGCGGCGAGGCCGACGACGACCCGGCCGCGGTCCACGACCTGCTCCCCGTGCCGCAGGCTGACCTCGATGGCCGCGCGATCGCCGAGCCGGGCACGGTCCTCCGGGGCGACCTGGATCGCGACACCCACCACGGTCCCGGACGCACCCTTCCCGAGCGCCGCGAGCTCGACCCGGACACCGATCGCCGTCGGACTGGCCAGCAGGAACGGGAGCAGGAGTTCGATCAACATGTCGCCAAGAGTAACGCGTCTCCGGCCGGGACATTCTGGGTAGGCTTGGCCTGGACTTCGACGCCATCGAACATTAGTCATTGACGCGCAGATATGAAAATCAAGCAACCTCAGAACTTGACAAAATTACACTCATGTTTCATATTGTCGTCGGGGCTGACGTACCGGCCCGGCCAAGGAGGGCACCGAGATGCCGACCATCGTTCGACTCAACCCGTTCAAGGAAATCACCTCTCTCCAGGACCGCGTGAACCGCCTGTTCGACGAGGCATGGGGGCACGGTCGCCACGGCGACGACGAGGTCATCACCGGGAGCTGGGTTCCCGCCGTCGACGTGCGCGAGACCAAGGACTCCCTCGAGATGCATGCGGAGCTCCCCGGTATCGAACCAAAGGACGTCGAGATCTCCGTCGAGAACGGCATCCTCACCCTGAAGGGCTCGCGCAACTTCGAGAAGGCGACCGAGGGCCAGACCTACCATCGTGTCGAGCGTGCCTTCGGCGCCTTCGAGCGCTCGTTCACGCTGCCGACCAACGTCGACCCCGAGAAGATCAACGCGGTCTACCGGCAGGGCGTGCTGCACCTCACGCTCCCCAAGCGCGAGGAGGCGAAGCCGAAGGCGATCTCGATCAAGGTCGAGGACAGGTAGATGCCCAGCGCCAGCGCCGGACCGCCGGCGCTGGCGCGGCTTGGGGCTTGAGGCCTGGGACCAGCGAGGGAGCTAGGCCGGGGCGGTGGTGGCGAGCTCCTTGAGGGCGCGGGCGATGACCATCCGCTGCACCTCGCTCGTGCCCTCGTAGATCGTCGTCACCCGAGCCTCGCGGTACAGCCGCTCGACCGCGTACTCCCGCGAGTAGCCGTAGCCGCCGTGGACCTGCACGGCCAGCGCGACGATCCGGTTCGCCGTCTCGCTGGCCAGCAGCTTGGCCTCGGCCGACGACCGGGTCGTCCGTACCCCCTGCTCCGACAGCCACGCCGCCCGGTAGGTCAGCCAGCGCGCCGCCTCGAGCTCGGTGTTCATGTCGGCGAGGCGGAAGCCGATCGCCTGGTGGTCGATGATCGGCTTGCCGAACTGCACCCGTTCCTTCGCGTAGCGCAACGCCTCGTCCATCGCCGCCTGGCCGATCCCGAGCGACTGGGCCGCGATCCCGATCCGCGAGTGGTCGAGGGTGGCGAGGGCGATCCTGAACCCCTGCCCCTCCTCGCCGAGCAGGTCGCCGGCCGGCACCACCGCGTCCTCGAGCGTCACCATCGACGTCTTCGACGATCGCAGGCCCATCTTCTTCTCCGGCTGGTGGACGTGCACGCCGGGTTGCTCGGCGTCGAGCACGAACGCCGACACGCCCTTGGCGCCGAGCTTCGCGTCCCGCGTCGCCAGCACCACGAAGCGGCGCGCGACGCCGGCGTTGGTGATCCACGCCTTCGCGCCGTTCAGCAGGAAGCGGTCGCCGTCGCGGCGGTAGCTGGTCCGCAGCGACCCGAGGTCCGAGCCCGCCTCCGGCTCGGTGAGCATGATCCCGCCGAGCTCCTCGCCCCTCGCCAGGGCCGGCAGCACGCGCCGCTTCAGCTCGTCGCTGCCGAAGTGGAGGATCGGCCACTGGCACACCGAGTTGGTCACCGACACCCCGACCGCCACGGAGGCGTCGCCCCGGGCGATCTCCTCGATGGCGAAGATGTACGACAGCGCGTCCATCCCGGCACCGCCCAGCTCTTCCGGCACCAGCATGCCGAGCAGGCCGAGCCCACCGAGCTCCTTGAAGATCTCGTGCGGGAACTCCCCGCTCTCGTCGCGCGCCCCGGCGCCCGGCCGCAACTGCTCCGCGGCGAACTCACGCACCATGTCCCGGACCATGCGCTGCTGCTCGGAAAGCTCGAAGTCCACGGGCGCCTCCGGCCGACATTGTACGCACGTTCACGCGCCCGCTTCCCCGCGCCCTGCCGCTCGTGTACCTTCGCGGCGTGCCGCGCATCCGCCTGCTTCCCGACACGCTGATCAACCAGATCGCCGCCGGCGAGGTCGTCGAGCGGCCCGCCTCGGTCGTCAAGGAGCTGGTCGAGAACGCCATCGACGCCGGCGCGACGAGGGTCCGCATCCGTCTCGAGGCCGGCGGGCGCGACCTCGTCGAGGTCGAGGACGACGGCCACGGCATGGACGCCGACGACGCCGTCCTCGCGCTGCAGCGCCACGCCACCTCGAAGATCGCCAGCGCCGCCGACCTCGAACGCATCGCCACGCTCGGCTTCCGCGGCGAGGCGCTGCCGTCGATCGCCGCCGCGGCCAGGCTCGTCCTCGAGACCGCCACGGCTGACGGCGAGGGCACCCGCGTCGAGGTCCGCTTCGGCCGCGCGCTCGCCACCCGCCCGTGCGCCCGCCCGCGCGGCACCCGCGTCGAGGTCCGCGACCTCTTCGAGCAGCTCCCCGCCCGCCGCAAGTTCCTCCGCGCCGAGGCCACCGAGCTGCGCCACGCCACCGCGACGCTCACCGCCCTCGCCTTCGCGCGCCCGGACGTCGCCTTCGCCCTCGAGCACGGCCGCCGCACCCTCCTCGACCTCCCGATCGCTCGCGACGCCGCCCAGCGCCTCCCCGACCTGGTCGGCGCCGACCGCGCCCGCACGGCGATCCCGGTCCGCCATGCCAGCGGCTCGCTGACCGTCGAGGGGTTCCTGGTCCCGGCCCGCGGCGGGCGCAACACCGTCCTCGTCGTCAACGGGCGCGTCGTCCGCGACCGCCTGCTCATCGGCGCGGCCAATCGTGCGCTGCGCGGGCCGTCGGGCCGGCCCGAGGCCGACGCCTACCTCGCCCTTCGCCTGCCCGCCTCCGAGGTCGACGTCAACGTGCACCCGACCAAGGCCGAGGTGCGCTTCGCCGAGCCCGGCCGCGCCGTCGCGGCCGTGACCTCGGCGCTCGCCCAGGCGATCGTCGCCGGGCACGGCCCGGTGGACATCCGCCGTGTCGTCCAGGTCACTCCGGCGGCGCCGGCACGCCCCGGACTGCCGTTCGGGCTCCCAGCGCCGACCTCTTACGAGCCTGCCGCCTTCGTCCCGGCCGCGGTCGGCGAAGCGCTCCCCGGCCGGCCGTCCCCGGAGCCCGGCACTGCGCCCGCCACGCCCTACGGCCGCTACGTCGGCCAGTACAGGCGGACCTACCTCGTCGTCGAGGACGGCGAGGGGCTGCTCCTCGTCGACCAGCACGTCGCCCACGAGCGCGTGCTGTTCGAGCGCCTCCTCGACACCCGGGGCGCCGCGCCGGTCCAGCGGCTCCTCGTTCCCGAGGTCGTCGAGCTGCCCCCAGACCGCGTCGCCCTGGCCGAGGAGCTCGCCGGCGACCTCGAAGCGCTCGGCGTCGAGGTCGAGCCGGCCTCGGGCAACACCGTCCGCGTCCTCGGCCTGCCTGCCACGATCGCTGCGACCGCGGCGGCGCGAACGGTCGAACGCCTCCTGGACGACCTCGCCGAGGGCGGTGTCCCCGGCGACACCCTGCGCGAACGGCTCGCCGCCTCCCTCGCCTGCCACGCCGCGATCAAGAAGCACCAGCCGCTGTCGGCCGCCGAAGCCGAACGGCTGCTGCGCGACCTGGCCGCGACCCGCGAGCCGCACCGCTGCCCGCACGGCCGCCCGATCGTCCTCCGCCTCCCCCACGCCGAGATCGAACGCCGCATCGGCCGCACCTAGCCCCCAGTCGCCCAGGGCCACTCAGGAGGCCCGAGGGAGGAAGGGACCTACCTGGCGGCAGAGCCGACGCGGAGGAGGGCCTCCTCGGCGTGGTACGAGGAGCGGACGAACGGGCCGGCGACGACCTCGAGGCCGAGCGCGCGGCCGTGGGCCTCGACCGCGGCGAACTCCTCCGGCGACCAATAGCGGCTCACCTCGACCTCCCGGCCCGTCGGGCGGAGGTACTGGCCGACCGTGACGACGCGGCAGCCGGTGGCGGCGAGGTCCGAGAGCGTCTCCTCGACCTCGGCGCGTTCCTCGCCGAGGCCGACCATGATCCCCGACTTGCAGACCATCGCGGGCGAGCGCCGGCGGACCAGGCGCAGCACCTCCATCGCCCAGTCGTAGCGTCCCTGCCGGCGGACCTCGGGGTAGAGCCGGCGCACCGTCTCGACGTTGTGGTTGTAGACGTCCGGCCCGGCGTCGACGACCGCCTCGACCGCCGCCGCGTTGCCGCGGAAGTCCGGGGTCAGCACCTCGACGGTCGGCCGCGGCTCGAGCTCGTGGAGCGCCCGGATGACGGCCGCGAAGTGGGTCGCGCCGCCGTCGGGCAGGTCGTCGCGGTCCACCGAGGTCACGACGACGTGCTTCAGGCCCATGGCGACGACCGCCCGGGCGAGCTCGGCGGGCTCCTCCGGGTCAAGCGGGCGGGGCCGGCCGTGGGCGATCGAGCAGTAGCGGCACGAGCGGGTGCAGACGTCGCCCATGATCAGGAACGTCGCGGTCCCGCGGGAGAAGCACTCGCTGCGGTTGGGGCAGCGCGCCTCGTCGCACACGGTGTGCAGGCGACCGCGCGCCATCACCGAGCGGATGTCGTGCAGGTCGCCGAGGCGCAGCTTGCGCGCGCGAATCCAGGCCGGCAGGGTGTCGTTCATTCCCTCACGACGAACGCGCCGGGGAAGTCGCCGGCCGTGAGCCGGGCGGCCACCCGCTTCGCGCTCTCCTCGTCGGGGAAAGGCCCGAGGCGGACGCGGTATTTCCCGGCCGACGCCGGCAGCACGACGACCTGGCCGGCGGTGTAGCCGGCGGCCATGACCCGGGTCCGCACGCCGTCGGCCTGGTCCTTCCTCGACAGCGCCGCGACCTGGACCCACCGCCCGGCTGAGGCGGGCGCCGCCGTGGGAGCCGCCTCGGTCGGGGTCGGCGGCACCGCGGTCGGCGGCGCCGCGGTCGGCACAGGCGGCTCGGGGACCTGCGTGGCCGGCACGGCGTCCGCGGTCGGAGGCGGCGCCGCCTCGAGGGGGATCGGCGGCAACGTCGCGGCCGGCGCCGGGCTCGGGTACGGATCGAACGCCGGCGCCGGGAACGTCGGCGCGGTGGACGTGAGGTCGGCGACCGGAACCGGCTCGGGGTGCACCGTCGCGGGCTGCTGCAACCCGACGACCACCCCGAGCCCGAAGCATCCCAGGATCAGGATCGCGACGCCGGCGACGAACGCAGCGAGCTGCCGCCCGCTGACGATGATCTCGAAGTACTTGCCCGGCACTCGCTACTTGTCCTTGCCGAGGTCGAGGAACTGCTTGATGGTGTCGATCGGGAGCGGGAACACGATCGTCGAGTTCTTCTCGGCGGCGATCTCGGTGAGCGTTTGCAGGTAGCGGAGCTGCAGCGCGGCGGGCTGGTGCTGGATCACCTCGGCCGCATCGGCGAGCCGCTGCGACGCCTGGAACTCGCCCTCGGCGTGGATGATCTTGGCTCGCTTCTCCCGCTCCGCCTCGGCCTGACGGGCCATGGCGCGCTGCATCGACTCCGGCAGGTCGACTTGCTTGACCTCGACGAGGGCGACCTTGACGCCCCAGGGGTCGGTGTGGCGGTCGATGACCTCCTGCAGTCGGAGGTTGAGCTTCTCGCGTTCGGCCAGCAGGTCGTCGAGGACGACCTCGCCGAGCATCGAGCGCAGCGTGGTCTGGGCGAGCTGCGAGGTCGCGTAGATGTAGTTCTCGACCTCGATGATGCAGCGCACCGGGTTCATTACGCGGAAGTACACCACCGCGTTGACCTTGACCGACACGTTGTCGCGCGTGATGACGTCCTGCGGCGGGATGTCGAGGACCACGGTGCGCTGGCTGACGGTGACCATGCGCTGGATCGGCCACAGCACGAAGATCAGCCCCGGGCCCTTGGGGTCCTTGTCCACCCGTCCGAGGGTGAAGATGACGCCCCGCTCGTACTCCTTGAGGATGTTGATCCACCTGGAGATGATCAGCACCACGATGAACGCTGCGATCACCAGCCCCGGTATGTTCTGAAACACGGTTGCCTCCTAGTCCCGCGCCGCGGGACCCTTGTCCACCACCTCGACGTCCAACCTGCGATCCGCGACACGCACGACCCTGACCGGGGTGCCGACCTCCACCGGGCGGTCCGCCTGGGCCTCCCAGTACTCTCCGTGGACCAACACTCGGCCCCTCGGGTCGAGTGGCGTCACGGCCTCACCGACCTCGCCGACGATCCCCTCGGCGCCGGTGATCGGCACCGTCCGATGGCTCTTGAGCACGCGGGTCAGGAGGAAGATCGACACCGCGGCGACCACCACCGCCGCCGGCAGGATGACCGACAGGCTCACCCGCATGCCCGGGATCGGCGAGTCGACGAGCATCAGCGAGCCCAGCACGAAGCTCACCAGGCCGGCGACCGTGAGCATCCCGTAGCTCGTCACCTTGACCTCCGCGATGAAGAACACGATCGCCAGCAGGATCAGCAAGATCCCGACGTAGTTGACCGGCAGCACCGAGAGCGCGAACAACGCCAGGAGGATCGCCACGCCGCCGAGCACTCCAGGCAGGATCGCCCCGGGGTGGGACAGCTCGAAGTAGATCCCGACCAGGCCGAGGAGGAACAGGAGGTACGCGATGTTCGGGTGGGCGATCACCGACAGCAGCTTGTCGGTGGCGCTCGGCGCCACGCCGACCACCTCGGGGTCGCCGAGGTGCAGCGTCTCCTCGCGCCCGTCGAAGCGCTTGACCGTGCGGCCGTCGAGCTTCTTGAGCAGCTCGGCGCGGTCGTTCGCCACGATGTCGATGAGCTTCTTGTCGAGCGCCTCGCGCTCGGTCCACGACAGCGACTCGGTGACCGCCTTCTCCGCGAGGTCCGCCGGCCGCCCGCGCTGGGTGGCCAGCGAGCGGATCAGGGCCGCCGCGTCGTTGGTGATCTTCTCGCCGATGGTCTTCGCCAGGTCCTCGCCCTGCCCGCCGACCGGGTGCGCGGCGCCCGTGTTCGTCCCGGGCGCCATCGCCGCCACGTCGGCGGCGACGACGAGGAAGAAGCCGGCCGACGCGGCCTGCCCACCGGTGGGGGTCACGTAGACGACCACCGGGCGCTCGGCGCCGGTGATCGCCGTCGTCATCTGGCGCAGCGACGTGAGCAGCCCGCCGGGGGTGTTGAGCTCGATGATCGTCGCCTCGGCGCCGCCGCGGTCCGCGGTCTCGAGGCCGCGTTTCAGGTAACGGAGCGAGGCGGGCTGGATGCTATCATCGATGGTCAGCACGACGACGCGCTGCCCGGCGAGCGCCGGCGCGCCCAGGACCGCGAAAAGGCAGCACGCACCGAGGAGTCTTCTGGGCACGAATCCCATCATAGTCTCGGCTCCAGGCCCCCGCAAGACGACCTTGCGCGTCGGCGAGGCCGTGCTCCTTCTCGCCTTGACCGCCCTCGCGGCCTTCGCGGTGGCCAACCCGGCGTCGGTGCCCCTCGCCACGCGGAGCTCGCTGGTCACCGTGGCCCTACTCTTCGCCGTCGCCGCGCTCGCCCTCGGCGAAGGCCAGGAAGGGTGGCGCTACTGGCTCAAGGAGCTGCTCCCGGTCCCGGTGGTGCCGTACCTCTTCCTGAACCTCGGCCGCCTCATCCCGCTGATCAACCCGAACACCTACGACGCCGAGCTCGAGGCGTTGGACCGCCGCCTGCTCGGCCCGGAGACCCAGGCCGCGCTGTACAACATCCCGCTCCCGACGTGGTTCGCCGAGGTGCTGACGCTCGCCTACTCGACGTTCTTCTTCCTCGCCATCGCCCTGGTCGTGACCCTGGCGGCCCGCCGCGACCCGTTCCTGCCGCGGGCCACGGCCGCGGTGGTCGTGACGTTCATCGTCTCCTACGCCGGCTACTTCGTGGTCCCGGCCTACGGCCCGCGCACCACCGTGGCCCAGGAGCGCTACACGACACTGCCGCCCGGCCTCGTCGGCGAGAAGGTGCGGGACCTCCTCGACCACTGGGAGAAGACCAAGACCGACGCGTTCCCGTCCGGACATACGATGGTGACGCTGGCGGTGCTGTTCTGCGCGCGGCGACGCAACCGCAAGCTCTACGACACGCTGCTGCCGATCGGCGCGTTGCTCATCCTCGCCACCGTCCTGCTCACCTACCACTACGTCGTCGACGTCGTGGCCGCCATCCCGCTGACTGCGGCCAGCCTGGGGCTCGCCGCGCTCCTCGCCGGCCCGGTGCCCAAGCTCGCCCCGGCAGGCCAGAAGTCGTAGCCGGCCGCCAGGCCGGCACCGGCGATCCGACCCTTCCGACCCTGGACCCGGGACTATCTCTTCTGGGCGAGTGCGCGGGCGGCGGCGCGGGCGTGGGCGGCGACCTCGCGGCGCGGCGGCGGCGGGCCACCGGCGTAGGCCGCCCGCTCGTGCCGCACGACCAGCCAGCGC